>NZ_JBZCNB010000002.1:0-536702 GCF_058269075.1 Arthrobacter sp. TJ-270 | reverse complement strand
CCAGCGTTCATCCTGAGCCAGGATCAAACTCTCCGTAAAAAAATACAGACACAACACAAACCCCCCGGAAAAAGAAGGATCCATGCTGCACAAAATTCGAAACCAGCCAAAAAACCAGCCACCACAAAAAAGCAATGACCAGCAAATCAACCAATCAAAAAACAATCGGTATCAACAAACATGGCACACTATTGAGTTCTCAAACAACAGAAGCAATTCACATACTCTTGTAAATGTTTATTTACATTTCCGTGCTGCGGTGTTCTAAATCTATTTCATTTGATTTGTTTCTGTCAAATCGGCTTATTTTGCCCGATTCCACCTCAACAATTCAAATCCGCCCACCACAAATCACCTGGCTTTGGGCTGCTGCGCTCAGCGCACACCCGAACCACTTGAATTTTAGGAGGGGGTTGTCGCCACTCAGCGGCGGCGACTCAGAAAACATTACACGGCCTTCCGGCCTCGTGCAAGTCGTCCTCAGACTGGCTTGAGACCAGCCGAAACTAGCCGACCTCGACGGTCGCGAGCGTCCGCTTGCCGCGACGTAGCAGCAGGAACCGTCCGTGCAAAAGCTGCTGCGAACCGACGGTCGCGTCGGGATCGGAGACCTTCTCGTTGTTCACGTAGGCGCCGCCTTCAGCCACCGTGCGGCGGGCAGCGGAGTTGCTCGGAGCCAGTCCGCTGGCGACCAGGAGATCGATGATTCCGAGGCCGCCGCCGTCGACCTTTGCTGTTGGAAGTTCAGCTGTGGCAGCGCGGAGGGTGCTTTCATCCAGCTCGGTCAGGTCACCCTGCCCGAACAGCGCGGCGGAAGCTGCGATCACTTTCTCGGTGGCCTCAACACTGTGGACCAGAGAAGTCACGTCGAAGGCCAGCGCACGCTGCGCCTCACGCAGGTGAGGCCGGCTCTCAACCGACTCCGCCAGCTGCTCGATCTCGGCGCGGCCACGGAAGGTGAAAACTTTCAACCGGTCGATGACGTCGGCGTCCGAGGTATTCAGCCAGAACTGGTACATCGCGTACGGCGTGGTCATGGCCGGATCCAGCCAGACAGCGTTGCCCTCGCTCTTGCCGAACTTGGTTCCGTCCGAGTTGGTGATCAGCGGCGTACCGATTGCGTGGACGCTCTTGCCCTCGACCTTGCGGATGAGTTCCGTCCCACTGGTCAGGTTGCCCCACTGGTCGGACCCGCCGGTCTGCAGTACGCACTGGTGGTCACGGAACAGGTGGAGGTAGTCCATCCCCTGCAGGACCTGGTAGCTGAACTCGGCGTAGCTGATGCCCTCCTCGGAGTTGAGGCGCTTGGCAACGGTTTCCTTCTTGATCATGGTGCCGACGCGGAAGTGCTTGCCGATATCACGCAGGAAATCGACGGCGCTCATGGGCGCAGTCCAATCGAGGTTGTTGACCATTCGAGCGGCGTTGTCGCCCTCAAAGCTCAGAAACCGCTGAACCTGTCCCTGCAGGTACCCGACCCACTCGGCGACGGTTTCCTTGGTGTTCATGGTCCGCTCCGCTGAGGGCCGCGGGTCCCCCACCAGTCCGGTGGAGCCCCCGACCAGCCCGATCGGCTTGTGGCCGGCGAGCTGCAGCCGGCGCATGGTCAGCAGTTGGACCAGGTTACCCAGATGCAGGCTCGGCGCGGTGGGATCGAAACCGCAGTAGTACGTGATCGGATCACCCGCGAGGAGCTTCTCCAGTTCCGCCTCGTCGGTTGAAACGTGAATCAGTCCACGCCACTTCAACTCCTGCCAGAGGTTTTCGAAGGAGCTGTCATTCTGCTGCTGGTTCACGGCCGGATGCGCCGCTTCGGTAGGTTGTTGCACTGCTTCAAAATATCAGCCCTCAATGCCCTCGGGAATTTCACCCGTTGAGATGAGGCGAAGGCGCTGCGTCGGGCGGGTCATGGCGACATACAGGTCCCCTACCCGAACAGCCTCCTGCTTCAGCATCTCGGCTGGTTCGAGCACCACCACACCGTCGAATTCGAGACCCTTCGCTTCCCGCGGCGTAGTCACGACGATGTCCTGACCCAGCCCGCCTGCGCCCTGACCGACCCGATTGCCGTACACGCTTGTTACAGCGGTCCGGACCTGTTCAACGACACGCGCAGGAGCAATGATGGCGAGGAGACCGTCAGCTATGGCCTCCAGTTCCTCCGGCAACGCAGCGACGAGTGCAGGTTCAAGTTCGGAAACCCGGTCTATCACCGGGTCCCACCGTCCGTCCCGGACCGCCTTCGGGGCAGACACCACCAGACCGGCCGCGTTGGCCATGCGCACTGCGGCTTCGGCGATCTGGGCCGGCGTCCGATAGTTCACGGTCAGTTCTTCGAGCTGCCAGCGATCCCCGACGAACGGCTCGAGCGCCTGCTGCCAGGAGTGGGAGCCTGCTATGGAACTGGTCTGGGCGATGTCGCCCACGATTGTGAAGGACTTGAGGGGGCATTTCCGCATGAGCAGCCGCCACTGCATCGGCGAAAGCTCCTGCGCTTCATCGACCACCACGTGCCCATAGGCCCAGGTGCGGTCGCCGGACGCGCGCTCCGCAGCCGTAAGCCGGGATTCGGCAACGGTGTTGTGCTCCGCAAGTGCCTCGGCACTGAGCATGCCGTCGACGCCCGCGTCTTCGAGTGTGCCGCTGACGTTCTCAAGCGCGCGCTCAGCGTTGGCGAGGTCCCGGCGTCGTTCCTGCTCCTTTTCCGCCGCGTTGCGTCCGGCTGACGCGTCGAGCTCTCCCAGCAGTTCTGCAGCCTCATCGAGCAGCGGGACATCCGCTTCGGTCCATGGCGCGTCTTCCGTGCGGTACAGCAACTGCCGCTCAGCATCGCTGAGATGTGGTGCAGCCGCCTCGAGCTGCGCCGGCTTGGCGAAGAGATCGCGCAGGAGCTTCTCCGGCGTCATGGGCATCCAGGCGAGGTTGAGCGCTATCCGCACGTCCCGCGAGGTCCGGACATCTTCGGTGAGGTAGGAGCGGTCAGCCGTGTTTCCGGGACCCGACGATTCCTCAAGCTGTTCGGTCAGCTGCTCGGTGAGCTCGCGCAGCATGATCTTCACGAAGGTGGCGCGCGCCTCGTTGTGCGGCTTTCCGGTTGCGCGGGCGCGATCCCGGGCACGACGGACCTGCCGGGGCGTCAGGATCAGAGTGGTGCCCTCAACGTTGAGCTTCCGGTTTTCGGCCGGTAGGCGCTGCCGGTTGGCGACCGCCTGCTTGATGACGCCTGCCATGTCCAGCCTGCCCTTGAGCTCCGCGACCTTCTCTGAAGGTTCCGGAAGAGCATGGATGCCCGGCATGAGATTGCCGATGCTGGACATCACCACTCCGGTTTCACCCAGCGAGGGCAACACACGCTCGATGTACTTCATGAAGGCGCTCGTGGGCCCGACCAGCAGCACGCCGGCCGACTTCAACCGCTCACGGTGGGTGTAAAGCAGGTAGGCAGCCCGGTGCAGGGCGACGGCGGTCTTCCCTGTGCCCGGACCGCCCTGGACAACGACGACGCCGGGTAGTGGCGCACGGATGATGCGGTCCTGCTCGGACTGGATAGTGCCCACGATGTCGGACATCTGCCCGGTACGCCGGGAGTTCAGAGCCGCCAGCAGCGCGCCCTCGCCCTGCAGAGAGTCGGCGTCGCTCAGCATCGACGCGTCCAGGACGTCGTCCTCGATGGCCACGACGTCCCGCTTGGAGAGGATCAGGTGCCGCCGGCGGCGAACACCCATTCGTTCGAAGGCGGTCGCCTGGTAGAACGTGCCGGCTTCGGGTGCCCGCCAGTCAACCATGAGCTGCTGCAGGTCCTCGGCGGAAAGGCCGATGCGTCCGATGTAGCGTTCATCGCCGCTATCCAGATCCAGCCGTCCGAAAACAAGCCGGTCATCGACGGCGTTCAGTTGCGCAAGCCGGTCCTCATACATGGTTGCGAACGCGTCGCGCTCGGACCGGTTCTGGTGGGAACCGGAGGATATGGTGCGGCGCACCTGATCCAGCTGGCGCTGTTTCTCGGCGCGCAGTTCATCAAGGCGCTGGTACAGACCGGCCACATAGCCGCGCTCGTGTTCCAGTTCGTTCCGTGCTACTGACATTTCAGGCATTGCGCGTTCCCTCTCGCCAAGGCGGACCGTCAATTCTATCCCCCTGAGTGTGAATTTCCATGAGCGTCCGCCACGGACACCGCCAGATGGTTACCGGGCGCCGCGCGGCTTGGCGGCCGGCCGGTACACCGACACACTGGATTCACCCGCCAACCAGTAGCGCCAGGGATAGGCCCCGGACCCGCCGGGCCCGCTCACTCCGACACGCGGGCCGGTCTGCAGACGCAACGGTTCAGCTGGATGGTCGGGCAGCACGAGGTGAAGACGGGTGGAAAACACGTCCGCTCCGTCCAGCTCCCGGTCTATGCCGAGAGCCTGCGCGAGACATGCCGGACCGCGCGCGAGGTCCCGCTCGAGGCGGGGATTGCCGCGACGGCGCCGGGCTGTGTCCTGGCCCTCGACGATCTCACCCGCGCGCAGCAGCAGGCCGGTCGCGCTTCCCGGTGACCCGCAGACCACGTTCGCGCAGTAGTGCATTCCGTAGGTGAAGTACACGTACAGATGACCCGCCTCGCCGAACATGGTCGCGTTGCGGGCGGTTTTCCCGCGGAAGGCATGGGATCCGGGATCCTCGGATCCCATGTACGCCTCTACTTCGGTGATGCGGACCGTGACCGGCTCTGCACCGTCGTTGTGCGTGAGGTGCGCTCCCAGCAGAAGCGGCGCGACCTCGATAGCCGGATGCGCAAGCCGGGCGCGTTGTAGTGCTGGATCCACCAAAAGACCGTATCAAGTCCGCCGATCACACCATGCACGCCCATGTCCGATTTCCGCTAGCAGCGCATCGGGCCGCCTGCAAGGATGGACCCATGGACTTTTGGCAGCGATACCGGGCGATCGAATCGCGGGATACCCGGTTCGACGGGCAGTTTGTCACCGCCGTCGCAACGACGAGGATCTACTGCCGCCCGTCCTGCCCCGCACGCACCCCCAAGCCTGCCAACGTCACGTTCTACCCCACCTCCGCGGCGGCGCACGAGGCCGGTTACCGCGCGTGCAAGCGATGCCTGCCCGAGGCGGTGCCCGGCACCCCCGCATGGAACCTGCGTTCGGACACCGCCGCCCGGGCCATGCGGCTGATTTCCGACGGCGAGATCGACCGCAGCGGTGTTCCCGGGCTGGCGCGCCGGCTCGGCTACTCAACGCGGCAACTCGGGCGCATCCTCCACCACGAACTCGGTGCCGGCGCGTTGGCCCTGGCACGCGCCTCCCGTGCACAAACGGCGCGGACGTTGCTCACCGCCACCGATATGCCGCTCTCCGACGTCGCGTTCGCCTCCGGGTTCAACAGCATCCGGCAGTTCAACGAAACGGTCCAGGAGGTCTACGACCTCTCCCCCTCGCAGTTGCGGCTCCGGAGCCGTGCCCTTTCGCACGCTTCGACGGCGGCCGGTTCACCCACCTCCCCCAATGTGACCTCCCTTAGTCTGACGCTGCCCGCACGAACCCCGTACGACGACGGCATCTTCTCCTTCCTGCACGCCCGCGCCATTGCAGGGATCGAGCAGGCAAACCCGACCAGCTACGCCCGCCTTCTCCGCCTGCCCGGCGGCGAGGGCTGGTTCAGGGCGGAACAGGGACGCGGAGGACTTGCGGTCTCCGTAACAGTCGAGCATCTGAAGGACCTGCCCGTACTGCTGTCCCGCATACGCCGGTTGTTCGATCTCGACGCCGATCCCACAGCCATCGACGACGTACTCTCAGCCGAGCCCTCCCTGAGGCCGCGGGTGCAGCGGTATCCCGGCATCCGGCTGCCCGGCGCGGTGGACCCGCACGAGATCCTCATCCGCGCGATGGTCGGCCAGCAGATCACCGTCGCTGCGGCCACCGGCGTCCTAAACACGCTGAGCGTCCTGGGCGAACAGTCGAAGCTGGGTTGTCCACGCCATAGCCGGTTGTTTCCCACTGCCGCCGCGCTCGTGGAGGGAGCGGGCCCGCTCCTGAAGGGGCCGGCACGGCGTCGGACCAGCCTGCTGGGAGCCGCAGCCGCCCTTGCGGACGGAAGCCTTTCGATCGGAGTCGAGGACACTCCCGGTGAACTGGCGGAAAAGCTGCTGCCGTTGCCGGGGATCGGGCCGTGGACTGTCCGCTACGCAGCGATGCGGATTCTGGGAGCTACCGACATCCACCTCAACAATGACGCCGCGGTCCGGACGGGCTACGCGCGGCTCCTCGGCCGGCCCGTCGACGGAGGGGCCGCGGCTGCGTGGTTTGAGCAGTTCAGTCCATGGCGCTCCTACGCCACCATGCACCTTTGGCGCATCGCCTCTGAAACACCGCAACAGTCCCGTGAAGCGACGGGCACCACGAGAAAGGCCCTGGCATCATGACCATCCAGACCACAACAGTCTCCACCCCGGACGGACCGTTCACGGTCGTGGAGCGCAATGGCGCGGTCCTGGCCTCCGGCTGGACCGCGGAAGTCGCGGAGTTGACCGGCCAGATCCACCCGAGGCTCAGGGGGGAACCGGTCCGGGCAGTCTCGAGTCTCGCCCTCATCACGGATGCCGTCTCTGCCTATTACGACGGCGATCTCGCCGCCATTGAAGCGGTCCCCGTGCATCAGCTGTCGGGCCCGTTCCGCAGCCACGCCTGGGAGGTGCTGCGAACGGTCGCTCCCGGCAAACCCGTGACCTACTCGGAATATGCACGGCTGGCCGGGCGGCCCGCCGCGATCCGCGCCGCGGCCGGAGCCTGCGCCTTCAACGCCGCAGCCCTTTTCGTCCCGTGCCACCGTGTCATCCGGACGGACGGCACCCTCGGGGGTTTCCGATGGGGTGTTGCGGTCAAGACCAGCCTGCTGGCCCGGGAGAAAGCCGCCGGTCAGCCCGCCGAACCGGTGAGCATGGCCCGGTAGAACTCCTCAAGGGCGTGCAGCTTGCGCATGCTCATGTGTGGATGGTCGCCATCGACTGACACCGCCACGGCGTCCAAATGAGCGTGCCAGTGTGCCAGCAGGACGGGAGCCTCGGCCTGGTCCTCCACGACGTGGCGGACCGCCAGCCGGGTAGTGCCGCCGTCGACGGTGAAGTCTACTTCCGCCTGCTCGACCCTTGGCTGCTGTTCCGGATCCGCAGTGAGCGCGTCCTTGACGAGGGGCAGGGTGGAATTGAGGCGGCGGTCGAAATGGACCATGGTGACGCCGTCGTACGTTTCAATCCAGCCCATCGTGTTGGATACGTCGAACTCTGCGGCGTAGGCGTCCCGAAGGGCCGCCCAGTCCCCTTCCTGCCCTGGTTCCCGGCCCGCTGCCACGTCCTCAAGTGCGCCGAGGATCTGCTGCCAGCCGGCAGCGCCCTCGGTCAGGAAGTCCGCCGTCTCCGAACGGGCGCGCAACTGCAGGAGCGTGCCGCCATTGCTCTCCAGCACGCGCCACTCAAGGATGGATTCGGGGCCCAGTGCATCATCCCAGGTGATCTGGAGGCTGGTGGGCGGGTTGAGTTGTAGCACGGTCCCTGTGCTGGCTCCCCCACCCATATCGAGGGAGTATTCCTTTCCCAGTTCCCAGCCGCTGCTCAGTTCACCGAGCCATAGTTGTACCTTGCCCGGGTCGGTCAGGAGGTTCCAGATGTATGACCGGGGGTAATCGAACTGCCGGTCGAAGGCGAGCACGTAGCCGTCGCTCAGCCGTTCTATGCGGCCAAGCGGCACCACCGACTGAGCCGCTGTTCGATCAACATCGGACGTCATGGCTTCTGCCTTCGCCTTCCAGCTTGATTCCGCCTTCGGTATCCTGCGCTCGGGTGGTTACCAACTTAGCGCAGTGCCGGACTGCTGATAAGGCCTTCCATGCCGGATAGAAGATCTTTTGTCAGCAGTGGCGGGGGCCTTCCTGTGAGACGGCTGTCAGGCGCGTGGCGCAACCGCCGCCGGCCAGGGCAGAAGCTCGGGCAGGTCAACGCCGTCCGCTGCTGCAGTTGCGTTCAGGCCGCCGAGGGGCTTCCGGCCGGCAAGCCAGGCGGCGATGTCCTGCAGCAGGCCGGTGACGACGACGGTGCGCACGGGCGTTCCAGATCCGTTGGTGAGGGTGCGCGGCTGTTCGCCCAGCGGCTGGAGCTTGAGGGCCAGCCCATCCGGGACGCGGGCAGCGAGGAATCCGAGCAGGTAATGGCAGAAGATGCTGTCCCAGTCCAGCGTCGTGCGTCCAAGATCCAGGTCGGAGGCGTGAATGACCAGCTCCCGCCACAGGGCGAGCCCACCGTCGCGGACTGTGCCGTCCCGGTAGGCGATGCCGGCGTCCCATTCACTGCCCTTCACCCCCGCGAAGGTCGCAACTGCGCCAGTCACAGCGTCGGTGAGGCTCTGCAGCTGCTCGTCGGCGGAGCGCTGGGCGCGCCGTTCGATGTCCCGTATCCGGCCGTCAAAGCCGTCGTCGTAAAACTCGATTGTTTCTCCGCGTGCCGCGTACTCAAGCTGCCGCGTCATTGCCCTGGCCACGCCCTCGACGTGGGCGATGACGAAGGCCCGGCTCCAGCCGGGAAGGACCGACGGCGCCGCGAGCGTTGCGTCGTCGAGTCCGGCTGCGGCAGCGAGCAGCTCCCGGCCGGCGTCTGCCAACCGGCCGGGCAGCTGCTGCGTCAGGTCCTCGGGCAGGTACTCGGGTGCTATGGGCTGCGACATATTCACGGACATCCTTCGTATTGGCAAACGGGCGGCTTGTCCCGAGGATACCCGCAGCATCCCCTGCCGTTCCTACCCCTGGGACGGAACCAGCAGCGCCCGCACGTCATCCACCTGCGCCGAGAGGGCTACGAGCTGACGGCGCACCGCGGCCGGCGCGGTTCCACCCTGTGAATCGCGGCTGTTCAGTGAACCTTCGACCGTGAGCACTTCACGAACACCCGAAGTGAGGTGTGGGGAGATGCCTGCGTAATCCTCGTCGGTCAGATCCCAGAGCTCGACACCGCGGCTCTCGGCGAGCTTGACCGCCGCACCGGAGAGCTCGTGCGCCTCACGGAACGGCACACCCTGGCGAACCAGCCACTCCGCCACATCCGTGGCCAGGGCAAACCCGAGCGGCGCGAGGGAAGCCATGCGTTCCGTGTTGAACGTCAGCGTCGCGATCATGCCCGAGACGGCCGGGAGGAGCACCTCAAGGGTGTCGACGGCGTCGAACACCGGCTCCTTGTCCTCCTGCAGGTCCCGGTTGTACGCAAGCGGCAGTCCCTTGAGGGTGGCCAGTAGACCGGTCAGGTTTCCGATGAGCCGGCCCGCCTTGCCGCGCGCCAGTTCCGCGACGTCGGGATTCTTTTTCTGAGGCATGATCGAGGATCCGGTGGAGAAAGAGTCATCCAGCGTGACGAAGGAGAATTCCTTCGTCGCCCAGATGATGACCTCCTCGCTGACGCGTGACAGGTCCACCCCGATCATCGATGCTACCCAGGCGAATTCCGCGTAGACGTCACGCGCCGCAGTTCCGTCGATCGAGTTGTGGGTCGCGGAATCGAAGCCCAGCTCGGCAGCGACCGCTTCAGGATCAAGACCCAGGGATGACCCTGCCAGCGCACCTGAACCGTAGGGCGACACAGCCGCTCTGCGGTCCCAGTCCTGGAGCCGCTGCACGTCGCGCAGCAGCGCCCAGGCGTGGGCAAGCAGGTGATGGCTCAGCAGCACCGGTTGCGCGTGCTGCAGGTGCGTCCGGCCGGGCATCGGCACCTCGAGGTGCTCCTTCGCCTGCCCCACCAGCGCGTCGATGGTGGCAAGGACGCCGGCGCCGATGATCCGTGCGTGCTCGCGCAGGTACATCCGCCCGAGCGTGGCCACCTGATCATTCCGTGAGCGGCCGGCTCGGAGCTTTCCGCCGAGTGCAGGTCCCGCCCGCTCGATCAGGCCGCGCTCGAGTGAACCGTGCACGTCTTCATCGGACTCCGAGGGAACGTACGCGCCGGTGCGGACATCGTCGTCGAGCGCGTCCAGAGCGGCCAGCATGCCTGTCAGCTCGCCGTCGTCGAGCAGGCCGGCACGGTGCAGGACACGGGCGTGCGCCCGTGACCCGGCGATGTCGTGACGGGCAAGGCGCCAGTCGAAGTGCGTGGACTTGCTCAGCGCTGCGAGGGCATCCGCGGGGCCGCCGGAAAACCGGCCGCCCCACAGTGAGCCTTCGTTGGTGCCGTGAGCGTTCGTGCCCTGTACGGCAGTATCGTGTGCCTCCGACACCGCTTATTTTCCTGCGCGCTGGTCGCGGCCCGAGGCCACCTTGGAGGACAGGCCAAAAATCTCAATGAAGCCGCGTGCCATGGACTGGTCGAAGGTATCGCCCGTGTCATAGGTGGCCAGGTTGAAGTCGTAGAGACCAACATCGGACCGGCGGCCGGTGACGGTGGCGCGCCCGCCGTGCAGTTCCATCCGGACATCGCCGGAAACGTAGCGCTGGGTGTCATCGATGAACGTTTCGAGCGAACGCTTCAGCGGCGAGAACCACTGGCCGTCATAGACAAGCTCGGTCCAGCGCTGGTCAACCGTCTTCTTGAACCGCGCCTGCTCACGCTCAACGGTGACGTTCTCCAACTCGCGGTGAGCGGTGATGAGCGCCATGGCACCCGGTGCTTCGTAGATTTCGCGGCTCTTGATGCCCACCAGACGGTCCTCGACGATGTCGATCCGGCCCACGCCCTGGGCACCGGCCCGGCGGTTGAGTTCCTCGATGGCCTGCAGCGGCGTGACGGCATGGCCGTCGATAGCTACCGGGATGCCTTCCTTGAAGGTGATGACCACTTCATCGGCCGCGGGTGAGAACTCGGGGGAATCGGTGTAGTCGTAGACGTCCTTGGTGGGACCGTTCCAGATGTCCTCGAGGAAGCCGGTTTCGACGGCGCGTCCCCAGACGTTCTGGTCGATCGAGAACGGGTTCTTCTTCGTGGTCTCGATGGGCAGGCCCTTCTCCTCGGCGAAGGCAATGGCCTTGTCACGGGTGAGGGCGAGGTCGCGGACGGGAGCGATGCACTTCAGGTCCGGGCCCAGGGTCTGTATCCCGACCTCGAAGCGCACCTGGTCGTTGCCCTTGCCGGTGCAGCCGTGCGAAACGGTTGACGCGCCGAATTCGCGGGCTGCGGCGACGAGGTGCTTGACGATGACCGGCCGGGAGATGGCCGAGACCAGGGGGTACGCGTCCATGTACAGTGCGTTGGCCCGCAGGGTGGGCATGCAGTATTCGTTGGCGAACTCATCGCGTGCGTCAGCGACGTAGGCTTCGACGGCGCCGCAGCCCAGCGCGCGCTGGCGGATGGTTTCGAGCGATTCGCCGCCCTGTCCGACGTCGACGGCTACAGCCACCACTTCAGCTCCGGTTGCTTCGGCGATCCAGCCGATGGCCACCGACGTATCCAGTCCGCCTGAGTAGGCAAGGACAATGCGTTCAGTCACTTCAATAGCTCCTCTTGTTTTTGTGGAATGTTCGGTGGTTCGAAGATTGGTTCGGCTCAGGACGCGGCTTCGTGCGCAAACTGTAGAAACCGGGCGGCAACGTCCGCACCGCCGGCGGGATCGCGTGTGACCAGCAGGATGGTGTCGTCTCCGGCGATCGTACCGAGTACGGACGGCATGACCGAATGGTCGATGGCCAGAGCCAGGAAGTTTGCGGCCCCCGGCGGGGTTCGCAGGACCACCAGGTTCCCGGAGGCTTCCGCCGTCACAAGGAGTTCACCGCACAGCCGGGACAACCTGCTGTCGAGTATCTCCTGGGTGACGCCGCTTTGCGGAGCACGGCCGCCGCCTTCCCCGGGTACGGCGTAGACGAGCGCGCCGTCCTTGCCGCGGACACGCACGGCGCCGAGCTCCACGAGGTCCCGGGACAACGTGGCCTGGGTAACCTGGAGGCCGCCGTCAGCAAGCAGGTCCGCCAGTTCGGACTGGGACCGCACCGATTGCGCGGTCAGCAGAGCCGTGATCCGGGCCTGGCGGGCCGTTTTCGTTGTCGGCTGACCAGTAGGCTGCCCAGTGGGGTGACCGGCGGAAGGCTGGGAGGTCACGAGCGCTCCATGAGCCACACCATGAGCGCTTTCTGCGCGTGCAGGCGGTTCTCCGCCTCGTCCCAGACGAGAGACTGCGGCCCGTCAAGAACGCCGGCGGAAATCTCATACCCGCGGTAAGCGGGCAGACAGTGGAGTACGACAGCGCCCGCCGCCGCCTGCGCGAGCAGCGCCTCGTTCACTGCGTACGGACGGAACAGCTCGAACCGCGCGGCCTTGGCGCCGTCGTCGACTTCCTGGCCCATGGACACCCAGGTGTCAGTGGCGACGACGTCGGCACCGGCAGCTGCCTCTGCGGCATCGGTGGTGATAAGGACTGAACCGCCGGTTTGCGCGGCGCGTTCCTTGGCGGCATCAACGATGCGCTGCTCGGGAAGATAACCTTCCGGACCGGCGATGCGCACGTGCATACCGGCGGTCACGCCGGCGAGCAGGTACGAGTTCGCCATGTTGTTGGCGGCATCACCGAAGTAGGACAGTGAGAGGCCCGCCAACTGTCCCCTGTGCTCGCGGATTGTGAGCAGATCGGCGAGCAGCTGGCACGGATGGTAGTCATCGGAGAGCGCGTTGATCACGGGTACGGACGAGGCAGCAGCCATCTCCTCAAGCCCTGCCTGCGCGTACGTTCGCCAGACGATGGTGGAGACCATCCGCTCAAGAACCTTGGCCGTGTCCGTGATTGATTCCTTGTGCCCAAGCTGCGACTCGCCGGCACCGATAATGAGCGGCACACCCCCGAGGTCGGCGATGCCGGTGGCGAAGGACACGCGGGTCCGTGTGGAGGTCTTGTCGAAGATCACCGCGACGGTCTTGCGTCCGGTGGCTTCAGCTGCATAGGTGGAGTTTGAGTACGGCGCCTTCTTCAGCTCAAGTGCGAGATCGAGGACCTCGTTCTGCTCGGCCTGGCTGAGGTCGGTGTCAACAAGGAAATGGCGGGTCATGCGGGAGTCTCCGTACTCTGTGCTGCAGTGTCTTGTGCGCCGTCTTGTGCGCCGGTGCCGCGCGCGGTGTCGAGGATTCCCGGCAACGCATCGAGGAAGCTCTGGGCTTCTGCGCGGGTCAGGATCAGCGGTGGGGCGAGCCGCAGCGTGTGCGGCGTGGGCGCATTGATGATGAACCCGTGGGTGAGCGCCACCGTCACAGCCCCGGCCGCGTAGTCGCCGTCGAGGTCGAAACCGATCAGCAGACCCTCGCCGCGAACCTCCGTCACCCCGTGCACACCGGCGAGGTTACTGCGGAGGAAGCTGCCGACGTCGTCGGCGTTCCGCAGCACTGCACCTGCCTCCAGCGCATGCACGGTGGCAAGCGCAGCGGCCGTAGCGACCGGATTGCCGCCGAAGGTGGTTCCGTGCTGCCCCGGTGTGAGCAGCGCCGAAACCTCAGGTCCGAAAGTCACCAGCGCACCGATCGGGAAACCGCCGCCCAGGCCCTTGGCGAGGGTCATGGCGTCGGGCGTGATTCCGCTGGCCTGATGGGCGAACCAGCGCCCTGTGCGACCCACTCCGGTCTGCACCTCGTCCAGGATCAACAGCGCGCCGGCCTTGCTGGTGAGCTCGCGCGCCTTCTGAAGGTAGCTGATGCTCAACGGACGGACGCCTGCCTCGCCCTGGATCGGCTCAAGCACGACGGCGGCAACGGACTCATCGAGCGCCGCCTCCAGCGCCTCCAGGTCATCAAACGGCAGGTGCTCGACGCCGCCGGGAAGCGGTTCGAACGGCTCGCGGTACGCCTGTTTGGCCGTCAGCGCGAGGGCGCCCATGGTCCGGCCGTGGAATGCGCCCTCGAGCGCAAGGATGCGGGTCCGGGGTTTTCCATCCTGGGGAGGCGTGCTGTTGCGGCGCGCCAGCTTGAACGCCGCCTCGACGGCCTCCGTACCGGAGTTCGCGAAGAACACCTTGGATCCCGCCTGAGCGCCGGACAGGGACAGCAGTTTTTCCGCGAGCGCGACCTGCGTGGGGCTGGTGAAGAAGTTCGACACATGGCCCAAGGTGGCCAGCTGCGAGGAGATCACGGAGGTGACGAACGGGTGGGCGTGGCCCAGGGCGTTCACGGCGATTCCGCCGAGCAGGTCGAGGTACTGTTTGCCGTCGGCGTCCCAGACCAGGCAGCCGGCCCCGCGGACCAGCACGCGCTGTGGGGTGCCGAACACCCCGAGAACGGCGTTCGAATAACGCTGCAGCCACTCGTTGCCCTTCGCCGGATCGACAAGTGCTGACGCGGCTGCGCTTTCGATTGAGGATTCGCTGGTGCTCACGCGATCAGGTCCTCGTCCGGCACTACCTCGGTGCCTATCCCGGCTGCGGTGAAGATTTCGAGCAGCATCGAGTGGGCCAGCCGTCCGTCGACGATATGTGCGCGCTCCACTCCCCCGTCGACCGCCTTGAGGCATGCGGCCATCTTGGGGATCATTCCCGATTCGAGGCTGGGCAGGAGGTCCCGCAGTTGAGCAGCCGTAAGGGAGGAGATGAGGCTCGTACGGTCGGGCCAGTTGGAGTAGAGACCTTCGACATCGGTGAGGATGACAAGCTTCGATGCAGCGAGGGCTTCCGCGAGCGCTGCTGCGGCGGTGTCGGCGTTGACGTTGAGGACCTGCCCCGTTCCGCTGCCCGCGCCGTCGATCTCCGGGGCGACCGTGGAGATCACGGGAATGCGTCCGGCTTCAAGGATGTCGAGGATTGCAGCGGGGTTTACTCCGACCACTTCACCGACGAGGCCGAGGTCGACTTCCTCGCCGTCGACCACGGTGCCCGTCCGGATGGCCCGGAGGAGCCCGCCGTCCTCACCGGACAGGCCAACGGCGTACGGACCGTGCGAGTTGATCAGTCCGACCAGTTCCCTGCCTACCTGCCCCGTGAGCACCATGCGGACAACATCCATGGCTTCCGGCGTAGTGACGCGCAGCCCGCCCTTGAACTCGGAGGTGATGCCGAGCCGGTCCAGCATGCCGTTGATCTGCGGTCCGCCGCCGTGAACCACGACGGGGTGAATTCCTGCGTGATGGAGGAAGACGATGTCTTCGGCGAAGGCGCGGCGCAGTTCATCGTTGACCATGGCGTTGCCGCCGTACTTGATGACCATGGTGGTGCCGGCGAACCGCTGGATCCAGGGCAGAGCCTCGATCAGGGTTGCCGCCTTGTCCTGTGCAGCGTTCAGAGTGTTCATGTGATCCTTCGACTCGGCGTCTTCGGCGTGGGCGTTCCAGGGGTTGGTGTTCCCGGCGTCAGCTCGAGTAAGCAGAGTTCTCGTGTACGTATTCGTGCGTGAGGTCGTTCGTCCAGATTGTTGCCGTCTCGGAACCTGCGTTGAGGTTGATTTCGACGGTCACGAGGCGTGGGCTGAGGTCGACCAGTTCCCGCGGTTCGCCGATTCCGCCGTCCCGGCAAATCTGTACGCCGTTCATGGCTACGTCCAGGCGGTCGGGTTCGAAGGCCGCATCAGTGGTTCCGACCGCTGCCAGTACCCTGCCCCAGTTCGGATCCTTGCCGAAGATGGCCGCCTTGAACAGGTTGGAGCGGGCAACGGAGCGGCCGACTGTCTCGGCGTCTTCCTCGGTGGCCGCGTTGATGGTCCGGATCGCGATGGTATGGCTTGCGCCTTCGGCATCCTCGATGAGCTGGTGGGCAAGCGAGAAGCAGACCTCCGTCAGGGCTTCGGCGAACTGCGCCGGATCCGGCCGGACCCCGCTAGCGCCCGAGGACAGCAGCACCACGGTGTCATTGGTGGACATGCAGCCGTCCGAATCGGCGCGGTCGAAGGTGACGCGGGTTGCGGCGCGTAGCGCCGTGTCGAGGACCGCCGAGTCCAGCACGGCGTCAGTGGTCAGGACCACCAGCATGGTTGCCAGACCCGGTGCCAGCATGCCGGCTCCCTTGGCCATACCGCCGATGGAGTAGCCCTCGCTCGGATCATCAGGTGTGGCCGGGTACGTAGCTGTCTTGGACACCGAGTCGGTGGTCATGATCGCCTCGGCTGCAGCGCGGCCGCCGCCCTCGGAGAGATGGCCCACTGCCTCACTGACCCCGGGGAGAAGCTTGTCCATGGGCAGTTGTTCACCGATGAGGCCCGTGGAACAAACGAAGACATCAGTGGCAGAGACACCGAGTGCCTCCGCCGCGAATTCAGCGGTACGGTGTGTGTTCTGGAAGCCCTCCGGGCCGGTGCAGGCATTCGCTCCGCCCGAGTTGAGGACGACGGCGTCCACACGCCCGTCGGAAACCACCTGGCGTGACCAGTGGATCGGCGCAGCTGCCACCCGGTTGGAGGTGAAGACTGCTGCCGCGTGGTGGTGCGGACCATCATTGACGACGACGGCGACATCCCGTGCGCCGGTCGACTTCAGTCCTGCTGCGACGCCTGCGGCGCGAAATCCCTGCGGTTCGGTAACACTCACGGAGCAACTCCTGATCCGGTCAGGCCCGTGGTCTCAGGCAGACCGAGGGCGATATTCATGGACTGCACTGCGCCGCCGGCAGTCCCCTTGGTGAGGTTGTCGATGGCGCAGCTGATGATTACCCGGCCCGCGTGCTCGTCGAAGGCCAGCTGGAGCTGCGCGACGTTGGAGCCGAGGACCGATTTCGTCGCGGGCCACTGACCAGGAGGCAGCAGCGTGACGAAGGGTTCGTCGTCGTAGGCGGCTTCCCATGCCTCGCGGAGCTGCGCCGCGCTTGTACCGGGAACCACGCGCGCCGTTGCCGTGGTCAGGATGCCGCGCGACATGGGGGCAAGGGTGGGCGTGAAGGAAACGGTGACGGGCGTGCCGGCAGCCCAGCCCAGCCCCTGCTCGACCTCCGGGGTGTGCCGGTGGCTGCCGCCGACTCCGTACGGGCTCATCCCGCCCATCATCTCCGAGCCGAGTAGGTGCGGCTTCATCGCCTTGCCGGCGCCGGAGGCACCGGAGGCGGACACGATTACGACGTCGTCAGGCTGCAGCAGTCCGGCGGTGAACCCGGGGGTGAGCGCAAGGAGGGCGCTGGTCGGGTAGCAACCCGGGACTGCGATCCGGCGGGCGCCCCGCAGTTCGTCGCGGGCGCCCGGAAGCTCCGGAAGTCCGTAGGGCCAGGTGCCGGCATGCGGGGAACCGTAGAAGCGGTGCCAGGCGTCGGCGTCTTCGAGCCGGTGGTCGGCGCCGGCGTCGATGACGAGGACCTCCGGGGGCAGCTGGGCAGCAACCTCGGCACTGGCACCGTGCGGCAGAGCCAGGAAAACGACGTCGTGTCCGCTGAGGTTTTCGGGGTTCGTTTCCTCGATGATGCGGTCCGTGAGGGAGTGCAGGTGCGGCTGCACCTCACCCAGCCGGTTGCCGGCGCTGCTGTGTGCCGTGATCGCCCCGATCCTCACCTCCGGATGAGTGGAAAGCAGGCGCAGAACCTCGCCCCCGGCATAGCCGCTTGCTCCGGATACTGCTACGGAAATACTCATGCGCACCATCGTACAGTAACTATTCACTACAACACATACTTATGCACTCCCTTTCCGGCGAAAGAAAATGCGCCGCAGGAATGACCAGGTGTGGTGTCCTGTTGGCTGCAGGTAAGAGCACATCGACGAGAGGAAACACCCACCATGCCAACTGCCATCGCAGCCGAGCGCGCCGGTGACCCGGAAGTTCTGAAGCCCGTTAGTGTCGAGCAGCCCACGCCGACCGGTTCCCAGCTACTGGTGAAGGTGGCGGCCGTTGGAGTGAACTTCATCGAGACGTACCAGCGCGCCGGCATCTATGCGGTTGACTATCCCTTCGTTCCGGGTGGGGAAGCCGCCGGTGAGGTCATCGAAGCGGGGCCGGATGCTCAGGGATTCTCGGTGGGTGACCGCGTTGCCTTTGCGGAAGGCTCCCGTTCCTACGCCGAATACACTCTCGTGGACGCAGAGAAGGCGCTGCCGGTGCCTGACGGTGTCGACTTGGAGACGGCCGCGGCGCTTCCGCTCCAGGGGATGACGGCCCACTACCTGGTCAATTCCACCTATCCCGTTCAGGCGGGCGAAACGGTGCTGACGCATGCCGGAGCGGGCGGAACAGGACTCCTGCTGACCCAGATGCTCAAGGCCAAGGGGGCCAGGGTCATCACCACCGTCTCCACAGACGAGAAGGAAACGCTCGCGCGTGAGGCAGGAGCTGACGTCGTACTTCGGTACGAAGGGTTCCCGGAGCGCGTGCGTGAGCTGACCGACGGTGTCGGCGTGGATGTCGTCTATGACGGAGTGGGCAAGGCGACCTTCGATGGTTCGCTGGAATCCCTGAGGGTGCGCGGCATGCTGGTGCTGTTCGGGGCGGCGTCTGGTCCCGTCCCCGACTTCAACCTGCAGCGGCTGAACAGCTCCGGCTCGCTCTACGTCACCAGGCCGAGCCTCGCGTTCTACCTGCGGTCCGCCGAGGAGCGCCGCTGGCGTTCAGGCGATGTCTTCGGCGCGGTTGCTGACGGATCGCTCAGCGTGCGGATCGGCAGCCGCTACCCGCTCACCGAGGCGGCCCAGGCACACGAGGACCTGCAGGGGCGCAGGACGACCGGCAAGATCCTCCTCGTCCCGTAGACGTTGAAGTGGCAGGACACGCCCCGTTTGGAGATCCATTCGGGGCGTGTCCTGCCAACTCAACGGTGGAACTAACGCTGGACGGCTCCGTGGCGCTCGGCCGCCAGGTGGACCGCCTGGTCGCGGGCGGCGCTGGCCTCGTCGGCCGTCAGGGTGCGGTCGGTGGCACGGAAGCGCAGGCCGAAGGCGAGGGACTTCTTGCCCTCCCCGATCCCCTGCCCGGAATAGACGTCGAACAGGTGCACCTCCTCAAGAAGCTCACCCGCCCCTTCGCGCAGCGTGGCGAGAACGGCATCCGCCGGCAGTCCGGCGTCGACCACGAGGGCAACGTCCTGGGTTGTGGCCGGGAAGGTGGACAGAGGCCGTGCGACGATCACGTCAGGGGCGGCGTCGAACAGCAGGTCCGCATTGATCTCCAACGCGACGGTGCGCGGCGGCAGGTCCTGGGCAGCGAGAAGCTTCGGGTGCAGTTCGCCCGCGTACCCGAGCATCTCACCGCTGCGCAGACTGACGCGTGCGGTGCGGCCGGGGTGGAACGCCTGATGCTCACCCCGCTCGACCACGAGATCAACACCGACGACGTCCGCCATCAGCCGGACGGTGTCCAGCGCGTCCGCCCAGTCCCACGGCCGGGGCGTGTGGCCGGCCGCAGCCGGTGAATCCTTGCCCAGAAACACCGCGGCGATGGTCAGGGGCTGCAGGGGCAGTCCGTCGTACAGGGCCTCGAGCGTCTTCTCGTCCGGCAGTGCACCGAGCGGCGGAATGCTTGAGGTTCCGAGGCCTTCCTGCGGAAGGAAGACCAGCCCCGCCTCGAAGAGCGCAAGGTCGCGGAAACCGCGCGACGAGTTCCGCTTCGCGACTTCGATCAGGCCGGGGAGGATTGAACGCCGCAGGTAGCCGTATTCGGCGCTGAGCGGGTTGGCCAGCTTCACGGCGGCACCGGTGCCCTCAGCAGCGCCGAACGTATCGTTGGATTCCTGGGAAACGAAGGGGTAGGACAGCACCTCGGTGAGTCCGGAGCCCGCGAGCGTGGCCATAACCCGTCGCCGCTGTTGCTGGGAGCGCGTGAGGCCGCGGCCGGGAGGGGCCACCGGCAGACGCGACGGGATCTGGTCGTAGCCAACCAGTCGCGCGATCTCCTCAGCGAGGTCATCCTTGATGGTCAGGTCGTGGCGCCAGCTCGGGGCTGTGACGCGCCAGCCGCCGTCGTACTCGCTCACATCCGCGCCCAGGTCCGTAAGCGCGCCTACCACCTGTTCCGGCGCGAAATCGATGCCGATCCGCTCGGATGCGTAGCCGGTGGGCAGGTCAATCAGGACGGGCTCGGGCGCGGTCCCGACGTCGGTGATCGCCGTGTCCGCGGTACCGCCGGCCAGCTTGACGAGCAGGTCCACGACGCGCTGCGCGGCGACATCGGCAACGTCCCAGTCGACGCCGCGCTCGAACCGCTTGGACGCCTCGGAGGGCAGCTTGTGGCGGCGGCGGGCGCGTCCGATCGACACCTCGTCGAAGTGTGCAGACTCGACGAGGACGTCGGTGGTGGTGTCGGAAACCTCGGTTTCCGCGCCGCCCATGACGCCGGCAATACCGATTGCGCCGGATCCATCTGAGATCAGCAGGTCTTCGGCGTGCAGCTCGCGCTTGCGGTCATCGAGGGTGACGATGGTTTCACCGGCATTGGCCCGCCGCACCACGATGTCGCCGGTCAGCTTCGCGACGTCATAGCAGTGCGTGGGCTGGCCGAGCTCAAGCATCACGTAGTTGGAGATATCGACCGGCAGGGAGATGGAGCGGATTCCGGCCAACCGCAGCCGGGCGACCATCCACTGCGGGGTAGGACGGGCGGCGTCCACGCCGCGGACAACGCGCGCCACGAAACGGTCGCAGCCGGCGTTTCCATAGATGGGTGCCTGGTCCTCAAGCCGCACCGGGTAGCCCGCGCCGGCCGCGGAATCGACGACGACTGCGGCCGCCGGGTCGGTGAAAGCGGAACCTGTGGCGTGGGCGTACTCCCGCGCGATCCCGCGGATCGAGAAGCAGTAGCTGCGGTCCGGCGTCACGTTGATTTCGGCGGCCTGGTCATACAGTCCCAATAGCTCCATGGCATCGGAACCGACCTCCGGGTCCAGGCCGATTGTGGACAGCACGAGGATGCCGTCGTGGTCCTCGCCGATGCCCAGTTCGCGGACCGAGGCGATCATTCCGGCGGAGACGTGACCGTAGGTCTTCCTCGCCGCAATGCGGAAATCACCCGGAAGCACGGCGCCGGGAAGGGTAACCACCACCTTGTCGCCCTCGACGAAGTTGTGTGCGCCGCAGACGATTCCCTGGACTCCGGAAGGGTCTATGCCATCCGCAGTCAGGGTCTGCTCGGTACCTTCCGGAACCACCCGGACCTGGCACCAGTTGATGGTCTTGCCGTTGCTCTGCGGTTCCTTGACGACCGAGAGTACCTGACCCACGACGATCGGTCCGGAGAGCGTGTCGGTGGGACGGTGGACGGCTTCTTCCTCAAGGCCGACCTTCACGAGTTCGGCCATGACATCTTCGGCGGTGGCCTCCGCCGGAACCTGTGCGTACTCGCGCAACCAGGACAGTGGAATTCGCACGGTTAGATCTCCATCCCGAAGTGCTCGCTGAAACGTACGTCGCCCTCGATCATGTCCCGCATATCAGAAACCTCGTTGCGGAACATCAGGGTGCGCTCAATACCCATGCCGAAGGCGAACCCCGAGTAAACCTCGGGATCAATGCCGGCTGCCCTGAGCACATTGGGGTGCACCATGCCGCAGCCGCCCCACTCGATCCACTGGGGGCCGCCCTTGGCTCCGGGATGCCAGATATCCAGTTCTGCGGAGGGCTCGGTGAAGGGGAAGTAGTTGGGGCGCAGGCGGATGCCGGCGTCGTCACCGAACATGAGCCGGGCGAAGTGTTCGAGCGTTCCGCGCAGGTCAGCCATGCTCAGGCCCTTGTCGATGGCGAGGCCCTCGAACTGGTGGAACACGGGAGTGTGGGTGGCATCCAGCTCGTCGGTGCGGAAGACCTTCCCGGGGCACAGCACGTACATGGGAACCTCACGCTCCAGCATGGCCCGCACCTGCACCGGGGAGGTGTGGGTGCGCATGACGAGGTGCGCCTCGGGCGGTTCCACGAAGAAGGTGTCCTGCATTTCGCGTGCAGGGTGGTCGGGCTTGAAGTTGAGGGCGTCGAAGTTGAACCACTCGGATTCAACCTCGGGACCTTCCGCGATTTCCCAGCCCATGCCGATGAAGATGTCGCTGACCCGCTCCTGCAGGATCGACAGCGGGTGCCGTGCACCGGCACGACGACGGCGCGGAGCTGCCGTGACGTCGACGGCCTCCTCCACGAGGATGCGGGCATCGCGCTCTGCCTCGAGCTCCGTGGTGCGGGCTGCGAGCGCCTGGTTGATGCGTCCGCGGGCGGGGCCGATAATCTTGCCGGCCGCTGCCTTCTGGTCCTTCGCGAGTGAGCCGATCTGCCGGTTGGCCAGGCTCATGGGGGACTTTTCGCCGGTGTGGGCGAGCCGCACGGCTTTGAGCTCGTCGAGGTCAGCGGCTGCGGCGATCTCGTTCAGCGCGTGGTCAACGGCGGCCGCGATTGCTTCGGCATCCAGCGGATTAGGGGCGACGGCGATGTTGGACGCAGTCGCGTCCACCTCCTGGACGTCCGCAGGCTTCGTGGGTTCAGACATGAGTGTGCTTTACCTTGGTGTCGTGAGCGCAATGGGTGCCGGCAGCTGTGTCGCATGATTCCTGCGGCCCTGCCAGTCTAGAGGACCGCAGGCAGGTGACCCGAATGCCCCGGTCGCAGGACGGGAATGTACCCTCCTGAATTTATAGACTTGCGCCCATGAACGGTCGCGACCGCCTGCGCTCGACGCTCAACTGGCTGAATGGGTCAACGCTGCTCGGTGTCGTCTCGGCGAAGCTCCTCGGCTGTGAACTCCGGCCGGCTCCCCGTGGGCTCATCTTCGCCCACCGCTACTCCCCCACGCTGCCGAAAGCATCTGCCTTCACCGTGGGCAACGTGGTGCTGTTCCGGGCGGGTCCGGAGGAGGTCGCCCGGCGCCCACACCTCGTGGAGCACGAGGCACGCCACAGTACCCAGTACGCGTTATGCCTGGGCTTGCCGTTCTTCCCGGCCTATTTCTTCTTCGCCGGTGTCTCGTGGCTCCTCACGGGTGATCCCGCGTCACGAAATCCCTTCGAGCGCGCCGCCGGGTTGCGCGAGGGAGACTACATCGAACGACCCGTGCGGCCTGCCCTCCGCCGTGCGCTGCGACGCCGGCGCTCCAGAAGGATTCAGGGCACCGCGTTCCGACGACGCCGCTAGTGCTCGGCACCCGCCGGGATCCGGTCGTCAGCCCCGGTTTCGGCGCTGGCGCTGGCGATGAGAACCAGTGCCGCGGCCATGTCCTGAATCGAGAGCCCAGGCGCGCCATGCACTTCGGCCTGCTCCGTGGAGAACGGGACATGGATGAAGCCGCCCCGCGTGCTCGACCCGTCCCGGGCCAGCAGGTCCATCAGCCCGTAGAAGACGTGATTGCAGACGTACGTACCGGCGGTTTGCGATACGGCGGCCGGCAGTCCGGCCTGCGTAAGCGCGCGCAGGGTGCGCTTGAGCGGAAGGCTGCTGAAATAGGCTGCCGGACCGTCGACCCGGATCGGATCGTCCACAGGCTGGTTCCCTGCGTTGTCGGGGATGCGGGCGTCGTCCACGTTGATGGCGACGCGCTCCAGCGAGACCACGGACCGCCCTCCGGCCTGCCCTACGCAGAGCACAAGCTCCGGCTGGTGGGTACGAACCGCGCCCATCAGAACGTCAATACTCGTGCCGAAGACACACGGCAACCTGACGGCTGCGGCCGGCTTGCCCTCGGCCAGAAGAGTGGCAGCAGCCAGCTGCGCTGCCTCCCAGGACGGGTTGACGGTCTCACCACCGAACGGCTCGAAACCAGTAAGCAGGATCATCCACCAAGATTAGCGCCGTGCCCTGAGCTCGGAGGATGCGAACGTATGTTCTAATAAAAGCATGCGATGGGATGCGCAAAAGAAGACGACGGCGGTCACCCTGGGTGTGCCGGAGCCGCTGTTACCTCTTGCCGGGCTGGTGCGGTCCGTACGGACTCCGGAGTTCGCCGGCATCACGTTCCACGAGGTGCTTGCCAAATCGGCCCTCAACCGCGTCCCGGCAAACTCCGGGATGCCTTTTTCCTGGACGGTCAACCCCTATCGGGGTTGTTCCCACGCCTGCGTCTACTGCTTCGCCCGGAAGACCCACAGCTACCTCAACCTGGACACCGGACTTGATTTCGATTCACAGGTAGTAGTCAAAACCAACATCGGTGAGGTACTTGGGCGTGAGGTGGCCAAGGCTTCCTGGAACAGGGAACACGTGGCAATGGGCACCAACACGGACCCCTACCAGCGGGCCGAAGGCCGGTACCGGCTGATGCCGGACATCATCCGTGCCCTGGCCGACAGCGGGACGCCCTTCTCCATCCTCACCAAGGGAACCCTGCTCAGCCGCGACATCCCGCTGTTGAAGCAGGCCGGCACGCAGGTCCATCTCGGCATGGGTATCTCCCTAGCCGTGCTTGACCCCGAACTTGCGCACGCCGTGGAACCGGGAACACCAACCCCGCGTGCACGCCTGGACCTCATCACCCGGCTGAGGGACGCCGGATTGCCCTGCGGAGTCATGGCGATGCCCATCCTGCCCTGGCTGACGGACAGCGACGAAGCACTGGACGCACTGTTCGGTGCTCTGGCCGCTGCCGGAGCTACCGGTGTGTCGGCCGGAGCGCTGCACCTGCGCCCGGGAGCACGCGAGTGGTACATGGAATGGCTGGCCAAGACACACCCTGGACTCGTTGGACGGTACCGGCGCCTGTATCGCGGCGGCACCTACGCCTCAGGCGAGTACCGCACGTGGCTTTCAAAGCGCATTGAGACGCACCGCCGTCGTCACGGGTTGTCCGCCGGTGCACGCTTCTTCCGTGAGGAAGCGGGAGGCCAGGCGCCGTCGTCGGGCTCGTTAATAGCGAAGGAGGTGACCGCCGAACCGACGCTTTTCTAACCGGGTCCTCTGCTAACAGGGTCTAGGTCAGGTCAGCAACCGGGATTACGGTGTCCAGCAGTGCATCGACGATCGGGCGGTCGGCAGGTATCCAGGGAAGATCTTTGAGTTCGCCGGTGTCCTGCAGGCTCACCCAGCGAAGTTCGTCATGATCTTGGAGCGCGGCCGGCACGCCGGCGGTGATGACCGCGAGCCAGACGCGCATCGCTGCCGAATCGTTGAGAGGCCAGCCGTCAGCTTCCGGACCTTCGAGTTCAGCACCGACCTGAACTTCCACACCCAATTCCTCACGCACTTCGCGCTTGAGCGCCTCGACGTCATCCTCGTCCGGCTCGACCTTACCGCCGGGAAATTCCCACTGCCCCGCGAACTGTTCAGGAGCGGTCCGGCGCGCTGCAAGCAGCCTCGATGGTGCAGTGAGAGAGTCCACAATGGCGGCGCCGACAATCTGTTTGCGCTGGAGTTCGGTCATCCAGCCAGTTTAGGGCGCTCTTTCGCAACTACAGCAAGGGTCAGAAGATCGCGTTGATGCCGTTCCAGCCCGAACCCAGAGGACTGCGCGGAAGCCAGCCGGACCGCCCGTTGCCGGGGTACAGCCAGAGGGCTCCGCTTGCGTCCCGGGCGGCGATGTCGGCGATGCGGTCGCCGTTGAGATCGCCTGCGCCGACGATCGCGGTCATCGAGTTCCAGCCGTGCCCGACGCGGACGCGCGGCAGCCACCCACCAGAGCCGTTCCCCGGATACAGCCACAGGAGGCCTGCGCCGTCCCGCGCGAGGATGTCGCTTGTCCTGTCGCCGTTGAAATCCCCAGGGCCCACGATTGCGGTCATGGAGTTCCAGCTACTGCCCACGCGGACGCGCGGCAGCCACCCACCAGAGCCGTTCCCCGGGTACAGCCACAGTGCGCCAGTTGCCCGCTCCCGTGCCAGCACGTCCATCCGCTGGTCACCGTTGAAGTCACCAGGGGCGACAATGCTGCTGAATCCGTTCCAGCCATGTCCTACGCGGATGCGGGGCAACCAGCCGCCGGTACCGTTTCCTCGGTAGAGCCACAGAACTCCGGTGGCTGCTTCACGGGCAATGACGTCGGAGGGGCCGTCGCCGTTGAAGTCACCGGGCGTCTCCAGGGCGTTGAAGATGCCCCAGCCGTTGCCGATACGCGTCCCCGGGTTCAGTCCGCCGACGCCGTTTCCTGCGTACAGCCTCAGGTCACCGGTTGCACCGACGCGTGCCAGGATGTCATTGCGCCAGTCCCCGTTGAACTCGGCGGTAGAGCCGGTCAGTGTCGAGGCCGGTATGCGCAGCGGGGTGAAGTTGTACGGTTCGCAGGTGCGGTTGTAGTCACGCACGTCGTCGTACCACTGTGAAATGTAGACGCGGCCAGCGGAAAAACTCGGCTGGAAGCAACGGTCAAGCGCTTCCGTCGGATAGTCCAGCCGTCCGGCGGTGGCCCAGACCGGCACACCCCGCAACCGCCAAGGGCCGACAATTTCCTGCCAACCGGCTGTATAGGAGTAGAACCCATAAGAGAACCCGGCGTCACGCAGCCCGCGCATCAGCCCTTCGATGACGTACCTGTTGTCCAGCCGTTGGGCGGCGGTGGCACCCGGCCAGGGCTGCGCAGGACGTGGTTCGACGTCAATCCACACCACTGGCGGCCGGAACCCGACACGGTTCAGACTTTGAACGGCGAACCGCGCTTCGGAGTACCCGACATTGGAGAGCCTGCCTGCGTGGGTTGCGGACGACCACGGCCCCTGTCCGCCGTAGGCGTTGAGCTGAGCGGCCGTAGGGTAGGTGCCCATGGAGTAGCCATGGGCCGGTTTGCGGTTGTTGCGCGCCCAGGCAACCTGGTCGGCCAGACACGGATTTTCGGTGAAGGCCAGTCCGCGGGTCAGCCCGATGATCACGAATTGGGATTCGGGCGGCGGAAGCGGCAGCCCGAATCCGCCCTGTGCCGTGGAGCATTGCGGCCAGGAAATGTCATGCCCGAACAGGGGCGCCGCCTGGGCCGCAGGAAGCGTTGTTCCGAGCATGCCCACAATCAGGCTGACCGTCAACAGGCAGACGGTAGTGACCCTGCGGACGAATGATGGGGGGCCGAGTGACTCACCGTAGTTCCGCCCGCGAGACGAATCTCGAGACGACAAGTCGGGAATTTTCACTGGCTCTGGGGATGTTCCATCCATGGCTCCGCGCTCCTCGTGCCCGTCCAATTTTAGAGCGGATGCCGGCGCCGCGGAATGTTCACAACGGGAGCGATTTGGCGACGATACGGTCTCAAACCCGTAAAGTGGAAAGCAGTGCTCAACGATGCGCGGCTGGAAAACAAGCGCCGACAAGCGCTTCCCGACATCGAAACGAGTCCTGTGTCTGCAACACCCACCCAGCGCCCAACCCGAAACCTGGTGCTGGCTATCCTTGCCCTGGCTATGGGGGGCTTCGGAATCGGAACCACCGAGTTCGCCATTATGGGCCTCCTGCCCGATATGGTGGCTGACCTCGGCGTCGATATCCCCGCCGGCGGACACGTGATCTCCGCCTATGCCCTGGGCGTAGTTGTCGGCGCCCCCCTGCTCTCAACCCTCGGTGCCAGGCTTCCGCACAAACGGGTTGCGTTGGCCCTGATGGCGCTGTTCACCGTAGGGAACCTTTCCTCCTACATCGCCGACGAGTACGGCTGGCTGCTGCTCTCGCGGTTCATCTCAGGGTTGCCGCACGGGGCTTTCTTCGGGGTCGCCGCCGTCATCGCCGCCTCGCTGTCCGCACCGACGCGGCGTGCCCAGGCGGTGGCCATGGTGATGATGGGCCTCAGCGTGGCGAACGTGGTGGGAGTTCCCTTCGCTACCTGGCTTGGACAGCAGTTCGGATGGCGGACCATGTTTGTCCTCGTGGGGCTTATCGGGATCCTCACACTGATCCTGATCGCGCGCTATGTACCGCACCAGACCGTGCGCGACGGCGCGAGCATCACCCGCGAGCTCGGCGCCCTGAAGCGCGGGCAGGTGTGGATGACTCTACTCATCGGCACGGTTGGATTCGGTGGGTTCTTCGCCGTCTATACCTACATCGCTCCCACTATGACCGAGGTGGCGGGTGTATCGGAAGCTGTGCTGCCGATCGTCGTCGCGCTCTACGGACTGGGCATGGTTGCCGGCAACATCGTGGGTGGCCGGCTCGCCGACATTTCGGTGCTCGGAACCATCTACTGGGTGATGGGCAGCATCTCAGCCTGCCTTCTGCTCTTCGCGTTGGCGGTCCAGTGGGCACCGACGGCGCTGCTTTTCGTGTTCCTCGTCGGAGCGATCGGTTCGTCGCTGATTCCCTCGCTGCAGGTGCGGTTGATGGATGTGTCCCCCGACGCACCATCGCTTGCCTCGTCGATGAACCACGCTGCGCTCAACACGGCCAATGCCCTCGGTGCTTTCCTCGGCGGGACGGTCATCGCCCTTGGGTGGGGCTACACCGCCCCGGCGCTCGTGGGTGCCGTGCTCGCGGCGTTCGGTCTGGGAGTGGCGTTGTTGAGCGGACGGATGGACCGCAGAACGGCCGCCACTGAGCCTGTGCCGGCGCCCGCCTCGGTGTGATTGGCAGGAACGCTGCCTGAAGTGGTGCCTATCGGCGCTGGGCGCGCGCGGAGGCGTACAGGCAGACCGTCGCGGCAGTACCGACATTGAGGCTTTCGGCGCTGCCATAGATCGGCACCGACACCCGGTAGCCCGCGGAGTCCAGTACATCCTCCGTCAGTCCCTTGGCCTCGTTGCCGAAGAGCCAGGCGGTGGGAGCCTCCAGGAGAGGCTCCGGGGTGTCCTGGCCATCGGCGCTCACGGGGGACGAGGTGAGACGTCGCGCGGCACTCGCGTCCTGGAGTTCGTCCAGGTTCCAGTCGCCGTAGCCGTCGGCTGCCAGCACTGTCACCGAGCGGTCTGCAAGCTCTGTAAGCAACGTCTGGGTACCGACGCCGAGTACCACGGGCAAGTGGAAGAGCGAGCCGACTGTGGACCGCACGGTCTTCGGATTGTAGAGGTCCACGCTTCCGCTGGTGAAGATTACTGCGTCGGCCCCCGCGGAATCGGCAGCCCGCAGGATGGTTCCAGCGTTCCCCGGGTCGCGTACCTCGACGAGGACGGCGATCAGTCGCGGACGGCGCTCAAGTACTGCGTTCAATGGGGAATCGATGAACCGGCAGACAGCCACGGCCCCCTGCGGCGTCACAGTCGAGCTCATCGCAGCAAGGACCTCGGCGGTCACCATCCGAGGAGGGACCACCGCCCCGAACTCGGGATAACGCTCGAGAGTGTCAGCTGTCAGGTACACGTCGTCGACGACGCCGGTTTCGCCTGCTGCGCGCCGCGCTTCATGGAGGTGCAGCGCTTCGCGCACCGCCTGGGGGCCTTCGGCAAGAAAGCGTTCCTGCCGCAGGCGCGCCGAACGCCCCGCAAGCTTCGCTACTTCCCGGACCCGATCGGCTCGGGGATTGGTCAGTAGCGGTGTCTGGGGGCGTTCGGGTGTGCTCATTAATTTGTTCAACCGGCCCGCAGAGCCGACTGGATGTGCTGGCTAGGCCTGCACCGGCGCAGACGTGTCGGACGGCAATGAGTCCTTCGCGATCTGAACGAGAGCGGCGAATGCGTTTGCATCAGTTACGGCGAGGTCGGCCAGCATGCGGCGGTCAACTTCAACGCCAGCGGCCTTCAGGCCCTGGATCAGACGGTTGTAGGTGAGGCCGTTTGCACGGGATGCAGCGTTGATGCGCTGAATCCAGAGCCGACGGAAGTCGCCCTTGCGCTTGCGGCGGTCACCGTAGCTGTAGACGAACGAGTGGAGCAGCTGCTCCTTGGCCTTGCGGTAAAGGCGCGAACGCTGACCGCGGTAACCTTTGGCGCGCTCGAGGATAACCCGACGCTTCTTGTGGGCATTAACCGCCCGCTTCACACGTGCCACGTGCGTACTCCTTAGATAGATCGTCCGGACGTGTTTCCCCCGCAGCAGTGCAGCCGCTCTTGGGGGTGTCCGAAAGTGGTAGGGGGTGCTGTGTTAGACGCCGAGCATCTTTTTGATGACCTTGGTGTCGGCCTTGGATACGATCTGGTCGCTGGCCAGACGGCGCGTCAGGGTGGAGGGCTTGTGCTCCAGGTAGTGACGGCGGTTGGCCTGCTGGCGCTTGAGCTTTCCGCTACCCGTCAGCTTGAAGCGCTTCTTGGCGCCGCTGTGTGTCTTCATCTTCGGCATGGAAACCGATCTCCTTTGGTCTCCGCCGGCACTTTGCCGGCGGCTCTTGCGGTATCCGCAGCGAACTGCGGTGCTTACGTGTTTGCCTCGCTGCCTGAACGGCAGCTGACTCCTAGCTGGAGCCGGAGGGCTTCGGTCTGCTCGGTGCACCCTTGGCTGGGGCCGCCTTGCCGGTTGGCTTTGGTGTAGCAGGCCTGGGCTTCGGCATTGCCGCCGGCTTGGGCGTTGCGGCGGGCCTCGGCGTAGCTGCCGGTGCCGCAGCTGCAGGGGCCCGCTTCGGTTCCGGTGCCGGTGCCTGCTCCGGTGCTGATGCTTCCGGCTTGGCCTCAGGGGCCTTGCTCTCCGCCTCAACTTCCTTCGCCTCTTCAGGCTCAGGGGCAGCGGGTGCCGGAGCCTCAGTCGCAGGAGTCTCTGCCTCTGAAGTTTCAGGTACTGAAGCTTCAGGCGCTGCGGTTTCAGGTACTGAAGTCTCGGGCGCTGAAGCTTCCGGCGCTGCGGTTTCAGGTACCGAAGTTTCTGTAACGGTTTCAGGAGCTTCGGGCGCTGCAGCTTCCGGGGCGGACGCCGTTCCGGCGGATCGCAGTTCCTCGGGAAGCAGATCCCCGATGCTCTGAGTCAGCGGCGCCTGGCCGGACGTGTCAACCTTGTCCTTCGGCGAGTCGTTCGCCGCCTTGGACTCGGCGCGCTGGGCAGCGCGGCGCGCTTCAGCCTTCGCTTCAGCCTTGTTCTTGACAGGCCCTATAACCATCACCATGTTGCGACCATCGATGCGCGGCGTCGATTCGACGACGCCGACCTCAGCCACGTCCTCCGCGAACCGCTGCAGGAGACGAATCCCCATCTCGGGACGCTGCTGCTCGCGACCGCGGAACTGAATCATCGCCTTGACCTTGTCGCCCGCTCCGAGGAAACGAATGGCGTGACCGCGCTTGGTCTCGTAGTCGTGGGTATCAATCTTCAGTCGGAAACGAATTTCCTTCAGCACGGTATTCGTCTGGTTCTTGCGCGCCTCGCGCGCCTTAACCGCGGCTTCGTACTTGTACTTACCAAAATCCATGAGCTTGGCAACCGGAGGTTTGGCCTGAGGTGCCACCTCAACAAGATCAAGGTCGGACTCAGCGGCGAGTCGGAGGGCGTCTTCAATGCGGACGATTCCAACCTGCTCGCCCGCAGGGCCTACCAACCGCACCTCTGGGACGCGGATACGATCATTGATTCTTGGCTCGCTAATGTGCTGCTCCTGATGTCCGTTGAAAACCTGGACCGCGTGCAAAAGGAGAAGGCCCCCAATTGCATGCGCAATCGAAGGCCTCGGGCATCAGCGCGTAGGGCAGACTGTAGAAGAATGCCTTGGCACCGACCTGAACCCGGCTGCCTGTAGTCGCCTCGGGGGCGACGGCGGCAATCGCGGGTGGGAGAGGACTCCGCTTGCATACTGGTGATCTTTTTCATGCCGTTCCCGGTCATGAAAAATAACGACCCTCAGTCGGTCTGTGACAAGCTTACCAGCATGAGTACAGCAGACAGCAATCCCGACGCCACCCGCCATACCTTTCCGGCCTCAGACGAAGGCGAAGTGAGCGGAACGCACGGCTCCGCCGACCATGTCCGGGATATAGCGGAGGTTCCGGCCGTCGAGGTCATCACAACATCGGCGGTCCATCTGATGAGCGCCGCGGCCGTCAAATGCGGGCTGGCCGAGGGATCCGATGCGGAGACCTACAAGGACCTCGACGAGGCACGGAAGCTGATTACCGCACTTGCAGGATTCATCACTGCAGCCGCACCGGAAATCGGGAGCCAGCATGCAGGTCCCTTGCGCGATGGACTGAGGTCGCTGCAGCTCGCGTTCCGCGAGGCGTCGATGATTCCCGATGCACCCGGCCAGGGACCCGGCGAGAAGTTCACCGGTCCCGTCAACTGACTGTCGCCGCCAGCGACTATACCTGCATCATCAGGCGGAGCGCCGTCGTCGTACCTGTTGCGCACCCAGGCACAGCAGGCTCATGGCGGCGGCAGCTGCCCCCACCGCAACGAAGCCGCCCCAGGGCCCCACGGAGTCGATCATCAGGCCCGCCAGCGGCGCACCCAGCGCCACGCCGGACGTAAGAGCCGAGCCGTACCAGCCCATGGCCTCTCCCCTGCGCTCCTCGACGACCAGATACGCAATCCGTTCCGATGCGGCTGAGAGCACCGGCGCGCACAGCAGTCCCGGAGCGATCGAAAACAGCGCGAGCATCGGGGTGCTGTCAGCAAACCCCATCGGGATGGTTAGTACGCTCATCAGGAGCAGAAGAACCAGAGGCGAGATCGGCCGGTGCATTGCACCGTAAACAAGCCCGCCGACCACAGAGGCTGAACACCAGGCGAGGAAGACCCACCCCAGCTCGAACGCCCTGTCATTGTTCTCGAGCACCGCGATGATACCGACGTCGGTGCCGGCAAGGACGAGTCCTGCTCCCGCTGCCACGATCATGACCACTGCCACAGGGAGCGTGAGCCATGTGAAGCTCTGTGCGAAACGCGCGCGGGCCCTTGCCGTCCTGGCGGGCCGCGCTCCGGGGACAAGTTCAGCCGATGCCTCGCTGACGCGCGCGGGCGCGGACGCCACCATCACTTCGACGGCCGCGGCATCGTCCTGGGCGGCGGACGGCGTGGCACCGGCAGCACCCGGCTGCGTGCTTCGGGTGGGCGGGTTGAACCACATCAGGAGCAAACCTGCGACTGCGGTGGAAAGCCCGACAACGGTCAGCCCGAATACCGTGGACACTTGCGTTGCGAGCACCGCACCGAGTGCCGGACCGCCCATGAAAATCACTTCGGTGCCGACCGCGTCAAGAGTGAACGCCGTCCGGCGCGAATCACCGGTGACCAGGACACCCAGGGATTGCCGGACCACAGAGAAGACGGGAAGCGTGAAAACGCCGCCGATGAGAGCCGCGATCAGCAGCCACTCGTAGGACAGGTGGGGTGCCACCGACCAGATGACTGCCTCCGCAATCACTGAGGGAATAAGCGCTACCCGCAGGCCGGCCATATCCACCCGTCGCCCGCGCCACGGCGCACCTACAGCAATGCCGATGGTCATTACAGCCGCAACCGCTCCGGCTTCGGCATAGCCCCGCTCCAGAGTCTGTACCACGTGCAGGGTGAGCAGCACCCCCGCAGCCGAATGCGGAAAGCGGGCGATCATGCCCACGATCAGCAGGCGGCGAACCGGGACAACCCTCAGCAGCTCCCGGTAAACAGCAAAGTTCAACGTTCGTCATCTTTCACGCGGGCTCCCCCGCGTGAAAGATCAACGAGTGAGCCGAATTTCGAGCGAGTCCACCCGCTCGACAAACTCCTGCAGATTCTGGAGGCGGTTTTGGAAAGCCGCCGTCGCTGAGCGGACATCCTCCTGCGAGAGGCCCGACTCCAATACGAGGGTCAGGCGCAGTTCCGGGCCGGCACCGCCGCCGCGGACCACTCTACCGTCAGCGGTACGGCTCGAGACACCGGGGCCGGGCGACAGCTCGACCCTGCGGATGGTGCCATGTTCGACGATGGCTTCGCTTACGAGGCGGGCCAGGTCGGGGTCCGCGTACGACGGCGTCCATTCCCTCTGCTGGGCCAGCGCCCACAGCGCGGGGCGGCGGATGACGAAAGTCACCTCTGCGCCGGGATCCACGACCATGAGTTCGGCATTCTCGGACACGGCCGCAAGGGCTGCGCGTGGCGCAAAGACCGCGACAGGCCGCGCCTCCGGATGCCAGCTTTCGAGGCGGGCTGTCGACGTGAACACCGGCAGGACACTTCGCCCGTCCGGCGCCTTCATGGTGACCAGGGCCATGTCCGCCTCCTTGTCACCCTCATGGTGGCGGTGCCCGGCCACTGCGGCTTCCTCCGCAAGTGCGTCCTGGCCTCCGAGCTGGGCGACCACCGGCACGAAGACCCTGACTCCGGCCAGCACGCTCACGACTGCCGTCTCGTCTGCGGCACCGTTCACCAGGTCGCGGACGGCGGCATCGTATGCAGCCGGCACCGCGCCATCGTCCTTGTCGAAGGCGTGAAGCGGGTTCCCGTCACCGGACAGGTCCCTGCCCTTCCAGGCACGCCCGGCCGAGTCAGCAACGTTGTGGTTGAGCGCCGCCTCGATATGGGCAGGGAGCCTCCGCTCGGTCATGCCTAGCGTTCCGGGTGTCCTGCGATGTCCAGCGCCTGCGGCAGCGTGAAAGCCCCCGCGTAGAGGGCCTTTCCGACGATGGCGCCCTCGAGTCCGTCGACGACGAGCTGCCGGAGCGCGGCAAGGTCATCCAGGCTGGAGATGCCGCCGGACGCGACAACGGGACGCTGGGTCTTCTCCAAAACGTCGCGGAGGAGCTGAAGGTTGGGGCCCCGCAGGGTCCCGTCCTTGGTCACATCGGTTACCACGTACCGTGCGCAGCCGGCATCGTCGAGGCGGGCGAGTACCTCCCAAAGGTCGCCGCCCTCCTCGGTCCAGCCGCGGGCAGCCAGCGTGGTTCCGCGAACGTCGAGACCGACGGCTATGGCGTCACCGTATCGAGCGATGGCGCTGGCAGTCCAGACCGGGTTTTCCAGTGCTGCGGTCCCGAGGTTGACGCGCTCGGCGCCGAGCTCGAGTGCCTGCTCCAGGGAAGCATCGTCACGGATCCCGCCGGAGAGTTCAACCTTGATATTGAGTTCCTTGACGACACGGGCGAGCAGGTCGCGGTTCGATCCGCGACCGAAGGCGGCGTCGAGGTCCACGAGGTGAACCCACTCGGCGCCGTCGTTCTGCCACTGCAGGGCAGCGTCCAGGGGGTCGCCATAGCTGGTCTCGCTACCGGCCGCACCCTGGACCAGACGGACGGCCTGGCCGTCCGCTACGTCGACAGCAGGGAGCAGCTCAAGGATGGGAGATTCGGTGAAGGGGCTCATACACGTCCTTTTGTTCAGGTGTTCGTGCCGGCACAGGTGGACGGCTTACGGGGTCAGGGTCAACAGGTAGGCAGCGAGCAGGGCCATCGCGGCGAGGACGCCGAAGCCAATGGTCAACGCCCTCGGCATCTGCTGGCGGTGGAACGAGACGACGCCGCCGATCAGCAGCCCCGCCAGCCCCATGAGGATCAGGCTCCACATCGGTCAGCGAAGACTGCCGGTCCAGTTGCGCAGCAGTTGGGCTCCGGCATCTCCGGACTTTTCGGGGTGGAACTGTGTGGCGGAAAGCGGGCCGTTTTCCACTGCCGCAATGAAAGGAGCGCCGTGGGTGGACCAAGTGACCAGTGGGGGGCGCATGGCGGGCTGGGTGACGTCGAAGTTCCATTCCTGGACTCCGTAGGAGTGCACGAAGTAGAACCGCTCGTCAGCCAGTCCCTCGAAGAGCACCGAACCGGCCGGCGGCTCGACTGTATTCCAGCCCATATGAGGAACCACATCAGCTTTGAGGCGCTCAACCGTACCCGGCCATTCACCCATGCCCTGGGTGCGCACGCCGTGCTCCACGCCCTCCTCGAACAGCACCTGCAGCCCGACACAGATGCCAAGAACCGGACGCCCTCCTGCAACCCGGCGCCCGATCATTCGCAGGGCGTCGACATCCTTCAGACCCTGCATGACTGCAGCAAAGGCACCGACACCGGGCACAACAAGTCCGTCGGCGTTCAGGACATCGTCGGCAGCCGCACTGAGTGTGACCTCAGCACCCACATGTTCGAGCGCACGCACAGCAGAGCGGATGTTCCCCGACCCGTAATCGAGCACGGTCACTTTCGGCGCACTCACAGCGCACCCTTGGTCGACGGGATGCCGGTGACGCGGGGATCCGGCTCAACTGCCGAGCGAAGGGCCCGTGCAAAAGCCTTGAACTGGGCCTCCACGATGTGGTGCGGATCCCTGCCCCCAAGGACGTTCATGTGAAGGCAGATCTGCGCATGCAGGGTGATGGCTTCGAAAACGTGGCGGGTGAGCGAACCGGTGAAGTGTCCGCCGATGAGGTGGTATTCCTGGCCGGCCGGCTCGCCCGAGTGGACGAGGTAGGGACGCCCGGAGATGTCGACGACAGCGTTCGCCAGAGCTTCGTCCAGCGGCACGGTTGCCTCGCCGAAGCGGCGGATTCCGGCTTTGTCACCGAGAGCTTCGCGCAGCACCTCGCCGAACGTGATTGCCACGTCCTCGACAGTGTGATGTACGTCGATGTGCGTATCACCGGTTGCCCTGACCGTGAGGTCGATCAGCGAGTGCTTCGCCAGAGCGGTCAACATGTGGTCGTAGAACGGCACAGAGGTGCTGATTTCAGAGCGGCCGGTGCCGTCGAGATCGAGTTCGACGAACACCGATGATTCGCTCGTGGTCCGCTCGCGTCGGGCAGCGCGTTGGACGGTAGCTTCCGCGGTCATGGGTTGTCCTTACGGTTGTAACGGCAACAGACGGGCAGTCGGCCCGTACGTGCATCCCCGTCTAGTTTAGGAGACGCTGGGCCGGATCAAAGATTCGAGGGTGTCAAGGAAGATGGTGGTCTCCTCCTGTGTACCGGCAGTAACCCGCAAGTGGTGCGGTATGCCGACGTCACGAATGAGGACTCCGGCATCAAGGAGGCCCTGCCACACTGCGCGCGGATCCTCGATGCCTCCAAACAGCACGAAATTGGAGTCCGACGGGGCAACAGGTAGACCCATGGCGGTAAGGCCGGACACAATGCGGTCCCTCTGCCGCTTGATCTCATCGACGTTGGCGAGCAGCTTCCCGGAGTGCGTCAGCGCCGCCACCGCCGTCGCTTGGGTGATCGCCGAGAGGTGGTACGGGAGGCGTACGAGCCGGAGGGCATCCGCGATTTCCGGCGCCGCGGCCAGGTATCCGAGGCGCGCTCCAGCGAGAGCGAACGCTTTGCTCATGGTGCGCGAGACGACAAGCCGTTCCCTCCCGGGCAGCAGATCGAGTGCACTGGGTGTGCCTGTGTGGGCGAACTCCGCGTACGCCTCATCCACAATAATGATCGCCTGGGCTGCTTCGCCTGCATCGTAGACCTCGGAGACAACGTCCAGGGAGAGGGCGGTGCCGGTCGGATTGTTGGGGCTGCACAGGAACACAATGTTCGCTCCTGTTGAAGCCACCTGCTCAGCGGTCGAGCGAACATCCTGGTCAAAGTTGTCCTGCCTCGTGCCTGCCAGGTACTCAGTCCCCGTAGACCCGGCCAGCAAGGGGTACATGGAGTAGGTGGGAGGGAAACCAAGAGCAGTTCGACCGGGGCCGCCGAAAGCAAGCAGGATGTGCTGGAGAACCTCGTTCGATCCGTTCGCTGCCCAGATATTGTCTGCGGTGAGGCCGTGCCCCAGATAGCTGGCGAGGTGCTCTCGGAGAAGCGTGAACTCGCGGTCGGGGTAGCGGTTGAGCCCTGCTACGGCTTCCTGCACCGCCTCAACGATCGCGCTCCGAACGTCCTCCGGGACCCCATGGGTATTCTCGTTGACGTTCAACAGGATGGGTACGTCTATCTGCGGAGCGCCGTACGGCTGGAGTCCGCGTAGGTTCTCTCGAATCGGCAGACGGCTGAGGCGTTCAAGCTGGTCGGTCACTACCAGAGTTTAAGGCCGTCGGATCCGCATTGAAGAATCCGTCGCGGGAGTGGAGCACTATTACGCAGTTCCGCACAAGCCTTTCACTCGTCATAGTCAAGATCTTCACCGGCTTCCGACAGGGATGTGGAGGGACTGGCCAGCCTGCACGGTGGAGGAGGCCAGAGCGTTCAGTTCGACGATCTCCTCGACTACAGCACGCGGATCCCGGTCAGGTGCATACTCTGCGGCGAGTGCCCATAGGGTCTCACCCGATGTCACATTGACGCGCACGGTGTTGGTGACTTCGCCCGCGCCTCCCGCGGCCTGTGCCTGCGAGGTGAAGAACGAACTGATGATGAGCAGCGCTGCGGCGAGAAGTGCGAGGGGTAGAGCGATCAGAACGATCCACCCGCGGCGCGTGAGATGCAGGCCGGATGGTGCGCCGTTTCCGCGGTTCGAACGCATTTCCAGCCGGAATGCTGGAACTGATCCTGCGATATGGAGCGTCGACATGGCGTCCACCTTTCTCGTTGTTTGGATGTCCCAACAGCTTTTTTCGAAGCTGTGTTCTATTCCTATCTGTTTATTCTTAGCATCTGTGCACTAATATTGTCGAGACTCGCTCGAACAAATGTTTGAAAAGGCGCGCCCCGTCCCATAGCGTTGCTGGCAAGGGTGACGGTCCGGCCGCTTCGAAAACCAGCTCATCACCCACCACTGACAAAACAGGTTGGCGAGCCGGCAGTCCGGGTCCAGCCAGAGGAAAGGGATGCATTCTCGTGGCAGATCTCAGTGCGGCGGAGGACATGACAGAGGTGTCTGATCCAGACGCCAAGCGCGGACGCGGGCGTCCGCGGGGCCGTGCCACACCAAAGGGAATGACACCCCGGCAGAAAAAGATTCTCGAGACCATTCAGCGGAGCGTCGCAGCGCACGGTTACCCGCCGTCCATGCGCGAAATCGGGGACATCGTCGGGCTTGCCAGCCTCTCAAGCGTCACGCACCAGCTCTCCCAGTTGGAGCGCATGGGCTACATCCGTCGCGACCCCAAGCGCCCCCGTGCCATGGAGATCCTGCTTCCCCTCACCCTCGGAGACGATGTACCGCGCATCCTGCCTTCCTCCGCTGAGGAAGAGGAACCAGCGCCGGTTTCGGCCGTTGACGCCGCCATGGTTCCGCTGGTCGGACGCATTGCCGCCGGCGGTCCTATCCTGGCGGACCAGCTGGTTGAAGACGTCATGCCGCTTCCCCGTCAGCTCGTCGGCCACGGAGAGCTTTTCATGCTGCGGGTGTCCGGCGACTCCATGATCGACGCCGCGATCTGTGACGGTGACTGGGTAGTGGTCCGCCGTCAGAGCAACGCGGAAAACGGAGACGTGGTGGCAGCGCTTCTGGATGATGAGGCCACTGTGAAGACGTTCCGGCAGCGGGATGGCCACACGTGGCTCCTACCGCAGAACACCAATTACGAGCCGATCCTCGGCGACCATGCCACCATCATGGGCAGAGTCGTTTCGGTGATGCGCGCCCTCTGACCGGCTCGCGAGCTAGACCGGTTGGGTAGCAGCAAGCCGGGAGAGAATCGCCAGCGCCGTCGCCCTGTCTGTCGTGGGCCAGAAAGGCGGGAGCGCGGCCCTGAGGAAGCCGCCGTAGCCGGCGGTTGCCAGGCGCGAGTCCAGTACGGCCACCATTCCCCTATCGTCCTGGGCGCGGATGAGCCGGCCCGCTCCCTGGGCAAGGCGGACCGCCGCATGGGTGGCGGAGACATGCATGAAGCCGTTCCCGCCAGCCTTCGCCACAGCACGGGTTCGCGCCGTCATGAGCGGATCATCGGGCCTTGGAAAAGGTATGCGGTCGATGGTGACCAGACGGCAGGAGGTTCCCGGCACATCGACGCCCTGCCATAGCGTCATCGTGCCGAAGAGACAGGTGTCGGGTTCCTCCGCGAACTGCTTCACCAGCGCGGACATTGAGGATTCGCCCTGGCAGAGGATTTCGACGTCGACCCTCTCCCGAAGCGCCTCAGCAGCATCTTCTGCTGCGCGCCTCGACGAGAACAGTCCGAGCGCCCCCCCGCGGGACGCCTTGATCAGCGCTTCGAGCTCGTCCAGCTGCTCCTCGGAGGTTCCGCGTCCTGGCTTGGGCAAGTCCTTGGCGACGTACAGAACGCCCTGCCGGGGATAGTCGAAAGGACTTCCGACGTCGACCCCGGTCCATGAAGGGGCGCCCTCGCCGGTGAGTCCCAGGGAGCCCGCGACCGGCCCGAACTCGGAACCGATCGCGAGTGTCGCTGACGTGAGCACGACGGTGTGATCCTCGAACAGGCCCCGCCTGAGACGCCCCGCAACGGAAAGTGGCGCGATGCTGATGGTAGCGGGTGAGGAATCGTCTGCTGCGGAGTATCCGGAGCCGGGGGTGAACGTGCTCGGACGGCTGGCCCACAGCACCTCTCCGGCGCCACCGGCTGCAACCATTCGCTCTGATAATTCGAGCAGCATCAGCAGACGCGAACGGGCCATCTGCCGACCGCCGTCCGCCGATTGCGCGGACCCGTCGGAGCTCGACTCGGATAGAGCCAGCCTGCAGGCTTCACGTAGTTGGACGAGCGCGAGTTCCTGCTGCTCGTCGAGCCCCCCGGCCATCAAACCGGTGGGTTGAGCGTCGAACGCGCTCTCGAAGGCGCTTTGCGCGGCATGCAGTATGTCAGCGTTCGTGCCCAGATGGCGCCGCGCCGCGGAGGCTGCCGCTCCGATCAGCGCTCCCGAGAGTTGGCCGGACACCGCTGAGGTTACGCGGTCGTGCAGCTCGTGTGCCTCATCGATGACCACCACGTCGTGCTCTGGGAGCACCGCGAGCCCCTCGAACGCGTTGATTGCCAGCAGGGCATGATTGGTGATCACGATGTCCGCCTGCCCGGCTTTCTCCCGTGCCCGCTCGCTGAAGCATTCATCGGCAACGGGACACTTCTGGGCGCCGAGGCATTCCATCGAGGAGACGGAGACCTGCCGCCAGGCACGGTCACTGACTCCGGGGAGGAGTTCATCGCGATCACCGGTTTCCGTATCCTCGGCCCAGTCCCGCAACCGGACGATCTCCCGGCCAAGCGGGGTGGACGGTCCAGCTGCGGGGTGCGGTGACGCGGTGTCGCCGTCAAGAGAAAACAGCGCTCCTGAATCATCTTCCTCAGGGAACCCGCCGTCAGTCTTGTGCCGGCATACGTAGTTACTCCGCCCCTTGAGTAACGCAACGTTCACGGTCCGCGGGAGTGAGCCGTGCAGGGTGTCGAGGAGTCTCGGCAGATCGCGGTTAACGATCTGCGCCTGCAGTGCCAGGGTGGCGGTCGAAACGATGGAGGTCGTGTCGCTTTTCACCGCATGCGCAATCAAGGGAAGCAGGTATGCCAGCGACTTCCCGGTACCGGTGCCGGCCTGCACCAGCAGATGGGTGCCGGTGTCGATCGCTTCCTCCACCTGGCGCACCATCTCATGCTGTCCGCTGCGCTGCTGACCGCCCATCGCTTCCACGACATGGTCAAGCAGTTGAAGGGGACTTACGTTCCCTTCAGCCATGCCTGACGAATGGCTCCAGTTCCGCGGCCAGTCCTTCCCGGACCATCACGTCGACCTGTGTACCGTCTTCGACGTGCTCAAGGCGGAGGATCTCCGCATCCGGCTGGTGCAGACGGCTGACGACATCGCCCCGCTGGTAGGGCACGAGCAGGGTTAGTTTGACGCTGGGCCGCGGGATGGCCTGACTGATCAGTTCGAGGAGCTCTGCGATCCCCTGGCCGGTGCGGGCTGAAACGATCGCGTGGCGGGGTTCCCTCTGGCGGAGCCGTTCGAGCACGAAGGGATCAGCCGCATCCGCCTTGTTCAGGACCACAATTTCCGGCACCTTGCGCGCGTCGACCTCTGTGAGCACTTCGCGTACCGCGGCGATCTGCCCCTCGGGATCAGGGTGCGAGGCATCCACGACATGCAGGATCAGGTCAGCGTCCGCGACTTCCTCAAGCGTTGATCGGAACGCCTCGACCAGCTGTGTGGGAAGGGAACGCACAAACCCGACGGTGTCCGCGAGTGTGAACTCAAGCCCGTCAGGAGTCTGCGCACGCCGAATCGTGGGATCCAGCGTGGCAAAGAGCGCGTTCTCAACCAGGACGCCTGCGTCGGTCAGCCGGTTGAGCAGAGACGATTTTCCGGCGTTGGTGTACCCGGCAATAGCAACTGATGGAACTTCGTGACGACGCCGGTTTGCCCGCTTGGTCTCACGGGCAGGCTTCATTCCGGCGATCTCACGGCGGAGCTTGGCCATACGGGTGCGGATCTTCCGCCTGTCGAGCTCGATCTTGGTTTCACCGGGCCCACGGGAACCCATGCCTGCACCCGCACCGCCGACCTGGCCACCGGCTTGGCGGGACATCGAGTCACCCCAACCGCGAAGGCGAGGGAGCAGGTACTCGAGCTGCGCGAGCTCGACCTGTGCCTTGCCCTCGCGCGACTTGGCGTGCTGGGCGAAGATGTCAAGGATAAGCGCCGTCCGGTCGATGACCTTGACCTTGACGATGTCTTCGAGTCCGCGGCGCTGCGACGGAGCGAGCTCACTGTCGACGACCACGGTGTCTGCACCGGTTGCCATCACGATGTTCTTCAGTTCCTCGGCCTTGCCCGCTCCAAGGAAGGTTCCAGGATCCGGTTTCAGGCGGCGCTGGATGATCCCGTCCAGCACTTCCGATCCGGCCGTTTCCGCGAGTGCAGCGAGTTCGCGGAGAGAGTTCTCCGCCTCTTCGACTGTGCCTTCGCCCCAAATGCCCGCCAGCACCACGCGTTCAAGGCGCAGCTGCCGGTACTCGACTTCGGTGACATCCTCGAGTTCCGTTGACAGGCCAGCCACACGCCGGAGAGCACGACGCTCCGCGAGGTCCTGCTGTTCGCCGTCGTACTCGGTATGCTCCTCGTCGAGTTCCGAAAGAGCCTGGGCTCGGCCGCTGGGGCCGTTATTGAAACGGCGGGGAACGCCGTTGGACGACGATGCGGGGTCTTTGGCAAGTATCCGGTCAATAACAGCCTGGATCTCATCCGGGCCCATTTCCGGCTCGGGCGTTGCCGACGCTCCGTGATGTGTGGTCATACTCTCCCTTGGTAACTGTCTTTCCATGGTAGTCCGTTGCCCCAACTGCGTGGGCAAGGTTCTCTCAGCGCGAAGACCGGCGCAGAACCGATCGACCGAAGCGGCGTCGTGGGTTGTATGTTGCCGACTCTATGTTCGCGGGCCGCGAGGAGCGCACTAGGCTTGAATACTATGGATTCGCAGCACTACTTCAGCGCCGCCCCTTCGGGACCGGATCGCCGCCGGCCGCTCCGCGTGACCCTTGCGGGCAGTGAGCGGGAGCTGGTGACGTCAGGCGGTATCTTCAACCCGGACGGCGTGGACAAGGGCACTGCGATCCTGCTGTCCGAGGTCCCGCCCCCAACAGGCTCAAACCTGCTCGACCTTGGCTGCGGATGGGGGCCGATCGCCCTGACCATGGCGCTTCAGGCGCCGCAGGCGAACGTCGTCGCAATCGATGTAAATGAGCGTTCGCTGGAACTGACCAAGGAGAACGCACGCCTGCTGGATCTGGCCAACGTCACCGCCGTCCTGCCCGACGACGTCAGTCCGGACATCTCCTTCGACACCATCTGGTCCAACCCGCCGATCCGGATCGGGAAAGACGCTCTCCACGAGCTCCTCCTGCGGTGGCTTCCGCGGTTGGCACCGGGCGGGATCGCTTGGCTGGTGGTGCAGAAAAATCTTGGTGCGGACTCACTGCAGCGGTGGCTTGCTGCCGAACTTCCCGCCGATTACGACGTCCACCGGGCAGCTACGTCGAAGTCCTTCCGCATCCTGCGGGTGGCCCGCAGAACCTAGGCGAAAGTACCGCTGGCTACAAGCACGGCCGGTCCGCTGAGGTGGACGTGCTCGGCTCCCCCTGGACTGATCGAGAAACGGACGCCGACAGTCCCGCCGGGGACTGTGACGCTCCAGACGTCAGGGGCGTCTTCTCCTGCCCAATAGCGCGTGGCGACTGCGGCCGCACAGGCGCCGGTACCGCACGAGAGCGTTTCTCCCACTCCGCGTTCGTGGACGCGCATGCTTAGCTGCCCCACGCCGTCGTGCATGAGGGGGTCGTGCGGGACGACGAACTCCACGTTTGTTCCGTTCGGCGGAACCGGATCGACGGAAGGTGCATCGAACAGACGGGTGGCACGCAGTTCGGCAATCTCAGCAAGGGCAACGACCGTATGCGGGTTGCCCATGCTGATCGACAGGCCCGGCCTGGCGACCTGCAGTCCGTCGGCCTCCACCAGGGAATCGGTTGCGCGCGCGGCGGCAGCATTCGGATAGATGAATTCCCAGGGACCCATGTCAACCGAGTACCCGTCGGCGGACCGCTCGACCAGCTTGATTCCGCCGCGAGTGCCAATGGCGACGGCAGCGCCCTCTGCCAGCTCGATCAGGCCGTGGCTGATCAGGAAATGGACAAACACACGGACCCCGTTACCGCACATCTCCGATAGTGAGCCGTCCCCGTTGCGGTAGTCCATGAACCATTGCGCGTTCGGATCCTGTTCCAGCAACGCCCTTCCCTCCGGCAGGAACGACGACGGCACCGCACGGATCAATCCGTCAGCTCCGATACCGCGGTGACGGTCACAGGCGATCGCGACGTCCGTTGCCGTCAGGTCCACGGAGCCGTCAAGGTCCGCAACGAGAATGAAATCGTTGCCGGTGCCGTGCCCCTTGGTAAAGGAGAGACCGGACAGTCCTGTACGGGCGGGCGATGCTGCTTGGGCGCGTGTACTCACCGTTCTAGGATAGGGGTCCGTGGCTGCGGACAATGCTCTCGGCTTTCGCGACAAGCTCCGGATCGCGCCAGTGGAGCCAGTGGACCCGCTGGTCGGCCCGGAACCAGGTCAGCTGCCGCCGGGCGAAACGCCGCGTAGCCGCAATGGTGTCTTCCGCTGCCTCCGCCGGTGACCATTCGCCGTCGAGCACGCGCAGGAACTGGCTGTACCCCAGGGCGCGTGCCGCCGTACGACCTTCTCGGAGACCCTGCTTATCGAGCGTGCGTACCTCGTCCAGCAGCCCACGCTCAACCATGGCATGCACGCGCTCGGCAAGCCGATCCTTGAGGATGTCCCGGTCGACCTGCAGGCCGATCTGCACGGCGGGCTGGTGATATATACGCTGCGGCATGTAGGAGCTGAAGGGTCTGCCGGTGATTTCGTGCACTTCAAGCGCGCGGATCACGCGGCGGTCGTCTTCCAGGCGCTCTGCTGAAACGGGATCGACGGCGGTGAGTCGCTCCCGCAGGGCAGCTGACCCGTACACTTCGTACTCGGATTCGAGGCGGGCGCGGACCAGGGCGTCAGTCGGCGGAAATTCAAGCTCGTCGAGGGCTGCGCGGATATACAGGCCCGAGCCGCCCACGAGGATCGGCACGTTGCCCCGGGAACGGACTTCCGCCATCACCTCGCGGCTGTGCTCCTGGTAGCGGGCAACGCTTGCTTCGTCCTGGACGTCGAGGATGTCGAGGAGGTGGTGCCGGACGTCTAAGCGATCCTCGACTGACAGCTTTGCGGTTCCGATGTCCATGCCGCGGTAGAACTGCATGGAGTCAGCGTTGATGACCTCGCCGCCGAGTGCCTGCGCCAGCGCGATGCCCAACTCTGATTTCCCCGACCCGGTGGGTCCGACGACGGCGATGAGCGGCAGCGTTCCCGCCGCTTCCGTCCCGCTCATCTCAGTGACGGCGGACGGGAAGGGAGGGCATGCCCAGTAAGACACCCTTGCCGCCGATACCTGCAGCACCCGGTGCCGGTGCCCCACAGGACTCTGCCTGTGCCCGGTCCCAGGCATCACCGGCACGTGACCGACGCAGGTGGTAATCCTCCGCCGAAGGGTCGGCGATCAGGTGGAAGGCGGCCGCCGCGGTGATGGGTACCGTGACGAGATCCCCGGGCCGCGGAGCCTCAGCGCCCTCCGGCACCGAGAAATGCACGAGCCGCTGGTCGCGGGCACGCCCGCTCAGGCGATGGGTCTCGTGCGCTTTGCGACCCTGCTGGGCGGTGACCATCACCTCCACCCGCCGGCCAACCTGTGCCGCGTTCTCCTCACCCGAAATACGGTCCTGCAAAGCCGTGAGCCGCTCGTAGCGCTCCTGTACAACTGCCTTCGGAAGCTGGTCGGGAAGATCCGCGGCGGGCGTACCGGGCCGTTTGGAGTACTGGAAGGTGAAAGCAGTGGCGAACCGCGACTGTTCCACGACGCGAAGCGTTTCCTGGAAGTCCTCCTCGGTCTCCCCGGGGAATCCGACGATGATGTCCGTCGAGATCGACGCGTACGGCATGCGCAAGCGGACCCGGTCGAGGATGCCGAGGAACTTCTCCGATCTGTAGGAGCGCCTCATCGCCTTCAGTATGCGGTCGGAGCCGGACTGCAGGGGCATGTGCAGTTGCGGAGCAACGTTCGGCGTCTCCGCCATCGCGTCGATGACGTCGTCGGTGAACGCGGCGGGGTGGGGGCTCGTGAAGCGCACCCTCTCGAGTCCCGGGATGTCGCCGCAGGAACGCAGCAGCTTGGCGAATGCGCCCCGGTCCCCGAACTCAACCCCGTAGGAATTTACGTTCTGGCCCAAAAGCGTGACTTCGATGGCCCCGTCCGCAACCAGTGCCTCAATCTCGGCAAGGATGTCGCCGGGACGCCTGTCCTTCTCCTTCCCTCGCAGGGAGGGCACGATGCAGAACGTGCAGGTGTTGTTGCAGCCGACGGAAATGGACACCCAGCCCGAGTACACCGCATCGCGTTTGGTCGGCAGGGTGGAGGGGAAGACATCCAGCGACTCGAGGATCTCGAGCTGTGCTTCGTCATTGTGACGGGCGCGTTCCAGCAGCGCCGGCAGGGCTCCGATGTTGTGTGTTCCGAAGACGGCGTCCACCCACGGCGCCTTGCGGAGGATGGTCTCACGGTCCTTTTGGGCGAGGCATCCACCCACGGCAATCTGCATGCCGGGCCGCGACTGCTTGACCGGTGCGAGCTGACCCAGGTTTCCGTACAGCTTGTTGTCCGCGTTCTCCCGCACCGCGCAGGTGTTGAAAACGACGACGTCGGCCTGGCCTCCAGCGGCGGAGACGTAACCGGCGTCTTCCAGGAGCCCCGCGATTCGTTCGGAATCGTGCACGTTCATCTGACAGCCGAACGTGCGCACTTCATACGTGCGCTGCTGGGCAGACACATGCTCTACCGGCTGTGCTGGGGAAGGGAAGGCAACTGTGGAACTCACCTGTTAAGGGTACGGCCCACCGCTCCCAGTCCCAATCCGACAGGGCGGCCATGGATGGTCGGCGGACGCGCGGTCCCACTACTGGTCCAGGAAATCCTGCTCGACGGAATCCTGCTCAAGCAAATCCTTGACGATCGAGAACGCAAGGGACGGGGCGTAACCCTTTCGCGCGAGCATTGCTACCAGTCGGCGCACTTGTTTATCGCGCTCGGCGCGGTCATTCGGATCAGCGAGCGGCCGCAACTTCCGGCGTACAAGGTCTTCGGCGGCAGCACGCTCGTCCTCATCAGTGCGCTGGGACAACGCCTCTTCAGCCAACTCCCCGGTGATGCCCTTGTCCGCGAGCTCTCGCTTGATAGCCGATCTGGCCAGTGACCGGGTTTGCGCTCGGCTTCTCACCCACATATGGGCGAACTCCGCGTCGTCAATCAGCTGGACCTCTTCGTAACGGTCCAGGATTTCCCCCGCTACCTGCTCGGACACACCCCGCTCGAGGAGCTTGGTGAGGAGCTGGCGACGGCTGCGCGGTGCCATGGAGAGCTGACGCAAGACGATTGAGCGTGCAACCTCGTGGGGATCCGCTTCCGCGGTGAGGTCAGCAGGTGAACCCGGCTTGGGGGCCTGATTTCCGTTCCTCCTGCCTGAACGTCCGGCGCCGCGTCGGGTCGCGGCGCCGGACACTGCGGAAAAACCACTCATGGACGGTTAGCCGGCCTCGCCACCGACGGCCTTCAGTTTGGGAGCATCCTGTTCCGGTGCGGGTTCCACCGCACCTCCCACTCCCAGCTTCTGCCGGATCCGCTGCTCCAACTCGTCAGCAAGATCGGGGTTGTCTATCAGGAACTTGCGGGCGTTCTCCTTGCCCTGCCCCAACTGGTCTCCGTCATAGGTGAACCATGCACCGGATTTCTTGACGAGGCCGTTCTCCACACCGACGTCAATGAGTCCACCTTCACGGGAGATCCCGAAGCCGTACAGAATATCGAATTCAGCCTGCTTGAACGGTGGAGCCATCTTGTTCTTGACGATCTTGGCCCGCGTCCGGTTACCGACCGGGTTGGTGCCTTCCTTGAGCGTTTCGATACGCCGCACGTCGATGCGCACGGACGCATAGAACTTCAATGCCTTGCCGCCTGTGGTGGTTTCCGGGCTGCCGAAGAACACGCCGATCTTCTCGCGAAGCTGGTTGATGAAGATGGCGGTTGTCTTGGTCTGGCTCAACCGGCCCGTGATCTTGCGCAGAGCCTGGCTCATCAACCGGGCCTGCAGACCCACATGGCTGTCTCCCATTTCGCCCTCGATCTCGGCGCGGGGAACGAGAGCGGCAACGGAGTCGATAACGACGATGTCGATTGAACCTGAACCCACGAGCATGTCCATGATTTCGAGTGCCTGCTCACCGGTGTCCGGTTGGGAAACCAACAGTGCGTCAGTATCCACGCCGAGCTTCTTGGCGTATTCAGGATCCAGGGCGTGCTCGGCATCGATGAACGCTGCAATACCACCATTCCGCTGGGCATTGGCTACCGCGTGCAGCGCCACCGTGGTTTTACCCGAAGATTCCGGACCATAGATTTCGACAACCCGGCCACGCGGCAAACCGCCGATCCCGAGCGCCGCATCGAGTGCGATGGAACTGGTGGAGATAGTCTCAATAGGCGCACGGATCTCGTCGCCCAGCCGCATGACTGAGCCCTTGCCGTACTGCTTGTCAATCTGGGCCAGCGCGGCCTCAAGAGCCTTTTCACGATTTGCTGGTACGGCCATAATTCACCTCGGTTTATTCGTGGCCACCTAAGGCCCGTTTTACTGTTCCTCTTGACCGTAACGTCCCCCTCCGACAGTTTGTCCGGCGGAGCGGCCGATGTGGACATCCTGCGCTGTTCAGCGGTTATGTGGAGGACGTGTGGCAGGGAATGTTTCTGGGTTCAGCATAGCCCGGTCCGAACACATATTCGATTGATTCGACCGGCGTGTTTGAGTCCCGGCTAACGGGGCTTGACGTCCCGCCCAAGCCGGCGATACTCGGGCACATCCTGCATTTCGCATACCGCCAGCCATATCGCCTTCGGATCGATTCCCGCCTTCAGGGCATGCGCGGGCGTCCGATCCCCGAGGCCGGATAAGTGAAGGGTTTGGGCCAGCGTCCGTGAGTAGGCCGGCCCGAACTCATCATCCATCAACCGCCAGAAGTCACTTGTGCGCATGCTACGCCCTCCTTCTCCTGATAACCCTAGAATGAAACGCATGACTGTAGACCGCCAGGAACCCGATGCTGCCGTCGATGCTGCCGTTCAGGCGCTGGAACAACAGCTCAGTATGCTGTGGCGGCGTGCACGGTCAAACTCCTACAAAGTAGCGCGGCGTGTCCACCCCGACATGGAGCCGGCCGCCTACGGGCTGCTGGTCATCTTACAGCGGGAGGGTTCCATGCGCCTGACTGACCTGGCGGCAAGTATCGGGGTAGGCAAACCATCCGTCAGCAGGCAGATCGCTATGCTCGAGCAGCTCGGCCTGGTCCAGAAGACAGCCGATCCCCTTGATGGCCGCGCGCAGTCCATCAGTCTCACCGACGATGGTTCAAGACAGCTTTCCGCCGCGCAGGAGGCCCGAAAGGAAGCTTTTCACCAATTGATGGAGGACTGGAGCCTGTCGGACCTTACGACACTCGGAAACCTCATTTCCCAGCTCAATCAGACCTACACCAAGGACAACTGGTAGCAGCAGAAAAAGAAGAGGCCCGCCGCATTCGGCGAGCCTCTCCTCAACACGTTGAGTTGAATTATGAGTTTGTACAGAATCAGTTCTTGGTGCCAGCAAGGCCCCGGCTGAAACCGTCCGTGAAGTCCTCAGGCATATCGCCGCCGAACTGCTGGGCGAATTCCTGGGGAACCGTGTCGGGAACGGCGACTCCTTCAGCTTCTGCCAGACGATCGCTGACCTCTCGCAGCATCAGTGACAGCGGCACATCAAGTGCTGAGCAGATTGAGGACAACAGCTCCGAAGACGCTTCCTTTTGACCTCGCTCGACCTCGCTGAGGTAACCGAGGGAAACCCGGGCGCTGTGCGACACTTCCCTGAGCGTACGGCCCTGGCGCTGGCGGACGTCCCGCAGGACGTCTCCGATCTCGTGGCGTAAAACGACCATCTTGCGCTCCTTCGGCTTACGTTGCGGATCTTCTGCCAAACCCACATCCCGCCAACGGATAACACCGTTCACGGATACGGGTTGCTTTACCATGTGGATCGCCTAACTCCCTTGTGCTGGTTGCTGTGCAACCATCTGATTTAAGCCTAGCCCGTCTCAGGTCTACGTGCTGGATACTATTGATAACTATTGCGGAACTCCGTTTGTTCCCCCGGTTCGCCTTGAAGCGTCTCTACCAGCAGTTTCACTGCCGCGTCACAGGTCGATTCCCGGATCTCCTCCCGGGTGCCGTCGAACCGGAATTCCCGGACTACACTACCGTCAACCGTAGCAACAGCAACGATGACGGTGCCCACCCCTTTGCCTTCATGAGGCTCCGGGCCCGCTACACCGGTCGTAGCCACGCCGACGTCAGCACCGCAGGCAAGCCTTGCCCCCCGCGCCATCTGCTCGGCTACTTCACGGTCGACGGCGCCCACGCGCGCAAGGAGCGCCGGGGAGACTCCGAGCAGGCCTGCCTTGACCTCCCGGTGATAGGAGACCACACCGCCCCGCAGGACTGCCGAAGCACCCGGGACCGTGGCCAGCGCGGCGGCAACCATTCCGGCGGTCAGCGATTCTCCCGTAGCGATGGTCAGGCCGCGTTCACGAGCAAGCGCGACTGCCTTTTCAAGACTCGCGGGACGGGCCTGCCCGCCGTTCGACCGGCAGTCCGCTGTTGTTGGCTGGTCTGCCTTCACAGCGGTGGGTTGGGTGCCGTGCGACGAAGACGGACGGCCTGCATGACGTAGTCGACGCCAGTCACCACGGTGATGGCCAGAGCAGCCATCATGACGACGACGGCAGGCCACCACGCCCAGGCCCCGAGGGCCGGCACCAGCAGGTAAAGGAAGATCGCGAGAGTCTGTACAACTGTCTTGAGCTTTCCCCCGCGCGAGGCCGGCATGACCCCGTAACGGATAACCGCAAACCGGAGCAAGGTGATGCCGAGCTCACGAACGAGGATCACTATGGTGACCCACCACCACAGCTCCCCGAGCACGGAAAGCAGGATCAGCGCGGAGCCGATGAGCAGCTTGTCCGCGATGGGGTCGGCTATCTTACCGAAATTCGTGATGAGGCCGCGGCTACGGGCGATATCTCCATCAAGCTTGTCGGTGTAGATGGCGACTGCGAACGTTGTGACAGCGAGCCAGCGGAACATGCCGCCCTGGCCTGCATCGGCCAGGAGGAACCACACGAAGAACGGCACCAGCACGATTCGCACGACCGTCAGCACGTTCGCGACGTTCAGGACTGGTACCGCTCCGGCGTCAGAGTTGCTCACGGATAAAGGCTACCTGCCTGTCAGCGACCAAGCGTCTTCCGAGCCGTCTTCGTCGTCGTCATGGTAGTCAGCTGCCTGCGCACGGGAGGCCAGATCCTCCGCGACCAGATCGGTGCCGCCACCGGGCGGGAAGCTCTGATCAGCTTCGGGCTCCGCCGCCGCTGCTGCGGGCGGATCATCGCCCCGCATCGCAGCGAGGACCGGACCGAGGTCATCAGGCTTCACCAGAACATCACGCGCCTTGGAACCCTCCGAGGGGCCAACCACTCCCCTCGATTCCAGCAGATCCATCAGGCGTCCGGCCTTGGCGAAACCAACGCGAAGCTTGCGCTGCAGCATCGACGTGGAACCGAACTGCGTGGTGACGACCAGTTCCGTGGCCTGCAGCAGAACCTCGAGATCGTCTCCGATGTCATCATCAATCTGCTTCTTGGGCGCCTCCACCGCAACGTCATCACGGTAAACCGCTTTCAGCTGTTCCTTGACGTGCTCCACCACCCGGTGGATCTCGGACTCAGTCACCCAGGCACCCTGAACGCGCATCGGTTTGGAAGCACCCATGGGGAGGAAGAGGGCGTCGCCCTGTCCGATCAGTTTCTCGGCGCCCGGCTGGTCAAGGACAACCCGCGAGTCGGTTACCGACGAGGTGGCGAACGCCATGCGCGACGGTACGTTCGCCTTGATCAGACCTGTCACGACGTCGACCGACGGCCGCTGGGTTGCAAGAACAAGGTGGATGCCCGCGGCACGCGCCAGCTGGGTGATACGGACGATGGAGTCTTCGACGTCCCTGGGCGCAACCATCATCAGGTCCGCGAGCTCATCGACGATGACCAGCAGGTACGGGTAGGGCCGCACAACGCGCTTTGAGTCCGGCGGTGGCACGACTTTCCCGTTCCGCACCGCCTTGTTGAAGTCATCGATGTGCTTGTAGCCGTAGTTGGCGAGGTCGTCGTAGCGGGTGTCCATCTCGCGGACAACCCACTGCAGGGCCTCAGCAGCCTTCTTGGGGCTGGTGATGATAGGGGTGATGAGGTGCGGCACACCTTCATAGGCCGTCAGCTCAACGCGCTTCGGATCGACCATGATCATCCGCACCTCATCGGGGGTAGCCCGCATGAGGATGGACGTGATCATTGAGTTCACGAAGGAGGACTTACCCGCGCCGGTGGCGCCCGCAACAAGAAGGTGCGGCATCTTGGCGAGGTTCGCGACGACGAAGCCGCCCTCAACGTCCTTGCCGACGCCCATGACCATGGGATGGTCCGTCTTCCGGGCGTTTCCGGAGCGCAGGACATCGCCCAGCGACACCGTCTCGCGGTCGGTGTTCGGAATTTCGATGCCGATAGCGGACTTGCCGGGAATCGGAGACAGAATCCGCACGTCCGAACTGGCGACCGCATAGGAAATGTTTTTGGACAACGCGGTGACCCGCTCTACCTTGGTGCCCGAAGCCAGTTCGATCTCGTAGCGGGTAACTGTAGGTCCGCGCGAGAAGCCGGTCACCTTCGCGTCGACGTTGAACTGCTCGAGGGTATGGGTAAGCGCCGCGACGACGGCGTCGTTGGCCTCGGAACGCTCCTTCGGCGGAGTGCCGGCGGGCAAATAATCTGACGGCGGGAGCGTGTAGGTCACGTCCCCGGCGAGGGAGAGTTGCTCGGTCCGCTGTGGAATCGGCGTTGCGGGGGCCTGCGGCTGGACGGGGTTCGATGGAACGTGGACCGGCTGGGCGGCGGGTGCGCTGGTCTGCGGCAGGACCGCCATTGCCTCGGTGGCCGGCTCTGCCTCTTCCAACCCCTGGTTGCGCTTGATCTTCTCAGTGGCAAGCTCCTGCTGGGTGGGACGACGCACGCCCGGAGGGATGGCCGGCGGCGCAGGGACGGGGTCGCCGTCGTCGTCGAGTACAGCGCGTTCGAAGGCTTCGTCCCCGACGTAGCCGTCCAGGTCCTCTTCCTGCTTCGAGTCCTTCTTCCCACCGAAAAGGCGCGACTTCTTCTTCTTCGGCTTGGCCTCCGCTCGTTGGCGGTCCGACAGGTAGCTCTGGTCGTGCTCGTCGCTGTGCTGGCCGCCGCTGTCTTGGCCGCCGTCGTTCAGGTCCTGACCCATGAGGTGCTCGTAGAGCTTGCGCAGGCGGGTCGGGATATGGCGAAAGGGCGTGGCAGTGACGATGAGAATGCTCACGAACAGCAGGAAGGCAAGCACAATAGCCACGGGCCAGGCGGAGAGTATTGCAGCGGCAGGCCCGGCAACGAGATACCCGACCACGCCGCCGGCCCGCCACAGGGCGTCGAGACCCGCGGCAAGTTCGGGTTGTCCGCCCACCAGATGCGCAATGCCCGCACCGGCGAATGTAAGAACGGTGAGGCCGATCCCAATGCGGTTATTGGCGCGGGGGTTTTCCGGGTAGCGAAACAGGCGTACCGCCCCGATCAGCAGAATGAAGGGCAACAGCAGCGCCATCCAACCCACGGAACCACCGGCGACAGCATGCACGACGTCGGCTACCGGACCCGTCAGCGCCCACCACTCAACCGTTGCCACCGCGGCTGCGCAGAGGAAGAGGAAGAACCCCGTACCGTCCCTGCGGAGGTCTTTCTGCGGCTGCACGTCGTGACCGAATTTTCGGATGGCGCCGGCGACCAGGTGGGCCAGCCCCATCCAGAACCCACGAACGATGCGCATGGGCCACGGAAGTTTTTCTTCTGTCGCAGCCTCCGGCTGGGCCTTGCTCGAACCGCGGGCGGTCGATCCCCGGCCAGCGGCAGTCGATCCCCGGCCAGCGGCTGAGGTGGTGCGGGTGCGCGGCTGTTGCGAACCTCGCGGCTGTTGACCCCGCGAAGAAGGAGGGGAAGTACGAGTCGCCATACTCGCTACGCTACCCGATGGTGCCCCCGGATCCCGGGATTAGCGCGCCCGCTAGGCCTCGAGGACGACCGGGATAATCATCGGGCGGCGGCGGTGACGGCGGTTGACCCAGGTACCCACCACGCGCCTCACCACCTGCTGGAGCTGATGGGTGGTGTGGTCCTTGTTGCTCATGACTGCTTCGGCCAGAGCTGCGCTGATCTTCGGCTTGATGTCGTCGAATACCGAATCGTCCTCGGCGAAGCCACGGGCGTGGATGTCCGGCCCGGAGACGATCGTTCCTGTGCTGCGGTTGACCACGGTGATGATCGAGATGAAGCCTTCTTCGCCGAGGATGCGGCGGTCCTTCAGGTCAGCGTCAGTGATCTCGCCGATGCTGGAGCCGTCCACATACACGTATCCGCATTCCACCGCTCCCACAATCCGGGCCACGCCGTCCTTCAGGTCCACGACGGAGCCGTCGTCGGTCTGGAGGACGTTCTCACTCGGGATGCCCGTCTGGATCGCAAGGTTCCCGTTGGCGATCAGGTGCCGCGTCTCGCCATGGACGGGCATGACGTTCCTCGGCTTGAGGATGTTGTAGCAGTACAGCAATTCACCGGCGGCTGCGTGGCCCGATACATGCACGCGGGCGTTGCCCTTGTGGATGACATTGGCGCCCAGTTTGAGGAGCCCGTTGATAACCCGGAAGACGGCGTTCTCGTTGCCTGGGATGAGGGAGGAAGCGAGGATGACAGTGTCCCCCTTCCCGACCGTGATCGGGTGGTCTCCGTTCGCCATCCGTGACAGCGCCGCCATCGGCTCACCCTGCGAGCCGGTCGACATCAATACGACCCGGTCATCGGGCAGGTTGTCCACGTTCTTCACGTCAACCAGGATCCCGTCCGGCACACGCAGGTAACCGAGTTTGGCGGCGATCGACATGTTGCGCACCATCGAGCGGCCCGCGAAACAAACGAACCGGCCGTGGGCTGCCGCGGCGTCGAGGACCTGCTGTACGCGGTGGATGTGGGAGGAGAAAGAGGCAACAATGACGCGCTTCTTGACCTGGCCGAAGAGCCGGTCGAGCTCGGGGCCGATCTCACGCTCCGCCGTCGTGAAGCCGGGCACGTCCGCGTTTGTGGAGTCAACCATAAACAGGTCCACTCCCTCTTCACCCAGCCGTGAGAAGGCACGCAGATCCGTGATGCGGCCGTCGAGGGGCAGCTGGTCCATCTTGAAGTCGCCGGTGTGCAGCACCGTACCGGCTTCGGTGCGGATGAATACAGCAAGCGCGTCTGGAATGGAGTGGTTGACTGCGACGAACTCACATTCGAAGGGGCCGAACTGCTCAATCTGGCCCTCGGCAACGGTGAGGGTGAAAGGCCGGATCCGGTGTTCCTGGAGTTTCGCCTCGATCAGTGCGAGCGTCAACTGCGACCCGATCAGCGGGATGTCATTCTTGAGGCGCAGAAGATAAGGCACCGCACCGATGTGGTCTTCGTGCCCATGGGTCAGCACCAGGCCCACGACGTCGTCCAGCCGATCCTCAATGTAGGAGAAATCCGGCAGGATCAGGTCGACGCCGGGCTGCGTCTCCTCGGGAAACAGAACCCCGCAGTCCACAATCAGCAGCTTTCCGCCGATCTCGAAGACGGCCATGTTGCGGCCGATCTCACCGAGACCACCCAGTGGAACAACCCTGAGGGTTCCTTCGGCTAGTGGTGGAGGCGGAATGAGTGCGGTTCCTGCGAGTTCTGTCATACGTCGGCCTTTCGGATGCTAGCGGTCGGTGCTCGCGGAAAAGTCCCAGCCCGCTTCGGCGAGGTCCGCCAGTACCGGTTCCATCTCGACAGCGGTGGGATCAACCAGCGGCAGCCTCACCACGGAGTTGGAAAGTACGCCCTGCAACCGCAGGACTTGCTTGGCCGAGACTGCACCGGGGATGTGCGTCATGACAGCGCGCACAACCGGGTCCAGTTCGAAGTGAATCTTCCGCGCTGTGACAAAATCTCCGGCAGCCGCTGCGTCGACGAGGGCACGGAATTGCGCGGTGGCCACGTGTGCACTGACGCTGACGACGCCGACGGCACCGGCTGCCATCCATGGCAGCGTCAGTCCGTCATCCCCTGCATAGACATCCAGCGTTGTGTTGGCGAGCACGCGGGTCACCTCCGCGTAATCCGCCTTGGCGTCTTTCAGAGCAAGGATCTTCGGGTTGTCGGCCAGACGGATCATGGTCTCCGTGCTGATCGCGATGCCAGACCGGCCGGGGATGTCATAAACCATGATGGGCAGGTCCGACGCACCGGCCACCGCGTCGAAATGCGCCAGAACACCAGCCTGCGTCGGCTTGTTGTAGTACGGGGTCACTACCAGCTGCGCGTCCGCGCCGGCTCGCTGGGCCCGCTTCGCCATCTCCACGGAGTGTGAGGTGTGGTTGGTGCCGGTGCCGGCAATCACTTTCGCCCGTCCGCCGACTGCCTCTGCGACAACCCGGAAAAGGTCTTCCTTCTCCTGGTCTTCAAGGGTGGATGTTTCGCCGGTCGTACCGGAGACTACGAGCCCGTCACACCCGTCTTCGACGAGACGGACGGCAAGCGCGGCCGTCGCTTCGAAGTCCACAGCGCCGTCGGCGGTGAAAGGCGTCACCATGGCGGTGACGAGAGAGCCGAACGGGAGCGGGCGAATTTCGGAGGCAGCCATAGGTCAAACTTACCCGTTGCAGCGGGCGTGAGAACATTCCATCATGGCCACCACACAAAGCTCGGGCCGGCTCAGCGGCATCGACGCAGCCCGGGGTATTGCTCTCTTCGGGATGATGTCCACCCACATCTTCCCCCTCTATGTGGAGGGCACCTCGGAGGCGTCGTGGATAGGGGCCACCTTCTCGGGACGGTCGTCTGCCCTGTTCGCACTCGTCGCAGGTATTGGACTGGCGCTGTTGAGCGGCGGCAACAGGTTGCACGACCAGGTCGGAATCTCCCGCGACCGGCGCGGGATCGCAGCACGCGCCGTTGTCATCGCGATGGTGGGGCTGATGCTCGGAGGACTCGAGACCAACATTGCGGTGATCCTCTTCCACTACGCCGTCCTGTTCCTGATGGCATTGCCCTTTGTCAGCCTGCCATTACGGCAGCTCGCCTGGTGGGCGGTCGGATGGACCCTGCTGTCCCCGGTCGCAGCTTTCCTTCTGCGGCCGTGGATTGAGGCAACTGTCGATCCCTCAAATCTGGACGGCAACCCCGCGCTTGAGCACTTTGGGCAGCCCGTGACACTTCTCGCTGACATCCTCGTGACCGGCTTCTACCCCGCGCTTCAGTGGTTGAGCTATCTGCTCCTCGGCATGCTGATCGGCCGCCTGAACCTGCGGGCGTTGGGTGTACAGATTGGCCTGCTCCTTGCCGGAGTCGGGGTCGCAGGTTCGGCCAAGTTCATCAGCGCTCTACTCCTCGGGCCACTCGGCGGAATGGCCGTACTGCTCGAGACTCCGGAGGGACGCGGCCATGACATTGAAGCGATGCTCACGGTCATCCTTACGGGTATCGACCAGAGCGGCACCTGGTGGTGGCTGGCGGTCAGCGCGCCGCACTCGGGGACGCCGCTGGATCTGGCGCACACAGCGGGAACTGGCGCCGCCGTCGTCGGGCTCTGCTTTCTTGTGGGCAGGCAGCTGCCGTGGCTGCTGCTGCCGCTCTCTGCTCCCGGTGCCATGACACTGACCCTTTACTCGCTCCATATCTGGATCATGAGCATCGTCGATCAGCAGGACGTTCCACTGGACCCGGCACTGGTCTACTGGGTGCAGGTCGCGCTATTCCTTGCGGTCGGGTTGCTGCTGTGGAAACTCAACGCCCGCGGTCCGCTCGAGTATGTGGCGTCCGGCGCAAGTGACGTGGCCCGGTCGACGGGAACGGTGCGGAAGCGTTAGCTAGTCGGCGTGCCCGCGGAACAGCTTCGCTGCGTGCCGCATGGAGCGGCGTGCGCGGGTGCGGTCCCCAGCGGCGTCATACGCGCATGAGAGCCGGAACCAGGAACGCCAGTCGCCGGGATTGGCTTCTGCCTCGGCCTGATAGGCCGGGAACTGGGCGTCCGCTGCCTCCCGCACGATCCGGCCGGCAGGTGTCCGCGGCAGGTCATCGACCGGCAGCCCGCCCTCAGCATGCAGCGTGGTGGCCATCCGCTCTGTCTGGGCACCGAACGACAGTTCGCGAACCAGCGCCCATGCTCCGATCGCCGGAAGCAGCAGGTATGCGACTCCGAGTGCTTTCGCCACGGGATCCGGATCGGTCAGCAGGATGACGCTCCGTTGCAGGGCGACAACGAGCCAGAAGGCGAGCAGGACAGTGACGAAGATTACGCCGATTTTTACGCGATATTTCTTCACTATCTCCACGGCGTTCCTCACGCCTGCAGGTCCAGGTAGCCGTCCAGGCCAACAGTGAGTCCCGGGCGGGAACCGACCTCCCGGACACCGAGCAACACACCGGGCATGAAGGACTCACGGTGGAAGGAATCGTGGCGGATGGTCAGCTGCTCTCCGACGCCGCCGAACAGGACCTCCTGGTGCGCCACCAGACCGCGCAATCGCACGGAGTGAACCCGCACGCCGTCGATATCGCATCCCCGGGCGCCGTCGCGCGACGTACGGGTAGCATCAGGGCTCGCCGAAAGACCGGCTTCCCTGCGCGCTTCGGCGATCAGCTCGGCCGTTCGCTCGGCGGTGCCGGACGGGGCGTCCACCTTGTCCGGGTGGTGCAGTTCGATCAGCTCGACTGATTCGAAGTACTTCGCTGCGCGCGCGGCGAAGGCTGTTGCCAGGACCGATCCGAGCGCGAAGTTCGGCGCGATCAGAACGCCCACCTCAGGGTTCCCGGCAAGCAGCTCCCGGAGCCGGGCGAGCCGCTCCGCATCCCACCCGGTGGTACCGACAACAGCGTGGATACCGTGTTCGACGGCGAATGCAACGTTCTGTACCGTGCTCTCCGGCACCGTGAGGTCCACGACTACCTGCGCCCCGGCTGCCACCACATCGTCAAGGGAATCCTGCCTGCCCAGCGCAGCGACAAGCTGAAGGTCATCGGCTGCGTCGATTGCCTTGACGGCCTCGGAACCCATGCGTCCGGACGCGCCAAGGACGGCGACGGAGGTCAGTTGTGTCATGGCTCCAAGGGTACTGTCAGCCATCCACACCGACCCATTCCACAGTGCCGTCGGAGAAGAACTGTTCCTTCCAGATCGGAGCGCGCGCCTTCACGGTATCCACAAGTTCAGTGCAGGCAGCGAAAGCCTGGCCCCTGTGGCCGGACGCGACGGCCGCGACAAGGGCCGGATCCCCGATCTCCAGCGGGCCGGTCCGGTGCGCCACCCAGATCCGCACGCCGTCGTACTTCTCAGCGATCTCCGTGGCGATCTCCGCGATTACGCCGCTGGCTGAGGGGTGGGCGCTGTAACCGAGACGATCAACCTGGCGGCCGCCGTCGTGATTGCGAACGACTCCGCCGAAGCCCACCACCGCGCCGCAATCGGCAGAACCGACAACGTCCAGGGCATGGTTCAGGTCGAGCGGCTCGGTGGAAACTCCCGCGTGCAGGACGGTGCTAGTGCTCATGTCTTCCCTCTAGTTGCGCGCAGATGTGGTCGAGAATGGGTTCCAGGACGGCCAGGCCGTCCTGGACTGCCCCCGGTGAGCCGGGGAGGTTGATGACGAAGGTGGAGGCCGAAACCCCGGCGTACCCCCGGCTCAGCGCGGCCATGGGTGTTTTTGCCGCACCTGCCCGGCGTACTGCCTCCATGATCCCCGGCAGGGAGCGTGTGAGGAAGGGCTCGGTGAGTTCGGGGGTGACGTCGTCGGCGCTCAGGCCGGTTCCTCCGCTGGTGATGAGCACGGAGGGCTTTCCGTCGAGGCACCCGGCAAGGGCGTCGCGCACGGCGTCCCCATCGGGAACCACTTCGGCGCGCTGAACGGCGTAACCTTTACCGGCCAGCCAGCGCTGAATGAGCGGCCCGCATTCGTCCTCGTAGACGCCCGCTGCCGCGCGGGTTGACGCAATAATGAGAGCTGCCGTTCTGGGCGTACTCATGCGACCCAGTCCCCGCTCTTCCCACCCGATTTGACCAGCACGCGGATATCGGTGACGACGGCGTGTTTGTCCACGGCCTTGATCATGTCGTACAGGGTGAGGGCAGCGACGGACGCTGCGGTCAGCGCCTCCATCTCGACGCCTGTCACCGCAGTGGTCTTCACCGTTGCGTTGACGACGACGGCGTCACCCTCAGGTTCAAAATCGATGGTCACCTTGCTCAACGGCAGCGGATGACAGAGCGGGATCAGCGTCGAGGTCTGCTTCGCCGCCATGATGCCAGCGACCCGGGCAACAGCGAGAGCATCACCCTTGGGGAGGTCCCCGTCCGCGATAAGCGCGATGACATCCGGTCTTGTCCGCAGGATGCTCTGTGCTGTGGCCTGACGCGCAGTGACAGACTTCTCAGACACGTCCACCATGTGGGCGGAGCCGTCGTCGCGGACGTGGGTGAGCCGGGAATTGGATTCGGTCATGTCAGCGCCTCTCGGTTGGGGTTGCTGGGATGAAGAGGCTGAATGCCTCCACGGAGTTCGGTGAGCAGCCACACGGCGACCGGGGTTCCTGCCTCCACGTTTCCGGTGCCGACAGGCAGGTGCACGAGCGCATTTGACCCGGCGAGGGCGTGCAGCAGGTGGGAGCCGGGGCCGCCAAGGAGTGTGACGTCGCCAATTCCCTCCCCCTGGCCGGAGCGGTCGGTGTAGACACCGCGGCGGACCTGGTGCTTGTTCTCCGGTGACTGGATGTCTTCGGTGAGCCGTGCCGGCAGGCAGACCCGGTTACCCGGTATCCCGGTGACCGTACTGAGCGCCGGGCGGAGGAACATCTCGAACGAGACCAGCGCACTCACCGGATTGCCGGGGAATCCCAGAAAGGGGACCCCGTTGATGGTGCCGATTGCCTGCGGTCCACCCGGCTGCATCGACACAGACAGGAATTCCACGCTGCTGTCGGCCAGCGCCTGCTTCACGACTTCGTATGCACCCTGGCTGATGCCGCCGGTACTCAGGATGAGGTTGACGGGCCGGCCTATGGACTGGAGCGCCCGCCGAAGCACCTCAGGGTTGTCCGCCACGATACTGTGCAGCTGGACCTCGGCTCCCGCCTCTTCCAACGCCGTCGTCAGCAGTGTTGTGTTGGCGTCGAAAATCCGTCCGGGAGCGAGCTCAGTGCCGGGTTCCTGAACCTCATCGCCCGTGCTGAGCAGCAGCACAAGGAATCGCGGACGCACGCGTACGGTCGCCAGCCCGCAGGCAGCGATCACGCCAAGCTGAGCAGGTCCCAGTAGTGTGCCCGCTTCGAAGGCAACGCTTCCCATCACCAGGTCGCTGCCGGCAGGCCGGATGAACAGACCTTCCTCGACCACCGGCAGTTCAACGGTGAGGGATTCCTCGTCGCGGTACCGGTCGGCGGTGGGAAACAGCGCGGGCACAGCCCTCTCAATGGGCACGACGGCGGCGGCCCCCTCCGGGATCATCGCCCCGGTCATAATCGGGGCGGCGTGGCCGGGCTGGAGGGCGGCAGGCTCCGTACCGGCCGGCACCGGCCGGGACACAGCCAGACGCAGCGGGCCGGCGCCCGCGAGATCATCGCGGTGCACCGCATAACCGTCCATCTGGGAGTTGTCGAACGGGGGCAGGCTCACCGGCGTCGTCAGGTCCTCGGCGAGCACACGGCCGCGGGCTGCTGCCAGCGACAGGGTCTCGGCCGGTCCGTCGGCGAACGCGCTGCTGTAGCGCAGGAGCCCGAGTACGGCCTGCTGATGTTCCTCAACTGTTCGTGTCATTGTGCCCCGTTGTATCAGCCCGCCCCGACATTTCATGTGTTGCGGCATCGAATGCTGCAGCTACCAGCCTAGTCGGGCTTCGCCCGTCATCTCACTGCACATGTGGTGGCAACCGATAGAGTCACCGGGGCAAAGGGCGTAACCTCGAACTATGGCAATCCGACTTGGCAGCCCAACCTTCCGCGCGGGCGCGTCCGCACCCCATGCCGGGCTGCTTGACTCCTACGGCCGCCGGGCCACGGACATGCGGCTCTCGCTGACAGACAAGTGCAATCTGCGCTGCACCTATTGCATGCCTGCCGAGGGTCTTCAGTGGCTGCAGAAGGACCAGGTGCTCTCGCGCGAGGAGATCGTCAGGCTCGTCGCCATCGGAGTTAGTCTTCTGGGCATCCGCGAGCTGCGGCTGACCGGTGGTGAGCCGTTGGTGAGAGCGGACCTCGTGGACATCATCGCCGATATCCGCGCACAGCACCCGGACCTGCCGGTGTCCCTGACAACGAACGGTCTCGGTCTGGACAAGAAGGCGCAACGGCTCAAGGACGCAGGCCTGACCAGGATCAACGTCTCGATGGATTCGCTTCACCCGGATACCTTCGCGCAACTGACGCGTCGCCCGTTCCTGGACCGGGTGCTTCGCGGCATAGAAGCGGCTGCCGCCGTCGGGCTTGGACTGGTGAAAATCAACGCCGTGCTGATGCGGGGCATCAACGACCACGAGGCGCCGGATCTGCTTGAATGGGCTGTCTCGCGTGGCTTCGAACTGCGTTTCATCGAGCAGATGCCCCTTGACGCCGATCATGGCTGGACCCGTGAAGGGATGATCACCGCGGCGGAAGTTCGTGAGCGCCTTTCCGAACGCTTTGTGCTCACGCCGGACCCCCGGAACCGGGACGGTGCCCCCGCTGAACGGTGGGAGGTGCGCCGGCCGGAAAAGCCCGACGTCGTCGTCGGCACTGTCGGCATCATCGCCTCCGTCACGGAGCCATTCTGCTCCGATTGCAAGCGCACCCGCGTCACGGCCGAAGGCAAGATCATGAGTTGCCTTTTCTCCCGGGAGGAGACGGACCTGAGGGACCTGCTCCGGTCAGGAGCCGACGACGCCGCCATAGCCCTGCGCTGGCAGGAGGCTATGTGGGCCAAGCCCAAGGCGCACGGCATGGGTCATACCGGGCTGGGAGCTGCCGACTTCGTACAGCCCGACCGCTCCATGAGCGCGATCGGCGGCTGAGGTGCTCGTTCGATACTTCGGCGCGGCCCAGGCGGCCGCGGGCGTCCCTGAAGAACGCCTTGAACTGGACGGCGTGGGTCTGACAGCGGTTCTTGAGGAGATCCGCGAGCGACACCCCGAGGGTGACCCATCGATGGCACGGGTGCTGGAGCGGAGCAGCTTCCTCCTGAACGAGGTAGCGCTGCGTGACCGGAGCGAGCCGATCGGCCGTGACGACGTGCTCGATGTCCTGCCGCCGTTCGCCGGAGGCTGAGGCGGCAGGACATTCACCCCGGACTACAGTCCCAGGTCGGCTTCGCTGTCGAAAGGTCCGACGACGGTAGTTGTGCGCGGGGCGTCGGCCAGTTGCCGTGCGAGGCGCTGCACCTGCTCGGCCGTCACGGCCCGGACCCGCTCAAGGGTCAGGTCCAGCCCCAGGAACTCACCGCTGACGAGCTCCGCCCGGCCCAGCCGGGTCATCCGCGAACCGCTGTCCTCAAGTGAGAGCACCATGCCGCCGGACAGCTGACCCACGGCGCGCCGCAGTTCCTCGTCACTCACTCCATCCGACGCCAGCCGTTCCAGCTCTGCACTGAGCAGGCTGATGACCTGGCCGGTCTTCGCCGGACTGCACCCTGCATACATGGCGAAGTAGCCTGCGTCGGCGTAGGACGCCGAGAAGGAGTAGGTCGAGTAAGCGAGTCCGCGCTTTTCCCGAATCTCCTGGAAGAGACGTGAGGACATCCCTCCGCCGAGCACCGCGTTGAGGACGCTCATCACGAACCGCCGGTCATCGGTGGCAGTCAGCGCAGGACAGCCAACCAGTACATTCGCCTGCTCGACGGCTCGACGGATGACCTGCACTCCCCCGGCAGCCTTCAGCACGGCCGGCTCGGGTGCGCGCCTCGGCACGGGCGCTGCGTCCGCCGCCAGGGCCCACCCTGCCCGTTGAAGCGCCTGAATAACGAGCGAGCACACGACGTCATGATCGAGGCCGCCGGCCGCAGTGACTACCAACTCTTCGGGGCGGTAGTAACGGCGGTAGTGCTCGAGAACCGAGTCACGCGACACAGATTTGATCGCCTCGGGCGTTCCTCCGATGGGACGGCCCAGCGGATGTGAGCCAAGCACGGCTTCCACGAAGTTCTCGTGTGCCACGTCGGAGGGATCGTCGCTGTCCATCGCGATCTCCTCAAGAATGACGTGCCGCTCCTGCTCCAGCTCCTCGGGATCGATGACAGCCGAGGTCACCATGTCCGCGATGACATCGATCGCCATGGGCAGGTCTGAGTCGAGAACCCTCGCGTAGTAGCAGGTGTTCTCCTTGGCCGTCGCAGCGTTCGATTCGCCCCCGACCTCGTCGAAAGCGGCGGCGATGTCCAATGCAGTCCGGCGCTGCGTCCCCTTGAACAGCAAATGTTCAAGGAAGTGCGTCGACCCGTGCTCCCCGTCAGCTTCGTCACGGGAGCCGACCCCTACCCAGAAGCCGATGCTTGCCGAGCGCTGGCCCGGCATCGCCTCCGTTAGCACACGAACACCACCGGGCAGCACCGAGCGTCGGACCACTGCTCCGCCCTGCGTTCCCGCAACCAGCATGGACGAATTTTCCAAGCCGCCCGGCGTCAGCGGGAGCACTACGGGTGAACCCTGAACTGTTTCAGTCATATCCTTCTCCTCAACGCCAGCGGCTCCACGGCGAACTCTGTTCGCCGTGGAGCCGGTGGATTGTGCTTGTGAGCGTGTGCGCTAGTTGTCGTCGCCCTCAGCGGAATCCTGGGCGTCGGCAGGCGAAGCGTCTTCGGCAGCTGATTCGCCGGCTTCCTCTGCGACCACCGGAGAGAGGGACAGCTTTCCGCGGTCGTCGATCTTGGTGATCTCAACCTGGACCTTCTGGCCTACGGCCACGACGTCATCGACGTTGTCCACCCGCTTGCCGCCGGCGAGTTTGCGCAGCTCCGAGATGTGGAGCAGGCCGTCCTTGCCCGGAGTCAGCGAGACGAACGCGCCGAAGGTGGTGGTCTTTACGACGGTGCCCACGTAGCGCTCGCCGATTTCAGGAACCTGCGGGTTGGCGATCGCGTTCACCGCGGCGCGCGCGGCCTCGGCGGACGAGCCGTCCGTGGCGCCGATCAGCACAGTACCGTCGTCTTCGATCGAGATGTCGGCGCCGGTGTCTTCCTGGATCTGGTTGATCATCTTGCCCTTGGGGCCGATAACCTCGCCGATCTTGTCGACAGGGATCTTCACCGAGATGATGCGCGGAGCGAACTCGGACAGCTCATCCGGAGTGTCAATCGCGGCCTCGAGCACACCGAGGATGTGCAGGCGTGCTTCGCGGGCCTGCTTCAGGGCTGCAGCCAGCACCGAAGCGGGAATGCCGTCAAGCTTGGTGTCCAGCTGGATCGCGGTCACGAATTCCGAGGTACCTGCAACCTTGAAGTCCATGTCACCGAACGCGTCTTCCGCACCGAGGATGTCGGTGAGGGCTGCGTAGCGGGTCTGGCCGTCGACCTCGTCGGAAACGAGGCCCATGGCGATACCGGCAACCGGAGCCTTCAGCGGGACACCGGCGTTGAGCAGGGAAAGCGTGGAGGCGCAGACGGAGCCCATCGAGGTGGAACCGTTGGAGCTGAGCGCCTCGGAGACCTGACGGATGGCGTACGGGAACTCCTCGCGGCTTGGCAGCACCGGAACGAGTGCACGCTCCGCGAGGGCGCCGTGTCCGATTTCGCGGCGCTTCGGGGATCCGACGCGGCCGGTCTCGCCGGTGGAGTACGGCGGGAAGTTGTAGTTGTGCATGTAGCGCTTGCGCGTCACCGGCGACAGCGAGTCAATCTGCTGTTCCATCTTCAGCATGTTCAGCGTGGTGACACCCATGATCTGGGTTTCGCCGCGCTCGAAGACTGCCGAACCGTGAACGCGAGGCAGAACCTCCACCTCGGCGGTGAGCTTGCGGATGTCGCTGAGGCCGCGGCCGTCGATGCGAACCTGGTCGCGGAGGATGCGCTGGCGCACAACCTTCTTAGTGACCGAGTTGAATGCGCCCGCGATTTCCTTTTCGCGGCCTTCGAACTGGCCGGCAAGGGACTCGATGACCTCGGAACGGTAGGCGTTGGCCGCGTCTTCGCGCTCCTGCTTGTCAGCGATGGTGAAGATCTCAGCAAGGCGTGAGCCGGCTGCGCTCTCGACGGCCGAGAAGACGTCCTCCTCGTAGTCCTTGAACACGGGGAACTCGACGGTGGGCTTGGCAGCGCGGCCGGCGAGGTCGGACTGAGCTTCGCACAGTGCACGGATAAAGGGCTTTGCGGCCTCAAGACCGTCGGCGACGACCTCTTCGGTGGGAGCGGTGGCACCGTCGTCCTTGATCAGGGACCACGAATTGTCGGTGGCTTCCGCCTCGACCATCATGATGGCGACGTCATCTCCGACGACGCGGCCGGCAACGACCATGTCGAACACGGAGTTCTGAAGCTCGGAGTGCTTCGGGAAAGCGATCCACTGGTCCTCACCCGAGCCGTCGGAGACGAGGGCAACGCGTACGCCGCCGATCGGGCCGGAGAACGGCAGACCGGAAAGCTGCGTGGACATGGAGGCAGCGTTGATGGCAACGACGTCGTAGCGGACGTCGGGGTTGATGGCCAGCACGGTGACGACGATCTGGACCTCGTTGCGCAGGCCTTTCACGAAAGCGGGGCGCAGCGGGCGATCCATGAGGCGGCAGGCAAGGATGGCCTCGGTGGACGGACGCCCTTCGCGACGGAAGAACGAGCCTGGGATGCGGCCGGCAGCGTACATGCGCTCTTCGACGTCCACGGTCAGCGGGAAGAAGTCAAAGCCTTCACGCGGGGACTTGCCGGCGGTGGTGGCGGAGAGGAGCGCGGTGTCCTCGTCGATGTAGACCATGGCAGCGCCTGCTGCCTGCTGGGCGAGACGCCCGGTTTCGAAGCGAACAGTGCGCTGGCCGAAGCGACCGTTGTCAATAACGGCTTCGGCGAACTGGATTTCGGGACCCTCCAAGAGAGTCACCTCCGTTTCTTTGGTGGCGGAGGCAGGCGGCGTCTTGCTGGTCAACGCCGTTAGGACGGGTTGTGGCACCCGGTCTTCGATCGAGGTCCACGGGAGACCATCACAAGATGGTGTCCCGGAGACCACTACCGAGGACCGCGAATGCCTGCTTGTCCGCCTGGCTCCTGGTTATGAACTTGGTACTTCATGCATTCTTGCGAACGCGTCGCTTTGCGGCACACGGCCGGCAAAGATGGAAGGCGGCTCCTCCCCGAGGGAAGGCGCCGCCTCACAGTCTAACTAACGGCGCAGGCCGAGGCGCTCGATGAGCGTACGGTAGCGCGTGATGTCGGTGTCGCGCAGGTAGTCGAGCAGACGACGACGGCGACCCACCAGCAGAAGCAGGCCACGACGGGTGTGGTGGTCGTGCTTGTGCTTCTTGAGGTGTTCGGTCAGGTCGAGAATGCGGCGGGAAAGCATCGCGATCTGCACCTCAGGCGAACCGGTGTCGCCCTCAGAGGTTGCGTATTCCTTGATGATTTCCTGCTTCAGAGCGGCTTCAAGTGCCACAAATAACTCCTATGAGTTGTACCGTGAACAAAATGATGCCGGTTCCCCTCGCAGGCGAGCGGAGCTCCGGCGGTGGCCAAGCAACCACGGACTGCAGCCGGACCGCAGTCAACTTTACCCGTACGTACGCTGTTCTGTCGAAAGCACAGCTCGCGTCTGGTCGACGTCCAGCCGCATCTGTTCGATCAACGCTTCCGGCCCCCGGTAGGCAACCATTCCCCGCAGCCGACGCACGAACTCCACGATCACCGTCTGCCCGTACAGGTCGAAGACGTCGATCTCCTCCTTGGGCCGGTCAATCACGTGAGCCTCGACCTGCCTGCTGACCCCTTCGAACGTCGGATTGGAGCCGACGGAGATCGCTGCCGGCCAGCGCACCTGGCTGCTGTCGATGAGCCATCCGGCATAGATCCCGTCCGCGGGGATGAAGCCGGTCGATTTCGACGACAGGTTGGCGGTCGGGAATCCCAGAGCCCTTCCGCGGGCCGCTCCGTGGACCACTTCACCCCGCATGCGGTGGGGCCTGCCCAGGATCCGGGCGGCGGTGGTGACGTCACCGGCAACGAGTGCTTCCCGCACCCAGGTGGAGGAACAGCGGCGCTCTCCTCCGGCCGTCGTGCTTTGCAGGCTCGAGCCGTAATCATCGATGACCACCACGTCGAAGCCCAACTGGCCTCCGAGCGCCTGCATGGTTGAAAGGTCACCGGAATTGCCACGCCCGAAGCGCACGTCGTGACCGATGACGACTGCTTTCGCGCGCAGGCCTTCAACGAGGACGGAACACACGAACTCCTCAGGAGTCTGCGCCGCAAGGTCAAGCGTGTAGTGCATCATCAGGAGGCCGTCGATGCCTGTGTCGCAGAGGGTCTCGACCCTGTCCTGCAGGCCCATAATCAGCTCCGGCGCGCTGTCCGGACGGTGGACCTGGGCGGGATGCGGTTCGAACGATATGACGACGGCGGCTGCGTCCCGTTCGCGTGCCGCTGCGACGAGCTGCTGGAGCACACTCTGGTGGCCCCGGTGAACACCGTCAAAGTTCCCGATGGTGACAACTGTCGGACCGAAACCCTCCGGCACATCGGCCAGGTCTCTCCAGTAGAACACGCATCTCCTTGGCGGTTGGACGGGTAACGGCACCCTTCGTTGTTCCTTCATTATGGCCGATGGATGCAGGCGGTCTCGACGACCCCGTCCGCGAACTGTGTCTTTCCCTCCACACACTCACCAAATGGGGCGGGTTATGCACATGAGAATGAGAGCGCATCCAACCACCGCCAGGGGTAGCGACGATGGTTTCTGTGGGCTGCTCCCGCTGGCTTCGGCGCGGCCCTGAACCCCTGATCTGGAGGACATCCGTGCCATCTTCTTCTTCTCACTCCCCGCGCCGGGGCGTCCTGCGGGCCGCCGGTGTCTGGCTGTTGCTCGCGGCTCTGCTGTGGCTGCCTAATATCTCACCGTCGCAGGCCGCTCCCGTGGGAAGCGAGTGGACGCGTGCGGCAGGCGTGCACGCCGCCGAGCATTTCGTGGGGCAGTACAGGGACTCACGCGGCCAGGTGGCTTACTGCACTGACTTCGAACGTCTCTCCCCGGAGAACGCAGCCGGGTACGACAACGGCCATTCGGGCGGATTCGTCCGGAGTGACGGCAGCGCGCTGACGGCGACGGAAAACGCTGCCCTGTCCTACCTGCTGCACCGGTGGGGCGCGACGAAGGACAGTGCCATCGCGGCGTCCGTCCAGTTGGCTGTCTGGGCGATTACCTCCCCCGGAATGGCCTGGGACTCCCCCGGGATGAATGCCGTCCTCCGTGCTGAGGGGCTGCCGGCTGACGTCATCGAGCAGGCGCGCTCCATGACCAGAATTGCGTTCGACGGAGCCGGACCCTACAAAGTATCGATCGAGCTGGAGCCCGTAGGGGAGGACGGGACGATCACCGCAGTTATTGGAGTGTCGGGAGCCAACGGCCGACCGGCCGCCGGCCTGACAGCCTCCGTGGAACTGACGGGGCCGTTCGCGCTGGCGGAGAAGGCAGAGTCCACCTGGACAAGCAGCGAGGAACCGCACCGCCTCAGTCTGCGACGGACCGGGTTGGGCAGCGGGTCCATGGCTGTTGCGGTCCCCCGCACGCCTGCCGCTGGCGTGAGCTGGCTGGTGCCGACGGGCGGGGATGTACAACGGCTGCTTTTTGCCGCAGTTGTCGAACCGCGCGATGCCGCTGCAGCCATCTCGGACCTACCGGCTTTCCAGCCGGCGGTCACAACGAAGACTTCCGCTGCCCGAACCGGGGCGGGCACTACCGTCCATGACGTCCTCACGGTCAGCGCTACTCCCCCAGCAGAGGACGGTTCACCTGTGTCGGCTCCATGGTTGTCCGTGCCCGGCAGCGCGACGCCGGTCTCCGTGGAAGTGGTTTCCACTCTCTGGGGACCGCTTGATGCGAAGCCTGTCCTGCAGGAGTCGGTACCGGAGGGCACACCGAACGTCGGCACGGTCACTACGCGGGTGGATGGTCCCGGCACCTACAGCACTGCGGGCCTGGCTGTGCCATCGCCCGGATGGTACGTCTGGACGGAGTCGATCGCCCCCGAAAGTGCTCTTCCGGCCGAAGCGTCCAGCTACGTTCTCGGGTGGCAGGGTCAGTACGGCTTGGAAGCCGAGACAACATTCGTGCCGTGGACGCCGAAGATCAGCACCCAGCTCTCCGCTCACGATGCACTTGTCGGTGACCGAGTCACCGACACAGTAACCGGAGTTGGCTTCGGGAAACCCGCGACCGACTCCGGAGGTACCATCACACTCTCAATGTATGGTCCACTCCCCGAGCGGCCTTCTCTCGCGGCAAAGGTTCCTCCAAATGCCCGGCTACACTCCGAGATGACCGTGCCTGCTCTGAACGGAAGCCAGTCCAGCGAACGCTTCGCCGCCTTCAGCGAACCAGGCTGCTATACCGTCGTGGCGACCTACCCCGGTGACGAGCACAGCGACCCCTTCACGTCCGCCTTTGGCGAACCGTCGGAAACAGTGTGCGTTGAGGCGAAGGCGGTTATGGCGCCCCCTGAGACGGTTGCGGAGGAAGCACCTGCCACTCCCGCCGCGGACACCGGTACTGCAGCACCGGGTCCTCTGCAGCACCGCGAAGAGCTGGCCCAGACAGGCGTCCGTACGGAGGTCACCGCCGGAGCGGCGCTGGTGCTGCTCGGTGTCGGCCTGGCCTGTCTCCAGCAGAGCAGAGCGGGCAGGCCGGGCAATCACCGCCGAACCTAGGAGCGGGCGCCGTACTCCCTGCGGAGCTCGCTGGTCTTGGCAATGTACCGGTGCCAGACAAGCAGCGCTGCGGGGAAAGCCAGCTCGACAACCATCAGGATGATCAGGAGGTAGTGCGGAGTTCCAGAGAATGCCCAGGAGAGGACGCGCCCGATGCCGCCGATGAACACCATGAGGCAGACGAGCCACAGCATATTTGCCCACTGGAACTTGATGGCGATGGTCACGAAAGCGGCGCCCACACCGACCATCATCGCGGCAAAGAAGCGGAACTGGTTCTCCAGTGTCGGGTTCACCGAACCATCTCCGGTCTCCGGCAGTCCGGTCGTACCCGTGATCAGGTAGTACCCGCCGAACCCGGCGATAATGAGTCCCACGAGCACCACGACGGTACGGAAGACACCCCAGTCGTTACCGGACTTGGCTGACTTCCCGGAGTCCTTCTTCGTGGTCTTGGAGGTGGCTTGCCCGGAAGATGGTTGCCTCGAGGTGGCTTGCCCGGACGATGGTTGCCTCGAGGTGGACTGTCCGGACGATGGTTGCCTCGAGGTGGACTGTCCGGAAGCGCTCGTTGCGCCTGTCGGTCCGCTCGCGGTGCCTCCGGATCCGCGTCCTGCATCCGTGGAAGAACTGCGACGATCCGGCTGCGTGTTGTCAGGGGTGTTGCTGTTCATGGTGTTCCTCTGTGGTCGACGATGCGCGGGCCAGGCCCTGTCAACTCATCCTCTCACTCCTGAAGTCCCTGCGCGCGTCAGCGATGCTAGCTTATGGCGCGGTGGCGGTATAACCACCACAGACCCACCGCGGGCAGGATCAGCGGGACAAACCCGTAACCACTGCCGTAGCCAGACCACACCGTGTCCGCAGGAAAGAGGATCGGGTCAACGAGGCTTAGTGTTCCGACAGCGATTACCCCAACCAGTTCCAGACTCACGGCAGCGACGGACAACCGATACCAGCCCGGCCCCGAACGGCTCAGGGAAACTGTAGCGAATACGTACACAAGGGCGGCTACTGCGGTCAGCGTGTAGGCCAAAGGAGCCTCGCCAAACTTGGTCGCAATCTGGAAAGCGGCGCGCGCGGTGGCCGCCAGCGCAAAGACGCCATACACGGCGATGAGAAGACGCCCGGGTCCCCGGCTCAACTTACCGTCGGTCGCAACAAGCCTCCGAGCGCCGTCCGGCGCGCCGGAACGATCCGGTTGCCCGGGTGTCTGTCCCGCTCCACCGCGCGTCACGCCGGCACTGCTCCGTCCCATATCTGCTCCATCCGATACAGCATCACGAAGATCGTTACTCCCACTGCGCCCAAAACCAGGTTGCTCCACCACGAACGCTCGAGAATCGCCCACCAGAATGCGCCCACCGGGATCACCAGTGCCGTCAGCAGGTATCCCCAAAACTCCCATACCTCACCGGTGACGGGCTCCCCTCCAGCCTGACGGAAGATCCCAGCCACTAGGTACACCAGCAGGAACAGTTCAACGGCGGCCACCGCGAGGATGGTTACGTCGTTGGGAGGCTGCCTGATGACAGCTGCGCCGAGGCACAGCAGGGTCGAGAGAAAACACACAACGGTGCCTGCAATGAAGAAGCCGTCGACCACCATTAGTTGCCCGCCTGCCCCGGCGCGAAGACCAAAGCCGGTTTCGCCTCCCCGCCCCGATTTTCAAGAAGGGCGATCAAAACACCGCTGGGAGCGAAAGCGGCAACGGGACGCTGGTCGGAATTCCCGGATAACACGTCCGCGTCCGTATCGGCACTGATCCGGCGGCCGTGCGAGAGGTCCTCGGCTTCACCAGCGCTCAACTCACGGACGGGGAACAGCGCGCGGGCGGCTTCATCGATACCGAGGAGCCTGAAATCCTGGGCCAGCTCATCCAGGGTGGAGGACTGGGCGAGCGTATACGGGCCCACTTCGGTGCGGCGCAAGGCTGTCAGGTGACCACCCACGCCGAGGGCCGTCCCGAGATCACGTGCCAGGGCGCGAATGTACGTTCCGGAACTGCACCGGACCGTCACATCAACGTCCTGGACCACCCCGCCGTTCAGGTGGCGGATATCGGAGATGTCGAAGCTGTGCACCGTCACCGGACGAGGCGGCAGCACCACGTCCTCGCCTGACCGAACGCGGTTGTAGGCCCGTTCACCCTTCACCTTGATGGCGCTGACACTGCTGGGGACCTGCTGGATGGGGCCGGTGAGGCCCGCAACGGCCTCCCGTATGGCGGCCGTTGGGACGGCAGCAGCTGAGGTTTCGGCGATGACGTCGCCCTCGGCGTCGTCAGTAATCGTGGATTGCCCCAGGCGGATCGTGGCGGTGTAGGTTTTCGACGTGCCGACGATATACGTCAGAAGGCGCGTTGCCCTGTTGATTCCCACCACCAGGACGCCTGTAGCCATGGGATCGAGGGTTCCTGCATGTCCCACTTTCCGGGTCCCTGCGAGCCGCCGCATTCTTCCCACCACGTCATGGCTGGTCCAGCCCTGCGGCTTGTCCACTATTACCAGTCCTGAGTGGACCTGCCCGGAATTCACGCCTTTCAGTATAGATGTCGGGAACTCGCCATCCCGCACCGCTACTATGCCCCTATGCCGTCCATTCCCAAGCACGTCGAAGAGCTTCCCTCCAACCAGATCCGGGAGATCACCCAGGCTGCGTGGGCCACTCCGAATGCGATTGTGCTCAGCATCGGCGAGCCGGCATTTCCCGTTCCACGTCACATTCTTGATGCTGGAATAGCGGCGCTGGACAGGGATGACACCAACTACACACCCAATGAAGGCATCGCTCCCCTACGGCGGAGCTTCGCGACGCGGTTCGGCAGCCGCAACGGCATGGAGGTCGATCCGTCCAGGGTTTATGTGACTGCCGGGGCCCAACAGGGCCTGCACCTGGCCATGAGTATGCTGCTCGACGCCGGGGACGAGGTGTTGATCCCCAACCCGGGATATCCCACATTCACCATGACCGCACAACTCGTGCACGCCCGGCCGGTAAGCTATCCGCTGCGCCCCGAGAACGGTTTCCAACCGAGAATCAGCGACCTTGAGCAGCTCGCAGGCTCGAGTACCCGCCTCCTGGTATTGAACTCCCCATCAAATCCGCTCGGAGCCGTCTTCAGTGAGCAGCTCACCCGCGACCTCGTTGATTTCGCCGAACGCCACGACCTCTGGATCCTCTCGGACGAATGCTACGAAGCGTTCACCTACGAAGTGCCGCACGTCAGCCCTGCGCGCTTCGACACCACGCCGCAGCGTGTACTGACCTCGCTCACCCTCTCCAAAACCTTCGGACTTACCGGATTGCGGATCGGCGCGCTGGTGCTGCCGAGCGGTCTCGGCAAGGAGTTCAACACCGTAATGGAGTCAATCGTGTCCTGCGTGGGAGCGTCGCCGCAGTATGCAGCCGTAGCCGCCCTGACAGGACCCACTGATTACATCGAAACCGCGTTGCACCACTATCGCTCGAACCGGGACGCAGCGACGGCGGTACTTGCCTCGCTCAACATCCCTTACCTTGACGCTCAGGGGGCGTTCTACCTCTGGGCCGACATGTCCCACGCCACAAGCGGCGATGTACGCTCCTGGGGCCGGACTTTCCTGGCGGAGGAGGGTGTCGCCGTCGCGCCCGGAACGGCGTTCGGCTCCAACGGTGAGGGCTGGATCCGGATTGCACTCTGCACCGACAAGGAAAGCCTGCTCACCGGATTGAGCAGGCTACCCGGGCGTTAGGGGTTCAGCGCGGTTCCAACATCCTGCGCAAAAGCCGTGGGCCGCTGCCCTGTCGTTCAAACGACCGCTCCGAATGTCTATTTACGTGGTTGTCCATCGGGTCTAATCTTTGAATGGCTTCGGCGCTGCGCCGCTTGACGGCGTCATTTCCGGTTATGGGCAGGCACTGGACGCAGGGTCGGAGAAGGTCTCGCTTTGTACTGGTTCTACGAAGTCGAGGAGATCACAGTGAAAAGATCACTGCTTGCCGCCGCCACCACGGTGGTTATAACACTGGGGGCAGGAATTACCCCCGCTCAGGCCCATGGCGGTGATGAGCCGTCCCCGCCAACTGTGAAAGAAGTGACAACCGTTGCTGAAGGGTTGGTGTCACCGTTGCGCCTCGCCACAGGCCGAGGCAAATCAATCGATGTTGCGCAGAGTTTCGCGGGCATCATCACTCGTATCGCCAGGGACGGCACTACCGAGACTCTTGACTCTGCGGAGGGGTACTTCTCCGGCTCTGTATCCCGTTCCCATGGCACCACCTACTACACGATGACGAGGGGCGCCGGCCAAGGAGACCCATCGGCCAACGAGTCCCTCCTGAAATCCATCGACTGGCATGGGAATATCAGCACCATTGCCGATATCGCCGCCTATGAGCGGACTGCCAATCCAGACAAAGACACGCGCTACGGCTTCCGGGACCTGGATCAGACATGCCTGGACCTGCAAACGGCGGTGCTGGGTCCGCAAGCGAGTTACACCGGCCGGCCCGACTCCAACCCCTACGCCACAGTGGCGTACCACGACCACGTGCTGGTAGCCGATGCCGGAGCCAACGCCATCTTCCGGGTGGACCATTGGGGCAACATCTCAACGGTAGCCGTCCTACCGGCGATCCCGGTGGTGATAACCGAGGCGATAGCCACTGCGCTCGAAATTCCACTATGCGCCGTGGGCTCCACCTACTACCTCGAACCTGTACCCACCGATATGGAGGTCGGTTGGAAGGGCAAGCTCTATGTCACGTCGCTTCCCGGCGGCCCTGAGGATCCAAGCCTGGGAGCACAGGGATCAGTGTTTACTGTCAATCAGTGGAGCGGGGAGACCACCCTGCTTACGTCAGGGCTAGTCTCGCCCACGGGTCTGGCACTCGACCGAAAGGGCAATATCTACGTCGCTGAATTGTTTGCCAACCGGATTTCGGTCATTCCGCGTGGATCAACCACTGCCAGCACTCTGCTGGAAGTCAACCAGCCCGCTGAGGTGGAGATGCAGAAAGGCAACAGGCTCTACGCCACCACCGATGTACTTTCACCGCAGGACGCACCCCCTGCCGGCAAGGTGATCAGTATCAAACTGATGCGCTCGAGGCACTAAACGTCCGCTGGCAGGAGACTGTACGAGGACGAACAGGAGGGGCGGTTCGGATTCCACCGAGCCGCCCCTCCTGTTTTCCGTCCGTATGATCTACGGCCGGTTCTACTCCTCGTCGTTCTCGCCGGGCTTGCGGTAAGGATCCGCGTCGCCGGCGAAAGCGGCCTTCCTTGCAAGTTCAGCGACCTCGGCATCGCGTTCCTTAGCGGTGCGAAGCAGTTCTTCGAGGTGGTTCGCGTTGACGGGAATCTCGTCCGGAACGAATTCCAGCGTGGGCGTCAGTCGTGCGGTGATGTTTCGACCCACCTCGGAGCGGAGCACACCCTTCGCGGACTCGAGCGCCTTGTGCACTGCCGCCTGCTCCTCGGACTCGCCGAACACTGTGTAGTAGATCGTGGCGTGCTGCAGGTCATTGGTGACCCGTGCATCAGTGACCGTGACCGCTTCCAGCCGGGGGTCTTTTACCCGACGGCGGAGGGCTTCGGCGACAATGACCTTGATGCGCTGGGCCAACCGTGCAGCGCGTGCGGCGTCTGCCATGACTTCTCCTTACTTCCTCCCAGTGGGAGCTATAACGCCGACTGCGGCATGTGCCTCGCGGTCGGTATGGGCAGGAGGCGGGGCCGCTGCATGCAGCGGCCCCGCCCGATACGAACCCTAGACCCGAGGCTTCTCGCGCATCTCGAAGGTTTCAATGATGTCGGCTTCCTTGACGTCATTGAACGATCCGAGGCCGATACCGCACTCGAAGTCGGTGCGGACTTCGGTTGCGTCGTCCTTGAAGCGCTTGAGCGATTCCACGGAGAGGTTGTCCCCGATGACCTTGCCGTCGCGCAGGACACGAGCCCTTGAGTTGCGTCGGATGATGCCCGAGCGGACGATCGAACCGGCAATGTTGCCGAACTTCGAGGAACGGAACACCTCACGGACCTCTGCGGTACCGAGCTGCACCTCCTCATACTCCGGCTTGAGCATGCCCTTGAGGGCGAGCTCAATGTCGTCGATCGCGGCGTAGATGACCGAGTAGAAGCGCATGTCCACGCCTTCACGCTCGGCCAGGTCCGCCACGCGCTCAGCGGGTTTGACGTTGAACCCGATAATGATCGCGTTATCCACCGTTGCCAGGTTGACGTCGTTCTGCGTGATTGCACCGACTCCGCGGTGGATGACGCGCAGCTGCACGCCTTCTCCGACGTCGATCTTGAGCAGCGAGTCCTCCAGTGCTTCAACCGCACCGGAAACGTCACCCTTGAGGATGAGGTTGAGGGTATCAACCTTGCCCTCGGCGACGGCCTGGTCGAAGTCTTCCAGGCTGATGCGCTTGCGGCGCTTCGCCAGTGCCGCGTTGCGGTCTGCGGCTTCACGCTTCTCAGCAATCTGTCGGGCAGTGCGCTCGTCGTCGGTGACGAAGAACGTATCGCCTGCACGGGGCACGTTGGAAAGACCCAGTACCTGCACCGGGCGCGAGGGTTCAGCCTTGGTGACGACATCGCCGTTCTCGTCGAACATCGCACGGACACGGCCGTGGGCCGTGCCGGCGACGATGGTGTCTCCGACGTTCAGCGTTCCGGACTGGACGAGGACCGTCGCGACGGCACCGCGTCCACGGTCAAGGTTGGCCTCGATCGCGATACCGCGGGCGTCCTTGTTCGGGTTGGCCCGCATATCCAGCGCCGCATCAGCGGTGAGCAGGACAGCCTCGAGGAGCTCATCGATGCCCATGCCCTGGAGCGCGGAGACGTGGACGAACATGGTGTCGCCGCCGTACTCCTCGGGCACCAGTCCGTACTCGGTGAGCTGACCCTTGACCTTGTCCGGGTTCGCGCCTTCCTTGTCCATCTTGTTGACGGCCACGACGATCGGCACGTTAGCCGCCTGTGCGTGGTTCAACGCCTCCACGGTCTGTGGCATGACGCCGTCGTCCGCAGCAACAACGAGCACCGCGATGTCCGTGACCTTCGCACCGCGGGCACGCATGGCTGTGAATGCCTCGTGACCAGGGGTATCGATGAAGGTAATCGGACGGTTGTCGCCCTCATGCTCGTGGTCGATCTGGTATGCACCGATGTGCTGCGTGATGCCGCCGTGCTCACCGGCTACAACGTTCGACTTGCGGATTGCATCCAGCAAGCGGGTTTTACCGTGGTCGACGTGACCCATGACGGTGACTACCGGGGGACGTGCCTCAAGCTGCTCGTCGCCTTCGGCTTCCAGCTCGGCATCGAAGTCGATGTCGAAGCTGCTGAGGAGCTCGCGCTCCTCGTCCTCGGGCGAGACGACCTGGATCTTGTAGCCGAGCTCGGTACCGAGCACCTCGAAAGTGTCCTCGTCCAGCGATTGCGTTGCCGTGGCCATCTCACCGAGGTGGAACAGCACCGTGACCAGTGCGGCCGGGTTGGCTTCGATCTTGTCGGCGAAGTCCGTGATCGACGAACCACGACGCAACCGGACGACAGTATTGCCGTCACCGCGGGGAACGCTGACGCCGCCCAGCGACGGGGCTGACATCTGCTCGAGCTCTTGCCGCTTCGCCCGCTTCGACTTGCGCTGCTTGCCGCGACCGGCTCCACCCTTGCCGAAAGCACCGGCGGTGCCGCCGCGACCGCGGCCGCCCTTGCCGAAACCGCCGCCGGCAGGGGCTCCACCACCAGTACCAGCACCGGGAGCTCCCCCGGGGCCACGCCGGGGTCCTGCGCCAGCCGCTCCACCACGACCGGGCGCAGCTGGGCGCTCGGTCCGGTTCGGCATCATTCCAGGCGTCGGCCGGGCACCACCGGCACCCCCGGGGCGGGGTGCGCCCGGACGAGGCGCGCCGGGACGGGCGCCGCCTGCACCGGCGGCGGGACGGGGACCGCCCGCACCGGCGGCGGGACGGGGACCACCCGCGCCTGCTGCAGGTCGGGGGCTGCGATCATCATCGCGGCGTCCACCCGGCCGGGGCATGCCCTGGGACGTTGCAAACGGGTTGTTGCCCGGACGCGGACCACCGGAACGGTCGCCGTCGCCTCGGCCGGACCGGGGCATCCCCTGGGATGTTGCGAAGGGGTTGTTGCCGGGACGGGGGCTGCCTGTACGGTCGCCGGGGCGAGCCGCTCCGGGACGCGCCGAGGTAGGCCGTGCGGCTGCCGGCTTCGGGCCTGGCTTGCGGTCAGTGCCGGAGTCGCTGCTGGGACCTGATTCGGGAGCGGCAGGTGCCTCTGTCTCGGCCTTGGGTGCTTCAGGCGCCTTGAAGGCAGGGGCTGCCGGTGCCTGCTCGCGGGGAGCTTCGGGGGCCGGTGCTGCCGGCTTTTCCGGAGTCGGCGCGGGTGCCGGCGACGGTGCTGCGGGCGCTGGACGCGGCGTTGCTGCCTTGGGCGCGGGCTGGGACCCACGCGCCGGCGCCGGTGCTGATGCCGGTGCCTTTGATGCCGCGGGGGCATCGGGGAAAGCACCGCGAAGTTTCTTCACGACGGGCGCTTCAATGGTCGAAGATGCCGACCGGACGAATTCGCCCAGTTCCTGCAGCTTTGCTACTGCATCCTTCGAGGTAATTCCGAGCTCTTTTGCGAGCTCGTGTACGCGGACCTTGGCCACATTTCTCCTGTCTCGGTCCGCACCGAGTCAGGAGCGAACCGTCTAATTCCTACTGCAGACCCCAGCTGACAAAGCAGCTGACGCGCCGATTGCAGAGCTCAACAGATTGTTCATCGTTGGGCACTCATCGCTGGGTACTCATCGGGTTTCCATCAGTTTTCTGACCCGCTTTCAGGGAGGACGGTGTACATGCAGGGAATCTCCATCAGGAGACACCCCCGAGTGTGCGTAGCCAGTCTTCAACGCTTCGCGTATCTACTACGCCCCGAAAGGCGCGGTTGAACGCTTTGCGTTTGAGCGCAAGCTCCACACAGGACGGCCGGGGGTGCAACCAGGCACCCCTGCCCTCCATCCGACGGCGGTGATCGACCTCAGCGACGTTGAAGCCGCCGCGGTTGACCGCTGACCATCGAACCAGATTGACTTGGTCTTCACGCTCTCGGCAACCGATGCAGGTTCGTACCGGTTGGTGGCGTAACGACATAAGCCCTATCCATTCTAGCGCCATGGGCGTCGATATGACGCATCGGCGGATTACTGAGGCAGAACCTCGTTACTTCAGGCGCCGGCGGCGTCGGAAGCGATATCGATCCGCCACCCGGTCAACTTCGCGGCGAGCCGCGCGTTCTGGCCTTCCTTGCCGATGGCGAGTGACAATTGGTAGTCCGGCACAACCACGCGGGCGCTGCGAGTTTTCTCGTCGGTGATGGTCACCGAGGACACCCGCGACGGCGAGAGCGAACTCGCGATGAATGTCGCTGGATCATCGCTGTAATCGACGATGTCGATCTTTTCGTCGTTAAGCTCGTTCATCACTGCGCGCACGCGCGAACCCATTTCGCCGATGCACGCTCCCTTTGCGTTCACTCCGGGCACATGCGCCTTTACCGCGATTTTGGTGCGATGGCCGGCTTCCCGGGCGAGGGCGACGATTTCCACGCTCTTGTCCGCAATTTCGGGGACTTCAAGCTCAAAGAGCTTGCGTACAAGACCGGGGTGCGACCGCGACACCGTGATCGACGGGCCCTTCATCCCGCGGTGCACGTCCACCACGAACGCCCTCAGGCGGGTTCCATGGAGGTACTTCTCACCGGGAACCTGCTCGGGAGGCGGAAGCAGTGCTTCGACTGAACCGAGGTTCACCTGGATCATGTGGGGGTTGTTGCCCTGCTGGATGAGGCCGGCTACCAGTTCGCCTTCCTTGCCGCGGAACTCTCCGAGAATGTTGTCGTCCTCGGCATCCCGCAGGCGCTGCAGGATAATCTGGCGTGCAGTACTCGCCGCGATCCTGCCGAACCCTGTCGGCGTGTCGTCGTACTCCCCTACCGCTACGCCGTCGTCGTCCACTTCGGTGGCCCAGATGGTGACGTGACCCGTCCGCCGGTCCAACTGTGCACGGGCTGTCTCCTGTGCACCTGCGGTCTTATGGTAGGCAACCAAAAGTGCCTGCTCGATCGTGGGGATCAGCAGGTCAAGGGGTATCTCCCGCTCCCGCTCCAGTAGCCGCAGAGCGCTCATATCTATATCCATTGGGGCCTCCTCAGCAGCCAGCGGTCGTGATCAGTCATTGTCGCCGCCGGGTTCCTCGGCATCAGCGTGGGAAAATTCAACCTGGACCGTACCCTTGCGAATCTTGCCGTAGGGGATTTCGCGGTCTTCCCCGAACTTCGGTTTGGTGCCCTTCTTGACCGCCATCATCGGCCTCAGGGTGATGGAGGATTCCTGGGCATCCGTCAACCTGCCCTCGAGGTCCTCGCCGTCGACCAGCTTCACGGCGACCAGCCTGCCGACATTCCTCCGCCAGTGGCGGGGCTGTGTCAGAGGCCGGGACACACCGGGCGAGGAAACCTCAAGGTTGTAGGGGCGGCCGTCGTCCCCCGGATCGTTGTCAAGGGCATTCGAGACGCTCTGGGATACCTCGGAAATGGTGTCAAGGCTCAAGCCCTCCGCGCCGTCGTCCGGCAGGTCGACAACCACGTGCAGCGTCCGGTGACTCCCGACGATGCGAACGTCCACGTCTTCGAGCAGGAGATTGTGCTGTTCCACGGTGGGACGCAGGAATTCCCGGAGCCTCTCGGCTTCCGCTGCTGCGTCGAGGTGCGCGGAAGCCGCATTCCGGTGGTGTGCCGGGGTGTTCTGCTTGCCGGACCGATCCGCCATTGCCGTCTCCGCTCGATGATGTTGTAGCTACTAGCGTAACGACTTTATGACAGCTCGGTGAATGGCGCACGAAACCTCGTCCACATGGCATGATGATCGGTTGTGACGCAATCGAAGGACCGTTCGGGCGCTGCCGACAGCGGCTTCGGTGGAGCAGTTTTGCGCATCCTCCGGAGGGGCGTGCTCCTGCTTGTCCTTTTGCTCGTGGCGTCCATTGGCCTCGTCATCGGCAAGGGCGCCTCAGAACCCGAACTCAGCGCTACTGAACTCGCCCTCAGCGACGGCTCCGCGGCAGCCCGGACTCTTGCAGTCACTGCGTCATCCCTCGAAAAGTCGGCATCTTCCGCGGATGCAGCAGGCTATGCGGCCCTTGGGGAAATGCTCCAACTCCATGCTTCGGCGTTGAGTCCTGCAGGGAGCGTCGCGTCATCACCTTCGCCCGTGCTGTCCCCCGCTGAAGGGCCGGCGGGACCTTCCCCTTCAACAGCGCCCGCAACACCGTCGCCAACGGTCTTCCTCGCTGATCTCACGGACTCCTACACGCAGGGATTCGTGGCGGCTGCGACCGTTGACGCTGGGCCGGCCCGCGTGCTTGCCTCGGCGGCCACGGCTCAGTGGCTGCAGAGCCGTGTGCTGGCCCAGCGCCTGAACGCCACTACGCCTGTGCTTCCTGTTCCGGAGGTCCGGAACGACGACCACGCCTCCGCCGAATGCCCGGCGGAAGCCACGCTGGAGGCAGAACCCGGACTAGACGGTGTGCGTACGGCCGTACTGGCAGAACAGCGCGCGTCCTACGCGTACCAGGTGGTTGCAGCGCGTGCCGCGGAGCCGGAACCGCTTCTGGTTTTAATGGCCCAGCACGATGCTGCAGCGGCCGTGGGGTCGTCGATCCTGAGGCAGCACTGTGTTGCCGAGCCGCTTCCGGCGCCGGCCTATGCGCTGGAGGACGCCTTTTTGTCGAACCCGGACACCGCCCTGCCGGAACTCGAGCACGAACTGGTGGGTACCTACACGGATCTCGTGGGCGTCAGCGCACCGGGACCGGTACGGGACTGGGCACTGCGGCAACTGGCCGAGACGGCAGAGCGCCTGACCGTGACCGGAAGCGCTACACCGCGTGATCTGGGGGCATTCCCCGGGATCGACCCGAGCGAATACCCGCCTTCACCGGAGCCGGGAAGTTAGTCTTAATCCGTGGATGCACGCAATATCGAGCTGCCTGGAACCCTGGTCCGCAGGGTGCTCAGCCTGCCACGGGGCCGGGCGTGGCTGGACAGCTGGGCCGACGTCACAAACCGTTACCTCGAGGAATGGGACCTGGTTCTCGAGCTTGAAGCGGGCGTTGAGCCTTGGAGCGGGCACTGCGCCGTCGTACTGCCCGTCGCCTGCGCCGACGGCCGCCCCGCCGCACTGAAGATCACCGCCCCGGATCCGGAGGCCGTCCCGGAGCCGGACGCGCTTGCCCTATGGGACGGAAACGGTGCCGTCGAACTCCTTGAAAGTGCAAAGGAGGACTTCGTCCTGCTGCTCGAACGGCTGGACGGCGATTCCTCGTTGGCGGAACTGCCGTTGCCGGAAACCACCGCGATCTGGGGATCGCTCCTGCGCCGATTGTCGATCGTGCCCAACGGCCCTGCCGGATCCGATCCGCGCTGGCTTTCCATTCCTTCGGTTGCCGACCAGGCCGAGCAGTGGACTGACACGCTGCCGCTTGAGTGGGAGACCCTCGGGCGCCCCTTCGACCGCTGGCTGCTTGAGTACGCGCTTGAGGTGTGCCAACTGCACGGCGCCGTGGGACGACGCCGTGACCACGATGTGCTGGTCCACTCCGACCTGCATTACCTGAACATTCTGCCGGTCCTTGAACACCCCCGGCAGTTCCTCGCTATCGATCCCAAACCCGTGCTTGGGGATGCGGAATTCGCCGTCGCTCCGATGCTCTGGAACCGGATCGCCGAGCTGTCGCCCGCAGATCCGGCCGCCCATCTGCGGGACCGCTGTACCGACCTTGCGCTGGCGGGAGGACTGGACCCGATGCTGGCCCGGGACTGGGCGGTGGTTCGCGAAGTGGACAACGCGCTGTGGTACCTGCAGGACGGCATAACCGACGACGCCGCGCGCTCGCTCTGGGTGGCGAGCAACCTGTTGCGCAAACCGCTTACGAACGCACCGTTGCCCGCCGAGCTCGCCGGCCTCTGACAACCGCCTGCGTCAGAGGATATTCTCCACCCATACGTCGTAGCCGAGCTTCAGGATGAGGGCAGCGACGACCACCAGGAATACCCAGCGAATGAACGTGCTGCCCTGGGTGATCGCCATCCGGGATCCGATGTAGCCGCCCACCATGTTGGCACCGCCGAGGAGGAGACCGAGACCCCAAAGCAGTGAGCCGTTGGGAAGGAAGAAGGTCAGGGCTCCGAAGTTGGTGGCTATGTTCACGATCTTCGCCTTGGCGCTGGCCCCAAGGAAGCTGTATCCGAGCATCGTAACCATCGCGATGATCAGGAACGAACCTGTCCCCGGGCCGATCAACCCGTCATAGAACCCGATGACCAGCCCGATTGCACCGGCTGTTCCATAGTGTCGGTGACCGGTGAACCGGAGCTTGGTGAGCGTACCGACGGTAGGCCGGAAGGCAGTGAAGACCGCGACGGCGACGAGAGCAGCAACGATGATCGGCTTGAAAACCGAAGCAGGCAGGGAGGCCGCGAGAACAGCGCCGCCGAAACTGCCTGCAAGCGCGATCAAAGCCATCGGCAATGCCGTTCGCAGATCCGGCCGTGCACGCCTGAAGTAGGTAATCGCGCTCGTTGTGGTGCCGAAGATGGAGCCCATTTTGTTGGTCGCCAGTGCCTGCACCGGCGTTATCCCCGGCACCATCAGCAGCGCGGGCAACTGGATAAGCCCTCCACCGCCGACCACGGCGTCAACCCAGCCGGCGGCGAATCCAGCCACCACGACGAGCACGATAGTAGAGAGCTGGATCTCCTCCAGCCCAGATACCATCCCCCGCGCCCTAGGCGCTGATAAGCGTATGCAGGCGCTCGACGACGTCGGCCACTGCCACGTTCTCGCTCGTTCCGGAGCGCCGGTCCTTGACCTCAACAAGGCCGTCCGCCAGCCCGCGCCCGACTACCACGATCGTTGGAATGCCGATCAGTTCGGCATCCCCGAATTTCACTCCCGGTGAGACCTTCTGCCGGTCGTCGTACATGACGCTCAGGCCCTTGCCCTCAAGCTCACCCGCGAGCTGTTCGGCTGCAGCAAAAATTTCGTCGCCCTTGCCGGTTGCAACCAGATGGATGTCAGCCGGAGCGACGTTACGCGGCCAGATGATGCCCCTGTCATCCCGGTTGGACTCCACCAGGGCAGCCACTGCCCGCGTGACCCCGATGCCGTAGGAGCCCATTGTGACGGTAGTCAGTTTGCCGTTCTGATCCAGGACCTTCAGGTGCAGTGACTCGGCGTACTTCCGCCCGAGCTGGAAGATGTGGCCCATCTCGATGCCGCGCTGGGTACGTAGCGTACCGGAGCCGTCCGGTGCTTCGTCGCCCTCGCGGACTTCCACAGATTCGATTACCCCGTCCCAGCTGAAGTCCCGGCCGGCAACGAGCCCGAAGACGTGCTGCCCGGTAACGTTCGCGCCGGTCACCCAGGGAGTGCCAGGGACAACGCGCGGATCTACGAGGAACGTCAGCCCGGTGGAGCTCTCGGAGCCAAGCACGGCCGCGTCGAGGCTGAGGCCCGGCCCGATGTAGCCCTTCACGAGCCCCGGATGCTTCTTCAGGTCATCGTCGGTGGCGGCCTCGACCGTCACCTCACCGCCGACTGACACGTGGACGCCGATGTTCGCTTCAATCCGCTTCAGGTCCACGTTCCGGTCGCCCGGCACACCGACCACCACGAGTTCGCGCTCACCTGAGGGCAAAACTGCGGCCAGCACCACGTTCTTGAGGGTGTCGGCAGCAGTCCATGGACGATCCTCACGCGGCACGGCAGCGTTCGCGTGGTCGACAAGCGTTTCGATAGTGGGGGTGTCCGGTGTGTCCCGTACCTCGGCGGCCGGGGCATCGCTGTAGTCCAGCTCAGGAGGCACCACAGTGGTGACGGCTTCAACGTTGGCCGCGTAACCGCCGTCGGACACGACGAAGGTGTCCTCGCCGATCCCGGAGGGGTGCAGAAACTCCTCGCTCCTGGAACCGCCCATGGCGCCTGCAGTAGCGGCAACCGGAACCACTTCGAGCCCGAGACGGTCGAAGATGCGCAGGTACGCTTCGCGGTGCAGTTCGTAACTGCGCTCAAGGCCTGCATCATCGACGTCGAAAGAGTAGGAGTCCTTCATGATGAACTCTCGGCCGCGCAGAAGACCGGCCCGGGGACGCGCTTCATCGCGGTACTTGGTCTGGATCTGGTAGAGGCTGAGTGGAAGGTCCTTGTAGGAGTTGTAGAGGTCCTTGACCAGCAGGGTGAACACTTCCTCGTGCGTCGGCGCCAGGAGGTAGTCCGCTTCCTTCCGGTCCTTCAGACGGAAGATGCCCTCGCCGTACTCGGTCCAGCGGTTGGTGGCCTCATACGGTTCCTTGGGCAGGAGTGCCGGGAAGTGGACCTCCTGCGCCCCGATGGCGTCCATTTCCTCGCGGATGATTGCCTCCACCCTGGCGAGGACTTTCAGGCCCAGCGGCAGCCAGCTGTAGATACCGGGAGCGGCACGGCGGATATACCCGGCACGCAGCAGCAGACGGTGGCTCGCCACCTCAGCTTCGGCAGGATCTTCGCGCAGCGTGCGCAGGAAAAGAGTGGAGAGTCGAAGGACCACGCTTGGAATCCGTTTCTTTGGCACTTTCTGCCGCGAATGAAGAAAACATGGCGGCAGCAAACAATACCTACCAATCTAACCGGTCCGGCGGGTAGTCAGTGACACGCGCGCTCAAAGCAGGCGAAGCTCCGCCACAACCAGATCCGTCAGCCGTTCGGCCCGGGCAATATCGGCTTCCGAATCGCTCGAACTCCCCACCAGCACGTCGATCACCGTGCTGTCCACCACGGACCTCACCGTCATGGACTGCTGGACGGTTCCGGGGACCTGGACGGTTGTGCGCAGGGCAAGATCCTCGTCCGCGGCGGTATCAACTTCCACCTCCACGACGGTGGTCATAATCTCCTGGTTCGAGATCTCCATGGTGAACTCGGAACACACGTTCAGCTGACTCCGGCTGGCCTGCATCTGGGCAATGGCCGCGTCCTCCGAGGGGAGGCTCGAGAGGCTGACGGTGTCCGGCTGAAGCGAGGACTCCCCCGCAAACGTCATGGCGGCGCGGCTGGCGTCAGCTGAAAGCGGTTCCGGGCTGGGTTCGGCGTAGACGTTGCATTCCTCGGGAGTCACAGCAATGTCCTCCGCCCGGCGGGCGCCCTCTTCTTCCTCCAGTGCGCGAAGTTCGTCGTCCGGGATGACCTGCGCGTTGAGCGGCTCGGCTTCGTCGACTGCAACGAGCACGGCCTCAAGCTGTCCGGCGCTGAGCTGGGAGCCGTCCCCCACCGGATGCGATTCCCCCGGGCCGGGCTCCACTGTGCTGGAGGGGCTCGCTTCCGCCGTTGTTGCCGGGGGCTGTCCCGGCAACTGTTCCTTCACTGATTCAGGGTTGCAACCGGCCAGCGCCATGACAACAGCGAATCCGCTGACGAGGCGGGGGACGCTCCTCATGGTGGGCCTTCCGGACGTAGGGACGATGCATGCGTTGGTCGGATCAGAAAAGCACAGTGGCGAACTCACCCGCCTGCCTGAACCCAACGGTTTTGTACAGGGCCAGGGCCCGTGTGTTAAACGAGTTCACGTAGAGACTTGCTGCCGGAGCGAGCTTGAGTGCTTCATCCACGACAGCTGACATGTAGGCCGCGCTAAGGCCCTGCCCGCGATAAGCGGGATTGACCCAGACACCCTGGATCTGCGCGGTGCTCGCCGAGACCGTCCCAAGTTCCGCCTTGAAGATCACCTGGCCGTCGTCGTCGAAATCCACGAGAGAGTGCCGCCGGCGAATCAGGCTGGCCACGCGCCGCCGGTAGTACTCCTCGCCGCCGACGTAGGGCGAGTAGCCAACTTCCTCCTCGAACATGGCCGCGCATGCGGGCAGAATCTTCTCCAGCTCATCTGATTCCGTGTGCCGCAGCGTTGCCGACGGAGGAACCGGGGACGGCTCCCGGATCTCGAGCAGGGGTTGTTGGGCACGAACGTCGAAGGGCTCGGGACTGTATGAGCTCAGGGTGGACCAAAGGCCCATCACACTCGCTGCGGGACCGAAGATAGAGGAGAAACGTCGCCCGCTCTCGCCGAGTAGGGTTCCCAATGCGGCGGCGTCTTCTCCGGCCATACCGACCGGCACCAGATTGACCCCGGTCCAACACGCCGAAACCATGCGTGAACCGTAGAATGCGCCGATCACCTCGCCCCCGGACGACGACGGCGCCGCCGTACCGGCTGCCTCCAGATGCGCGGCCATGAACACGTTGGCCGTGCTGTCCGAATTCACCAGTTCCCAGAGGTGCGAGGTGTCTTTCCCGGCAAGGGTCCGAAACGCAACTCCGTCTGGCGACTGTCTACCGGACGGTAACCACGGGGCCACCCGAGCCAGCAGTTTCGCCATCGGTCTCGCCCATCTCTTCTGCAATCCTCATTGCTTCCTCAATGAGTGTCTCAACAATCTGGTCCTCAGGAACAGTCTTGATGACCTCTCCCTTGACAAATATCTGGCCCTTCCCATTCCCGGAGGCCACGCCGAGGTCAGCTTCACGGGCCTCACCAGGGCCGTTCACTACGCAACCCATCACCGCGACCCGGAGAGGAATCTCCATGCCCTCAAGCCCTGCTGTCACCTGGTCCGCCAGGGTGTACACGTCCACCTGGGCACGGCCACAGGAGGGACAGGACACAATTTCCAGCTTGCGCGGACGCAGGTTCAGCGACTGCAGGATCTGATTTCCGACCTTGATCTCCTCGACGGGAGGCGCTGACAGCGAAACCCGGATGGTGTCTCCGATTCCCTTGGAGAGCAGTGCCCCGAAGGCGGTAGCGGATTTGATGGTGCCCTGGAAGGCGGGCCCCGCTTCCGTCACGCCGAGGTGCAGGGGCCAGTCACCGCGCTCGGCCAGCAGCTCGTACGCCCGCACCATGATCACGGGGTCATTGTGCTTGACCGAGATCTTGAAGTCGTGGAAATCGTGTTCCTCAAACAGGGACGCTTCCCAGACAGCCGATTCAACGAGCGCTTCGGGAGTTGCCTTGCCGTACTTCTCCATCAGGCGCGGGTCAAGGGACCCGGCGTTGACACCGATCCGGATCGATGTGCCGGCGGCCTTCGCCGCGGCGGCAATCTCCTTGACCTGGTCATCGAACTTCCGGATGTTGCCTGGATTCACCCGAACCGCTGCACATCCTGCGTCGATCGCTGCGAACACGTACTTCGGCTGGAAATGGATATCTGCGATTACCGGGATCTGCGACTTCCGGGCGATGATCGGCAAGGCCTCGGCGTCGTCCGCTGAGGGGCATGCGACGCGCACGATGTCACACCCGGAAGCGGTGAGTTCGGCGATCTGCTGAAGGGTGGCGTTGATGTCCGTGGTGGGAGTTGTGGTCATGGACTGCACGCTGATCGGCGAGTCTGAGCCGACGCCCACGGAACCCACCTTGATCTGGCGGGTCTTGCGCCGCGGTGCCAGTGTGGGTGGCGGAGCGGCGGGCATTCCGAGGTTGACCGAGGTCAAAGCATCCTCCAGGGATAGGTTCTTGGGCTAGGTGTCGAGGGACGGGTTGCTGATCACTGTGGACCGGCTAACGATTCGCGTGCTCGGCGAGAATCCCGACGACGGGATTCCACTGTGTTGTCTTGACTGCTGATATAACGCCTGCAGCGGCGAAAGGGTCCTGCTTCAGGAGGTCATTCAACTCAGCTTCGCTATCAGCAACAAAAAGCAGCAGCGCTCCCGCATTGTCCGCGAAGGGCCCCGACGCGAGCACGTTTCCCCTGCCGACCAGCTGGTTCAGCCATTCCCTGTGCGCCGGGCGGTGTTCATCCCGGCGGGCTTCGGACTCGGCCCCATACACGTACTCCACTGCGAAAACACTCATGCATCCACCCTACGTGATCAGAGCAGGTAGACAGCTGTGAGGCCCGCGACAGTGCAGGCCCAGAGGAGAGACGTCAGCGTTCCAATGATGAACCGCTCGGCGGCCGCGGGCGTTTCCTTGAGCTCCGCGTAACGTCCCAGACCTTTGATCGCCACGACATATGCAATGGCAACGGGCTCGTTCAGGAGAATGGCCAGCGCTACAGCAGTCCGCTCAAGGATGCCGATCACAAGTCCTCCGCGCAGAACGCCTGGTACGTCGGGAGCCGCCTCACTTAGCGCTGCCTCTGTTTCCGGTCCCTCCCCGTCAAGGCCGGTCGGAGCGGGGAGTTCCTTCTTCTCCTCCACTGCGCGTGCCAGGCGAAGGACGGCGAGCGTGAGGGGCCCACCAAGGATTCCTGCAACGAGCAGCGCTATGGAGCCCCACAAAAAGTCCATTATTCTCTTCCCCCATCTGCGGCCTGCTCAACATTTCCCTCCGCCAGCTGCAACAGTACTGCGGCTGCCGGACGCGCCGCCCACTCTTCGGTCCAGCCCGATCGGAATACCGCCTTGCTCACGGCCTGCGGACTGATGTCCAACGCCCGCGCGACCGCCGACTGACTCCCCCTTTGCTGCGGCTCGAGGAGATCCAGGATCCGCCAGTCCGCATCCGACCGATGCAGAACAAAGCGTCCGATCAGCGAAAGCACGCCTTCGGCCTCAGCAGCACCGTGCGGGCCCTCCACGGCGACAGGAGCGCGATCGCCGGTCTTCTTGGCGCGCTCGACGGCGGCCCTCGCCTCCACGAATGCGCTTCCCCTTCCCTCGCGGGGAGTCGCGGGGAGCGGAAGCTCTACAATTCCGACGCCTATTCCGACGTACCAGCCATCGTCACGCAGGCAACGCAGCGTGACTTCGATGACGTCTTCGGGTGAGGTCAGCACGCCCTGAATCTCATCGCCGACCGATCGCTCGAACGGGATCGCGGTGGGAACCCCATCCAGTTGGCGCAGCAGGTCAGGCACCCTGTCGGACTCATTGGTGCTGTTGCGCTGATCGATCGTCAGGACGTACATAGCTCAACCCTAAGCGGTTGATTTATCAAATTCAATCTATTTAGGGTGAAATGCGGTATTCAACCTCATCCGAAGAGATCAACCGGCTTCACGATGTCCGCGTAAATCAGGAGAGCACCCATGCCCATCAGCAGGATTGCGACTGCGTAGGTCACGGGAAGCAGTTTGGCCATATCGAACGGTCCTGGATCCGGCCGTTTGAAGAGCTTCGCCACGCCCCGACGCAGTCCCTCCCAGAGCGCACCGGCAACATGGCCGCCGTCGAGGGGCAGCAGCGGGATCAGGTTGAAGACGAACAGCGCGAGGTTGACTCCGCCGACAAGACCCACGAGGGTAGCCGCGCGCGCTTCCAGCGGAATCTCCTCCATCGCAGAGACTTCTCCGGCGATTCGGCCCACACCCACCACGCTGATGGGGCCCTCCGGATCGCGCGGCGCATCCGAGAACGCCGCTTCGGCAACCTGCGCCACCCGTTGCGGCAGATTGAGCACGACGCCGGTCACACGCACCAGGCTCTCACCCACGGCGGGCATGACCTCCGATGCCGGCTGCGGCACCAGTTCCTGCCGGGACCCTACCCCGATAAAACCGACGTCCTGCATCATGGGAGTGCCGTCAGCGTTCAGCTTGGCCCTGCCGTCGACGTCGGGCACCGGACGCTCTGTCAGCAACGGCTCGATCGTTGCATTGATCGTTTCACCATTCCGGACGTAGGTGATCGGCACTTCCTGCCCGGCCGCGTCACGAATCCAGGAGGATAGCTCGGTCCAACCGGTCACCTGACGTCCGTCGAAAGCCACAATCCGGTCCCCCGGCTGCAGGCCGGCCTCGAATGCGGGAGCGGCTGGGTCTGCCGGCCCGCAGGCAGTCTGCCCAGTCTCCTGCTGCTGGGCAGCAGGGACAACACACTTATACACCTCAGAGACGGTGGTGGTGGGCTGCGCAGATCCGAACCCCATGATGAGGATTGCGAACATGATTATGCCGATCAGCAGGTTCATCAGCGGCCCGCCGAGCATGATGACGATCCGCTTCCAGATGGGCAGCTTGTAGAAGACGCGGTTGTCGTCCCCGGGCTGAAGCTGTTCCGCGGCCACCTGGCGCGCATCTGCTGCCAGCTGCTGGAACATACCGGTGCTGGACTGGCGGACGGGAGCACCGCCGTCGGCCGCTTTTGCAGGCGGGAACATGCCGATCATGGAGACGTACCCGCCCAGCGGGAGCGCCTTCACGCCGTACTCGGTCTCTCCCCTGCGCCTGGAGAAGATGGTGGGGCCGAACCCGATCATGTACTTCGTCACCCGGACCCTGAAGAGCTTCGCGGGTACCAGGTGACCCACTTCGTGCAGCGCAATGGACGCCGCGATACCGACGGCTACAAAGAGCACCCCGGCTATGAACAGCAAAATCGACACTCGTCAGTTCCTTAGTGGTGGGTGAATCTCAGTCTGGAAGCCACAACGAATCCGCGCAGTGCCCCGTGCCCAGGCCTCGGCGTCGAGCACTGACTGAAGGGTAAGCACCGGCTCACTGGTGTGGCTCTCGACGACGGCGCGCACCGTGTCGACGATGTCGGTGAAGCCGATCCGCCCGGCATGAAACGCCGCCACGGCTTCTTCGTTGGCGGCGTTGTATACGGCCATGAACGTGCCGCCGCGGGCTGCCGCGTCCTTGGCGAGCGCGACAGCCGGGAACGCGTCCTGGTCCAGCGGTTCGAACGTCCAGGCGGTGGCCGTGGTCCAGTCGCATCCGGCGGCAGCGCCGCGTATCCGGTCAGGCCAGCCCATACCAAGGGCGATAGGCAGGCGCATATCGGGGGGTGAGGCCTGGGCGATGGTGGACCCGTCAATGAACTCCACCATTGAGTGCACCACCGACTGGGGGTGAACGACGACGTCGATCCGATCCAGGGGCACATCGAACAGCAGGTGCGCCTCGACAACCTCGAGGGCCTTGTTCACCATCGTTGCCGAGTTGGTGGTGACCATCAGACCCATGTCCCATGTGGGGTGCGCCAGCGCTTCAGCCGGGGTGACGGATACCATCTCGGCGCGCGTACGGCCTCGGAACGGTCCCCCTGAGGCAGTGAGCACCAAGCGACCGACTTCCTCGGGGGTCCCGGAACGGAGCGCCTGCGCGATGGCGGAGTGCTCTGAATCGACGGGCACAATCTGCCCGGGGCGTGCTGCGTCCCGGACAAGCTGACCGCCGGCTATGAGCGATTCCTTATTGGCGAGAGCCAACAGGTGGCCCTGCTTGAGTGCGGCGAGGGTCGGTGCCAGCCCGATCGAGCCGGTGATGGCATTGAGGACGACGTCGGCGTCCGGCCAGGAAGCGAGGCTTGCGGATGCGTCAGCACCGGTGAAGAGCTCGGGCCGGTACCCGGATTTGCCGGCCTCCCGGGCGGCCTCGGAGATGGCCGCTTCGAGTTCTTCCCGGGATCCGACAGCGGCAGCGACCGCCGGGGCACCTGATTCCACCGCCTGCGCCGCCAGCAGCGGCAGGTTGGAACCACCTGCGGACAGGCCCGCCACGGTGAACAGGTGTGGTGACTGCGCGATGACGTCGAGCGCCTGGGTGCCGATCGACCCGGTGGATCCGAGGATGACGACGCGGCGCGGCGCGGACTGCGCTGGAGGGAAATCCATGTCCTCAGTATCCCGCACCACGGGGCTCAGGTCAGGCGTCCCGCCCGTCGCAGGGTCTGCTCGGCATGCCGGAGGATCGGCTCATCGACCATCTTGCCGCGGAAGGTGAACACGCCGTCGTGGTGTTGCGCTTCGGCCAGCACCTCGCGTGCAAACTGCTCCTCGTCGGCCGAAGGCTTGTATGCCTCCCGAATGACCTGTACCTGGCTCGGGTGAATGCAGGCTTTCATACCGAATCCGGAGGCGACAGCGTCACGTGCTTCCTCGGTCAGACCCTCGATATCCGGGATATTGACGTAGACGGCGTCCACAGCCTGCTTGCCGGCGGCTGCGGCGGCCAGGAGCACCGTGGATCGGGCGTGCATCGCGATATGGCGGTAGCCGCCGTCGTCCTTGCGGCTGGCCGTCCCACCGAGCGAGGCGACCAGATCCTCTGCTCCCCACATGAGTGCGACGACGTTGGGCTCTTCAGCAAGCTCGCCCGCCTTCTGCACGCCCCGGGCCGTCTCGCAGAGGGCCACCACGTCGAAGCCGTTAAGCGCCCACAGATCCTCACATCCCTCTGTCTTGGCCAGCATGACGGTCCGGTATTTCGTTTCCCGGAGGGCCTGGAGGTCCCTCGCGAACTCATGACTCTGGGCAGGATTCACCCGCACGATAGTCTTCGCCGGGTCAAGCGGATGCGAGATCAGCGCTTCACGGGCGCCGGCCTTACGATCAGGGGCCACCGCATCCTCGAGGTCGAGGATCACGGCGTCGGCGCGCTCGGCAGCCTTGCCGAACCGCTCCGGTCGGTCAGCGGGGCAGAAGAGCAGGGCCGGGCCCATGGTGAAGTCAGTCATGAACGCCCTTTCCCTCTCCGTGCGCGGCCGAGGACCACATCAACACGGTGCGGGTAGCCAGCGCCACCACCTCGCCGTTCTGGTTCCGCCCAGTGTGTTTCATGGTCACCAGTCCCTGGCCCGGACGGGAGTTCGACAGCCGTTTCCCGGTGATCTCCGTCTCGGTATAGAGGGTGTCGCCATGGAAAAGGGGTTTCGGGAAGGAGACATCCGTCAGTCCAAGCTGGGCCACGATGGTTCCCTGCGTGAGCTGGGTGACTGACTGCCCGACGACGGTGGCAAGGGTGAGCATGGAGTTCACCAGCCGCTGCCCGAACGGCTGCCCCGCGCTCCAGGCGGCGTCCAAGTGCAGCCCCTGGGTGTTCATGGTCATGGTGGTGAAGAGGACGTTGTCCGTTTCGGTAACCGTCCGGCCCGGCCGGTGCGCATACACCACGCCCTCTTCGAGTTCCTCGAAGTACAGTCCGCGCTGTTCAATGACACGCTGTTCAGCCACGCCATGTTCAGTCACCTGCGCCTCCTCGGTGACGCGCTCGGGAGGGTTCGCCGTCATACGGTCAGTTCCTGGTCTTCCTCGAAAAGCTCGGCGCCGGTGGCTGCCGCCACATCGTCAATGGACACGTTGGGGGCCAGCTCGCGCAGCACCAGCCTGGACTGCCTGCCCGCGGCAACGACGTCAATCACGGCGAGGTCCGTGATGATCCGGTCCACGCAGCCCTTGCCCGTAAGCGGCAGCGTACATTGTTCCACGATCTTGGGCCTGCCGTTCCGGTCCACGTGCTCCATCATCACGATGACCTTTTTGGCTCCGAAGACCAGGTCCATCGCGCCGCCCATGCCCTTGACCATCTTGCCCGGGATCATCCAGTTGGCGAGGTCCCCGTTCGCGGCCACCTCCATGGCGCCCAGCACGGCCACGTCCACGTGCCCGCCCCGGATCATGCCGAAGGACAGGGCCGAGTCGAAAAACGCCGCACCCTTGTTGACGGTGACGGTTTCCTTGCCCGCGTTGATCAGGTCCGGGTCGATCTCGTCCTCGCCCGGGTAGGGTCCGACGCCGAGAATCCCGTTCTCGGAGTGGAGCACCACTTCTACGCCGGCGGGAATGTAGTTGGGGATCAGGGTGGGCATCCCAATACCGAGGTTGACGTACTGGCCGTTGCTGAGCTCCTGCGCCACGCGGGCGGCAAGTTCGTTCCGCGTCCAGCCCTTGCCCTCGGGATGCGACACTGCAGCGCGCCGATACTCGGGACGGATGCCTTCCGGGCGGGGAGCCTGCGGGCTGTTCGGATTCATGGCTATGCTCCTGCCTGGTCGGTGGTGCCGGCTGCCGACGGAGCGGACAGCGCCACCGTCCGCTTTTCAATACGCTTCTCGGTGTCCGGGACGTGAACAACCCGCTGCACGAAGATGCCGGGCGTATGTATGTGCTCCGGGTCCAGCTCACCCGGCTCCACCAGCTCCTCGACTTCCGCGATGGTGATCCGGCCGGCCTGGGCACACAGCGGATTGAAATTCATCGCCGTCGCGTGGAAGACCAGGTTGCCGTGACGGTCGCCTTTCCACGCGTGGACCAGTGCGAAGTCGGGGTTCACCGACTCCTCGAGCACGTAGTCCTGCCCGGCAAATTCCCGTACTTCCTTGGGTGCGGACGCAATGGCGATGTTGCCGGCGTCGTCGTACTTCTGCGGCAGGCCGCCCTCGCTCACCTGCGTGCCCACGCCCGCCGTCGTGTAGAACGCGGGAATGCCCGCGCCGCCGGCGCGCAGCTTCTCCGCCAGCGTCCCCTGGGGCGTCAGGACCACCTCGAGCTCGCCCGCCAGGTACTGCCGGGCGAACTCCTTGTTCTCCCCGACGTAGGAGCTGATCGTGCGGCGAATGCGGTGATCATCGAGCAGCCGTCCCAACCCCCAGCCGTCCACCCCGCAGTTATTGCTGATCGTTTCAAGCCCGGAGGTCCCCTGATCGTGCAGGGCGTCGATGAGCGCCACGGGGATTCCGCAGAGCCCGAATCCACCAACGGCCAGGGATGCCCCGTCCGGGATGTCCGCTACGGCCTCGGCTGCCGAGGCGACGACTTTGTCTATCACTGCTTCTCCCTTACTTGTTCTATCAGCGCGGTGGTCACCTTGATGATCTGAAACGGACGGTCAGAGTCCGAGTTCGCGGGCGATGAGCATCAGCTGTACCTCCGTGGTCCCTTCTCCGACCTCAAGGATCTTCGAGTCACGATAGTGGCGGGACACCGTGAACTCGTTGATGAACCCGTATCCGCCGAAGATCTGTGTGGCGTCACGGGCGTTGTCCATGGCTGCCTCGCCCGCGACCAGCTTAGCGATGGACGCCTGCGTCTTGAACGGCTTCCCCGCCAGCATCCGGGCGGCGGCGTCGTAGTAGGCCAGGCGTGCCGTGTGGGCGCGTGCCTGCATGCGGGCGATCTTGAACTGGATGGACTGGTAGGCGCCGATGTTGTTCCCGAAGGCTTGACGTTCCTTGGCGTAGCTGATCGACTGCTCCACACAGCCCTGTGCTGCCCCGGTTGCGAGAGCGGCAATGGCAATCCTGCCCTCGTCGAGGATCTGCAGGAAGTTCGCGTAACCACGTCCGCGGGTTCCGAGCAGGTTCGCCTCCGGAACCCGGACGTCCTTCAGGGTCAGCGGATGCGTGTCCGAGGCATTCCAGCCCACCTTGTTGTAAGGCTTCTCCGCAGTGAATCCGGGCGTGTCGGTGGGCACGAGAATCGTGGAAATTTCCTTCTTCACCGAGCCGTCTTCCCGCGTGGCGGTGTCGGTGACCGCAGTGACCGTCACGAGGCGGGTGATGTCGGTACCCGAGTTGGTGATGAACTCCTTCGTGCCGTTGATGACCCAATGGCCGTCAACGAGTCGGGCGTTCGTCTTGGTCCCCGATGCGTCCGAACCCGCCTCCGACTCGGTCAGCCCGAATCCGGCGAGCGCCTCACCGCTGGTCAGCATCGGCAGCCACTGCTGCTTCTGCTCCTCGGTGCCGAACCTGAACACAGGCATGGCGCCGAGGGACACGCCCGCCTCCAGGGTGATGGCAACAGACTGGTCGACGCGCGCCAGCTGCTCGAGGGCGAGGCACAGAGCGAAGTAGTCGCCATCCATCCCGCCGTACTGTTCAGGGAAGGGGAGCCCGAACAGACCCATCTCGCCCATCTGGGCGACCACGCCGTAGGGGAAACTGTGCTCTTCGTCGTGTTTGGCGGAGACCGGCGCTACAACCTGGTCTGCGAACTCCCGGACGGTATCGACAAGGTCCTGGTATTCCTCGCTCAGTTCGAAATTCATGACTCGGGGTCTTCCTGTTCACTAGGGGCGGCACCGGCTGCGGCAGGGTCTTCTGCTTCACCGGCGGATACGGGATGGATTCGTGCGACAACCTGGTTCGCGGAGACCAGGTCGCCGGGGCTGAGGGTGATGGCGACGGTGCCGGCAACGGCTGCGGTGAGCTGGTGTTCCATCTTCATGGCTTCGACGCTCACCAGGACATGCCCCTCCTCCACCAGATCGCCGTCGGCCACGTTCACGGTGATGACGGTGCCCGGCATCGGCGAGCGCACTTCCGGGTCAGCGTCCCCTTCGGTGCGGGCGATGGAGGCCAGCTGAGCCTGCAGGATTTCCTCGCGGGAGAGCATCCGGACGGGCTGGGACCAGCCGTCGTCCGTCAGCCAGAGAGTGGAACCGTGGGGAACGAGGCGCGTGTCGAGGGTGACGCCGTCGACGACGGCGCGGGGCGCCTCTGCGACCTTGCCTGCCTTCAGCCAGGAAACCCTGTGACGGTTTCCATCGACGTCCACGACGCTGTGCTCACCGCTGGTCGTGATGAGAACCGTCCGGGACGCGGTGTTCCCGACGGAAAGCCGCACGGGTACTGCCGCCGGTACCCCACCGATCCGCCAACCGTCCCTCGTGTGCCAGGGCGAGCCTGAGCCTTGTCCTGTGCTTCCAGCAGCGGAGACCGCCCCGGCGAGTACGACGGCGGCAGCAGCGATCTCGGCGTCAGTCGCCGTCCGGAAGGCCAGGCGGGGAAGCTTCCGCTCGATCATGGTGGTGTCGAGTTGACCTGCGCGGACGTCGTCGTCATTGATCAGCAGCCGCAGGTACTCCACGTTGGTGCGCAGCCCGGCGATTTTGGTCTGTGCGAGGGCGCGGTCCAGCCGGTCGAGAGCCTCGGCGCGGGAGTCGGCCCACGCGATGACCTTGGAGAGCATCGGATCGTAGGTCGGGGAGATTTCGAGTGCCGGAAGCAGCGCGCTGTCCACGCGAATGCCCTCGCCCTCCGGTTCGGCGAGGTCGACGACGGTGCCCGCCGAGGGCAGGAAGCCGGCTTCCGCATCCTCCGCGTACACGCGCGCTTCCACCGCGTGGCCGGTGAGTACGACGTCGTCCTGGGTAACCGTGAGCTTCTCGCCGGCCGCGATGCGCACCTGCCACTCGACGAGGTCGACGCCCGTGACCATTTCGGTGACCGGGTGTTCCACCTGCAGCCGGGTATTCATTTCCATGAAGAAGAACTCATCGGGCGCGTCATCCGAGACCAGAAATTCCACTGTGCCGGCGCCCACGTAGTCGACGCTGCGGGCCGCGTTGCAGGCCGCCTCGCCGATCCGGGCGCGGGTTGCTTCGTCGAGCAGCGCGGAAGGGGCCTCTTCGATTACTTTCTGGTGCCGGCGCTGCAGGGAGCATTCCCGCTCCCCCAGGTGGATGATGTTGCCGTAGGTGTCAGCGAGTACCTGCACCTCGATGTGCCGCGGGGTGCGGACGAGCCGCTCGAGGAACAGCGTGTCGTCGCCGAAGGCGGAGGCAGCGACACGGCGCGCGGTCCGCAGGCCGTCCGGAAGGTCCTCGGGGCGCTCCACGGCGTGCATGCCTTTGCCTCCGCCGCCCGCCGAGGGTTTGATCAGCAGCGGATACCCGACCTGGTCTGCAGCGTTGATGAGGTCCTCGTCGGTCAGGCCCGATTCGGCGATGCCCGGCACCACCGGTACGCCGAAGCCGCTGACGTGGTTTTTGGACCTGATCTTGTCGCCCATGACGTTCAGGGCGTGGACCCGGGGACCAATGAAGACGATGCCGGCCTGGTCAAGCGCACGGGCGAAGGCCTGGTTCTCGCTCAGGAACCCGTACCCGGGATGCACCGCCTGCGCGCCCGTCTCCTTGCAGGCTTCGACGATCGCCTCGATATTGAGGTAGCTCCGGGTGGGTGCGGCCGGGCCGATGCGTACGGCCTGGTCTGCCTCGCGGACGTGGCGTGCACCGGCGTCGGCGTCGCTGTAGATGGCGACCGATCGGATACCGAGTGCACGCAGCGTCCGGATGACGCGGCATGCGATTTCACCGCGGTTGGCAACGAGGACGGTGTCGAAGAGTGTTGGAGAGGTTGGCATTCTGCTCACATCCTGAAGAGGCCGAAGGAGGTTTCCGGCAGCGGCGCGTTAGAGCAGACGTCGAGCGCGAGGCCCAGGACACGGCGGGTATCCGCCGGGTCGATGATGCCGTCGTCCCAGAGCCGCGCGGTCGAGTAGTAGGGACTCCCCTGCGCCTCGTACTGCTCACGGATCGGGGCCTTGAACACTTCCTCGTCCTCGGTGCTCCATTCCTCACCCCGCGCCTCAAGCTGGTCGCGCTTCACCGTGCTCAGGACGGACGATGCCTGGTTGCCGCCCATGACGGAGATACGGCTGGCCGGCCACATCCAGAGGAACCGCGGCGAGTACGCGCGCCCGCACATCGAATAGTTGCCGGCGCCGAAGGAGCCGCCGACGACGACGGTCAGTTTGGGCACGCGGCAGGTCGCCACCGCGGTGACCATCTTGGCTCCGTGCTTGGCGATGCCGCCCGCTTCATAGTCACGGCCCACCATGAATCCCGACAGGTTCTGCAGGAAGATCAGCGGTATGCCGCGCTGGTCACACAATTCGATGAAGTGGGCGCCTTTCAGTGCGGACTCGCCGAAGAGGACACCGTTGTTTGCGACGATGCCGACCCGATGGCCATACAGCGTCGCGAAGCCCGTCACGAGGGTGGTGCCGTAGTCCTTCTTGAACTCATGGAAGCGGCTGCCGTCCACGATTCGCGCAATGATTTCGCGGGCATCATAGGGCGCATTGACGTCAACCGGCACGGCGCCGTAGAGACCCTCCATGTCCACGGCCGGCTCTTCGGGCACGTCAGGCGTCCAAGCCTTCTCCGGCTTGGGCAGCGTCGCGACGATATCCCGGATGATTTCCAGGGCGTGCTGGTCATTTTCGGCAAGGTGGTCGACGACGCCGGAGGTCTTAGCGTGTACGTCACCGCCGCCGAGTTCCTCCGCAGTGACGATCTCACCGATTGCCGCCTTCACGAGCGGTGGGCCGCCGAGGAAGATGGTGCCCTGGTTCCGGACGATCACTGTCTCGTCGCTCATGGCAGGCACGTAGGCGCCACCGGCGGTACAGGAGCCCATGACGGCGGCGATCTGGGGGACCTTGCGCGCGGACATGGTGGCCTGGTTGTAGAAGATCCGGCCAAAGTGCTCCCGGTCTGGGAATACCTCGTCCTGCTTCGGAAGGAATGCTCCCCCTGAGTCCACCAGGTACACGCAGGGCAGGTTGTTTTCCAGCGCAACTTCCTGCGCCCGGAGGTGCTTCTTGACCGTCATCGGGTAATACGTGCCGCCCTTGACCGTCGCATCGTTGGAGATCACGAGGACGTGCCGGCCATGAACGAGGCCGATCCCGGCGATGACCCCCGCGCCGGGACTCTCATCGTTGTACATACCGTTGGCGGCCAACGGCGCGATCTCAAGGAAGGGGCTCCCAGGATCAAGCAGGTGGTCGATGCGGTCCCTGGGCAGCAACTTTCCACGGCTGACGTGGCGTTCGCGGGAGCGTTCGGGACCGCCTAATGCCGTGCTGGCGAGACGGTCGCGAAGTTGTGTGGCGAGTGCCCGCTGACCGGCGTCGTTCTGCCGGAACGCTTCGGCGCTCGGGTCAAGTCGCGATGCCAGGGTCTCCATTGACGTCCTTCCGGTGCGCAGATCACTCAGGATTCGCGTGCGCAACCACTCAGTTAGCGGGGATTAACTCAAATTCAGGTTAGTAGCTATTAACCGAACTGTCCACCAGAATGGAGGCATTCCCCTCCCCCGGTTCGCTCCGACACGAAAGGCGGGCATGGACGCTCCAGCTCCTACCCGGATGACCGGCCGCAGCATGGCCAAGGCGTCCCGTCGCGCCGCACTGCTGGACGCCGCGGCGCAGCTCTTTGCCGAGCGCGGCTACAACGGGGTGTCGATCGAGGACCTGGGCGCAGCAGCCGGAGTGAGCGGGCCGGCTGTCTACCGGCATTTCAGCGGGAAGCCGGCGGTCCTCGCGGCGCTGCTGGCCGGCGTCAGCCAGGATCTGCTCGAGGGCGGACGGGCAGTTGTCGCTGGATCCCCGAGCCCGGAGCAGGCGTTACGCGGCCTGATCGAGTTTCAGGTGGACTTCGCCCTCCGCAACGCCAACGTCATCCGGGTGCAGGACCGCGACCTCAGTTCGCTGACCGACGAAGACCAGGAAACCGTGCGTTCGCTGCAGCGCAGCTACGTCGAGGTGTGGGTTGATGCCCTCGCCGAGCTGGCGACAGGACCGGACAGGACGCACCTGCGTCGCAAGGCCCACGCCGCGTTCGGACTCATCAATTCAACCCCGCACTCCACCCACCGTCGCCGCAGCAGCAAGGACACCGCTGAACTGCGCCAGCTGCTTGAGGAGATGGCCTGGGCGGCCCTCAGCGTTGCGGCGTAAGTACGCGAAGGACACCGACACGTCACGTCCTAGTACGCTGAAGGAGATGCACATCGAGTGCACAAGAACTTCGCTGAAATAAACCAGTTCCGCCTACCTGAAAGCTTCCAGTGATCACGCTACGCGCCGTTGAACCCTCCGACCTGGATGAGTTCTTCTCCCACCAGCTAGACCCCAGCGCCAACCACATGGCCGCCTTCAGTGCCAAGAACCCCTCGGACCGGGGTGTCTTCAACCACCACTGGCAAAACATCCTGAATGATCCCACCGTCACGGTCCGCACCATCGTCGCTGACGGCGACGTGGTGGGCAGCATCCTTGCCTACCGGGACGGCGACATCCCGGAAATCAGCTACTGGATTGACAAGGCCCGGTGGGGACAGGGAATTACGACGGCGGCAGTCGGCCAGTTCCTCGAGGAATTCACGGAGCGTCCGTTGCGGGCACGCGCTGTTGTCGACAACACCAACTCGATCCGCATCCTGGAGCGCTACGGTTTCACGCAGGTGGGCGAGACGCAGGGCTTTGCCAACGCGCGTGGCGCGGTGGTCAAGGAACTTCTCCTCGAGCTGCGCTAGCTGTAATTCCCACGGAGGATTTTGCGCAGCTCCGGCGGATTCGGACGGCGTCCGGTCCGCCGGAGCTGCGCAGCACTTCTCAGACCATCGTCAGGACCATGCCGGGATCGGACAGGATGGTGCCGATGTCCGCGAGGAAGCGAGATCCCTGTTCGCCGTCCACCAGCCGGTGATCGAAGGACAGGCTCAGGGTCATCACCTGCCGCAGCGCAATCTCGTCCTGATACTCCCATGGCACCTTCCGTACCGAGCCCATGGCGAGGATCGCGGCTTCTCCCGGATTGAGGATCGGCGTTCCCGCATCGATCCCGAAGACTCCGACGTTGGTGATCGAGATGGTCCCGCCGGAAAGGTCTGCGGGACTGGTTTTGCCGGCACGGGCGGTGTCCGTCAGGTCCTGCAAGGCAGTAGCCAGTTCACGCAGACCAAGCGCCTGTGCCTCCTTGATATTCGGCACCATCAACCCCCGCGGTGTCGCCGCCGCTATGCCGAGGTTCACGTAGTGATGCTGCACAATCTCCTGGGCGGCTTCGTCCCACCGCGAGTTCAGCGTGGGGTTCCGGTCCAGCGCAATACATAGGGCCTTGGCTACGAGCGCCAACGGGGTGATACGGACGTCTGCGAACGCCCTGCTCGACTTCAGCCGGGCGAGGAGGTCCATCGACGCCATGACGTCCACGGTCAGGAACTCAGTGACATGCGGCGCGGTGAAGGCGCTGGCCACCATCGCGGCGGCGGTGTGCTTGCGCACACCCTTGATCGGCGTACGTGTTTCCCGCTGGCCGGCAGCGCGCGGCGGCGGCGCGGCGGCTTCCTGCGTAGGCTGCGCCTCGCGGTGGCCTTCCTGCTGTGCCGCCAGGACATCTTCCCGGGTGATGAGCCCCTCCGGACCGGTGCCGTTCAACTGTGCGAGGTCGACGCCGAGATCGCGCGCGAGTTTGCGCACCGGCGGCGTTGACCGCGGACGCTCCCGCGGTGCCTCGTCAACGGCAGCTGCCGGAGCCGGTTCATCGGCCACGGCCGGACCCGGTTCCTCGGTCCCAGCGGGAGCTGGAGCCTGCTCGGTCTGGGCAGGAGCGGCGGCGTTCGCCGAGTCACCGCGCCGGGCCCGCCGGGCGGGCCGTCCCGTCTTTTCAACCGCTGCGCCGTAGCCCACGAGATTAGGCTCCCGTTTGGCCGGCTCGGGATCTTTCTCCACCGGTGCTTCCTCGCTGCCGGCCGCGGCACCGGACCCCGGTACGTCGAAGGAAACAATCGGTGAACCGACCTCCACCACGGTCCCCGGTTGCTCATGCAGCTTCGCGACTATCCCGGCGTAGGGAGAAGGCAACTCGACCACCGCTTTCGCGGTTTCGACGTCGGCGATGACCTGGTTGAGCTCCACCGTGTCGCCGACCGCGACATGCCAGGCGACAATCTCCGATTCAGTCAGGCCTTCGCCGAGGTCGGGCAGTCGGAATTCCTTGATCACCGGCGCCACTATCCTTCCAGTCCGCTCAGAGAGTTCGGCCGGCCGAGGGCGCGGTCAACTCCGTCCAGTATCCGGTCCAGGTCCGGCAGATGGTGGAACTCCAGCTTGGAGTAGGGGTACGGAATGTCGAATCCCGTGATGCGGACGGGGGCGTGCTCCAGATAGTAGAAGCAGCGCTCGGTGATGCTCGCCGCGATCTCCGCGCCAAGACCGCCGGATTGCGGGGCCTCATGGGTGATGACCAGACGCCCGGTCTTCCGGACGGACTTCTCCACCGTCGCGAAATCGATCGGCGCAAGGGAACGCAGGTCTATCACCTCAACCGAGACGCCGTCGTCGGAGGCTGCAATGGCAGCGTCGCGCGCCGTCGGTACCAGCGGTCCGTAGGTGACCAGCGTGACGTCGCTGCCCTCGGTGACCACGCGCGCGTCGTTCATGCTTGTAGCGGTGATGTCGACGCTCTCGTCCACCTCACCCTTCACGTGGTAGCGGCGCTTCGGTTCGAAGAACAGGACCGGGTCATTGCTGGCAATCGCCTGCTGGATCACCACGTAGGCGTCCTGTGGGTCGGACACACTGACCACCCTCAGCCCGGAGGTATGGGTGAAGTAGGCCTCGGGCGACTCCGAGTGGTGTTCAGGGGATCCGATACCCCCGCCGAACGGGACCCTGACGGTCAGCGGCATTTTCACGGCGCCCTGCGTGCGGTAGTGCAGCTTCGCTACCTGGCACACGATCTGGTCGAACGCCGGATAGATGAAACCATCGAACTGGATTTCGACGACGGGACGGTAGCCGCGGTAGGCCAGTCCGACTGCCGTCCCCATGATGCCGGATTCCGCGAGCGGCGTATCCAGGACACGGTGCGGCCCGAAGTCCTTCTGCAGACTGTCTGTGATGCGGAAGACACCACCGAGCTTCCCGATGTCCTCGCCCATGAGGACGACCTTCGGATCATCCTCCATGGCCCTGCGAAGACCTGCGTTGATGGCACGGCCGAATGTCATGGTGGACATCAGCGGCTCCCTTCCTCAGAGGCCTCGAATGAGGTCAGGTAGTGCTCGTACTGGTCCTGTTGGCGCTCGAGCCACGAGTTGGGCTCACTGTAGACGTGCTTGAAGACGTCGAGCGCTGCCGGTTCCGGCATGGAGATGCAGCCCTCCCGGAGGCGGGCCGCGACGTCGTCGGCCTTGGCCTTGACCGCATCGCTCACCTCAGCGGGCAGGAGACCCTGTGCATCCAGCAGCCCGGCCAGGCGCGCGATGGGGTCCTTGGCAGCCCAGTCCTCGAGTTCATTCGGGTCACGGTAGCGGGTTGGGTCATCGGCCGTCGTGTGCGGGCCCATCCGGTAGGTCACTGCCTCGATGAAAGTAGGGCCGCCGCCGGTGCGGGCGCGGTCGAGGGCCTCGCGGGTGACGGCAAGACAGGCGAGCACGTCGTTGCCGTCCACCCGAACGGACGGAATGCCGAAGCCGGGTGCACGGCGGGCAATGGGCACATGTGCCTGCAGCCGCACCGGCTCGGAAATGGCCCACTGATTGTTCTGGCAGAAGAAGATGACCGGGGCCTGGTAGCTGGCCGCGAACACCATGGCTTCGTTCACGTCGCCCTGGCTGGTGGCGCCGTCGCCGAAGTAGGTCACGGCTACGGAGTCCGCGCCGTCGTTCAGGATGCCCATGGCATATCCGGTGGCGTGCAGGGTCTGGGCTCCGATAATCACCTGCGGCGTGGCCATATTGATGGCATAGGGGTCCCAGCCGGACGAGGCGTTACCCCGCCAGACCCTCAGGATGTCGGTGAGGTCCACGCCGCGGCAGTACGCGACAGCGTTCTCGCGGTAGCTGGAGAAAACGAAGTCATCCTCGCGGAGCGCACGGCCTGAGCCGATCTGCGCCGCTTCCTGGCCCAGGAAGGGCGGCCAGAGTGCAAGTTCGCCCTGGCGCTGGAGTGCTGTCGCTTCGGCGTCTATCCTGCGGACAACCACCATGTCCTCGTACAGGGCCTGCAGAGCCGCGCCGTCGATGTCGGAGACCCAGCGGTCATACACGGCGTTGCTGCGTCGTTCACCCTGGGGCGAGATGAGCTGTACCGGCTCGTCCTGCGCGGCGTCCGCTTCATTGTTCAGAGGCACGTTCACTCATCCTTCTCGCTAGCAGCATCGGCGTTCCCACACACCCGCGAACCGCGTCCTCCGGCGCTGTGAAAGGGCCGAGGGGCATCATTGCCCGTGGTAATTGTGACGATACTCACGTGACCCACACAGCACAACCGATTCTGGTTTTAGTGAGCATTATGCTCTATTTCCTACCCCGTGCCCGTGCTACCGTTGCGCAGTATGCAGCTCCCTGACGGTACCGACACGCGGCTTCTGCTCGCCCTTGCACGTGACCCTCGGCGGACCGTCGTCGCCCTCGCCCAGACGCTGGGACTCTCCCGCAATACCGTGCAGGCACGCATGACCCGTCTCGAGAAGAATTCGACGTTCCTCTCCTTCGAACGCCGCATCAACCCGGCGGCACTGGGGTACCCCCTCACCGCGTTCATCCAGATCCATGTGGACCAGCGGAAGCTCGCGGCTATCACCGGCCATCTGGCCGATATCCCGGAGGTTCTGGAGGCTCACGGATTGACCGGGCAGGCGGACATCCTCGTGCGGGTGGTGTCGGTGGACGCCGAGGATCTCTTCCGGATCAACGGGAAGATCCTGGCGTGTGACGGTGTGGAACGCTGCGACACCTCCCTCGCGATGCACGAGCTGATCCCGTACCGCATGGAGCCCCTGCTGGAGCGCGGATCAGAGGAGTAACCGCGCGGATCTGCAGGCGGAACCATCCGGAACGCCTGTAGACGCGAATGGTGTGCAGAGCTCCATTCCGGAGCACACACCAAACGGAAAGGCATCACCATGAGCTCCTCCCCCAACCGTCTTCTCGCAACCGTCTTCGGCGTCGTCTACCTGCTTGTCGGAATCCTCGGATTTTTCGTGACCGCCGGCGTCGGTTTCTTCGCGACCGAGGGCAACACGCTGATCATCTTCGAGGTCAACCCCCTCCACAACATCATTCACCTGGCGATCGGCGCCGCCCTGCTGATGGCCGGCCTCAAGTCGGTGAACGCCGCCAAGGGCGTCAACACCACCGTCGGAGCCGTCTACCTGCTGGTCGGAATCCTCGGGCTCTTCCTTGTGGGCACCTCGCTGAACATCATCGCCCTCAACGGTGCGGACAACGTCCTGCACCTTGCGAGCGCCGTTCTCCTGCTGGGCGTAGGCCTGTCGCAGGACAAGAGCGTCCGCACCTCACGCGCCCACGCCCACACCGCGTAGTCCGGGCGACACGTCCATGAACAGTGCTGCGCTGGAAGGGCGGGTCCGTCCCGCTCTTCCTCGTCGTGCCGATGCCGATGCCGGGCAAGGGTCCGCTGATGAACTGCTCGGCCTGTTGTCCGGCTTCACGGCCCTCGGCTCCGGCCTGACCTTCTTCGCGCTCGCGGCTGATGCGCTCCTGGCTCCGGGAACTGTCATGAACCATGTCCTCGGAGGCGTCGTCGGCCTTTGGGCGGTGGTACTGACCGCCTGGGGAATTCTGGCCTTGCGCGGCCTGCCCGGCCGGAACCGTGCGAGCAGGCTGCTGGCGGTGTCCGTACCCGGGATTCTTCCTGTTGCCGGCGTCGTCGTACTGGGAGTCCTTGCCTGGAATACACTGCTGGCGCCGGTCGGCAACCGGGATTTTGATCTAACCCTGGCATCGGCTCTGGCGCTCGTTCTCCTGCAGCTCGGCTGCCACGGTGCCCTGCGCCGTCGCGCCGGACGGACGCTCCCCTCGACGCCGGTCTCACCCGGCAAGCTCCTCGGAGGGCTCTTCCTCTCAGCCGTGCTGGTAGCCGGTATTACGACGCCGGGACTCGCCGCCTCGACGGCCGGCAACCACGCTGTGCCTCACGGCCAGCATGGCTCGTTGCCCGAACCGGCAGATCACGCGGACCACTAGAACCGCTGGCCTGCCGGGCAGAGCTGCCGGAGGCGACAGAAGGGGCCGGAATCGAAACGATTCCGGCCCCTTCCGATATTTCCCCGATTAGTGGCTGGTGGCCTTTTCGGCACCTACGCCGGTCAGCGACCGGACCTCCATCTCAGCCTGCTTCTGCGCATCTTCCGTACGCTTGGCCAGCACAGTGCCGAGCCAGCCGAGGAAGAACGCCAGCGGAATCGAGACGATGCCCGGGTTGCTGAGCGGGAACCAGGAGAAGTCCGCCGTCTGGATCATTGACTTTTCCCCGCCGGAGACCACCGGCGAGAATGCGATCAGGATGATCGCAGTGAGCAGGCCGCCGTACATGCTCCACAGCGCGCCCTGGGTGTTGAACTTCTGCCAGAACAGCGAGTAGATGATTGTCGGCAGATTGGCGCTTGCCGCCACGGCGAAGGCCAGGGCAACGAGGAAGGCGACGTTCTGTCCCTGCGCACCGATTCCGCCCAGGATGGAAAGGACTCCGATGACGACGACGGTGCGCCGCGCCACTTTCACCTCGCCATCGGGATCAACCTGTCCCCGGCGTACAACGTTCGCGTAGATGTCATGGGCGAACGAAGCTGCGGCGGTGATGGTGAGGCCGGCGACCACGGCGAGGATCGTGGCGAAAGCGACTGCCGAAATAACTCCGAGCAGCAGCGGTCCGCCGAGTTCGAAGGCCAGCAACGGCGCGGCCGAGTTCACGCCGCCGGGAGCAGCGTTGATGCGGTCTGCGCCGATCAATGCTCCGGCACCATAGCCGAGTACCAGCGTGAACAGGTAGAACGCTCCGATGAGCCAGATGGCCCACACCACCGATCGGCGGGCTTCCTTGGCGGTAGGCACGGTGTAGAAGCGCATGAGAACGTGCGGCAGGGCGGCCGTTCCGAGGACAAGCGCGAGGGCCAGCGACACGAAGTCCAGGCGCGTTGTGCCGGTTGCCCCGTACTGCAGGCCGGGTCCGGTGATCGCGGGGTTGCCCGCGGTTTCGATTGCCGCGCCGAGCAGGGTTGACAGATTGAAGCCGTGAAGCGCCAGGACCCACACCGTCATCACGAAGGCACCGGCGATAAGCAGGCAGGCCTTGATGATCTGGACCCAGGTGGTGCCCTTCATGCCGCCGATCAGCACGTACAGGATCATGAGCGCGCCCACCACGGTGATCACCAGGGACTGGCCCAGGCGGTCGTCGATGCCCAGGAGCAGCGACACCAGGCCGCCTGCGCCTGCCATCTGCGCCAGAAGGTAGAAGAAGCACACGGCGAGGGTGGTGATGGCCGCGGCAATGCGGATCGGGCGCTGCTGCAACCGGAAGGACAGGACATCCGCCATGGTGAATTTGCCGGTGTTGCGCAGCAGCTCCGCTACGAGCAGGAGCGCCACCAGCCAGGCGACCAGGAACCCGATGGAGTACAGGAATCCGTCGTAGCCGTTGATGGCGATGGCACCGACGATGCCGAGGAAGGACGCAGCAGACAGGTAGTCCCCTGCGATCGCCGTCCCGTTCTGCGGCCCGGTGAAGGACCGGCCTGCCGCGTAGTAGTCGGCAGCGGTCTTATTGTTGCGGCTGGCGCGCAGCACGATCACCAACGTGATCGCAACGAAGAGTCCGAAGATGGTGATGTTGAGCCATGGCTCGCCGACCGTGGTCGTTTCTACGGTCTGCAACGGCAGGAACTGCCTCATTTGATGCCTCCCTCGTCCTGGAAGACCTCTGGAGCCTGGGCCTCGAGGTCATTTCGCAGTTCCTCCGCGATGGGGTCGAGCCGCTTGTTCGCGTAGCTGACGTACCACATGGTGATGGCAAAGGTGCTAACGAACTGAAGGAGACCGAGGAGCAGTCCGATGTTGACGTGTCCGAAGACGGGCGTGGACATGAATTCGTGCGCGTAGTCCGCAAGCAGGACGTACAGGAAGTACCACAGCAGGAACGCGGCGGCCATGGGAAAGACAAAACTGCGGTGCCGCCTTCTGAGTTCCTTGAACTGCGGCCTCTGCTGGACTTCCGTGAAGTCCACCGGGGCGGACGGCGGTGCGCCCGTGGATGGGTCAGGACCCATGGATACCTCCTCGTTAGGGGCTCCCACGCGGGCTCGGCACCGCGGAAGGCGGGACACGGCGCGGGAGTGTGACTCCCATCACTGTGGATTAATCCGCGGGCGGGTGCCAAGGCCTTGGGAGGGCACGTCGCTCAACGGGCATCGACGTGCGGTGAACGGTGCCCCGTTGCGACGAACGGTTGCATTTCGTCCCGGTGTTCGCGGTTAGTCTTGAGCCATGCTCAGCCCTGCCGTCGACGTCGCGCTTGTGGCCGCCGTCGTTACCATCACCCTTGCGGTAGTGGCGGTCCTGGGATTCAAGTTCTCGCGCTCCTACCGTGATCTCGGTTCCGACGCCGATCGCGCCACCTACGCCACACTGCATACGGCGGCCCTGGCATCGGAACACCTGCGAACGGGCCTGACGCCGAGCGGTGCTTCGAAAGCCGCGAGGCACCTGCGCGGCCTGCTGCGTTGCCAGGCGCTGCTGGTGACGGACGCCAACGGCGTCCTGGCGTGGGAGGGGACCGCGCCGGAGCCGCCGGAGGTAATGCTCGTTGCCCGGGAGGTACTGGCCAGCGGGCGCACACAGATCTTCAAGCAGTCAAAGCTGGCAAATGTGACAGGAGACAGGAACGGTCTGACCGAGGCTGTGGTTGCGCCGATCCGCGTGAACGGGCGGGTGGTCGGAACGGTCGGCGCGTTCGCGTCCTCGGTCAACGCAGGGCTCGTCCGGGCAACCAACGAGGTCGGCGCGTGGGTGGCCACCCAGGTGGAGCTGGCCGAACTGGACTCCTCCCGCACCCAGCTCATGGAAGCGGAGGTTCGGGCACTGCGCGCACAGATCAGCCCGCACTTCATCTACAACTCCCTGAACGCGATCGCTTCCTTCATCAACACCGATCCGGAGCGGGCGCGCGAACTCGTGGTGGAGTTCGCCGACTTCACCCGCTACTCCTTCCGCCGCCACGGTGACTTCACCACCGTGGCCGAGGAGCTCAGGTCCATCGACCGCTACCTGCTCCTCGAACGCGCGCGTTTCGGGGACCGGCTCAAGGTCAGCCTGCAGATCGGTCCGGAGGTACTCAGCACCGTCATCCCCTTCCTTAGCCTGCAGCCGCTGGTGGAGAACGCAGTGAGGCACGGCCTGGATTCTAAGGATGGAACCGGCAACATCACCATCACAGCACACGACGCCGGCGCGTACGCCGAAGTGACAGTTGAGGATGACGGCGTGGGCATGGACCCCGACCGCTTGCGCGCCGTGCTTGCCGGGCATGTGGACGGCGTCCATGTCGGATTGCGTAACGTCGATTCGAGGTTGCGGCAGGTTTACGGCGACGCCCACGGCCTCATCATCGACACGGCGCCCGGCGCCGGCACACTGATCACGCTGCGCATTCCCAAGTCACAGCCCGATCATCAGACCTGATCCGCACTGGACCCATACCCAACCACATGCACAGGAACGTGGCCGGCTGAACTTTCCGCGTAATCTGGGACCATGGTCAACGTGGTCATCGTCGACGATGAACTTCCGGCACTCGCAGAACTGGGCTTCCTGCTGTCCAAGGACGCCCGGGTCGACACCATCCACCAGGCATCGAGCGGCGCCGAGGCCCTGAGGATCCTGCAGAGCCACCCGATCGATGCGCTGTTCCTCGACATCCACATGCCGTCCCTGTCCGGCCTGGACATCGCAAGGGTCATCTCGCGCTTCAGCCGGCCTCCCGCCGTCGTCTTCGTCACCGCAGATGAAGACCGGGCGCTGGAGGCGTTCGAACTTCGCGCCGTCGACTATCTCCTGAAGCCGGTCCGCACCGAGAGGCTCACCGAGTCAGTGCGCCGCATCTGCGAACTGATGGAGGACGGCGCCACGACCCCGGAGGTCATCACTGTTGATCAGGGCGGCATCAGCAGGATGATCAGGCGCGACGAGGTCCGGTACGTCCAGGCCCAGGGCGACTACGCACGGCTCCACACCGCAGAGGCGAGTTACCTCATCCGGATTCCCCTGAATGACCTCGAACGGCAGTGGGCTGACGCCGGGTTCCTGCGTACTCACCGCTCCTACCTGGTGGCAATGGATCAGGTGACCCAGGTCAAGCTCGGAACGGGCAGGGCAAGCGTGCTGGTGGGTGACGCGGAACTGCCGGTGAGCCGGCGCCATCTGTCCGAGATCCGCGGCAAGCTTGAAGCCACGCGCCTGCGGCCCGGGCAGTAACACCATGTCAGAGCCTGAACCCGGCCCGGCACGGGTCCGTGTCACCGCACCCCAATCTGCAACGGGGCCGGCCGGAACCTATCCCGTCTCACGGGAAATGGCTGAGCAGTCCGACGTCGGGGAACTCTTCGTGCGCTCGCTCATCCGGTCCCAGCTGAGGCTGGCCGCGGTGGTGGCGTCCGGCTTCCTGGTGATTCTCGCCGGCATCCCTGTGCTGCTCAGTGTCTTCCCGGCGATCAACACGTGGACAATCGCAACTGTCCCCGTCCCCTGGCTCGTCCTCGGCCTGGGCATCTATCCGCTCGTGATCGGCTGCGCCGTTCTGTACGTGCGAAGCGCCGGACGCATCGAGCAGCGCTTCCGCGACCTGGTGGACGACCAGTGACGTTCCCCGAACTGAATCCGGTTGTCGGGTATGTGTCGCTGGTTCTCGTCGCGCTGTCCACCGTCCTGATCGGAATCTATGGGCTGCGGATCTCGCGCACCACCGGAGACTTCTATGTGGCCTCACGTACCGTGCGGCCCTGGTGGAACGCCTCTGCGATCGGCGGCGAATACCTCTCCGCCGCCAGCTTCCTCGGCGTGGCCGGGCTGATCCTGCTCTCGGGTGTGGACGCCCTCTGGTTCCCCATCGGCTACACCGCCGGATACCTCATGCTGCTCCTGTTCGTGGCCGCTCCCCTGCGGCGCTCCGGCGCGTACACCATCCCCGATTTCGCCGAGGCCCGCCTCGACTCGCGCAACGTCCGCCGGGTGACCAGCCTCCTCGTCATCGCGGTCGGCTGGCTCTACATCGTCCCGCAGCTTCACGGTGCAGCGCTGACGGTGCGCATCACCACCGGCCTGCCGTCCTGGGTGGGCTCGGTGGCCGTCGTCGTCGTTGTGTGTCTGAGCGTGATCACCGGCGGGATGCGCTCCATTACCTTCGTTCAGGCTTTCCAGTACTGGCTTAAGCTGACGGCACTTGCCGTTCCGGTGGTCTTCATCCTGATCCAACTGTCAGGCTCCGGAGAATCGCTGACGAACGACGGCGCCGTGTTCAGTTCCGGACTCGACGCCATGCCGGATGCCTCGCTGTACCAGAACTTCTCCCTGGTCATCGCGCTGCTCTTCGGTACCCTGGGCCTGCCGCACGTGCTCGTGCGCTTCTACACCAATCCCGACGGAGCATCGGCGCGCAGAACCACCCTCATTGTGCTGGGGCTGCTCTCCGTGTTTTACCTGTTTCCCACCCTCTACGGGGTGCTTGGCAGGATACACACGCCCGACCTGGCAGTGCAGGGAGCAGCCGATGCCACCGTACTGCTGCTGCCGAGCCGCATTTTCGACGGCCCTACCGGCGACGTGCTCTCGGCCTTCGTCACCGCCGGAGCGTTCGCTGCATTCCTTTCGACGTCCAGCGGCCTGATCGTCTCGCTCGCCGGCGTGGTGAGCCAGGACTTTTTCCGTGCGAGTGTGTCGGGGTTCCGCTGGGCGGCGGTTGTCTCGGCGCTCATTCCGCTGGGGTTTGCCCTGCTGACGGACACGCTCGCGCTGGCCGGCAGCGTGAGCATGGTGTTCGCGTTCACGGCGTCCACCATTTGCCCGCTGCTGGTGCTAGGCATCTGGTGGCGCGGGCTCACGGACGCCGGCGCAATGGCGGGCATGCTCTCCGGTGCAGTCCTGTGCGGCGGCTCAATCCTGCTGGCTGCCGTCCTGGGCGTCGATCAGGCGCCGCAGTGGCTTCGGCTGCCCGCCCTCTGGACGGTTCCGGCGGCATTCGCGATCACCATTGTGGTGTCACGCCTGACCGCCCGGCGCAGGCCGAAGAACACGTCGCGGGTGCTCGCGCGGCTGCATACGCCTGAGATTGCCTGAACGCCGGTACGCGAGACCTGATTAATCAATGGCTGCCATGAGCCCGACCACGCGGTCGAGGAAGGCATCCACCTGGGTTTCCTCGTAACCGTCCCGGCCGATGGCTTCCCGGAAAACCGCCCGGCGGACCACATCGACGCTGAGGGGCATGTCGTTCTCGAAATAGCCCAGCAGTTCGTTGCAGAGAGCATCCACATCTTCGATGTTGTAGCTGGTGGCATTCTTCCGCGACGGACGCCGGAAACGCTCACCCGGAGGTCGGTGCAGCCGGCCGCGAAGGACAGCCGAGATGCGTCCGATCTGCATGAGCCATGCCTGTTCGCCCTTCGCCTCGATGAGGGCGTTGCGCTCCCGCTGGGCGAAAACATCCTCCAGCCGGTCCAGCGCTGCGTCAACGGCCCGCGGTTCATACCCGCCACGGGCAGGATCGAAAGCCATGGTGCGGACGTCGGAGCTGGTGACCGGGTCGCCGTCAGCGCCGTCGGAGTTGTAGAAGGTACGGGCGCGGGTCAGGAACTTGTCGACCTGCCTGGCGTTGTAGCCATACTCGCGCCGGCCGACACGGGCAAACGGCGAGCTGCCGTTGCGTGCTCCATCCATGGTTGTGCGTTCTCTTTCCTAGTTCCGACGCGGTCAGACGCGGTCACGACGCACGGTCGTGCGGTTTTACAGTGCTCCGGGTAACAATGTAACGGACAGCAGGAAGGCAACCGGTGAGGCGAAAACGATCGAATCGAGGCGGTCCATCACACCCCCGTGCCCGGGCAGGAGACTGCTCATGTCCTTGACGCCGAGTTCACGCTTGATCATTGACTCGGCGAGGTCTCCGGCAGTGGCTGCGGCGACGACGGCAACCGCCAGGCAGATACCCACCCACCACGGCCGGTCCAGCAGGAACACCACCGCGAGGACGCCGACCACCATCGCTCCCCCGATCGACCCGCCGAAGCCCTCCCAGGACTTCTTCGGGCTGATGCGCGGCGCCATGGCGTGCTTACCGAAGAATGCGCCTATCAGGTAGCCGAAGGTGTCGTTCGATACCACGAGCAACAGCAGAGTGGCGACCTTTATCGCGCCCGAGGGCTCCTGAAGCAGCAGCATCGCAAAGCTGAGGAGGAACGGCACCCACAGGAGAACGAAGGTTCCCGCCATGATGCTTCGCGCGGCATCGGGCGCAGGGTCGAGGCTGCGCCACAATGCCAGTGCCGTTACGGATACCACCGTCGCGAAGGCCAGCGCCTCAGGGCCACCCAGGTAGGCGGCGAACGGAAGCGCGACGCCGGCTGCCACAGCGGGCACTGTGGGCACCTTGATCTGCCGGACCTCGAGCGCCCTGCCCACTTCCCAGACGCCGACGACGCCGATCATCGTGGTGAGCGCGACGAACGCGAGCGGCAGGAACAGCATCCCCACCAGCAGCGATACCAGCAACGCAACTCCGACGACGATGGCCGCGGGGAGATTCCGTCCCGCACGTGAGTTTTCTCCGGACTTGGCGCGCGCCGGACGGCGCTTGAACAGGCTGACTCCGCGGGTTTTCGCTGCCTCGCGCAGAGCACGCCTTTTAGGCAGGACGCCAGCGTCCGGTGAGCCGGCCGCCGCCTTGTGCGCAGCGTCAGCGGCAGGCGTGCGGCCAGCCTCGGTAGAAGGCTGGGGGTCGCTCATCAGACCTCGAGCAGCTCTGTTTCCTTGCGCTTGAGCATGTCGTCGATGGTGTCGGTGTGGGACTTCGTCCGTGCGTCCAGGTCCTTCTCGGCGCGGGCACCCTCGTCTTCGCCGGCGTCGCCGTCCTTGACCGCCTTGTCGATCCCGTCCTTCGCCTTGCGGCGGATGTTCCGGATCTGGATCTTGGCGTCCTCGGCCTTGCCGCGCACCAGCTTGACGTATTCCTTGCGCCGTTCCTCGGTCAGCTCGGGGAGGACCACGCGGATCACGTTTCCGTCATTGGACGGGTTCGCTCCAAGATCGGAGTCGCGCAGTGCCTTTTCGATGTCGCTGAGCGCGGACCGGTCAAACGGCGTGATGAGCAGCGTGCGGGCTTCCGGGTTCTGGAAGGAGGCCAGCTGCTGGAGAGGCGTGGGTGAACCGTAGTAGTTGACGACAACCTTCGAGAACAGGGACGGGTTGGCACGGCCGGTGCGGACGGTCGCGAAGTCTTCCTTCGCAGCCTCGACGGCCTTGTCCATTCGCTCGGTGGCCTCTGACATAGTCTCTTCGATCACGATTTCTCCTTTGGTTCGAAATCCGCTGCTTCTCCAGCGTCCGATTCAGTTGATAATCCTAGTTCACAGCCGGGGATACGCTGGGACCGTCCACGGGCGCGCGGCGGTCAGGCGGTGACGACCGTGCCGATCCGCTCGCCCATGATCGCGCTGGTGACGTTGCCCTCGCCCTCCATGCCAAAGACCACCATGGAGAGGTTGTTGTCCTTGCACATGGTCATCGCCGTCTGGTCCATTACCCGGATATCCTGCCTCAGCGCGTCGTCGTAGGACAGCGCGTCCAGCTTCTGGGCGCTGGGGTCCTTGCGCGGGTCGGCGGTGTAGACGCCGTCCACACCACTCTTGGCCATCAATACGACGTCGGCGCGGACTTCCAGAGCGCGTTGGGCGGCGACCGTGTCTGTGGAGAAGTACGGCAGGCCGGCGCCTGCACCGAAGATTACGACCCTGCCCTTCTCAAGGTGCCGGATCGCGCGCCGCGGGATATACGCTTCCGCTACCTGCCCCATGGTGATGGCGCTCTGCACGCGGGTCTCGACACCTGCCTGTTCGAGGAAATCCTGTAGCGCGAGGCAGTTCATCACGGTGCCGAGCATGCCCATGTAGTCCGCACGGGAACGGTCCATGCCGCTCTGGGAGAGTTCGGCGCCGCGGAAGAAGTTTCCGCCACCGACCACAATGGCAACTTCGACCTCACCGATGGTCGCGGCAATCTGTTTAGCGATCCCCCGCACCATCTCGGGGTCCACTCCAAGCTTTCCGCCGCCGAAGACTTCTCCGGAAAGCTTCAACAGCACGCGCCGTCTAGGGGATCCGCTCTGGTCAGCCTTATCGTATTTCTCCATGATGCCTCCAGGGGCTGTCGTGCGTGCGTTTGAATTGCTTGCTGCGCTGAATGCTCAATGCAGATCAGGTGGAACTCGCCTGCCTAAGCGTCTTCGCTTCGGCAGGCATATCTCGAATGAATGGATTGGGATCAGTCTTGCAGGTTCGGTGCAGGATGTGTCACCGGACATGACGGAGGGGCGGCCACCGTGGCGACCACCCCTCCATCATCTCAAAGAAACACGGACCCGCGAGGGCCCAACAACAACTGTTTAGGCACCCACCCGGAAGCGAGCGAACTCCTTAGGCTCCACTCCTGCTTCCTTCAGCACCTGCGCCACGGACTTCTTGGCGTCCTTGGCGAACGCCTGATCAACCAGTACGCCCTCCTTGAAGAAGCCGGTCAGGCGGCCCTCGACGATCTTGGACAGGGCGGCCTCGGGCTTGCCCTCTGCACGCGCTGTCTCGTCAGCGATGCGGCGCTCGGTCTCGACCAACTCTGCCGGAACGTCCTCACGGGTGAGGTAGGTCGGTGAGTAGGCCGCGATGTGAACGGCGACGTCGTGTGCAGCCTCAGCTGCCGCATCTCCGCTGCCTTCGACGGCGAAGAGCACGCCTACCTGTGCGGGGAGGTCCTTGGACGTCTTGTGCAGGTAGGCGTCAACGATTTCACCTTCGACACGTGCCACGCGGCGGATGTCCACCTTCTCGCCGAGCAGTGCACCGGCTTCGATGACGTGCTCCGAGACGGCCTTGCCGTCAACCGTGTGGGCAAGCAGCGACTCGACGTCGGACGCACCGGATTCGATGGCGGCAGCGAGCACCTTGTTGGCGAACTCGATGAACGGCCCGGCCTTGGCGACGAAGTCGGTTTCGCAGTTGACCTCGACCATGACGCCGACGTTGCCCTCGACCTTGGCGGCTACGAGGCCCTCGGCAGTCGAACGGCCTTCACGCTTGGTAGCACCCTTCAGGCCCTTGATGCGGATGAGCTCCATGGCCTTGTCGGCATCGCCGTTGGCCTCGTCGAGAGCCTTCTTCACGTCCATCATTCCGGCGCCGGTCCGTTCGCGGAGAGCCTTGATGTCAGCGGCAGTGTAGTTTGCCATTTGAACTCCTCAGATGTGGTTTCTCGTCAAAGATAATTTGCGTGAAAGTTCTCCGGATCCAGGCTCCGGCACAAGCGAAAGGGTGCGGGCTTTGACGTCCCGCACCCTTTCGTTGAAACTACTTGCTCTCGCCGGTTGCAGCTTCCTCGGCAGGAGCTTCAACAGCATCCGGGGCTTCGGCAGCGGGGGCTTCCTCGGCTGCAGGGGCTTCGGCAGCGGGGGCTTCCTCGGCTGCAGGAGCTTCGGCGGCCGGGGCTTCGGCAGCGGGAGCTTCCTCAGCGGGCGCGGCGCTACCCTCAAGCAGCTCACGCTCCCACTCAGCGAGCGGCTCTTCAGCTGCGGCGGCATCGTTACCGGAGGCGCGGTTGTTGCGGGCGATGAGGCCCTCGGCAACGGCGTCGGCAACAACGCGGGTCAGCAGGTTGACGGCGCGGATGGCGTCGTCGTTACCCGGGATCGGGAAGTCGACCTCATCGGGATCGCAGTTGGTGTCAAGGATAGCGACAACCGGGATGTTGAGCTTCTTGGCCTCGTCGATCGCGAGGTGCTCCTTCTTGGTGTCGACAACCCAGACGATGGACGGAGCCTTCGTGAGGTTGCGGATACCGCCCAGGTTGTTCTGCAGCTTGGTCAGCTCGCGCTGCAGCAGGAGGAGTTCCTTCTTGGTGTGGCCGGAACCGGCGACATCTTCGAAGTTGATTTCCTCAAGTTCCTTCATGCGCTGGATGCGCTTGGAAACGGTCTGGAAGTTGGTGAGCATGCCTCCCAGCCAGCGCTGGTTGACGTAGGGCTGTCCAACGCGGGTTGCCTGCTCGGCAATCGCTTCCTGGGCCTGCTTCTTGGTGCCGACAAACAGAACTGTTCCGCCGTGCGCGACCGTTGCCTTGATGAACTCGTAGGCGCGGTCGATGTAGGACAGCGACTGCTGCAGGTCAATGATGTAGATTCCGTTGCGCTCCGTGAAGATGAAGCGCTTCATCTTCGGGTTCCAGCGACGGGTCTGGTGGCCGAAGTGAACGCCGCTGTCGAGCAGCTGGCGCATGGTAACGACTGGCATGTCGTTCCTTTCGTAGGGCAGCACAGGCATTGCTGTGTTCTGCCGGTTTGACGGTTATTATCCCGCGGACGACGCGGGGTCCTGGCGTCCGTCAGCCGGGTGGCTCACTCCTCCATACCGGATTTCTCCGGACCGCTGGGGCAGTGTTCCCGGGACCTGCGCTCACTGCTGAAAGCTCAACGATGGGCTGCCCGCGAATCAGGACACGCGTAGTCAGTTCCCGACGCGCGGCACACCAATGAGAAACTTTATGGCACGACAGCATACGGAGAACTGCTTCACCAAGTGTACTACAGCCGGTAACCCTTCCTGACTGCCACTGGACGCCCCCATCCCCTGCTCCACATGCCACCGATATCGCTGATTGTGTCCACATGCGCGCACGACGACGGTCGCTCACCATCAACGCACAGCACAGTGAGGAGGTGACTGTTTTACACAACGCGCTCCAGCGACTGGCCATCGTGACCCTCCTGATTCCCCTGGGCCCGCCGGCGCCCGCCTCCTCAACGGCCGAGGGGCAGTGGGAGTGGCCCCTGCATGACACTCCGCCGGTGTTGAGGCATTTCGACCGGCCGCCGCAGCCGTGGATGGCCGGGCACCGCGGCGTTGATCTCGGCGCATCGGACGGCGTGATCCTCAGCCCCACCGATGGCAAAGTGGTGTTCGTCGGCACTGTGGTGGACCGGCCGGTGCTGACGATCGACCACGGCGACGGATTCCTGTCCAGCTTTGAACCGGTGACCGCTTCAGTTGCAGAACGAGAAATCGTGCAGGCCGGGCAGGAGGTCGGGCGCATCAGCACCGAACCTCACTGTCCCGGCCTGTGTGTGCACTGGGGCGTGCGGGACAACGGGGAGTACGTCAATCCGCTCCCCTTCGTCTCGGACCGGCGCCCGTCTGTCCTGCTTCCTCTAACGGAGCCGGGCGAACCGCAGACCTAGACGAAGGCGGCAATTCCCGTGATCGCGCGCCCCGTAACCAGCGAGTTGATTTCGTACGTTCCCTCGTAGGAATAGACGGCTTCGGCATCAGCGAAAATCTTGGCCATCTCATAATCGGTGACAATGCCGTTGCCGCCGAGGATGCTGCGCCCCAGTGCGACGGTTTCCCGCATGCGGGCGGTGGTAAATGCCTTGGCGAGGGCTGACTGCTCGTCGCGGGCACCGCCGTCGTCGGCCAACTGGGCAAGACGCACCATCATGCCGAGAGAGCTGACGGTGTTACCCAGCATCTCGACCAGTTGCTGCTGGATGAGCTGGAAGGACGCGAGTGGACGCCCGAACTGCTGGCGCTCCACTGCGTACCGGCGGGCGACATCAAACGCCGCCAACTGCTGCCCGACGGCCTGCCATGCAACTGAGAGACGGGTGATGCGCAGTACCTTGTTTGTATCCTTGAAGCTGTTGGCGCCGGTGAGCCGATAGTCGTCGCTGATCTGTAGGCCCTCCAGCAGAATGTCGGCGTTCTCAACCGTTCGCAGCGCCGTCTTGTTTTCGATCTTCGTAGCCTTGTAACCCGGAAGCGAGGTATCGACCATGAAACCTTTGACCTGGTTGTCGGCGACGTCACGGGCGTAGATGACTACCCAGTCAGAGAAGGTTGCGTTGCCGATCCAGCGCTTCGCGCCATTGAGGACCCAGCCGTCTCCGCTGCGCTCCGCCGTGGTCCGCGTACCGCCGGCAACATCCGAACCGCCCAGTGGTTCAGTGAGGCCGAAGGCGCCGATCTTCTTCATGGCGTAGATATCCGGGAGCCACTCCGCCTGCTGCTCGGGTGAGGCGAGCGTCTCGATGGAACCGGCAAACAGGCCGTCATGGACGCCCATGAACGTCGCGATGGAGGTATCCGCCCGGGTGAATTCGGCGTGGAGCAGGCCGGCGAAGAGATTCGAGTACCCGAGCCGCTTCACGGGAGAGACGATATCCAGCTCCGCGATCCGCGGGATCAGCTCTGTCGGGAATACTCCGGCGTTCCACCATCGTGATGCGTGCGGGCGCACCTCCTGGGCGAGCCATTCCCGGACCTCATGGAGCCGGTTGCGCTCCTCGGGGGCGAGCAACTGCTCGAAGAAGTAGAAGTCGCCGTCAGCGTACGGCAGAGTGTCAGCATCGAGAGCGGGTCCACCCATGAACGTTCCTCACCATCAGTCAGCCGACGCGCACCAGCGCCGGGACGGTCCGCGCCCTCGTGGCGCAACACACCTGACCGCTATGTTACCCGCCAGTAACTTCTAGTGCCAGCTGATTCGGTGACACAAAGAACCCCGGCCCTCCAGGACCGGGGTTCTTCGCTATCTGTAGGGCTGGTGGGGCTTGAACCCACGACAAACGGATTATGAGTCCGCTGCTCTAACCGGCTGAGCTACAGCCCCGCAGCACCGACAACTCATCGGCGCAACCTATTCTAGCCACGACTGCGGCAGTGAATTAGGCGGGCTAGACCGTTTCAGCCTCGTGGGACCGGCCGAGGTAAAGGTCCTCGAACGTCTTGAGGGTGGTTTCTATGCTGTGCTTCTCAACCATGGAGCGGCTCATCTTGCCCATCCGCTCTCGCTCGGACTCGGGCATGGAGGCGATCTCCGTGAGCCGTCGACCCAGTTCTGCGCTGTCGTGCGGCGTGAACAGATACCCGTTGGCGCCCTCTTCCACGAGGTGCGGCAGAGCCATTGCATTTGCGAGCAACACCGGCGTGGAAGCGGACATTGCCTCGAGGGTGACGAGCGATTGCAGTTCGGCGGTGCCGGGCTGGCAGAAGATGGTTGCCCGAAGGTACGTCTGACGAAGCTGCTCATCGTCAATGAGCCCGTGGAATTTCACGCGGTCTTGCAGCCCCAGCCGCTTTGCCTGGGCCTGCAGCGCGGGCTTCACCTCGCCGCCGCCCACGACCTCCAGATGCAGGTTCAGCTCCTTGGGCGTCTTCGCCACGGCGTCGATGAGCACGTCCACGTGCTTTTCTTCGGCGAGGCGCCCCACAAACAGGACGATCGGATAGTCGGGACGCTCAATCCGCTCCCCCGGCTTGGCCTCGTACGCCGCCGCATCGATGCCGTTCGACAGCGGCAGGACCTTGCGGAGGAAAGCGTGCTCGTGCATTGCCTTGGCGGCAAGCGGAGTGGGTGTGGTGACGACGTCGGCTTTTCCCATTACCCTGCCCATATCGCGCCACGAATTCTTCGCAACGATGTTTTTGAACCACTGGGGGAACGGCAGGAACGGGTTCAGGTTCTCCGGCATGAAGTGGTTGGTAGCGACCACACGGATGCCGCGCTTCACCGCCTCATAGAGCGCATACTCACCGACCATGTAGTGGCACTGGATATGCACGACGTCGGGCTGAACCCGGTCGAAGAGCATGCTGACATCGCGTTTGATCTCCCAGGGCAGGCAGATTCGCCAGTACTCGTGCGTGGGCACCGAGTGCGAGCGGAGACGGTGCACCGTCCACTCACCTCCCGGCTCGGTGAAGCTCTTCCCATTGTTGGGGTTCGCAGCCAGGACGTGGACGTTGTGACCGCGTGCGGTCATGCCCTTGGCCAGCCGGTATCCGAACTGGGCTGCCCCGTTCACGTGCGGCGGGTAAGTATCCGCGGCGATGAGGATGGTCAGCGGCGCATCTACTGCCGTATCAGTCACGAAGTAGTCCTCGGGTTGGCAACGGTGGGAGAAGTCACCGGCGTTACCGCCGTCGTGCTTCTTTCTGGCGCTTGACCACATCCGGATGGTGGCGCGACAGGGCTATTACTCCAACAATAGCAACGATGGCGGCCGCACCCATGGCAATTGCGATCACTGATTCAACGTGTGGCTGAAGTTCTCCCAGCACGACTATGCCGACGGCGATTCCCACGATCGGATCGATTACCGTCAGGCCTGCGATCACGAGGTCCGGCGGGCCTGTTGCGTAGGCGCTCTGCACGAACCAGGAGCCAAGTCCTGCTGCAGCGATGATCGCGATCACGCTGTAGAGGGGGACATTCAGGAAGAACCGGCCGTTCGGATCGAGCAGGTGCGTGGCGATGATCTTGATCAGCACGGCTACGAAACCGAAGAGCACTCCGGCACCGAGAATGTAGGCGAACGCACTGAGCCGCCGTTTGAAGAAGGCCGCGAGGGTGCCGAACAGTGCGACGGCGATGCTCAGCAGCAGGACCGCGGTGAGTTCCTGGTCGGGCAGGACGACGTGGTTCTTGCGCGTCACGTTGAGTGCCAGCAGCACGAACAATGCGCTGCCGGTGACGCACAGGGAAATCGCGACGACGGTGGCCCGGTTGATGCGGACGCCCTGGTCCCTGGAGTTCACGATTGTGGTGATGACCAGCGCGATAGCCCCGATAGGCTGCACGACGGTGAGGCTGGCCAGACTGAGCGCGATGACGTTGCAGACGATTCCGGCGCCGAGCAGGATCAGCCCGAGGATCCACCGCGGATTGCGCAGCAATCGCATGAACCCGGTGGAGTTCAGTGACAGGCCACCGGTGTTTGAGCGCACAGCGCTGCCTTGGCGCTGGGCGCCGTATGCGAGGAAGCATGCGCCGAGCAGCGCCAGGAGGACCGCTACCCAGGCCATGTGCCTGCTCTCATCATGGGGTGCGCTCCTGCCGGTACAAGCGGTGGGCCGCGATGAAGTACCCGAAGAACGCGATGAGGTGACCGATGCACCCAAGGATCAGCAGCGTGCTGGACGTGATCGCCAGCCACTGTTGGTCGAATCCCTCGACCCGTTGCAGGAGCAGAAGCGGCGCTCCGACGAGCAGCAGCGCGGTCCGGATCTTGCCGATGGTTGACACCGGCAGGGACAAACGTCCGCGGAAGAGGATCAGCGCATTGATGATGAGGATGACGTCGGGGATCACAATGGCCAACACCAGCCAGATGGGCGCAACCCCGTCCACTACGAAGGTCACGGCAACGACGATCAGTGCAGTCCGGTCCGCCAGCGGATCCAACCACTTGCCGATCGGGGAGACCTGGCCCAACCGGCGGGCCACGTAGCCGTCAATCCAATCCGTAGAGCCGAGCAGCACCAGGGTGATCACAGCGGCGGCATACTGGCTCTGCACGATGAACAGTACGAAGAGTGGGACTCCGAGGAACCGGACCACAGTGATGATGTTGGGCACGGTCCAGAAAGTGTTCAACTCGGCAGGAGTCCGCCCAGGCTTTCCCCCGGCGCCAATTAGTCTGATCACTGTCCCTCCGCTCCCATTATGCAGGCAGGGTTGCATTTACCCGGCAGCGGACGGCGCGCCCCAAACGGGGGTGCGACGCTTATTTTTCGACGAGCCGACGCACCATCACAGCGATTGCAGCGGCGGAAGCGGCGACGACGCTGAGCGGCTTCCACCGGTCGGCGAGGGTCTGATTGTATCGCGGGTTGTGGCGCACCGGAACGTGGGCAGCCCGCGGGGAGCTGCTCTGGATGCGCTTGGCATCGCGGGCGGACTTTACCTGTACCGCTGCGGTACGTGCCCGTGAGGTGGTGCGGGTGAACTGCGACTTGAAGTCCAGTTCGCGGCCGAGATGATCGCGCGTTTCGGCGATGTGGTCGCGGCGGCGTCCGGAGCGGCTGCGCAGCTCGGTGTACGACGGCGTTGGCGGCTTGGGCTCCCCGGTCTCCTTGTGCTTGGCCTTCTTTTCCTCTGCGGACTTCTTGACGTCGAGCGTTGCCGGGTTGAACCTGCGGCCTTCCTTGAGCACCCCGATGTCATACCTGACGCCGCGAATGGCGTCCTCGGGCAGGAGCGGCAGTGCCTTCTTGAACCTGGAGTAGCCCATCAGACCCGCGATCACCGCAATGATGAGGAACAGCGCAGCGAAACACAACGCGGCGAGCCAGGCGGGCATGATCGTTGCAAGGCCCATGATTGCCGCAACGATGAGGGCAACAGCCAGGAAAGCAAGAAAAACAAGCGCTACAGCGAAGAAAGCCGCTGCAACGCCTGCCGTGATGCCCTTTTGCTTGAGCTGCTCGCGGGCTAGTGAGACTTCATCGCCGAACTGACGCGGGGTCAGCCGCAACAGCAATCTGATGAGGCCGATTACCGACGGCGAACCGCTGGACCGATTTACCCGCGTGCTCGTCTTTACCCGCGTGCTCGTCGAGCTCTCCATATGCCCTGCTCCCATTCGTTCATCCTGCGCAACTGTCCCAAAATTACCACCGACGCATATTTCTCGCCTGCACGGGCGTCAAACGCCTCTTTCAGCGGGCACCAGTTCATCCCGGTCCTCCAGTTCACGGCCCGCGTATTCCTCGAGGTGCGTCTTGACGAACCAGAAGGAGACGACGGCGAAGACGGTGAAGACCGCATACATGATCCACACGCCAAGGTTCTCGCTGACCCACATGAATGCGAGCGTCACGATGAAGTTGAAGATCCAGTTCACCATGGTGGCCACGCCGAGGGCGATGGAACGCACCTTGTTCGGGAACATTTCTCCGAGCGTCACCCACATCACCGGCCCCCAGGTCGCCGCGAAGAAATGACGAAGACGTTGGCGCCGATCAGGGCTACGGGTCCCCAAAGCCCCGGCAGTACGACGTCTTCTCCGGTGGCCATCTGCTGCAGGGCTGCGACCACCATGCCCACCCAGAGTATGGGCTGCAGGCCGAGGACCGACCCCCGGAGATCCCGGAGGTTCGTCGTTTCCTCCATCCTGAGGGTCGAACGGATCTCCGCCAGCTTGGCTGAAGTGTCCCTGATACCGGTGACGCGCAACAGCACGTGGGCGGCTGCTGGATGGAGGCCAGGCCGCCGCGCCACTTCGCAGGGGCGATCTCGGCGATGTAGCCCGGTGCGATGACGGATGCGATACCGATCGCAACGCCACCGATGAGACGCCAGAGCATCAAGTCCCACTCGCTGACCGCGAAGCGTGAACCGAGCGAGTTGACCAGGAAGATGATTGCAGCGCCGAACATGACGCGCTTGCGGCCGAGACGGTCCGCGAGTCCTCCGGCGGACCAGGCGCCGGCTGCTCAGCCGAGCAGGGTGATTGCGACGGTGAATCCCAGGACCGCTTCGCCGAGGCCGAAGTTTTCCTGGACGGCGTCGACCGCGCCGTTGACAACAGCGGTATCAAAGCCGAACAGGAGTCCGCCCACGGCGGCAGCGACGCTGACGCCGATGACCTTCCCCATGTGCGGTTGTACCGTACCCGAAGGCTCGCTGTGCTTCCGGTCCTCGACTCTCACGTGGCTTTCTCCTGACCCTTCGACTACCCCGTTCGCCCTCCAAGGCGCATTTCACCCTACGGCGAACCCCGAGCCTGCTAAGCACGCCTGGAGCAGCCTACTGCTGTCACAAGGGCTTACGAACGTGTTGCGCGGGCTCTAAGATAGGATTGATTCGCCGTGGCAACCACCCTGCTGTGTTCGACGGCGCTCCAAATTTCCCGCCTGCAGCGTCGCAGTGTGTTTTCCCCGCATCCGCACACGCGCCAGTTAGGTATCTGTTGAGCATCATCACGCATCCCGGTGACGCCCTCACCCGGCGACAGAAGCTGATTTACGTTGTCATACTTGGCACCCTGACCGCCCTCGGCCCCTTCACTATCGACCTGTACCTGCCCGCGTTCCCTGCGCTGCAGGATGACCTCGGCGTCTCTGAAGCGGCTGTGCAGCTCACTCTGACCGGGACAATCGTGGGGTTCGCAGCGGGCCAGCTGCTCGTGGGGCCGTTGAGCGACAAGGTGGGCCGGCGGCTTCCGCTGATCATTGCTACCGCCCTGCACGTCGTTGCCTCCCTTGGTGCGGCACTGTCCACGGATATCGGCATGCTCATGATCTTCCGGGTGCTGCAGGGCGTCGGCGCCGCCGGTGGCGGCGTCGTGGCCATGGCAATGATCCGTGATCTCTTCAGCGGCTACCCGCTGGTCCGCATGCTCTCCTATATGGCGCTGGTGAACGGCATGGCGCCCATCTTTGCGCCGGTGATCGGATCCCAATTGCTGGTCGTCATGCCCTGGCCCGGGATCTTCTGGTTCCTCGCCGCGTACGGGTTCCTGGTGATCCTCGCCGTCACGCTGTTCATCATCGAGACGCTTCCTGCGGACCGGCGGAAGGCGTCGTCGTCCACGGCGCTTCAGCGGTACCGGGCGGTTCTGACCGACCGGATCTTCATCGGGATCCTGCTGGTCGGCGGCATGAACTTTGCGGGCCTGTTCTCCTACCTTTCAGCGTCCCCGTTCCTGTTCCAGGACGTGTACGGACTCGATCCGCAACAGTACGGACTGCTTTTCGCTGTGAACTCGCTGGGCATTGTCGCGGCCGTCCAGACCAGTGCACGCATTGTCCGAAGGGTGGGTCCACAGTGGATCATTGCCTGCTCCACAGTAGCGATGCTCGCGATGGCTATGCTGATGATCCTTTTCGACTACCTGGAGCTGGGTTTCTGGGGCACAGCTGTTCCGCTCTGGTTCTACATCGCGGCGGCGGGCTTCACCTTCCCGTGCGTGCAGGTGCTCGCACTCGCCAACCACGGCGCCCAGGCCGGCACCGCGGCGTCGCTCCTTGGAGCGACGACCTTCGGGCTCGCCGGTGTCATCTCACCCATTGTCGGTGTCCTCGGCATTGCTTCAGCGACACCCATGGCTGCGGTCATGGCGGCGTGCATCGCCCTTGGAATCGTGTTTCTCTGGACAATCGTCCGGCCACGCACCGTCCCCGCCCTGGGCTAGCTGGGGATCCCGGTGCAAGCTGCCCTGCGGCTGTCACCGCTCCTGGCTCGCGCGCTCTGCCGTTCGCGTGATGTTGCGGGCCATTGAAGCGAAGACCACGCCGTGGAACGGCAGCACACTGAGCCAGTAGAGCCTGCCGGCCAGGCCGCGGGGGAAGAAGACGGCGCGCTGGCGGTATTCGCTGGCGCCGCCGTCGGGCACTACCGACAGCTCAAGCCATGCCCGCCCGGGAAGCTTCATCTCAGCCCGCAGGCGCAGCTTTTCGCCGCGCACCAACTCCTCGACCCGCCAGAAGTCCAGGGCCTCTCCCGCCATTAAATCCGAGGAGTGCCTGCGTCCGCGGCGCAGACCGACCCCGCCCGCAACCTTGTCCAGCCAGCCGCGCGCGGCCCAGGCGACGGGCCAGGAGTACCACCCGTTTTCCCCGCCGATGCCCTCGATCACCTTCCAGACAGCTGGGGCAGGTGCGCTTGAGTGGAGCGTGCGCTCGTCCTTGAAGACGGTATGGCCGGCCCACTGCGGGTCCGAGGGGAGCGGGTCGGCAACCGCGTCGCGCAGTGAAGCACCCGCCCAGCTCGTCTCCACCTCCCCGGCACTCATCTTGTTGAGGGCAAGGTCGACGGCGCTGCTGTAGTCCGTGAGGCCGACTTCCGGTTGCGGCAGGTAGTCGTGAATGTCCGCTTCGGCGGTGATGGCGTCGTGCTGGAGGGATTCGATCAACGGCATCGCCATGGCCCGGGGAATAGGGGTAACGAGATTCACCCAGTGTCCGGCCAGGCGCGGGGTGAGGACGGGCAGTGCGAGGACGGTCCGCCGGGGCAAGCCCGCCGCTTCTGCGTAGCGCTTCATCATGTCCGCGTAGGTCAGCACGTCACCCGAGCCGATGTCGAAGGTGCGGTTAAGCCCTTCCGGAAGGTCCAGTGCGCCGAGCAGGTAGTGGATGACGTCGCGTACGGCGATGGGTTCGATGCGGTTCAGCACCCACTTCGGCGCCGGCATCACCGGGAGAACGTCGGCCAGATGCCGGATCATTTCGAACGACGCGGAGCCGGAGCCGATCACAACGCCGGCCTGGAAGGCAACCGTGGGGACTCCGGAGGCCAGCAGCGCGTCCCCGACCGCAACGCGGGAGCGCATGTGGGTCGAGAGCCTGACACCTTGCGGGTGCAGGCCGCCCAGGTAGACGATGCGGCGGACGGAAGCCTGCGCGGCAGCCCCGGCGACGGTCGCGACAATCTGCGACTCGCGCTCGTCAAACCCACGACCGGATCCCATGGAGTGAACGAGGTAGTACAGCGTGGAAACGCCCTCACAGGCGCGGTTCATGGTTTCAGCGTCCTGGAGGTCTCCTTCAATGACCTCGACCTGTGCGGCCCAGGGCACGTCCCTCAGCTTCTGCGGCGACCGCACCACAACGCGGACCCGTCGGCCTTCCTCCACCAACCGCGACACCAGGCGGCCTCCGATGTAACCGGTGGCGCCCGTAACAAGGACAAGTTCATCTGAACGCATGGGGCAAGAGTAGTGCTCTAGCCTGAACGACCAATGGGAGCTGCAGGAGCGACGTTCTCGGGTGCGCGGAAAGACGGGCAGTCTCCTCGAGCGTCAGCGGCTTCCGGCGTCTGCGAAAGATCGAGCTCCGGGTACCCGTGCGGCGCCCGGGAACTGGAACAGAACGCGTAATGGGGTCCGCATGAGGAAGTCATACGCGACGAGCGACCCGGCAGTAAGCATGACAGTGAGCGCGGGAACGGCAATGGCGTTCAGGACGGGAAGGGATTGGCTCAGGACCTCCTGACCGCCGCCTGTCCAAATGAATGCTCCTCCGATGAGACCTAGCAGGACGGGGTGGATCAGGTAAATGGGCAGCGTTCTCGCCGCGATATACCTTGCGGCAGTGCGGACTGCAGGATAGCGGGTTGCCCAAGTAGACAAAGTTATTGCGCAGATGAGTCCGGTGATCGTGATCGTGATACTCAACGGAAGTTCAGTGTCACGCACGTAGATGAGGTAGGCAAGCGCGGCATAGATAGCCGCCGCCCCCAGCATCAACCGAGAGGAGCCGGCATCGGCTATCCGTTTGATCGTCGTTCCCGCGAAGCATCCGAGGAAATACCACAGCGCAAAGTTGGCCAGACGCACAATATTCACCGCCAGCTCATCAGGCACGAAACCCGGAATATAATCACCGATCGCTGACTGCACACTGAGCAGGATCAGTGCGCCGAGGGTGGCAAGCGGGGCGACCGGGCGAAGCGCTTTGGCGAGCACGAAGAAAACTACCAGGACAGGCAGGAACCAGTACGCCGTACCTCCCTGCGGTATGGTCGCGAGGCTGTACTTGGTATACCCAAAGGGGTCGTCAGGCTGGTACCCGAACCCCACGACGCCGGCGAAGATGACACTCCATAGGAGGTAGGGCCAGAGAATGTCGGCGAAACGGGAACGCCAGGACGCCTTCCAGGACCGGAGAATTGCGCCGGAGGCCAGCATCCCCGCTACGAGGAAGAACAGGGGCATCCGGATGGGGAGCAGCATCTGGCAGGCCTCTCTCCAGGCGGCCAGTGCGAAGCTGTCCGTTCCGGGGAACAGGAAATTGACCCCGGTGATACTGACGTGATAGAGCACAACAAGCACAATCGCTACAGCTTTGGCGAAATCAACCCAGTGCACCCGCTCGCGCCCTGTAACGAGCGGCGCTGCCGGCCGGCTTGGGCGTTGCGTCACGTGAGATCCTCCCCCTAGGAACATGAGAAAGGCTCCTGACCTACGAAACCGCAGGTCAGGAGCCTATTTGCTCCCCCGACTGGACTTGAACCAGTAACCCTTCGATTAACAGTCGAATGCTCTGCCAATTGAGCTACGGGGGAAAGCAGCAGGAACAACTTTACATAGGAAAAGCGGGGAAGTGAAATTGAGCGGCCGCTAGTCGGAGCGCAGCGCGCGGCGTTCCATTTCAAGCTCCATCAGCTCCCGTTGCAGCTGCCGGTAGAGCTCGGGATCCGCCGCCGCGTCGACCCGCTGAAGCGCGCTCAGCTTCTCGGCCTTCAGACGGGTGATGCGAAGCTCGGACAGCCCGTTGAGGATGGCGCGGCAGTACATCGTCAGCCCGTCTCCGTCCGTGGCGGGCAGCGGAGTCACAGCGAGTTCGCTGACGAACCCCCGCAGCATCTCCGGGACCTCCTGACGCACGCGTTCCACCCAGTTCGACGCCGAGCCGGACCCATCCGTACCGCCCGTCCCGGCGGCCCGCACAGCGTCGTGGAGCGCCGCATAGGCCGGGACCGAGAACCGGGAGTCCGCGAACCGTTCCCACTGGCTCTCTTCCAGCAACTGCGGATACTGCAGGACCACCTCAAGAGCCTCGCGCTCCATGCGCGCTACCGGGTCGCGAGGGTCGGGACGGCGGAACTGCGGCACGTCCTCAGAGGGTTCCGGACCGCCGGCGTTATTGGGAAACCCGCCCGTACCGTCCTGCGGACCAGCCGGCTGCGCGTCCGAAGTTACTGCACGACGCCGGCCGTCGCCCTGGGAGCTCTGGCTCCCCCATGAGCCCTGGTTCCCCCGGTTCCCCTGGTTCCCCCGGGAACCCTGACTGCCGTGAGTGCCTTGCGAGTCCTGTGTCGGCTGCGCGTTCCGCTTCGCTGCGGAAGTCACCGCACGAGCTACCTGGTCCTCGCCGACGAACTGCATTCCGAGCCAGCGGGAAAGCTCGCGCGTGTAGACGGATCTCAGGGACACGTCGCGAATATTGGCCACAATCGGTGCGGCGTGCCGGAGGGCCTTCATCTGCCCCTCGCCGGTGGAGAGATCGAACTGGTCGAAGGATGCCTTGATTGCGAACTCGAACAGTGGGCGGCGCGTGCTGATGAGATCCTGTACCGCCTGATCTCCGGCGCTTTGCCGGAGCTCGCAGGGGTCAGCTCCGCCTGCCCCGACGGCGACGTAGGTCTGTGCGTTGAATCTCTGGTCTTCCTCGAAGGCCCGCAGGGCGGCCTTCTGCCCGGCTGCGTCACCATCGAAGGTGAAAATGACCTCTCCCCCAGTGCCGTCGTCGGACAGGAGCCGCCGCGCGATCTTGATGTGCTCGGCTCCGAAGGCCGTACCGCAGGTTGCCACGGCGGTGCCCACCCCGGCCAGGTGGCACGCCATGACGTCGGTGTAGCCCTCCACCACCACGAGCTGGCGGGATTTGGCGATCTCCCGCTTGGCGAGGTCAATCCCGTAGAGCACCTGGGACTTCTTGTACAGGGTGGTCTCCGGGGTATTCAGGTACTTCGGGCCGGGGTCATCCTCGTACAGCTTGCGCGCTCCGAACCCCACCGTGTCTCCGGTGATGTCCCGGATAGGCCACATCAGCCGTCCGCGGAAACGATCGTAGAGCCTGCCGGCATTGTTGGACGAGACGCTGAACATGCCGGTCAACTTCAGCTCATCCAGCGTGAATCCGCGGCCGGTCAGGTGATTGAGCAGCCCGTCCCACCCCTGGGGCGCGTAGCCGACGCCGAAATGCTCAGCGGCGGACCGGTCGAAGCCCCGCTCCTGAAGGAAGGCGCGTCCTGTTGCCGCCTCGGGAGTCAGGAGCTGGTCGCGGTAGAACTCCGCGGCGATCTTGTGGGCGTCAAGGAGACGCTGCCGCCTTCCCGCGTCCTCCCGGCGGGGCCCGGTGCCGCCGTCCTCATAACGGAGGTCGAAGCCGATGCGCGCGGCCAGTTTCTCGACCGTCTCAGCGAAGGACGTGTGGTCCATCTTCTGCACAAAGGAGATGACGTCGCCGCCCTCACCGCATCCGAAGCAGTGGTAGGAGCCCATGTGCGGGCGGACATGGAACGACGGCGACCGCTCGTCGTGGAACGGACAGAGCCCCTTCCAGGAACCCACGCCCGCGGACTTGAGGGTGACGTAACCGTCCACCACTTCCTTGATGTCGGTGCGCTGGCGAACCTCATCGATATCTTCGCGCTTGATGAGTCCGGCCATGCCATCCAGTCTAGGTGTAGGGTGCCTGCTCCCGCCGTCGGGGTTGCCTTGCCTGGGATCGTTACCAGAGGGCAGGGACGGGCCCGACGACTCTCTCGTGCAGGGCGAGCGCGGACGCGTCTGTGAGGGATGCAACCTGGTCGATCACCACGCGGAGCCGGGAGTCATCGTCCTCTGCCGTGCGCCAGTCGGCTGCGAACATTGGCTCCAGGTAGCGGTCGCCGGCCGCAGCCATCTGCTGCACGAGGGATGACAACACTTCGCGTTGGCGTTCGTAAATGGGCTGGCGGTGGACGCTCGTCATCACGTAGGTGGTGGCCAGGCCCTTCATGACCGCGATCTCGGTGACCGTATCCTCCGGGACCACCATCTCCGCGGCGTACCTGGTGAGAGGGTCGGTGCCGTAGATTCCCCGGGTGGTCTCCAGGGCGCTGAGGCAGAAGCGTCCGATGAGCTGGCTGGTCATGTTCTTCAGCGCGGCCATGGCCTTGCGGCTGCCGTCAGCCTCACGGACCCACACGTCCGTCGCCTCCAGGCGCGCCAGGGCGGCGTCGACGGCGGCCGGATCCGAGTGCGGCAGGTACCACTGCTGCGTGTACCCGACGACGCGCGCGCGGTGGTCCGGGCTGTCCATCCATTTGAGCTGGAAGTGTCCGGCGACGATTGCGTCCTCGACATCATGGACCGAGTAGGAGATGTCGTCGGCGAGGTCCATCACCTGCGCTTCGAGGCAGGACCGACCGGCCGGCGCTCCCTGCCGCAGCCAGGCGAAAACGGGCAAGTCATCTTCGTAAGCGCCGAATTTGGAGGTTCGGTGGCCGTGAATCACGGGGGCGTCCGTGGCCGTCCACGGGTATTTGCAGGCAGCGTCAAGGCTGGCACGGGTGAGGTTGAGCCCTGCGGGGGTGTCATCGGCCCGGATGACCTTCGGCTCCAGCCGGGTGAGCAGCCGGAGGGTCTGGGCATTGCCTTCGAACCCTCCGATGGAGTGCGCAAGATCGTTGAGGGTGGCCTCCCCGTTGTGCCCGAACGGCGGATGTCCGAGGTCGTGGGACAGGCAGGCAGCGTCCACGATGTCGGGGTCACAGCCGAGCGACCGTCCCAGTTCCCGCCCCACCTGGGCCACCTCGAGGCTGTGCGTCAGCCGGGTTCGAACGAAGTCGTCGGTATCGGGTGCAACGACCTGCGTCTTCGCGCCAAGCCGGCGTAACGCTGAGGAGTGCAGCACGCGGGCGCGGTCACGCTCGAAATGCGTACGGTGAAGGCTCTTGGGCGCCTCATCGACCCAGCGCTGCATGTCGGCGTCCGTGTAGCCGGGAGTAATCGGCGACTGACGGCCCAGGTACTCTTTGGGCTCACTGCGCTCATTGCGGCCACGGCGTTCATTGCTGGTGTTGCGCACGTACTCCCCTGCCCTATCCACCGGATACGTCGACTTCCGCGGCGGCGATATCCGCCTGCTGCGCGGGGTTCAGTTGCCGGGCTTCCAGCCACCGGTCCGGCAGGGAGGTGCGCTTGGGCGAGCCGGCCCGCCCGCGCGGGCCTTCGGCGTCGGCTCCGGGGTACGGCGAGGTGCGGTCCAACTGGTCAAGCAGACCCCGCAGGACCTCGAGCGTCGGAACCGTGGCGAGCGCGGCCCGCAGGTCGCCGCCCACCACGTAGCCCTTGAAGTACCAGGCCATGTGCTTGCGGATATCGCGCAACGCCATCATCTCGTTGCCGAATGTGTCGACCAGCAGTTCCGCGTGCCGGTATACGGTGTCGGCCACCTGGCCGAGGTCAGGACGGTGGCGTTCGTCTTTGCCCTCGAAAGCGTTCATAAGGTCACCGAACAGCCAGGGCCTGCCCTGGCACCCCCGACCGATGACGACGCCGTCGACGCCGGTCTGCTGCACCATGCTGATGGCGTCTTCGGCGCTCCAGATATCACCGTTGCCCAGCACAGGGATGTCCGGCAGCACCTCCCGCAGTTCCGCGATGGCGTTCCAGTCGGCCTTGCCGGAGTAGAACTGCGACGCCGTGCGCCCGTGGAGCGCGACGGCGGCCACACCCGCGTCGCGCGCGATCTTGCCCGCCTCGCGGAAGGTCAGATGATCCTCGTCGATGCCCTTGCGCATCTTGATGGTCAGTGGGATGTCCCCCCGTGAGGCTTCCCGTACCGCCGTCTGAACGATTCCTGTGAAGAGGTCGATCTTCCAGGGCAGCGCCGCTCCGCCGCCCTTCCGGGTGACCTTCGGGACGGGGCAGCCGAAGTTCAGGTCGATGTGGTCCGCACGGTCTTCTTCCACGAGGATGCGGACGGCGGCACCGACCGTCTTGGGATCCACACCGTACAGCTGGACGGACCGGACTTTCTCGTCGTCGTCGTGGGAGATGATGCGCAGGGATTCCGGGTTGCGTTCAACTAGCGCCCGTGACGTCACCATCTCCGAGACGTACAGGCCGCCGCCGTACTCGCGGCAAAGCCGTCGGAACGCTGTATTGGTGATGCCGGCCATGGGAGCAAGAACCACCGGGGTATTGACGGTTATCCCGCCCAGGCGCAGCGGCGGCAGGTCGAGCCGCGTGGCGGTAGTTGTTGGTGCAATGCTCACCCGTCCATTGTCGCAAGGCGGGGCAAATCGAGGGACGGGAGTTAGAGCTGCCGGTGTTCGCGCAGCTCACGGCGACTCGGCAGGGCACCGGCCGGAACGCTCCCGGCCTCGCCACTCCATGCCTCGCTGGAGTTCTCGGCAGCGAGCGTGGCGGGGGTGGGTTCGTCGTCGGGTCCAGTCACGGAAGTGCGCGTCGGGACATCGATGCCGACCGCTTTGACCACCAGAACGGCAATCAGCGTGGTGACCGGAATGGCCAGAACAAGCCCGATCGACCCCACCAGCGTGCGCACGACCTCCTCGACCAGCTCGCCGCTGGTCAGCGTGCCCACCAGCGAGCTGTCCTGCAGAGATACCAGGATCAGCAGGGGCAGGGCGGCACCCGCATAGGCAAACGCAATGGTGTAGACGGTCGAGGCAATGTGGTCCCGGCCAATCCGCATGGCTCCAGCGAACAGCCGGCGGGTGGAAGTCCCCGGCGCCAGCTCGTAGAGTTCCCAGACCGCGGAGGACTGCGTGATCGTCACGTCGTTGAGCACACCGAGCCCGGAGATGATCAGCCCGCAGAGGATGATCCCGGAGAGAGAGACCTGCGGCGCAGCGTTGATGAGGGCGCTGGAACTGTCGCTGCCGACGCCGGTGAGGTTCGCTGTGTCGGTTGCCCACGCAGCCAACAACGCGGTGATCGCCAGCCCGAAGATCGTCCCAAGCAACGCCGTCGAGGTACGCGCGGAAAACCCGTGCGCAAAGTAAAGGACACCGAACATGATCACCACGGAACCGACCAGCCCCAGCAGGAGCGGCGGCTTACCCTCGACAAGTCCCGGGAGCATAAACTGCGCCAGCACGATCAGCGCACCGACCAGCCCGATGATCGCGCGCAGCCCGCGCCACCGGGCAACAGAAACAACGACGACGGCGTAGAGCACCGCGAGCGCAGCGACAGGGAGGGTGCGAACGAAGTCCACAAAGATGTATGGGGCACCGGCGCCGCTGATGACCCCTTCAAGGTTGAGGTAGCGGATGGAATCACCCGCTTCGACCTGTCCGGACCGGGCTATTTCCGGGTTGAGTTCCACCGGTACGGCGGAACCGCCGGCGTTGGGCTGAGTGTAGGCAACCAGACACTGCTGTGCCTCTCCGCCTGCGTCAACGGTCGGCTGGGAGGAAGGGCAGTCCTCAAGAACCACGCGCTGCACGGTACCCACGTCCATCGACGTGCCCGGCGCCGTGGCGAGCGGGTTGGCGGCCGTGATGTCGGACCGGTCGGCGCCGGGCCACAGCATGACCATTCCGATGAGTGTGATGATGCCGAGTGGGACAAGAATTGCGGCGAGGAGAAAATTCGCCCGCCGGCGCGTTCCCATCAGGGCGGCGTTCTGCTCTGAACTGCGGGAGGAGACCGAGTCCGACGGATGGATATGGCTGTGGCCCACAACTCCCCTTGCTGTCGGTGTACTACTGGCAGGATGGAGACCGCCATCCTGCTGTTGCGTGATTCCCCCAGAGGATTCTACGCAGTCAGGTGGTGGTGGACCGAGATTTGCACAGTCGTTGGAGGGACGCGGTTGGAATTGACGCCGAAAGGGATCCAAGGAGGATTAATGGCGAAGGAGCGGTTCAGCGAGGCCGATGAGGATGCGGCCGGTGCGATCGCGCATGCGCCGGAGGTGATGGTCCGCACGGCCGCTGCTCCTGTCCGCGGAGTTGCACTGGTGCTGCACGGAGGCCGCGCCAACAGTTTCGAGCCGGTGCGGTCCCGGCATTTGAGCCCGGCGCGCATGGTTCCGTTAGGGCGCCTGCTGCACTCGTGGGGATCCGCTGCCGGCCTTGAGACCTGGAGCCTGCGTAACCGCGTGCGGGGGTGGAATGGCGAGCACATGTCCCCGCTGCACGATGCGAGGTGGGCACTGGAACAGATCCGCGAACGACGGGCCGGCCTGCCCGTGTACCTGCTGGGGCACTCAATGGGAGGGCTCACAGCACTGTGCGCGGCGGACGACCCGCAGGTGCGCACGGTGGTCGCCCTTGCTCCCTGGGTGGACAGCACAACACCCACCCGGCAGTTGGCCGGCCGCCGGGTCCTGATTGTCCACGGCGACACGGACCGCTGGACGTCGCCCCGGCAGTCCCTGCGCTACGCACAGCGGATCCAACACGTAGCCGACGACGTCCGGTACGTCACCCTCGCAGGGGCCGGCCACTTCATGCTCACGAAGGTTTCCGTGTGGCACGAACTCAGCGCGTCCTACGTTTTGGAGACCTTCTCGCGCGACACCGGCGCCACCGTGAACCCGAGGCACCTGCGCCGGGCAACCGATCTCCTCGCCCAGCGGTCCCCGCTCGGCGTGACCCTGTGACTTCCCCTAGTCGCTGACGACGCGGGTCTCGGCAACAACCTCAGCGGAACCGGTAGCCAGAAGCGGATCCAGTACCTCCACCAGTGCCGTCATCGAATCATCGACCTCCACCTGCACCGGGTACTGATACACCAGCATGGCCAGCAGGGACGCCACCGCGGCGCTCTGCTCGCTGGGCGGCAGGGTGGGATCGTATCCGATCAGTACATCGGCCGGGGCGTCCGTCCGGCTCTGCGTGTAGCTGAGTGCAAAGGCGGCGATGGTACCGCCCTGGTTCTTCGGCCGATCCCGAAGCACCACTGCCCCACCGGCACCAGCGGTGTCCGCAAGCAGGAACTGCTGCGCCTGCCCCAGGGTCATGTCGGCGGGATCCCAGGTATGCACCGCGTTGTACCACTCGGTTACGGCCTGGGTGAGTTCAACGGAACCGGTGGCGGCTTCCTCCAGTTGCGGGCCGTCGTCGTCGGTGAAGTCCGGAACGGCGAGCGCACCGGGAACAACCTCGACGACCCGGGATCGCTGAATCTCGCGGAGACCGGCCGCCTCGGCGAAGGCTGCGCCGTCTGACCCCGAAACCACTTTTGCCCGTAGCGTGGACACGCCCGACGGCGTCTGAGCGGCTTCATGGCGGAGCAACCCCAGGAGCGTGGCGCCAATTCCCGCACGTCGATGGTCCATGCCGACCTCGACGTAGGCCCAGAGCCGCTGATTGTGCAGCTTCGGCTCGAAGACATATCCAGCAGCGACCGGCACCGTGACCGGGCCGACTACGTCTTCGGCAACGATGCAGCGCAGCCAAGGGGAATCAGCCGAGGGCCTGAACACTGCCCGTGACTGCTCGGCCTGCGGGTTCTCCGGGCCGCCCCACACCTGAAGGAGTTCGAGGTCATCGCCGTCGCGCCAGGGGCGGTACTGGATGGCCACTTACGCGCCCACCAGCCGCTGGGCGAGGTAGCCCTCGACCTTGTCGAGGGAAACCCGCTCCTGCGTCATGGTGTCCCGTTCGCGAATGGTGACGGCCTGGTCCTCGAGGGTGTCGAAGTCAACGGTGATGCAGAACGGTGTGCCGATTTCGTCCTGGCGGCGATAGCGGCGGCCAATGGCGCCGGCGTCGTCGAAGTCGATGTTCCAGTTCTTCCGCAGCTGCGCTCCCAGATCTTTCGCCTTCGGCGAGAGGTCCTCGTTGCGGCTGAGGGGAAGCACGGCAGCCTTCACCGGGGCGAGCCGCGGATCAAGCTTGAGCACGGTGCGCTTGTCCACGCCGCCCTTTGCATTCGGAGCCTCGTCCTCAGCGTAGGAGTCCACAAGGAACGCCATGAAGGAACGGGTCAGACCGGCGGCGGGCTCGATGACGTACGGGGTGTACCGCTCGTTGGTTCCCTGGTTGAAGTAGCTCAGGTCGGTGCCCGAGTGCTTCGAGTGGGTGGTGAGGTCGAAGTCCGTGCGGTTGGCGATGCCCTCGAGCTCGCCCCATTCCGAGCCCTGGAATCCGAAGCGGTACTCGATGTCCGTGGTGCCCTTGGAATAGTGGCTCAGCTTCTCCTGCGGGTGGACGAAGAGCCGCAGGTTGTCCGGGTTGATGCCCAGACCCGTGTACCAGTCGAACCGTTCCTTGATCCAGTACTCGTGCCATTCGTCGTCCGTGCCGGGCTCTACGAAGAACTCCATCTCCATCTGCTCGAACTCACGGGTGCGGAAGATGAAGTTTCCGGGCGTGATTTCATTGCGGAAGCTCTTGCCGATCTGGCCGATGCCGAACGGGGGCTTCTTCCGGGAGGTGGTGAGCACGTTGTTGAAGTTCACGAAGATGCCCTGGGCGGTTTCGGGCCGCAGATAGTGCAGGCCTTCCTCGTTGGCGACGGGACCAAGGAAGGTCTTGAGCAGTCCGGAGAACTCCTGCGGCTCAGTCCACTGGCCCCGGGTGCCGCAGTTGGCGCAGGCGATGTCAGCAAGACCGTTCTCCGCGGGCCGGCCCTTCTTCTCCTCGTACTCTTCCTCGAGGTGGTCTGCACGGTAGCGCTTGTGGCAGGAGAGGCACTCCACCAACGGGTCGGAGAACACCTCGACGTGGCCGGATGCCTCCCATACCTGGCGGGGTAGGATGACCGAGGAATCCAGGCCGACGACGTCCTCACGACCGCGCACCATGGACTGCCACCACTGGCGCTTGATGTTTTCCTTCAGCTCGGCTCCGAGAGGGCCATAGTCCCACGCGGACCGGGAACCGCCGTAGATTTCACCGGCCTGGAAAACGAAGCCGCGCCGCTTGGCGAGGGAGATGATTGGGTCCAGGGCGGAAGCCTGCTTGGCCACGATGAATGCCATCCTCTACATGTTTGGACAGGCCGCTGGGTGCGGTCGTCGATGTGCCGCCGGGCAGTGCAGCAGGCGGGATCAAACGCGAACTGCCGCACGGAACCGGGAGGGCGAAGCTACCACCTTAGCCTACCGAAACCCCTCCGACGACGACCCCCTGTGAGCGGGACCCGACCCCGGGTAGGCAGGGACACCGGCCTCCGTAATAAATCCGAAGGAGGGTATCGCACTCATACTGATAGAGGTGTGACCTGTTGGGTCACACCTTCAAGCTGAGGTTCCGGCACCACGTTGGGTGTCGAGTATGGAGGAGGACGCACCATGGCAGGCATCGTAATTGTGGGAGTCGATGGAAGTGACACGGCGTACAGGGCCGCTTCCCGGGCCGCTGATCTGGCAGAGGCCCTTGGAGCCGAGCTCGTTGTGCTCAGCGCCCACGCCACTGACAACACCGAGGTTGTGAAGATTGGGAGCGACACCTACATACTCGATGACGCGGAACGTGCGCTGTCGATGGCCGGGAAGATTGCGGAGCGGCTGCGTGAAGACCACGCTGCCCTGGCGATCCGTCCCGCTGCCCGGCACGGTAAACCTCAGGACGCCCTGATAGAGGAAGCGCAGCGTTCCGGTGCCCAGCTGTTGGTAGTGGGCAATGTCGGGATGAAGGGGCTCGGCCGCGTCCTGGGCAGCGTAGCAAGCAGCGTTGTGCACAAGGCACCATGCGACGTACTGGTCGTGAGGACCGCTTCCTGACCCGACGCCGCCCAGGACTCCGGCGGTGGGCCGAAGAAAGTGCTGAGCCTACCGCCGGTTGAGGATGCCGCGGATCATTCCACCCACGCCTCCGGAACCGCCACGGTTGACGCCGCCCCTTCCGGTTCCCGTTCTGCCGGTCCCTGTGGATCGCCGGGTGGTTCCACCGGACCTGCCACCCAGGCGGCCAGCGGCGCTCTTGATCATGTTGCTCAGTCCCATGAGAGTCTCCTTTGCGTAGAACTATTCCCACGTTGGGACTTCTGACCTTACGCGCCTCCGCAACGGTTATCTACAGCCGATCTACCGGCCAGTAAGGCTCCCTTGACGCAGCAGGAGAAGTGTCCATAGATTGAGCGAACCCCCTGTGTCGTGATCCGCGTCACAGGGGGTTCGAGTGCCTGCGACCGCAGGCGCACCTTTGCGACAGAAGGAACAACGGTGATCCCAAACGCTCTACTCAAGCGCGCCCATTTTGGGCGAGCATCGCTGGCATTTCTCGGTGGACTTACTCTCGTTGTCACAGGCGGGCTGGCAGCAACGGCAGGACCTACCCACGACAACAGCAACAACAACACCTCCCAGAAACTACGCACCGCCGTCTCGGCGGACCGCGTGGTGGGCCACCTCGACGCACTGGACGCGATCGCCCTGTCCAATGGCGGAACCCGGGTGTCCGGAACCCAGGGCTACAACGACTCCGTGGACTACGTGGTCGCGACGTTGCAGGCAGCGGGGTACTCCCCCGTCGTGCAATCCTTCACCTTCCCCTATTTCCAGGAGCTGAGTCCTTCGGTTCTCGCGCAGACCAGCCCGGACTCCCAGGTGTACCCTGCTGATTCCTTCGCAACCATGACGTACTCGGGGGCAGGAAACGCGACCGGCGTGATCACCACGGTCGACACCACCGGCGCCGTCGGCGCCACCAACACCAGCGGTTGCGAAGCCTCCGACTTCGTCGGTTTCGCCGCAGGAACAATTGCACTGGTGCAGCGGGGCAGCTGCTCCTTCGCGCAGAAGGCCAGCAATGCTGAAGCAGCCGGGGCCACTGCCGTTGTCATTTTCAACACCGGGCTGCCGGGAAGCACCGGACCGATCGCCGGCACGCTCAGCGCCCCGGGAATCGGGATTCCCGTACTCGGTGCGAGCTACGCAGTGGGCTCCGGCCTGATGGGCGAGGAGGTCACGGGGCAGGTCATCACGGACACCATCTCCGAAAACCGCGAGACCTACAACGTGCTCGCCGAGACTGCAACCGGCAACGCCGACAATGTGGTGATGGTCGGCGCCCATCTGGACAGCGTTCTGGCCGGTCCCGGCATCAACGACAACGGCACGGGAAGTGCCGCTATCCTGGCGGTCGCAGAGTCAATGCGGAAGGTCGAGACCGCCAACAAGGTCCGCTTCGCCTGGTGGGGCGCGGAGGAGCACGGACTCCTCGGCGCACGCCACTATGTGAATGAGCTCGCGGCATCCGGCGAGCTGGCGAAGGTCGGCCTGTATCTGAACTTCGACATGATCGGCTCAGCGAACTTCGGCCGCTTCGTCTACGACGGCGACAACTCCGCGTTCCCGGTAGGGCCGAGCGCAGCTGCCGGACCAGCCGGATCCGGTCAGATCGAGCAGGACTTCCACGACTACTTCGCAGCGGAGGGCCTGCCCTCCGGTGAGACCGCGTTCAGCGGCAGGAGCGATTACGGACCCTTCATCGCGCAGGGCATCCCGGCCGGTGGACTCTTCACCGGCGCCGAAGGCATCAAGACCGAGGAACAGGCTCAACTCTTCGGGGGCGTTGCCGGACTTTCCTACGATTCCTGCTACCACGCTGCCTGCGATGACACAGGCAACGTCAGTATTGAATCGCTGGATCAGATGAGCGATGCCATTGCTCACCTGACACTGACCTACGCAATGAACACGACGGCGGTGAATGGAGTCGGAGACAGTGTGAAGGGCAACTTCAAGCAGAAGGCCGGTTTCGAGGGCAACCCGCTTGGCGGCGGCACCGAGAGCGGCGGTGGCCTGCATCCGGAGCATGACCACGACCACGAGTTGGCAGACCGGTAACAGGCGGAAAGAGTAATCGGCGGGGGCGGGCCACAGGCGTGATGTGGCCCGCCCCCGTTGCTTTGGCCTGGTCTACCTGCGTTCCAGTAATCTCCGGTTCCACGGCAGCGTGGTGAGGATGATGGCGCCCAGCGCCAGGACTGGGCCCGCCACTGTGGCGAAGACAACGACGGTGCCCGCCGTCGGAAAGACAAGGTCCAGTGCAAGCGAACCGAGCAGCTGGCCAGCGATCATTCCGAGCCCTGTCAGCAGCACGCCGAGGGACCTCACGAGGAGCGCCCCGACACCGATGAACAGGCATCCCATCGGCCCGCCCATGTAGTACCACCACTCCGCCGGCAGGGAATCGGGCGGCCCGGCTATCAGCAGCTTCACCAGCCAGGCGACCAGCAGGACGACCGCTCCCGCGATGAAGTTCATGAGTGTCGCCGTAATGGGCGTGCCGTAATGAACGGCAGCGGTTCCGTTCATAGCCTGCTGGAAACTGACCAGGATGCCGGCGGTGATTGGAAGCAGCAGCGGCAGGATGAGTGCCGCCGTCGTACCTGGTTCTCCGAGCCGGGGCGAAACAGCCCAGATGACCGCCGCGACCGTGAGCGTCACTCCGATCACGCGCATGGGAGTAATCAGACGCCGTCCTCCGGGTCCTATCCCGACTCTGTCCACGGCGAGCCCGCTCAGCGTTTGTCCCATCACAGCGGCGACCGTGAACAGTGCCACTCCTAAAATCGAGATGGTGAGGGCCTGGGAGAAGACGAACAGCGCGCCGATTGTTCCGGCCGCCAGGTAGATGCGGGGAAAGCGTCGCTCACGTACCGCCGGCACCAACTGCGCAAGCCCGGCCCGTCCATGCGGGAGCAGAAGCGAAATGAGGATCATCAGTGCGAGGCCGGTGCCGAAGCTGATGAGCGCGGCCGCGAGGCCGTCGTCAAGCGTTTGCCCGAGCGCGCCGTTGATCCTGCTTTGGAGCGGAATGGCTACCCCGGAGGCCACAGCCAACGGAAGCCCGACGGCGGCGGGCAGGTGGCGGGCGTAAGACACCCGTTAACCCTAGGGCAACGTTGTGTGCGGGCAGATCGCTCTCTGCGGGCATGATGTAACCATGAGCAATGACACTGAAGTGGCTATCCGCGACTCAATGATCCGGCTGGGTCAGCTGATCAAACTGGCCAACCTTGCCGAGGACGGTGTGGAGGCCAAGGAGCTGATCGAGAACGGCCTGGTGAAGGTCAATGGTGAGATCGAGGACCGCCGCGGACGACAGCTTCACCCGGGTGATTCGGTGACTGTGAACGGGGTTACCGTCACCATAGTGCAGGGATAGCTCCACAACGACCTGTCCTCAACAGATCGCTGGTGACGGCAGGGAGGTAAGAATTGGCACAACTGTTATTCCGCGCCTTCGGCCTCGCACACTGCAACGAGGAAATCCGACGACGGCGTCCAGACCCTCAGGTCCCAGGTAGCCAGGCGCAGCGGTACGGTGAGCCCGGCACCGGCCGCGTCAGCGCGGAAGGTGTCGACGGTGTAGCCGCGCCCTGCGCCGAACCCGACAATCAAGCGCCCGTCCTTTGCCAGATGGCGGTGCAAGCGGGTTAGAACCTCCCGCGACGTACCCGGGGCCAGAAAAGGTAGGACGTTCCCCGCGCAGACGATCACGTCGAAGGGTTCCGCGGTACCGCACGCAGGCAGGTCCAACTCAGCCAGATCCCCCAGCAGCCAGGCAGACTCCGGATGGGCCGCGCGGGCAGCTTCGACCAGTTCAGCGTCGGCATCAACCCCGACCACTGTATGGCCCCGCCGGGCAAGCTCACCGCCGACTCGGCCCTGCCCGCAGCCGGCGTCGAGGATGCGGGAATTTCGGGCAGCCAGCGCGTCAATGAAGCGTGCTTCCCCGTGCAGATCCGTGCCTTGCGCGTTCAGCTGCTCAAAACGCCGGATATAGGTCGCTGAGCGGTCGGGATCCTGGCGCTTTCCTGCCTCCCAGAGCGATTCTTTTCCCATATCCGGGAGTCTAGCCCGCTAGTACGCGGCCACATGGGGTTATCTGCGGACGACCCCGGGTACGACCATCTGCAGGAACTCCCGGACGTGCTTCAGTTCCTGGGCGTTGATGCTGTGATACATGCCCGCGTAGAGAACCTTGGTGAGCTTCACGTGGCGGTTGAGCCAGCCATGGGTGAACTCGATCCTGTCCGCCGGGATGACCGGGTCTTCCTGGTCGCGGCCCCAGAAGAACGGCACAGGATTGGCGGCCAACTCACTGTCGTGAAAGAACCCGCTGTCCTCCGCCGGAACCACGAAGCCGGAAAGCCCGACGACGGCAGCATAGTCGGTAGGGCGGGCACGCAACATGGAGCTGGCCACAGCCATGCCCATCGAGAAGCCGAGCAGGGTCACACTTGAGTGCGCCTCCTTGATGGAGTCCACCCAGTCGATGACATCCTGGACCGCTGAGGTGACCTTGTCGACGGAATAGGCGGCGTCCTGCATCAACGGGAACCAGGTGAAACCCGGCCCCTGGGCTACGGGTGCGCGGAGGGAAGCCACCGTGAATTCGTCCGGCAGGAACTCGAGGATGCCCATCAGGTCTTCCTCGTTGGCCATGTGACCGTGCAGCAGCACGAGCAGGGGCGTACCCTCGCGCTCATCCTCGGGTTTCGACCAGACAACCACTGGCGCGTTTCCTGGTGCATTTCCAGGTTCAGGGACAATTCCGGAAGCGGACACAGCGGAGCCGTCGGGCGAGAGAGAATTTGTCATTGCTCCATAGTGGCACGGGTCCACGCGGCGCTACTCCAGACAACGCAGGTTGTCCCGAGGCACGGCCAAATAGCGTCGGCTCTTGTGTTGCACCTGGACCCTTTTCTGCAACGCGCCGCCCACGAATCTCGCCAGAAGGGTGGTGGCGGTTCGGCCAGGGTGGTGTAGGTTTGCCGCCGAATGAAGTGATGCCCGGTGCGCCGGCGTCGTCGTGTCCGGCGGGCCAGACGCCTTCGGTTTTGAGCATGTAGCGGAGCTTGCACCTGGGTTGGAGATTGTGAAGGGCAGTTTTCCCGCCGTGCGCCCATGGAGTGACGTGGTCGATTTCGCAGGACATCGATGAGCGGTTGCAGCCGGGATGGACGCAGGTGGGGTTGGTGATTCGTACCCAGTCCTGCAGGTGTTTGGGTGGCCGGTACCTGTCCCTGCCGACGCTGAGCACGGCCCACGTTTCCGGGTGGACCAGGATCCTGGTGAAACCGGGTGCATGCGCGGCGAGGCGGCAATCGGAAGTCAGGACACCATTGACTCGGAACTCACGCGCCGTCGTCGTCGTGGTAGAACGCGGCCTCAAGCGCCGGTTCGAGCTGAGCTATCTCGGTGAGGAACGCATCATGTCCGATTGGTGAGGCGATGGTGTGCACGGCCACGTTGCCGGGCAGGGCGGATGCCAGCTCATGCGACTGGGAGGGCCAGTACAGCCGGTCGGAGGCAACCGCCGCGACGAAGAACTTCGCCGTGGCATCGGCCAGCGCGGTGGTCAGGCTGCCGCGGCCGCGTGCGACGTCGTGGCTCATCAGCGCCTCGGTGAGGATCAGGTAGCTGTTGGCATCGAACCGTCCAACCAGCTTGTCCGCCTGATGGTCCAGGTAGCTCTCCACCTGGTAGCGGCCGCGGCCATGCGGCAGAGGTGACCCGAAAGGTTCCTCAATGCCCTGGGCCGCGCGGCCGAACCGGTGGCCGAACTCGGCCTCCGAGCGGTACGTGATATGTGCGATCCGCCGTGCCAGACCCAATCCGTGCTCCGGACCGGCCGATCCGTAGTAGTCGCCGCCGGCGAACCGCGGATCGAGCCTGATTGCCTGTACCTGAGCCTGCGCGAAGGCGATCTGCTCAGCCGTGCTTGCCGCTCCGCAGGCGATGACGGCGCAGCGCTGAACGCGTTTCGGGTAGGTCACTGCCCACTCAAGCGCCCGCGCGCCTCCCATGGAGCCGCCGAGCACCGAGTGCCACGAGTCAATACCCAGAAGGTCCGCGAGCAGCGCCTCGGCGCGCACGGAATCGCGGATGGTGACGAAGGGAAACCTCGAGCCCCACGGCCTGCCCTCCGGATCGAGCGACGCGGGGCCCGTGGACCCGTAGCAGCCGCCCAGCATATTGATGGACACGACGAAGTACCTGTCGGTGTCGATGGTCCTGCCGGGACCAACCAGGCCGTCCCACCAGCCGTCTTCTGTTGAATCTCCCCTGGCGACGTGCGAACTGCCCGTGAGCGCGTGCTCAATGAGCACCGCATTGGAGGCGTCCGCGTTGAGGGTGCCCCACGTCTCGTAGGCCAGAACGACGTCGGGCAGGTGCCCCCCGGTTTCCAGCGTGAGGGGGCCGATGGAAAGCCGCGGCACGACGACGCCGTCAACGAACTCCGCCTCGTGGTGCGGTTCCGCTGTGGTGATCCCTGTCAAACCTGCCGCCTTTGTGAATCGTGCTTGCTCCTGCACACCTCGTGCAGGGCCTGGTCGTCACCCGGGGCACCCCACCGCGAGAGGAGGGTTGCCGGACAGTAAGCCGGGGCTGGTGGCGGGAAGGAACCCACCGCACTGTCACTCGTGACCTCGTACAAGAAAACCCGACCAGGATGGGAAAGGGCAAGTATTGTGACTCGCGGTGAAATGGTCCGGCGTTCACTGGGCCGGCGGGAACGCTTGAGTGGGGCCGCCTCCGTCTATGGGCAACGGGCCGCCCCACTCAAGGGGGACGCCCAGTGGGCGTCCCTGCAGGAAACTCCGGCGGTCTCGGAACCGGGCTCCCTGTCCGCTCCACTATCCGTGGCTGACCTTGGGGTTTGCTTGGGCACTTCACCCCGATAGCTATGACTTAGGTAACCCTAAGTCGAGGCGTGCATCACAAAGTGCCAAAATGGGGCCATGCGCCTGGATCATGTGTCTTATGCCTGCGAACCCGACGGCCTGACGGCCACTGCGGACCGGATTTCCGACGCCCTGGGCGTGGAATTCGTGAAGGGTGGAGTACACCCCCGGTTCGGCACCCGCAACATGATTTGCCCACTGGCCAACGGCCAGTACCTGGAGGTTGTCGAGGTACTCGACCATCCTGCGTCGGACAAGGCACCTTTCGGCCAGGCCGTGCGTGCCCGGTCCGAGGCCGGCGGCGGCTGGATGGGCTGGTGTGTGGCCGTTGACGATCTTGCACCTTTCGAAGAGCGACTGGGCCGCAGCGCCGTACCCGGTAACCGCAAGTTCCCTGATGGTCAGGAGCTGACCTGGCAGCAGATCGGCATCAAAGGCCTGATCGCTGACCCGCAGGTTCCCTACATGATCCGCTGGGATGACGGCACGGAGTCCCTCCACCCGTCCCAGGCGCGGCCCGCGTCGGTGCGCCTCAGGGCGCTGACCATCGCAGGGTCCGCCGAGCGTGTGACGGAATGGCTCGGCACCCCCGCCAACCACCCCCTGGACGACGTTGACGTGGAGTGGATCGCCCCCAACGGCACACCGGGCATCATGTCGGTCACGTTCGAGACCCCGAAGGGCTCCGTCAGGATCTAGTCAGGGCCCGCCTCGCGCCGAGCTAGTTCCCGATGCCGATGGCAGGGCCGAACAGAGCAAAGCCGACAAAGCCCGCAATGTCGAGGAACGCATGAGCGACCACCAGCGGCATGACCCGCCTGGTGCGCGTGTAGGCGTACCCGAAGATCAGGCCCATGATTACGTTGCCGATGAACGGCCCGATCCCTTGATACAGGTGGTAGCTCCCGCGCAGGAGCGCTGAGGTCACAATGATCGCCGGGACCGACCACCCCAGTTCCCTGAGCCGCTCGAAAAGATAGCCCACCACGATCACTTCTTCCAGCACGGCATGGCGGATCGCTGAAAGCACGAGCACCGGCAAGGTCCACCAGTAGGTGTCCAGCGCCGTCGGAATGATCGCTGTGGTGACACCGAGCGCCCGCCCTGCGGCGTAGACCCCGAGGGTTCCTACGCCGATCACCATTGCCAGCGCCACTCCCAGACCGAAGTCGACTTTCGGCTTGCTGAATGTGAAGCCGATCCGGCGGAACGCCGATTTCCCCGGCTCGGTGAGCAGGAAGAGCACCAGCACCACGGGTACCAGCGCGAAGAAGATCCCCAGTAGCTGATAGGTGAGGTCGAAGTACTGCCGGTCGTCGAGGGTGGGATTGAGCCTCGTCGTCTGCACAGACAGCGGTGCGCGGGTCAGCTTGTCAATCAGCTCAACCACGGCATAGACACCCGCCTGCCCGAGGGACAGGCCCAGGACAATCAGGATTTCGGCTTTGATCCTCTTCCGGCCGGCAGCCGGCAACAACGACGACGGCTGGCTGGTTTCGGCGGTTGGCATGCCTTCATGGTGCCGTACGGTCCCCCGCCAGCCAAAGCCCGCAGAAGACCCCCTCCCCGTGAAGTTTTTCAACGCAGGCGGTGTCCGCGGCGCCATACCGCGCGGGTCAACTGCATTCCGGGGCGGTACGCGAGGTGAGTTGCGGAGGGGGCATCCAATACCTGCAGGTCCGCCCGGTGGCCCACTGCAAGGGAACCCACGGCGAGCGAGCTCCCCGCGGCCGAGCCGCGGGCAAGGGAGCCGGCGTCGTGCGTGGTTTGGTCCCGGTGGAGGGCGAGGGCACCTCCGTAGGTGGCTGCGCGAACAGCCTCGTGGACGGTGAGGCCCATCTGCAGCACGGCCGTAGCCACGCAGAAGGCCATGGACGTGGTGTAGGACGTACCGGGGTTGCAGTTCGAAGCGAGCGCGATCGGCACGCCGGCGTCCAGTAGCCGGCGGGCGGGCGCGAGCGGTTGCCGCGTGGACAGGTCGCAGGCGGGCAGGCACGTGGCCACGGTGCCGCGGGCGCCGGCACCGCCGTCCCAATCCGCCCACGAAGCGGCGAGCGCGTCGATGTCCGACGACGTCAGGTAGTTCACGTGGTCGACGCTGGCCGCCTGCTCGTCCACCGCAAGCTGCACCCCCTCCCCCGGTCCCAGCTGGTTGCCGTGTACCCGCAGGCCCAGGCCGGCCTCCTTGCAGGCGCGGAGTACTTCCCTGCTCTGCTCGGGTGTGAAGGCGCCGGTTTCGCAGAAGACGTCGGCCCACTGCACGTACGGGCGGACGGCGCGCAGCATCGGTCCGGTGACCGTCCTCACGTAGTCATCCGCGGACCATCCCTGCGGGACGAGATGCGCTCCGAGGAAGGTCACCTCGTCGGCCGTTGCGGCGGCAATCCGCGCGCTGCGTGCCTCTTCCTCCACATCGAGCCCATAGCCGGTCTTGGTTTCCAGGTAGGTAGTGCCGGCGGACGCAGCCTCGTCAGCGCGCTGGGCTACCAGGACGCCCAGTTCCTCGTCCGATGCGCGGCGGGTAGCCTCCACCGTGACGGAGATGCCGCCGGCGGCGTACGACTTCCCGGCCATCCGTGCTTCGAATTCCGCGGTGCGGTCACCGGCGAACACCAGGTGGGTGTGGCTGTCCACCCAGCCTGGCAGGCAGGCGCGGCCGCCGGCGTCGTACTGTTCATCAGCTGCCGGTGCGTTCCGGGAGGGGCCGATCCAGGCGATGCGCTCGCCCTCCAGGACGACGGCGGCATCCGCCAGCACGCGGTGCTCGGCGTCCTGCGTCATGAGTTCGCCGATGTTGGTGATCAGCGTTGAGACCTCACCCGTAGTTCCCGTCATGCCTGTGCCTTCCCTGCCGTTGCTTCCTCATCGAGCCGGGCGACGGCGTCAGCCAGCAAGCGGGCCGGATTTCCCAGCCTCACGTGATGCCCGTTGCGGGCGAGCACTTTCCCACCGACGACGACGGCGGTGACATCCTGCGCAGTGGCCGTCAGTGGGAGCTGGTCCGGGTGGGAGCCGGCTGTGCGTGCTGTCGCGGGGTCAAGAGCCACCAGGTCGCAGACCTGCCCCGGTTCCAGCCCGGCCGCCGGGCGGCCCTGCGCTCTGGAGCCTCCCGCTGAGGCGGCTCGCACCAGGTCGGCGGGTGAGAATCGTCCGCGCTGTCCGCCGGCCAGCCGCTCGCCGTGTTCCAGCGCCCGCATTTCAAGCCAGGGGTCGACGACGGCGTGCTGGTCGGTGCCCAGCGCCACCACCGCGCCGGCGTCCTGCAGTGCCCGTGCCGGGCCGATGCCGTCAGCGAGGTCCGCTTCCGTGGTGGGACACATGGCCACGGTTACCCCTGCCTGCCCGAGGAGGCCGACGTCCTCCGCGGTCAGGTGCGTGGCGTGAACCGCCGTCAGCCGGTCCGAGAGCAGGTGGTGCCGGGCCAGCAGGCCGGTCGGGGTGGTTCCGCTGGCGGCGAGGCAGTCGCGGTTCTCGGCGGGCTGCTCGGAGAGGTGGATGTGCAGCGGCACGTCCGTCGGAAGGTTCTGTGCGATGTGCACGAGTGCACGTTCATGGACAGCTCGGACGGAGTGCAGGGCTGCGCCGACGCATACCTGGGAGGCATCGAAGCTCCCGCTGATCGCCTTGCGGAGGGAGTGCCATCGGGAGAGCCAGACCTCGGCACTGCCATCGGTGAACCGGGCCTGTTCCGGCAGGACCGGCGCGCCGAAGCCGGACGAGAGGTAGCAGGTGTCCAGCAGCGTCAGGCGGATGCCGGCGTTGACCGCGGCGCGGGCCAGTGCGAACTCCATGGCGTGCGAACCGTCGCCGTGCGCGTTTCGGCTGTCCGACAGAGAGTACGGCGTGCCGTCCGGGCGGTGGTGCAGGTAGTGAAACTCGGCGACGCTGGTCCAGCCGGCCGTCACCATCTCGGTGTAGACAGCGGTGGCCAGTTCCTCGTACAACTCCGGCGTAAGGACGCCTGCCGCCTGGTACATTGCTTCGCGCCAGGTCCAGAACGTGCCGGTACCGGAGTGGGTTCGGCCGCGGAGAACCCTGTGGAACGCATGGGAGTGGGCGTTGGCCGCTGCCGGGAAGACAACGCCGTCCAGCCGCAGGTCACCGGGTCCGCATTCACTTCCGCGAGTCACCCGGCGGACGATGCCGTCACCGTCGATCTCGGCGCGGACACCGGCGGCGATGTCTCCCGGCTCCAGCCAGGCCTGCTCACACCACACGGCTTTCAAAGCAGCCGCTCCAGTACGTCGGCGAGGGCAACTGCACCGGAGTCGGCGTCGTCGGATTCGACGTGTTCCTCGGGCGAATGGCTGATGCCGGTCGGGTTGCGCACGTACAGCATGGCCGAGGGCACGTGCGCGGCGAGGATGCCGGCGTCGTGCCCGGCGCCGGTAGGCAGGCCCGGAGCGCCGGGGTTGGCGAGTTGCAACTGCCGCTGGAGTTCACCGTCGAAGGTGACGGTTCCGCTCACCGACTCCCGGGTCAGTGCCGCCCTGCACCCCTCAAACGCCGCCGCTTTCTGGGCCTGGCCGTGAATCGTTTCCACGAGCGCGGCGGTGGTGGCGTCGTCCGGGTGCCGGACGTCTATCCAGAGGTCCACCCGGGAGGCGATCACGTTGGTGCCCCCTGGAATCGGCTGGATCCGGCCGACCGTGGCGCGTGCCTCGGGGGTAGCCGCGGCGGTCTTCCGGATTGCGAGGATGACCTGGGCCGCGGCCACCATGGGGTCGGCGCGGTCCTCCATGAGGGTGGTGCCGGCGTGGTTGCCCTGCCCCGTGATCGTCAGCTTCCACCGCCCGTGGCCGATGATCGAGGTGCCGACGGCTATGGGGAAATCGAGGTCGATCAGTCCCCGGCCCTGCTCGACGTGGAGTTCCACGAAGTCACCGATCCGGCGGAGCGCCTCGTCATCCTTGCCGAGACGGGCAGGATCCAGCCCGTTGGCGCGGGCGGCTTCTGCGAAGGTGACGCCGTCGGGATCCCTGAGGTTCCGTGCGGTGTCGGCGTCGATGCTTCCCGTCAGCAGCCGCGAGCCCAGGCAGGCCACGCCGAAGCGCGAGCCTTCCTCTTCAGGGAAGACTGCGACGGCGAGCGCCCGCTGAGGCTGGACACCGCGCTCTTTCAAAAGGTCGACGGCGGCGAGAGCGGAGGCGACACCGAGCGGCCCGTCGAAGGCGCCGCCGCCGGGGACGGAATCCAGGTGGCTGCCGGTGACGAGCGCGCCGTCGCGGGTGGAACTGTCTTCCGTACCGGGAATGTCCCACCACGCCCAGAGGACGCCATTGCGGTCGGTCTCGACGTCCAGGCCGCGGCGGGCCGCCTCCTGCTGGAACCAGGACCTCAGGTCGAGCTCCGCGGTGGAGAATACAGGGCGGGAATAGCCGCCGCGGACGGCGTCGCGTCCGACGTCCTCGATCGATCCCAGCAGGCTGCTTACGCTCTCCAAAAGGTTTTTTCCTTCCCGTATTCGGACGTTCTTCGCGGGGTCCCCTCTTACCCCTATCAAGATTGGGCGAGCAGGCCTAGACTCGCCAGCACACTGCTATCGACGATCAATGGAGGAGTTCATCGTGAGCGGACGTGTTGTACATTTTGAGATCCCTTTCGACGACGGCGACCGTGCCCGGAAGTTCTACAGCGAAACGTTCGGCTGGACCACGTCGCAGATGCCCGAGTTTGACTACACTGCCGCGGTCTCCGGACCGACCACCGAGCAGGGGATGCCCGAAGTGCCCGGCTTCATCAACGGCGGCATGTTCAGGCGCGACGGCGGTCCGTTGTCCGGCCCCATCATCACCATCGAGGTCGAGAGCATTGCGGACACCCTGAGGAAGATCGAGTCGCTCGGCGGCTCCGCTGTCGGAGAGAAACTGGCCGTGGGAGGTATGGGTTTTGCAGCGTACTTCCGCGATCCCGAAGGCAATGTGATGGGACTCTGGCAGAACGCCTAGCCCCTGGCCGGCGGGTCCGGCGTCAACTCTGCATGGGGATGCGGACTCCACGCTCACGGGCCACCTCCTGTGCGCGCTCGTAACCCGCGTCGACATGGCGGATGACACCGGTTCCCGGGTCATTGGTCAGGAGCCGCTCGAGCTTCTCTGCGGCGAGCGCCGTTCCGTCGGCGACTGACACCTGCCCGGCGTGGATGGAGCGGCCGATGCCGACACCGCCGCCATGGTGGATCGACACCCAGGTGGCGCCGGACGCGGTGTTGAGCAGTGCGTTCAGCAGCGGCCAGTCGGCGATGGCGTCTGAACCGTCGGCCATGGATTCGGTCTCACGGTACGGCGATGCAACGGAACCCGAGTCGAGGTGGTCCCGGCCGATCACGATCGGTGCGGATACCTTGCCCTCGGCGACGAGCCGGTTGAAGAGGAGGCCGGCCTTTGCGCGGTCGCCGTAACCGAGCCAGCAGATGCGTGCGGGAAGACCTTCGAACTCCACAAGCTCTCCGGCGGCATCGAGCCAGCGGTGCAGGTGTTCGTTCTCCGGGAACAGTTCCTTGAGTGCGGCGTCGGTCACGGCGATGTCCGCCGGATCACCCGACAGCGCTACCCAGCGGAAGGGGCCGAGGCCCTCGCAGAAGAGCGGCCGAACATAGGCGGGAACGAAGCCGGGGAATTCGAAGGCCCGCTCGTAGCCGCCCTTGCGCGCCTCGTCCCGGATGGAGTTGCCGTAGTCGAAAACCGTCGCTCCGGCGTCCTGGAACCCGACCATCGCCTCAACGTGCCTCGCCATGGACGTCTGGGCCTTCTTGGTGAAGCCGTCCGGGTCACTGGATGCTTCCCGCCCCCATTCGTCGACGCCGACACCTTCGGGGAGGTAGCTCAGCGGATCATGGGCGGAGGTCTGGTCCGTCACGATGTCGATGGTGAACTCGCCATTGCGCTGCCGCTCCAGCAGCGCAGGCAGTATCTCGGCGGCATTTCCGACGACGCCCACCGACAGCGCGCGCTTCTCGCGCTTCGCTTCCAGGACCTGCGCGAGGCCGTCCTCAAGGTCGGTGGCGACGACGTCGAGATAGCGTTTTGCGGCCCGCCTGCGCAGGCGGGTTTCGTCGACGTCGATGATCAGGACCGCGCCGCCGTTGACGGTGACCGCCAGCGGCTGGGCACCGCCCATGCCGCCGCACCCCGCAGTGAGGGTCAGGGTGCCTGCGAGCGTCCCGCCGAAACGGGCCCTCGCCACGGCGGCGAAGGTTTCATACGTCCCCTGCAGGATTCCCTGCGTGCCGATGTAGATCCAGGATCCGGCGGTCATTTGCCCGTACATCATGAGCCCCTCGGCCTCCAGCCGGCGGAACTCGGGCCAGGTGGCCCAGTCCCCCACGAGGTTGGAGTTGGCGAGGAGAACGCGCGGCGCCCACGGGTTGGTGCGGAAGACACCGACCGGTTTGCCCGACTGGACCAGGAGCGTTTCATCCTCCTCGAGATCCTTCAGTGTCGCGACGATTGCGTCATACGCCTCCCAGCTGCGCGCTGCCCGCCCGGTGCCGCCGTAGACCACAAGGTCTTCCGGCCGCTCGGCGACCTCGGGATCAAGGTTGTTCATCAGCATGCGCAGGGGCGCTTCGGTCTGCCAGCTTTTCGCGGACAGCTCGGTGCCGCGCGGTGCGCGCACGGTGCGCGAGGGATCGTGCTGGGTGAATCCGGTCATGACGGTGCTCCTGTTGTCGGGTGCTCGTTCGTAAGGGGTGCTTCAGTGCCCTGCGGGGCGGTGAGGATTCCGGCCGCTTCGGCGGCGACCTGGTGGCCGATCCGCCGCGCGCCCTCGTCGCTGATCCGGTAGCTCGGCACGACGACGCTGAGTGCTGCAACCACTTGGCCGCCCGAGACGACGGGGGCAGCGATCGCGGTCACGTCCGGCTCGATGCCGTTGCTGACCACCACAAAACCGTTCGCCGGCGTCTCTCCGCTGAGGACCGCCCCTGCGGCGGAGCCTTCCAGCGGGATGCTCCGTCCCACCCAGCTGGTGTGGCGGACGGAGTGGGTTCCCTCCCGGACGGAGAGGTAGATGCCGTGGCCGTCGTGGGAAGGGACGTTGAGGTAGGCCGACTCCCCTGTTGAACCGACCAGCCGTTGAAGTGCTCCCTCGGCCAGCGACACGAGCGATTCGTGCGAGAGCGCCTGTGCGCCGAGCTGAACCACGCGCATACCGGGCCGGTAGCCGTCGTCGTCGCGGCGGACAAAGCCGGTGCCCTCCAGCGTGCGCAACAGGCGCAGCGCGGTGGAGGCCGAGAGACCGGCGTCGCGCGCAGCGTCGGCGAGGGTCACCGACCCACGGTCGCACACCGTCCCGAGGAGCAACAGCGCCCGCTCGACGGTGCGGGTGGAGGTATCCGCCACAGTTCTTTCCTTGCGTTCGAAGCCAATTTGTATTTCACTTATTGAAACGCTCATTTCATTAGTTGGCAAGAGCGGGCGATCGCAGGATGGAAAGAGGACAGGGCATGCGAGACACGACCACGGTGACGATAGGCCTCGAGGCACTGGCCCCCGCGGACGTTGTGGCCGTAGCACGGCATGGTGCCCGGGTGGAGCTCAGCGAGGATTCGCTGGCCGCCATGGAAGCCAGCCGTTCTGTGATCGACTCCCTCATCGACGACCCCATCCCGCACTACGGCGTGTCCACCGGCTTCGGCGCCCTGGCCACGAAGCACATCCCCGTCCAGGAGCGCACACACCTCCAGCGCAGCCTCATCAGGAGCCACGCGGCGTCTTCGGGCGCGGAAGTCGACCGGGAGGTGGTGCGCGGGCTGATGCTGGGCAGGCTCTCAACCATGGCCACCGGGCGGACGGGCGTGCGGCCGGTGGTCGCACAGACCTACGCGGACATGCTGAACGCCGGGATCACGCCGGTGATCGGTGAGTACGGGTCGCTCGGCTGCTCCGGCGACCTCGCCCCGCTCTCACACGTTGCGCTGGCTCTCATGGGCGAAGGTGAGGCACGGAACGACGACGGCGTGCTGGTCCCTGCCGGCAAGGCCCTCGAGGCCGCCGGTATTGCCCCGGTGGAGTTGCGGGAGAAGGAGGGCCTCGCCCTCATTAACGGAACCGACGGTATGCTCGGCATGCTTGTTCTTGCCTCCGCCGATCTTCACCGGCTGCTGCGGACAGCGGACCTTGCCGCGGCCATGAGCGTGGAGGGGCTGCTGGGGACCGACAGCGTGTTCGCGGAGGACCTGCACCAGCTTCGCCCTCACCCGGGCCAGGTCACGTCCGCGGCGAACATCCGCCGGGTGCTCGCCGGGTCGCGGCTCATCGGCGAGCATGCCTCGGCCGAACGCAGCGCGCACCGGTTCACCCGGGTCCAGGACGCCTACTCGCTGCGCTGTGCGCCGCAGGTCCACGGCGCCGCGAGGGCAACGCTGGCCCACGTGGAGTCAGTTGCTGCGATTGAGCTGGGCTCCGCTATCGACAATCCGGTAGTCACCGTCGACGGGCGTGTCGAGTCGAACGGCAACTTCCATGGCGCGCCGATCGGCTACTCCCTCGACTTCCTCGCGATCGCCGTCGCGGACCTTGCCTCGATGAGCGAACGCCGCACGGACCGTTTCCTCGACAAGAGCCGCAATCACGGTCTCAACCCGTTCCTGGCACACGATCCGGGCGTGGATTCCGGCCACATGATCGCCCAGTACACGCAGGCTGGAATCGTGTCCGAGCTCAAGCGCCTGGCGGTCCCGGCCTCGGTTGACTCCATTCCCTCCTCGGCCATGCAGGAGGACCACGTGTCGATGGGCTGGGCTGCGGGCCTGAAGCTGCGGCGCGCGCTGGATGGGCTGACGCGGGTGGTGGCTATCGAGCTGCTGACCGCGGCGCGTGCCCTCGACGCGCGCGACGGCGGACTCAGCACCTCCTGCAGTTCGGCCCCCATCCACGCCGCTCGCGCTGCCATCCGCGAGGTGGTCGAGGGACCGGGAACGGACCGGTACCTCGCACCGGAGATCGAAGCCGTGCGGAAGCTGGTGGAGGCTGGTGTGGTGCTTGCCGCCGTCGACCGCGTTCTGGACGAACCGCTGGCGTAGCTGCTCCTGCCGCCCTTCAGGTGCCGTAACAATGGCGCTCCGAGGAACTCGGAGCGCCATTATGTGACGGCACCGCTGGAGGGGTGGGGGCGGTAGCCCCTACCAGCGGTGGGCCACGTCGATAACCAGCCTGGATGAGGTTCCCGGTCCGTCGAGGGTGAAGACCCGGAACGGGAGGCGGGCGCGGACGCCGAGACCGAACGTTGTACGGCCCTCGAAGCTGTCCACGTAAGCCACCTGACGGAAGGTCGAGAAGCCTGCAACGTTGACCGCTTCTGACCTGATGACTGGGCTATAAGTTGGGTTGTATCGCCAGTCGTGGGCCGGCGCGTTGACGGTCACCTGGATGTCAGCCCCACCCCGGAGCGGGGTAGGCAGACCGGAGGTCCCGACGACGGCCTTCACGTACCGGACGGTGTAGCCGGCGCCCTTGCCGCGCATATCGATCACGAGCCGATCGAAGCAGGCGTGGCGGCCGGCCCTCGCATTGACCACTGGCGCGCCCGTGTAGGCCGTGCTGGTCTTTGCGAGTGAGCCCCACGTGATTCCGCAGTAGGGAGCCGCGGAGGCGGGGCTTGGCGCTACCAGTCCGAATCCGACAATGAGGAGCAGACTCGCCAGCAGCGCACGGAGTGTGTGCATGATGCACCACCTTTCGAAGGGAATTGGTGGGATCATCGTAGGGCTGCACAAAAGAAGAAGATCCGGCCGGCAACCCATCGGCATTCAACCGTTACGGCTCGGGCAATAGCCCTTCGCTCACCCGCAGTTTCGACTACGAAATGCAATCATTCGGACACCGCAAAGTCACCCTCTGCGTTACGTGGCTGACGCGGTGCGGGTTCCTCTGCGCAGGAACAGGTTCATGGCGGGTTCGGCGAGCCGTGCCGCAATCGGCCCGCTGATCGCCATGAGCAGCACATAGGCTGTTGCAAGTGCGGCAAGCTCGTCGGTGACGGCTCCGGAGACAACCGCCAGGCCAGCGATCACGATGGAGAACTCACCTCGGGCAATCAGCGCGGCGCCGGCACGGGCACGGCCCAGCGGGCCGACTCCGCGGCGCTTCGCTGCCCACCAACCCGTAATCACCTTTGTCACGGCTGTGATTGCGGCCAGCAGCAACGCGTAGCCCAACACCGGCGGGATGGTCGAGGGATCAGTGTTCAGGCCGAAGACCACGAAGAAGATGGCCGCGAAGAGGTCACGCAGTGGCTCCAGGATGCGGGTGGCGTTGGTTGCAGTTGCACCGGAAATTGCGATGCCCAGCAGGAACGCTCCGACCGCAGCCGAGACCTGCATGGCCGAGGCAAACCCGGCAACGAGCAGCGCTCCACCGATCAGGGTCAGCAGAAAGACCTCGCGATCCTTCGAATCGACGATCGCGGACACGGTGTTGCCGAACCGAAGGGCGATCACCAGGACCACGGTGACCACCACAAGCGAGACGCCGACCGCCTGAAGTCCGCCGGCGAAGCTCACTCCGGCAAGGACGGTCGTCAGGATGGGGAGGTACACCGCCATGGCGAGGTCCTCGAAGACAAGCAGGGAGAGAACCACCGGTGTCTCCCTGTTTCCGAGCCGCCCGAGGTCCGTCAATACCTTGGCGATGATGCCGGAGGACGAAATGTACGTCACGCCACCGAGGACCAGCGCACCAACAGGGCCCCAGCCCAGTGCCAGCGCTACCAGCGCGCCGGGCACGAAGTTCAGCAGGATATCCACCACGCCGGCCATCCAGGACTGCTTGAGTCCCGTCACCAGTTCCCCCGCTGTGTACTCGAGACCCAGCAGCAGGAGCAGAAGGATGACGCCGATCTCACTGGCGATCTCGCTGAACTCCTCGAGCCCCTCAAGTTCGACGAGGCCGCCCTGGCCGAAGAACAAGCCTCCGATCAGGTAGAGCGGGATGGGTGAGAGTCCGATCCGGCCCGCGAGCCGGGCAAGAAGACCCAGCCCAAGGAAAATAGCACCCAACTCGATGAGGACCAGCGCACTATGATTCCCCACGGGCGGCTCAGCCGCCGCGCAGAATCTCGGCGGCGGCGTCGAGCCCTTCGGACGTACCCACTGCGACCAGCAGATCACCTGCCCCGATAAGGAAGTCAGGAGTGGGTGATGCCTGCACCTGCCCCCGACGGAGAATCGCGACGATCGAGACGCCCGACCGGGTTCTCATCTTGGTGTCTCCGAGCTTCCGCCCGTCATACGGCGAATCCACCTCGATCAGGAACTGCCGCGTGTTGACCCCCGGCAGGTCCCGGTGTTCCTCAGTCAATTGCGCCACGAGCTGGTGTGCTCCCAGCAGGTTACCGAGGGTTGCTGCTTCCTCCGCCGTCAAGGGAATCGACGCCAGGCACGCATCCGGGTCATCGGCGCGGGACACAATGAGCTCCGTCTCGCCGTCACGCTGTATGACCGTTCCGATTCGCCTGCCTGACGCGGTTACGATGTCCTTCCGCACGCCAATCCCGGGCAGCGGAGTCTCTTCAAACTTCATGCTTGTACTTTAGTCCCGCCGGCACTGCCGGGATGCGGTGCGCTGTCCACCGACGGCGAAACCGCGCTCTTCAGCGATGCAGAACCGGCTGAGCTAGCTCACCGGGCGGCAGCGAGAGCCGACGTGAGGTCCAAGTCCGTGCCCGAATCTGCGCCGGTCCCGGCGATCAACGCGGCTGCCAGCTCTGCGATAGCCGACGACGTCTGGAACCCGTAGCCGCCCTGGCCCGCCAGCCAGAAGAATCCCTCAGCCTCCGGATCGAATCCTGCGACGGGAAGACCGTCTGCCACCTGGGTGCGCAGCCCGGTCCACGCCCGCATCACCGGCCCGATACCCAATGAGGTGACGGCGTCCAGCCGGGTGATCAGGGCGTCAAGATCCTCCGGCCGGGGCTGCGCATCCTCCGGGGGGCTGGGAACCGTTTCGGCCGGCGAAATCAGCAGACCGTCGCCCTCCCGACGAAAGTAAAAGCTGTCATCCGCGGCCGCGACCATCGGTGAATCCGCAGCGGGAACGTTCCTCGCGGCGACAACCGCTGCCGTCCGCCGATACGGCCGCATTCCCTGCGTCGCCACCCCGGACAGGACGGCAAGTTCGTCAGCCCACGCGCCTGCCGCATTTACGACGACGCCGGCGTGCACCGCCTGCGAACCGGCACCGATTTCCCATGCCGTGCGCAACCGCTGGACCGAGTGGACGCGCGCACCGGTCAGGATCGTGGTGCCGCCTGCCTCGGCGCGGGCTCGGTGGTACTCCAGCAGCGAATCGGTGTTGCAGCCCACTGCGGTGGTGTCGAGCCCCGCGGCGTTGTAGCCCTGCTCCTCGGCGGCCGGTGCGATCTGCGGGAAGAGCCTGACCGCCTCGTCCCACAATATGCGTTCCATGGCGCCGCTCGCACGGGCGGCGACGTCTTGCTCGGAGCCGATCAGCATGAAACTGCGTGGCGACAGCACCGGCACGGGGAGGTCCTGTTCAAGTTCCCGGATGAGGCTGAGGGTCCGCTCGGTCAGTATTCGAATGACTTCGGGACCGTAACTGGGGATGAGCTGCCGGGCCGACCGGGAGGAGGTGTGGTAGGCAAGGGAATGCTCCGCCTCGACGAGGATGACCCTTGTCTCCGCGCGGTCATCCCCAGCCAGAGCAGACGCGAGCGAGAGTCCCGCGATACCGCCGCCCACGATCACAACGTCTGCTGTCTCAGTCATTGCGCTCCTGTTCCCTCTCCCTCAGCCAACGCGGCTATCCCTCCACCAGTGCGACGCACAGCACTGAGGCGTCGTCGGCAGCTTCACCGATCTCGTCCTGTGTGGTGCGCAGCATCAGCATAAGCTCCTGCGCCCCCATCCGTGTCTGTACCGCCTCGAGGAACTCCTCCGGTCCGCTCACGAGCCCGAGATCGACCGCCCGCCACGCGCCGTCGGACGCGAGCGCCACTGTGTGGGCCGGCTCCAGTGTTGCCAGCCGGGCGTGTTCGGCTGCGGCCGGTTCGCGGCGGGCCACCCACACGCCCTCCGGTGTGTTCCGGACCAACCGTGCCTGACGCAGCTGCTCGTGTGACCATGACGATCCTCCCAGCGCCTGTCCCACGTGCTTCACTTCCCCGTTGTTCAGGGCGGCGACTACATGGCAGTCGGCGAGGCTGAGGACGGAGAGGGCGCCGTCGTCGTCGGTTGTCACGAGCGAGACCGCGGCGCTCGGGAAGCGCTGGGACTCGGTGCCCACCAGCTGGTGGCCGATCTCATCGACCTTGGCCAGTGCCGCGGCCAGAACGGTGCGGGGATTGGCCGGCCCTGTGCTTTCCGCCAGCGCGAGCCCGAGTACCTGCGCGTACCAGGAAGGATTGGACGCGCCGGGGAGGTCGAGTTCGTCAAGCAGGGAGGTTGCGCCGTCAACCATCCAGGCGGTGTTGGCGCGGTAGCCGCAGGCATCTTCCATCACATGGTTGTCGCCTTCGGCCTGGACGCGGGAGACGTGGGTGAAGTTCATCGGGCGTGCCCTTCGTCGTTCATTACTTCATCCAGAATGCGGGTGCCCATGGTTTTGAACACCGGGGAGTCGTCAGATGTTGCCGCCATGGCCGAGGCCATGCACAGCGCCCAGCCGCGTGCCCGCTGCCAGGTTGCGTCGTCGGGACGGCGTTCGCTGTTGATGGTTTCGATGAAGGCGCGCCGGCCGGTCCGGTCGAAGACGAGCCAGGCCGCGGCGAGGTCGGTGGCGGGATCTCCCGAGGTCAGGTCGCCGAAGTCGAGGACACCGGCGAGCCTCCCCTGCGCGTCAAGAAGAAGGTTCGCGGCATGCAGGTCGCCGTGGAGCCAAAGCGGCGGCCCGGTCCACTCGGGCTGATTCCGCAGAACGCGCCAGAGATCGAGGACTTCGCGGGACAGTCCGGCTGCGGCGATCCGTTGCTCTACTGCCGCGTCCCGGGTGGACAGCGGTACTCCCCGGACGGGGTTGCGCGGGGCATCAGCGGGTGCCGGGCGGTGGAAATCGTTGACGAACCGCGCCAGATCGACGGCGGCGTGTGAGCGGCGGGCGGGTTCTGCGTGCGCTGCCAGCGCTCCCTCCACCCAGCGCGTGATGGTCCAGTACCAGGGAAAGTACGACGACGGAGCGCCCGTCCGCACGGGAACAGGGGTAACCGCCTCGAGCCCCCGGCTCAGTTCCGGGAGCCAGCGCTGCTCATTACGGATGAGCTGCGCCGCCGCCTGCCGACGTGGCAGGCGGACGGCGAGGTTGTCCCCGAGCCGGAAGATCGCGTTGTCCCAGCCGTTGGCAGCCAGGGTGAGCGGCAGTCCGGCCAGATCGGGGTGCTGCTCGGAGACCAGGCGCAGGACAAGCTCAGCGGGGATGTCCACCTCCGCTGCCGGCATGTTCGCCAACGCTGGTCCCCCCGCCCAGTGCGCCTTCGCTACCCTTCGACGCCGAGGCGTTCGAGAATCAGCTGGCGCACCCGGCCGGCGTCTGCCTGGCCGCGGGTCGCCTTCATGACGCCGCCGACGATGGCCCCGACAGCCTGCAGCTTTCCGCCGCGGATCTTGTCCGCGACATCGGGCTGCGCGGCGAGGGCGCCGTCGATTGCTTCCAGCAGTGCCCCGTCATCCGACACGACCTCGAGGCCGCGCTGGGCCACCACTTCGGTGGGAGTGCCTTCGCCGGCGAGAACGCCGTCCAGCACCTCGCGGGAGAGCTTGTCGTTGATCTTGCCGGCGTCGATCAGGCCCTGCAGCTCCACGATCAGCGCAGGCGTCACACCCAGCTCCGCCGGTTCGATGTCGGCGACCTTGGCCCGGCGGGAAATTTCACCCATCCACCACTTGCGCGCGGTCGCGGGCTTCACGCCTGCAGCAACGGTCTCCTCGATTGCGTCCATGACGCCGGCATTGACGACGTCGCGGAACTCTGCGTCCGAATAGCCCCAGTCGGCCTGCAGACGCTTGCGGCGGGCGGCAGGAGGTTCGGGGAGTTCGCTGCGGAGCTTCTCGATCCAGGCGTCGTCGGTAACCACGGGCACCAGGTCCGGCTCCGGGAAGTAACGGTAGTCATCGGCGTCGGACTTGGGGCGCCCCGCCGTCGTCGACCGGGTGTCTTCGTGCCAGTGGCGGGTTTCCTGCGTGATGGTGCCACCGCCGTCAAGCACAGCGGCGTGGCGCTGGATCTCGTAGCGGACCGCGTGTTCGACCGCACGGAGCGAGTTCACGTTCTTGGTCTCAGTGCGCGTACCGAACTTCTCCCGGCCCTTGGGCTTGAGGGAGACGTTCGCGTCGCAGCGGACGTTGCCTCGTTCCATGCGGGCATCGGATACGCCGAGGTTCTTCACGATCTCGCGGATGGCTGCGACGTAGGCCTTGGCCAGTTCCGGCGCGCGTTCGCCCGCGCCGACGATCGGCTTCGTGACGATCTCCACGAGGGGAACACCGGCACGGTTGTAGTCGACCAGCGAGAATTCGGCGCCCTGGATACGGCCGGTGGAGCCGCCCATGTGAGTGAGCTTGCCGGCGTCCTCCTCCATGTGTGCGCGTTCGATCTCGATGGTGAAGACGGTGCCGTCTGCGAGCTCGATGTCGATGGAACCGTCATAAGCGATCGGTTCGTCATACTGCGAGGTCTGGAAGTTCTTCGGCGTATCCGGGTAGAAGTAGTTCTTCCGGGCGAAGTGGCACTTCTCAGCGATCTTGCAGTTCAGCGCCAGGCCGATCTTGATCGAGGACTCGACGGCGACCCGGTTGATCACCGGGAGGACGCCGGGCAGGCCGAGGTCCACCGGCGTGACATTGGTGTTCGGCGTGTCTCCGAAGGCGTTCGGTGCCGAGGAAAACATTTTGGTCCGCGTATTCAGCTCAACGTGAACCTCGAACCCAAGCACCGGATCGAACTTCTCCATGGCCTCTTCGAAGGAGAGGATTTCGGCGGTTGCAGTACTCATTTACTTCACTCCAGCGATCTCGGGTGCCTGTGCCAGCAGGGGGCCGCCCCAGGTGTTTTCGAGCAGTGCTTCCAGTGCGGCGCCTGCCCGGTAGAGCCGTGCATCCTGGCGTGCGGGTGCCAGGAACTGGATGCCGACGGGAAGGCCGTCCGCGAGGCCGCCGGGCACGGAAATGCCCGGGATACCTGCCATGTTCGCGGGGATGGTCGCGACGTCGTTCAGGTACATGGCGAGCGGGTCGTCCAGCTTTTCCCCCAGCTTGAAGGCCGTGGTGGGCGAGGTGGGCGAGATCAGGACGTCGGCCTGACCGAAGGCGGCGTCGAAGTCCCGCTGGATCAGGGTGCGGACCTTCTGTGCGGAGCCGTAGTAGGCGTCGTAGTAGCCGGCGCTAAGCGCGTAGGTGCCGAGGATGATGCGGCGCTTCACCTCGTCGCCGAAGCCTGCCGCGCGGGTGGCACCCATGACGCGCTCGATCGTGGGAGCGCCGTCGGGCACAACACGCAGACCGAAGCGGACGCCGTCGTACTTGGCAAGGTTGCTCGATGCCTCCGAGGGCATGATCAGGTAGTAGGCGCCCAGCGCGTACTTGAAGTTCGGGCAGGAAACTTCGACGACGTCGGCACCCGCCTGCCGCAGCAGGTCCAGTGCTTCGGTGAAGCGCGCCTGGACGCCGTCCTGGTAGCCCTCGCCCTGCAGTTCCTTGATGACTCCGATGCGCAGGCCCTTGACGTCGGCGTTGCGGGCGGCCTCGACGAGGGCGCCCACCGGGTCGGTGAGCGAGGTGGAATCGTGCGGGTCGTGACCGCCGATGACCTCGTGGAGGAGTGCGGAGTCCAGAACGGTCCGCGATACGGGGCCGATCTGGTCCAGTGAGGAAGCCATGGCGATAGCGCCGTACCGGGAGACCCCGCCGTACGTCGGCTTGACGCCGACGGTGCCTGTGACGGCGCCGGGCTGGCGGATTGAGCCACCCGTATCGGTACCGAGAGCCAGCGGCGCTTCGAACGCAGCGACTGCCGCAGCCGATCCACCGCCGGAGCCGCCGGGGATCCGGTCAAGGTCCCAGGGGTTGCGGGTGGGACCATAAGCGGAATGCTCGGTGGAGGAACCCATGGCGAACTCGTCAAGGTTTGTCTTGCCGAGGATCGGCATCCTGGCATCTCGGAGCCGTCGGACGACGGTCGCGTCATAGGGGCTGTGCCATCCCTCGAGGATCTTTGACCCTGCCGTGGTGGGCTGGCCCTTGGTGACGATAAGGTCCTTGACGGCGATGGGGACGCCGGCGAGCGGGTGCATGGCGTCGCCGAGCGAGCGCTCCTTGTCCACCTCGGAAGCCACCCGAAGCGCCTCATCGGTGTTGACGTGGAGGAATGCGTTGATTGCAGGATCGACTTCGCCAATGCGGTCGAGGTGGGCCTGAACGGCTTCCACAGCCGAGACCTCGCGGGACGAAAGCTTCTCGGCCAGCTGGGCAGCGCTGAGCCTGGTGAGATCTGTCATGGTCTACTCCTCGTCCAGGATTGCGGGGACCTTGAAGCGGCCCGCTGCATTGTCGGGTGCGCCGCTGAGGGCTTCCTCGTTGGTGAGGGTCTCGCCGATGACGTCATCACGGTAGACGTTGCTGAGCTGGATGGGATGGCTGGTTGCCGGGACGTCGTCACCGGCCACTTCACTCACCGTCTTGATGGAGTCAACGATGACGGACAGCTCGCCGGTCATCCGCTCCAGTTCCTCGGCGCTCATGTCGATGTGGGCGAGCCGTGCCAGATGCGCGACGTCCTCACGGGTGATCTCGGGCATGTTTCTCCCCTTGCAATGTGAATGGGTTCTGCCCCTAGTCTATGCGCGACCAGGAACAGTACTGTGCGCCTGCAGCGGCAGCCTGAAGACCCAGAGCTGGATGTCCTCGTCGGGAACCCACCAGTCACGGCTCGGCACGCGCTCGAACCCCAGGGACTCATAGAGCCGGTGGGCACGCACCATGTCCGAACCGCTGGTCAGGCTGACTGCCTCAATTCCCTCCAGGCTGCGGGCGTAGTCGATGATCCACTCCACTATCCGCCGTCCGATGCCGCCCCGCTGCACGGTCGGGTCCACCGCGAGCATCCGGAACTCGAGTTCTCCGGCCAGCGCTATGTCGGTGTACCGCTGACCTTCGAAGGTGATGGCGAAGGAGCCGACGACGGCCCCGTCCTCCTCCGCAGCCCACACCTCGGCGTGTTCGGCCCGGTGCTCCACATCGGCAAGGACCTGAACGTAGGGGTGGTCAGGGTCATTGAAGTAGCCCGCGTTGATGTAGGCGTCCCTGGTGATCCGGCGGACGTCATCGTAATCGTCGTTCACCACGCGGCGGATAATGAAGGTCATTCCTTTCCTACAACTGAAGCTTGTAGACATGGAGCGCGAAGGTTTCCGACAGCAGGAAATCCCGTTCGGGAATGCGGACGAAGTTCATGTCCTCGTAGAGTTTCCGCTGCCGGTCCATGTTTGGTCCGATGGTCAGGACCACCCCCGACAGATCGGGGTCCGTGCGCGCACGGTCAATAGCTGCCTCGACCAGCGAATGACCGACTCCCCTGTGCTGTTTGTCAGGCTCCACGGCGAGCATCCGCAACTCAAGCTCACCATCGTGGGCGACGTCGCTGAAGTCACCGCCCGGCCTGGTGAGGAACACCGAGCCCACAATCCTTCCGTCGGACTCCGCCACCAGCAGCGACGCACCCGCATACCCTTCCTCGATCCCCGCGAGGATATCGTTGTAGGCGTACTCGTCGTCGATGTACCCGGCATCCGAGTAGGCCTCGACAGTAATCCGCCGGATATCCCCCAGCTCACTGGGCTCTGCCTGCCTGACGGTAATGTCCACGGATGCCTCCTCGAGCGTTGAAACAATGATCAGAGTGTGTCAGATCATTGCAACGATCAGATTAAGTTACCCCCGGTCACACCCGCGACTCCAGACGCTCGGCAAGATCCACAACCATCTGGGGACCCGCCACCGTGAAGGCCGAGAATCGCTCGTCTTCGTCGGGCCCTCCGTCCAGGACGGAGGACAGGGCGGGTCGACGCACAGCCACGCCCGCTTCCTCGGCGATCAATGCACCGGCCGCCCAGTCGTGCTCATTCAGCCCGCGCTCGACATAGGCATCGAGGGTGCCGTCGGCGACCATGCACAGGTCCAGGGCTGCGGACCCGAGACGTCTCATATCACCGTGCCCCGCGAGCAGTTCACCCAGCTCCCCCACCTGTTGGGAACGCCGTCCGGGGTTGTAGGTGAACCCGCTGCCCACAAGTGTGCCCGGCCGGCCGGGAACCGGACCGTGCAACTGCCGGACCGTTCCCGCCTCACGGACCCACGCTCCCTGTCCATGGGACGCCCAGTACACCCGGTTCAGTGCGGGCGCGTGCACTACGCCGGCCAGCCAGGTACCGTCCTCGGCCACCGCTGCCACGGACGTGCAGTAGTAGACGATGTTCCGGATGAAGTTGGTGGTGCCGTCAAGGGGATCGATGGACCAGCGGATACCCGAGGACGCCCCTTCGGGCACAGTGGTGCCGAACTCCTCGCCAGTTATTGCATCGTGTGGGCGGCAGCGCCAGATCACATCGCGGACGGCTCTTTCAGCGGCCGTGTCGAATGCCGTCACCCAGTCACTGTCCGAACTCTTGTTCTCCGCCTGCAGCTCCCCGTCGCTGCGTTTCTGCAACACCGCCGCCCCCGCATCGGCTGCCTGTAACGCGACGTGAAGCAGCTCGGCGGGACTGGCGCTGGTATTCATACGCTTCCTTCTTCGAGCAGTTTCCGGAAACCGTCCTCGTCAAGAACCTGCAGGCCCAGTTGCTCGGCTTTGTCGAGTTTGGTCCCCGCGTTTTCTCCTGCAACTACGTAGCTGGTGTTCTTCGACACCGATCCCGAAGCCTTCCCGCCACGCTGGATTATTGCTTCCTTCGCTTCGTCACGGCTGAAACCCTCCAGCGAACCGGTGACGACGACGGTGAGCCCCTCGAGCGTGCGCGGCATGGACTCGTCAACCTCGTCGGCCATCCGGACACCATCTTCTGCCCATCGGTCGACGATCTGGCAGTGCCAGTCCTCTTCGAACCACTCTTTCAGTGCTGCCGCGATGGTTGGGCCGACCCCGTCGACGTTGGCCAGTTCCTCCTCACTGGCACTGCGGATCCGTTCCATGGACCCGAATGCAGTGGCGAGGGCCCGTGAAGCCGTAGGCCCGACATGCCGGATGGACAGTGCGACCAGCACCCGCCAGAGCGGCTGTGATTTCGCTTTTTCCAGTTCGGCGAAGAGCTTGCGCGTGTTGGCAGTGGGCTCCGACGGCTTCTTGGCGGTGCCCCGCGAGTAGAAATACGGGACCAGTTCCTGGCCGCTGACCACACCCTTGACCTTTTTGTCGCGAAGGATCCGCACGTCGGCAAGCTTCTCCGGTGTCAATCTGAACAGATCCGCCTCCGTGGTCAACGGCGGGACTGCGGGCTCGGCCGGCTGTGTCAGGGCCATCGCCGCTTCCCAGCCCAGCGCCTCAATGTCGAAAGCGCCCCGCCCGGCCACATGGAAGACACGTTCGCGCAGCTGCGACGGACACGACTGTGCGTTGGGGCAGCGGATGTCGACGTCGCCCTCCTTTGCGGGCGCCAGCGGGGTCCCGCATGAGGGGCACTCGGCCGGCATGACGAACTCGTAGGGCGGCGGATCCTGACGCGAGCGCAATGCAATTACCGGACCGACGATCTCGGGAATCACGTCTCCGGCCTTGCGCAGCACCACGATGTCGCCGATCAGCACCCCCTTTGCCTTCACGACCTCCTGGTTGTGCAGGGTTGCCATCTCCACTGTGGAGCCGGCGACCTTCACAGGGACCATCATCCCGAACGGGGTCACGCGACCTGTGCGGCCCACATTGACGCGAATATCGAGGAGCTTGGTGTTCACTTCCTCCGGCGGGTACTTGTACGCAACAGCCCACCGCGGCACACGTGAGGTGTGTCCGAGTGCGCGCTGCAGGGCGAAGCTGTCCACCTTGACCACGATGCCGTCGATCTCATGCAGCAGGTCATGGCGGTGCTCACCGTAGTGCCGGATGAAGTCGAGGACCTCCTGGTAGGACCCAAGCACCTTGTAGTACGGCGAGACAGGCAGGCCCCACCGTTCAAGCAACCCGTAGGTCTCCGACTGGCTTTCGGCCTCGAGCCCCTCACGTGCACCGATGCCGTGCACGTACATGTCCAGCGGTCGCTGCGCGGTAAGCGCGGGGTCTTTCTGGCGGAGGGAGCCTGCCGCAGCGTTGCGGGGGTTGGCGAACGGCGCCTTGCCTGCTCCGACCATCGACTCGTTGAGCTGGGCGAATTCCTTCGAGGGGAAGAAGACCTCGCCGCGGATCTCCACCTCGGTGGGGTGGTTGGAACCCTTGAGCCTGCGCGGGATGGTCTCGATGGTCAGGACGTTGTGCGTGATGTCCTCACCCGTTGTTCCGTCACCGCGGGTGGCTGCCCGAATCAGCTCACCATTGCGGTACAGGAGGTTGACTGCGAGACCGTCGATTTTCAGCTCGGTCAACCAGGTGACTGTGCTTCCCGGGCGCTGGGACTCGGTATTCGCCTCGGCACGCCGGACCCATGCCTCCAGCTCGTCGGTGGAGAAGACGTCTTCCAGGCTGTACATGCGTTGCAGGTGCTTCACCGGAGCGAAGGCGGCCGACACATCGCCGCCGACCTCCTGTGTGGGCGAATCATTGGAAATCAGCTCGGGGTGTTCCGCCTCGATCTCCTCCAACCGGCGAAACAGGTCATCGAATTCCGCGTCCGAAATGACGGGCGCGTTCTCGCTGTAGTAGGCGAAGCGGTGCCGCCGCACCTCTTCCACGAGCCGGCCGTACTCCTCCTTCAGGGAGTCATTCGGCACCTCCCCGGCGGGCAGCTCAACCTCAGGACGTTCATCAGCTCGCATCGACGACCACCACTGTTACGTTGTCCCGGGCACCGCAGCGAAGGGTCTCCTGCACCAGCTCATCTGCTGCCTGCTGGGGGTCTGCCACTGAGGTGACGAGCTCGTAGATGCGCTCCTCCGGCACTTCTGTGGTCAGCCCGTCAGAGCAGATCAGAATGCGGTCACCCACCTCGACCGGCATGAGCCAGTAGTCCGCCTCAGCGTCATCTCCCGTACCCAGCGCCCGGGTGATCACATGGCGACGCGGATGACCGGCGGCCTGTTCCGGCGTGATGTGACCGCGGTCCACGAGTTCCTGGACTTCCGAGTGGTCAACGGTTATCTGCCCGAACTGCTCGCCATTAAGCTTGTAGGTCCTTGAATCTCCCACATTGAAGAAGAGCCAGTGCGGCATGCCCGATTCCTCGACGAACACCACACCGGAGACGGTGGTCCCGGCCCTGCCGTCGGTTTCAGCACGGATGTGTTCGTCGGCAGTACGGAGGAGTTCCTCGAGTTCCGCTACCGAAAACTGTGGTGCCTGTTTCCCGATGATGCTGCTCTCACGGAGCGTCCTTACGCAGATTCCTGAGGCGACCTCCCCCGCTTCATGGCCGCCCATGCCATCAGCGACCGCAAAAATCGGCTCGGCGGCAATCAGCGAATCTTCGTTCAGCTGACGCTTGAGGCCCCGGTCCGATGCGTATCCCACAGTGAGTCTGATGTTCCGCTCCTTCGCCTCGTACAAGCTTGCATGCTGGTTCGCCGGACCGCATCTCGGATTCTATGACGAAGGGCGCCCAGACGGCGACTTCACCGCGAAGCACGCGGGCGGACAGAGGGCGTCAGTCGAGAATCAGCCCGGTGCCCGTCCCACGTGCGAGTGTCACCGGGTGCACCTCACCAAAACCACGCACCGTGCGGGCCTTGTGGGGCATGAGGACGAAGCGGTCATTGTCGCGCAGGGTCGCGGCCGTGGACGCGTCGATCAGCACCGTTCCGGGTTCCGCCAGGGATGTCAGGCGCGATGCAAGGTTCACGGTGGGCCCGTAGATGTCGCCCAGCCGGGACAGGATTCTGCCCCAGACCATTGATACGCGGGCGGACGGCAGCAAATCGTCCTCGGTAAATGCCTTGGCGAGTGCGAGCGAAATTTCCGCGCCCGCCTCCGGCGTTTCGGCGATATAGAGCACTTCATCCCCGATGGTCTTGACGAGTCGTCCACCGCCGACCGAGATAATCTCCGCGCACTTGTTCTCGAACCGCTGCACCAACTGCGCAAGCGTGCGTTCATTCATCTGCCTGGACAGGCTTGTATAGGACACGAGATCCGCGAAACCGACGGCGCGGGCCAGGGGCAGCGGCGCGTCGTCCTCCGGCCCCTCGGGTCCTCGGAGGCTGGACGCGAGCCCGGATTCGGCACGGACAGCCAACCGCTGAACGGCCGCATTCATCTGGCGGCGCCATGCGTAGACCAGTGTTTCCTCCAGCGGTTCAATCAGCTGCGGCAACTCCGCGACGAGCGCGCGCCGGGCAGCGGCGTCGGAGATTCCACGCTGCACCACCATCTCCTCGACGAGCGCCTCGATCTGCCACACCACCATGCGATCGGTCATCTGCCCGATCGCGCGGGTAATGGAGATCGCCGCCGATTCGGTGAGCTGTTCCTTGCGCACCAGTTCGATGATCGTGGTCAGTGCCGCCATGTCCTTCTCAGTGAATGCGACATCGTCGTCACCGATATTGGGAAAGCCCATCGCCCGCCAGAGTTTCCGCGCCGACAGCAGTGACACGCCGGCGCCGGAGGCCACGTCGCGGCGGCGCAGCGTGCGCTCGGCTCCCAGGAGTTCGATCTCGAGCTCGCGGATGGCATCGCGGTCCAGCTTGTCCGGCGCGCGCGGCAGGTCTGCCTTGATCACCGGCATGGAAAGGGTCAGCGGGTTATCGGGGTCATCTGCGGAAGGGTAGACGGTGCTCGCTTCAGTTCCATCCGTGCCGCTGCTGGCGCTCATCACCACTCCTGTCCCATGCATCGTTTTCCGTCCCGTCCGCCGGCTCAACTTCCATGTCTACACCATCGAACATGGCGGTCAATGGGAGATCGCTGATCGCCTCCACCATGTATTGCTTGAAGGTGTACACCTGCGGAACCTCCGTGAAGGACAGGAACCGGTCCCGTCCAAGATCGATGATGAGGCCCCCTCCGCCGGTGAGCCGCTCGATGAGGGTCTGCTCGATGATGATCTGGAATATTCCCGTCAGCCGGACTTCCCGTTCGCTGCGCCGGGTGAAGCCGGTCCGCCGGATCAGCCTGCGGCTGGTGAGGATGTAGCGGGTACCGGTCCACTGCAGCAACGGCCGGATAAAGATCCGGAACAGGAGCAGCAGCACGATCACAAGGAAGCCGGTGACAACGGCCGGCCCCCATTGCTCCCAGCCGAGCGGCAACTGTGTGCGGCTGAACCAGCCCAGGCCGTAACCGCCGCCGGCGAGAATCACCAGTGCAATGCAGAAGGGAAGGATCAGCCGTCGCGGATGCGGCCGGGTGCGCACCACCACGCGCTCCCCCGGTTCCAGTCTTATCCGCATGTGGATCCGTCCGGCGCGCCGAGCATGGTTCGAATGCCCATTTACAGCGTCAGCGGCCGCAGGTGTACGACGTCGCCCGCCGAGACCGTGTGCCTCTCGCCGTCGTCGTCGCGCACCACCAGGGCGCCGTGGTTGTCGAGGTTCATTGCGCGGCCGGTGATCCCGGTGCCGTTCGGCAGGTCCGCCCGGACGTCCTGCCCGAGAGTCACCATGCGGTCACTGACCCGCGCGAGCAGCGAGGTGCCGTCCGTCCAGGGGCGCGTGGCGTCACCGTCGACGGCTGTGAATTCGCGGTAGTGCGCCGCAAGCCGGCGCAGGTAGGCCTTCAGCAGCACGTTGCGGTCGGTGGTGGCGGCGTACTCGAGGAGCAGGCTGGTGGCCGTGGGAACCGGTAGTTCCTGGTCGGTGAGACTCACGTTGACTCCGGTACCGACAACGACGGCGGGCGGTTCCGCGTTGGCGCCGGGCACCAGTTGGGCAAGGACACCGGCCAACTTGCGGCCGTCAACGTGGATATCGTTGGGCCACTTGAGCTGCGGGGCGATTTCGGTGCGTTCCTCGATGCTTTCCGAGAGCGCGAGCGCCGCCATCAGGGACATCCACGCGTAGCTCTGCGTGGGCAGCGGACGCCCCTCGGTGTTACGGGGCCGCAGAAGCACGCTGACGATCAGCGAGGATCGTTCCGGCGCCGTCCATGTGCGGTCCAGCCGCCCCCGCCCGGCGGTCTGCTCCTCTGCGGTGAGCACGCTGAGGTCGGGCCAATCCTGCGGTTCCTCGACGGCATGGCGGGCGAGGTCCGTGTTGGTTGAGCCCGTCGCCTCCACCAGCTCCAGCCGGGCGTAGGGTCCGCGTGGGCTGCACAGCGACTCACCCAGGCCGGCCTCGTCCAGGCCGGGACGCTCGAGGTTGGAGTAACGGGATGTCATCCTCCAAGCCTACTGGCCGGAGAGCGCGTGCCGGGCTTCCCCCACACGCTGTGATAGCGCTCCTGCCATCGGATAGCGGTCTACTGGTATCCGATGGCAAAAGCGCTATCAGGAGGCCAACGAGGTTGCCTGGGCTCCGCCTAGAGGAAGATGTCGGGCACCAGCCTGTCCTCGGGTGCGCCCAGGCTGTATGCGCCGAAGTCCGTGACGCCTTCCTGCCGCAGGACCTCCTCGTCCGTGAAGAAGTTCCCGGTGCACTCCGTGGCAGGACGGACCAGAACGGCGCGGGCCGCGTCCGCGACGATGTCGGGCGTGCGGGCAGCCTTGATCAGCTCGCTGCCGCCGGGCATGTTTCGGATTGCGGCGGTATCGATCAGGGTGCGCGGCCACAGGGAGTTGACGGCGATGCCGTCGGCGCGCAGTTCCTCGGCCAACCCGAGCGTTGTCAGGCTCATCCCGTATTTGGCCATGGTGTAGGCGAGGTGCCGGCCCGCCCATGCCGGGTCCAGATTGAGCGGCGGCGAGAGCGTCAGGATGTGGGGGTTGTTCCCCTTCCGGAGCGCCGGCAGTGCGAACTTGCTCAGCATGAATGTTCCGCGCACATTGATGTCGGCCATCAGGTCGTAGCGCTTCATGGACACGTCGGGGGTTTTCGAGAGGTCGATCGCCGACGCATTGTTGATGACGACGTCGATGCCGCCGAACTCGGCGACCGTCGCCTCAACGGCGCCCGCGACGTCGTCGTCGTTCCTTACATCCCCGACGACGGCGAGCGCGCCTCCCCCAGCTGCCCGGATCTCGTCCGCAGCGGTGTGGACGGTACCTTCGAGGCTGGGGTGGGGCTCACCGGTCTTGGCAAGGATAGCGACATTGGCGCCGTCGCGGGCTGCGCGGAGTGCTATTGCGAGGCCGATGCCCCTGCTGCCGCCGGACATGAGGATGGTGCGCCCGGAAAGGGTGCCGGAATTGGAAGCGCCGTTGCCTGTCATACCGGACACCATAATGCCGGGGGCGGGTGAGAAACCTAATTGTTACCGATGAGTAACTTCCGGGTCGGCGCTAAGTCTTTCAGGGAGTTGTTGTAGGTGTTCTACAGCTATCGGCGTCGTTTAGCTCACTAGACTGGGCGGGAAGCCCGGTTCTTTGGAGGAAACCTACTTAAGGCAACCTCAGGAGCCGGCTACCAGCCAGTCACCCAGGACATCAATCGGAAGAGACTCGATGCAACCCGAAACGCTTCCCCTCGAACAGGACGCCGGCCTCACGATCGACGGCGGCCCCGACCTTCACACCACCGCGGGTAAGCTCGCCGACTTCCGGCAGCGGCAGGAACGTTCACTGGCGCCGTCGGGCCCTGAGGCCGTCGAGAAGCAGCACGCACGGGGCAAGGGGACAGCGCGTGAGCGCATCGAGATGCTTGTGGACCCCGGATCCTTCGTCGAGTTCGACGCCCTCGCGGTCCACCGCTCCACGGCCTTCGGCATGGAGAAGAAGAAGCCCCTCGGCGACGGCGTGGTGTCCGGTTACGCCACCGTGGACGGCCGGCAGATCGCGATCTACAGCCAGGACTTCACCGTGTACGGCGGGTCGCTGAGCCAGGTAAACGGCGAGAAGATCGTCAAGGTGCAGGAGTTCGCGCTCCGTAACGGCTGCCCGCTGGTGGGAATCAACGACGGCGGCGGCGCACGTATCCAGGAGGGCGTCGCGTCACTGGCGATGTTCGCCGACATCTTCCGGAACAACGTCCATGCCTCCGGGGTGGTCCCGCAGATCTCGCTCATCATGGGTCCGTGTGCCGGCGGCGCCGCCTACTCCCCCGCACTGACCGACTACGTGGTCATGGTGGACAAGAGTTCACACATGTTCATCACCGGCCCGGATGTCATCAAGACCGTCACCGGCGAGGACGTGGACATGGAAACCCTCGGTGGAGCACGCCAGCACAACTCCACCACCGGGACCTCCGCGTATCTGGCCACCGATGAGCAGGACGCTATTGACTTCGTCCGAGAGCTGCTCGACTTCCTTCCCTCCAACAACCTCGCCGAAGCGCCGCTGACCGAGTTCACCGAAGACCTCGAGCTCAATGAGCTGGACGCGCAGCTGGACACGTTGATCCCTGACTCGGCGAACCAGCCCTACGACATGCACACCGTCATCTCCACGATCGTCGACGACGGACACTTCCTGGAGATGCAGTCGCTGTACGCGCCGAACGTCGTGATCGGCTACGCCCGCGTGGAAGGCCACACCGTCGGCATTGTGGCGAATCAGCCGATGCAGTTCGCAGGAACCCTGGACATCGCTGCCTCCGAAAAAGCCGCACGGTTTGTCCGCCACTGCGACGCGTTCAACATCCCCATCCTCACGCTCGTGGATGTCCCGGGCTTCCTGCCGGGCAAGGACCAGGAGTTCAACGGGATCATCCGCCGCGGCGCCAAACTGCTGTACGCCTACGCAGAAGCAACCGTGCCCAAACTGACCGTCATCACCCGCAAGGCCTACGGCGGCGCCTACATTGTCATGGGCTCGAAGAAGCTTGGCGCGGACATCAACCTCGCCTGGCCCACCGCCCAGATCGGTGTCATGGGTGCACAGGGCGCGGTGAACATCCTCTACCGCGGCCACCTGAAATCGGTTGCGGACGCCGGCGGCAACGTCGAAGCAGCCCGCACCGAGGTCATCAGCCAGTACGAAGAGGAACTCCTCAACCCGTACCAGGCAGCACAGCTGGGCTACGTCGACGCGGTGATCGCCCCGTCCGATACCCGCGTCCAGGTTGTCCGCGGCCTACGCGCCCTCCGAGACAAGCGCGCAGCATTGCCCGCCAAGAAACACGGAAACATTCCGCTATGACCATTGAAAGCATGGCGGCCGAGGACACTGCTCCCCTGTTTCAGGTGGTGGCCGGGAACCCGACGCCGGAGGAGCTGGCGGCGCTCGCCGTCGTCGTGCTTGGACTGCAGGCGAACGACGACGGCGCACCCATGCCGGCCGCGCACCGCACCTGGATCCGGCGGGACCAGCTGCGGTTGGGTCCGCGGCCCGGTCCGGGATCGTGGCGCCGCAGCGCCCAGCGGTAACTTCCCTGGGCACTTCGGCCCTCTGCTTCCTTTCCAGCGCGAACCACCCTAGGTTGGGGATACCAGACCGAGCACAATACTGCCCCGGCGGAAGGAACCCCATGGACCCCAGGGAAGACGACTATCGAGGACAACCCGGCACGCTTCATATGTCGGAGGAGCTGTCAGACATCAAGTGCTGGGCACTGCTGAGCACGCAACAGACGGGCCGGATCGCTTTGTGCGGGACGGCTCCGTGAATATCTATCCTGTGAACTACCTGGCGCAGGACGGCGCCATCTACTTCCGGACCCGTGATGACGGCGACATCGGCAGCCTGTTACCACTCAGGAACTGCGCCTTCCAGGTGGATCAGGTCCGGTCCGAAGCGATGGCCGGTTGGTCCGTCCTCGCCAACGGAACCGCCGAGGTTGTCCGCGATGAAGCGCTGCTGACTGAGCTGTGGGGACGTGCTGCCGAGGAGCCGTGGGCCGGGGGCTCGAGGACAACCTTCGTCGAAATACAGCCCTCAAAGGTCAGCGGCCGCAGCGTCCAAGCCGTCTGAGGCGGACGACCCCTGTTGTAGCTTTCACTGAACGCTTGGGTCCATCACCGTTCCGAGGAACAGCGGCATGCCGGTGTCCTCATGCAGGATCTGGTAGAGGAACGGCCTGTCGAAAACGAGCTCGACGTCAGGTTCGGCGAATCCTGATTCGTCCATGGCGATCTGCGTGATCGCTGCCGCAATTGTCCCTTTTTCCGCAACCGTGATGTTTGCTGATTGCGCGGCGCCGCTGACGAAAAGGCCTGCGCTGAGACCGCTGAAATCCGCCTCTTCGCTCATGGTCTCCTCGAGGCCCCTCTCGGTGAGCATCGCCTTCAGGTCCAGGTCGTAGGTGTGGTCCCAGGACGGAAGGGTCAGTCGCACCAGTGCAGCGTCCGACTCCTCCATCGCGGTGTTCACCTCGAGCAATTCGCTGTGCTCCAGCACCGGTGTGGCACCGCGCTCGGGCAGGATCAGCCGCATGACCAGGCCGTTGCGGTAGGGCAAATCGACTGCCTTCCACCCATCGCCTTCGGTATAGGCGAGAGACAATTGGTTGTGCATCAGGGGCGTCTGGACGTCTCCCTTGTCCGTCGTGAACGTGCCCGCATCCGTGTCTGATGGATCGAAGGGGTTCTGCCAGGCCGCCGCAAAATACACGGTGTTGATGATGTTCAGCCTTGTGTTCGAGGACGGCTCGATCGGCACTTCCTCGATACGCCCACCGGTGTGGTGCTTCGTCCACGCGTTCATGCTCTTCAACGCGTCATCACTCAGATAGTCCACCGGGTACACGCCCGCACCGTATTGTGCGGCTAAGGACTCCAGGAACGTGTCCTCAAGGATCAGGTCCTCCGCCGGGAAGAGCCCATTGGCCAGGTGCAGCAGCGGCTCCTCCGGTGGGTCGTCCTCGTCCACTGAGCCGGGATCGCCGTCGTGCACTGCCCACTCAGCGAGCAGCCCGTTCATCGCCTCGTCGCGGTGCTCCGCCGGGAGTCCGAGCACGCGGTCCATTTCTTCCGCCGTCGTCGTGCGTGCTCCGACGCGGAGCATGGCGAGCGCAACCAGAGCGCTGACCGGGCTGGTGACCTGATTGCTGTCCGGTTCGACCGAGAGCATCTGTGTGCCCAACCGGTAGGAGGAGTCGCGGAGGGCCTCAACGGCGTCGGGATGATCCACCAGCGACACGGACTGTCGCTCCACATCGGCCATGCGCTGTTCCGGGAGGTCGGCCGAACCGCAGCCGGTCAGGAGTACCGCGGCTGCAGTGATCACTGACGTCGCCAGCCTTCTCCGCGTGCTCACCCTTCTCCTCCGGCGCTTGGGTCCATCACCGTTCCGAGGAACAGCGGCATGCCGGTGTCCTCATGCAGGATCTGGTAGAGGAAGGGCCTGTCGAAAACGAGCTCGATGTCGGGCTCGGGCGGCGCGCTTCCGGCGAGCGCCAGTTGCGTCACTGCTGCCGCGATAGTGCCCTTCTCACCGACGGTGATGTTGGCCGATTGCGCTGCCCCTTCGATGAAGATACCCTCGCCGATCCCGCTGAAATCCGGTGACCCGCCCATGGTCTCCTTCAGTCCCATTGCGCCGAGTAGAGCCTTGAGGTCGAGATCGTAGGCGTGGTCCCAGGACGGAAGGGTCAGCGCCACCATCGCGGAGGGAGCGGCGTCCAGCAGGCCGTTGGCCTCGGCCAGTTCGCTGGCGTCGAGGACCGGATCAGTGCCCTCCTCGGGCAGAATCAGCCTCATCAGAAACCCGTTGTTGTAGGGCAGGTCAACGCCCTGCCAGCCGTCGCCTTCCGCGTAGGCGAGCGGGATCAGCGCATTCATCATGGGAGTCTCCACCTCCGCCCCGTTTGTGGTGAAGTTGCCCGGGCCGGTCGCCGCCGAGTCAAAGGGGTCGGCCCAGGCAGCAGCGAAGTAAACGGTGTTGATAATGTTCAGCACCGTGTCCGGCGAGGGTTTCAGCGGGGCCTCCTGGATTCGTCCGCCGGTGTTCCGGTCAACCCAGGCGTTCATGATGCCGCCGGCGCCGCCGGCGGAGTAGTCCACCAGATATACGCCGGCGCCGTAGTGCTGAGCCAGCGGCTCAAGGAAACCGGGCGGCGGCTCCAGTGCTTCATCGACGAAGAGCCCGTTTGCGACGTGCAACAGCGGATCCTCCGGCGGTTCTTCCTCGTTCACTGAACCGGGATCGCCGTCATGGGGCGCCCAGTCCGATAGCAGCGCATTCATCGCTTCGTCGCGGTGCTCCGCCGGAAGGCCCAGGACAGAGTCCATCTCAGCCGCCGTCGTCGTGCGTGCTCCGACGCGCAGCATGGCGAGCGCAACCAGAGCGCTGACCGGGCTGGTGACCTGGTTGCTGTCCGGTTTGACCGAGATCATTCGTACACCCAGCCGGTAGGAGGAGTCACGGAGGGCGGCAACGGCGTCCGGGTGATCCATCAGCGACACGGACTGGCGCTCCACATCGGCGATGCGCTGTTCAGGCGCCGCCGTTGAACCGCAGCCCGTCAGCACCAGCGCTTCAGCGGCAAGGACAGAGGTAAGAAGCCTTCTCGGGATGCTGCACATTGTTGTCCCCCATCGCTGGAACTGCCGGCATTCAAACGTAGGCGCAACGGAGGTTCATCCTCCAGCACGGCCGGAACACAATCCGGTCACGATACGACTGTAGGGTCGATAGCTCTGTGGTCGCGGGTAACAACGTGCCGTTAGGCTCTACGGGTGATCAACCAGACTTCCACACTGAACCTGACCGCTGAGGCGCCCACCCGTGCCCAAACGGCCATCGACGCCGTTGCCGAGGCCTACACGGAAACCCTGCTGCAACTCGACCCGGGATTCGCCACCCAGCTGGGGTTGCCGGGACACGAGACCGAATACCGCGACTACTCCCCCGCCGGGCTGGAGGAATTCGCCGAAGCCACCAGGGAAACCCTCGGCCGGCTCGACGACCTCGAACCCACCGACGACGTCGACGCCGTCACCCTGGACGCAATGCGCGAACGCCTTGGTCTTGACCTCGAGATCCACGAAACCGGCCTCAACCTCGCGAACCTTAACAACCTGGCCTGCCCGGCCCAGGAAATCCGCATGATTTTCGACCTCATGCCCACGGACACCGCTGAACAGTGGGGCCACATCGCCGGACGGCTCTGCAACATTCCGGACGCCATCGGCGGTTACATCACCTCGCTCCGCGAAGGGAAGAACCGGGGCATCCTGCCCGCAGCGCGCCAGGTGCGCATCGTTATCGAACAGACCGCAGCGTACGCGGCCGACGGCGGATACTTTGATGAGTTCGTGGGCGGTGCAAATACCAACGACGACGACGGCCTCCCGGACTCCGTACGCACCGAACTCGCTGCCGGAGCCGACGCAGCCCGCAACGCCTACCGTCACCTCGGCACATTCCTTGAGGAGGAACTGCTGCCGGAAGCTCCCGAAAAAGACGCTGTGGGCCGGGAGCACTATTCGCTGATGTCCCGTCAGTTCCTGGGCGCAGCGGTGGACCTCGAGGAAACCTACCAGTGGGGCGTGGAGGAACTCGACCGGCTCATCGCCGAGCAGGAAGCCGTCGCCAACGAAATCAAGGAAGGCGCATCCATCGAGGAAGCCATGCGCATCCTCGATGAGTCCCCCGAACGCCAACTGCACGGAACCGACGCACTGCAGGCCTGGATGCAGGGACTGTCAGACCGTGCCGTCGAGGACCTCGCCGGAGTGCACTTCGACATCCCGGACGTCATGCGCGAGATCGAATGCATGATCGCGCCCACCAAGGAAGGCGGCATCTACTACACCGGTCCCACTGAGGACTTCTCACGCCCGGGCCGCATGTGGTGGTCAGTACCGGAGGGCGAGGACACCTTCACCACGTGGAAGGAAACCACCACGGTGTACCACGAGGGTGTTCCCGGACACCACCTTCAGGTCGCCACGGCGACCTTCCAGCGCGGACTCCTCAACTCCTGGCGCCGCAATGCCGTCTGGGTCTCCGGACACGGTGAAGGCTGGGCACTGTACGCGGAGCGTCTCATGGAGGACCTCGGCTACCTGAGCGATCCCGGAGACCGGCTCGGCATGCTCGACGCCCAGCGGATGCGTGCCGCCCGCGTGGTGTTCGATATCGGCGTCCACCTCGAGCTCGAGGTTCCAGACCGTTGGGGCTCCGGCACCTGGACGCCGGACAAAGGCTATGAGTTCCTGAAGAAGAACATCGCCATCAGCGAAGGCCAGCTCAACTTTGAGTTCAACCGCTACCTCGGCTGGCCGGGACAGGCACCCGCCTATAAGATCGGCCAGCGCCTGTGGGAGCAGATCCGGAACGAGGTGAAGCACCGCGAGGGTGATTCCTTCAACCTGCGGGACTTCCACACCCGCGCACTCAACCTCGGTTCGGTTGGTCTGGATACCCTGCGCCGGGCGCTGCTGAGCTAGACCCGCACCACCTTGAGTTGGCAGGACACACCCCTAATAGGTACGCATTCGGGGTGTGTCCTGCCAACTCATGTGTCTGACGGGAGGACATAACACTAGGCTTGTCCGCATGAGCATCCGGCTGATCCTCGCTTCCGCATCCCCAGCGCGCACCAAGCTTCTCGCCGAGGCCGGTATAGCGCACACCGTCATGGTGTCGGACGTCGATGAGGACGCCGTGACCGCTGCGCGCGGCACTCCCAGTCCCTATGACACCGCCCAACTCCTGGCCCGCGCCAAGGCGGAGTCCGTCGCCGCGCTTCCGGAAGCCCTTGGAGCCCTGGTCATCGGCTGTGACTCGGTCTTCGAGTTCGAGGGCGAAGCACACGGCAAACCGTACGAGGCCGACGTCGCACGGGAACGTATCAAAAGGATGTCCGGCTCACAGGGCACCCTGCACACCGGACACTGGCTCGTGGACACGCGCAACGGCACCGGTCTCGGTTCAGCCTCCGGCGCAGTGGCCTCCGCCGAGGTCCACTTCATGGAGCTCGCCGACGGGGAGATCGATGCCTACATCGCAACCGGTGAGCCGCTTCACTGTGCCGGCTCCTTCACCATCGACGGGCGCGGCGGGGCCTTCATTCGCAAGGTCGACGGCGACCCGCACGCCGTCGTCGGGCTCAGCATTTCAACCCTTCGCCAGCTCCTCCTCGCTGCAGGAGTCAACATCACCGAATTCTGGCGTTAGCTTCGGGCTCTTTGTAGAATCCCTACAAATAATGCCTCTCCAACACGGGGAACCGGCATGGTTTATGGGCGGTAGCAACAAAATCGCGCTAGGCTCCCAACAGACCAAAAGGAGCCTTATAACCCATGAGCGAGTCGATGATGCGCGAGTCGGAGCCAGAATCCGCCGCACCCGTCACCAAAGTCCTGATCGCCAACCGCGGCGAGATCGCAGTTCGTGTGATCCGGGCAGCCCGTGATGAAGGCATCGCCTCGGTTGCCGTTTACGCTGAGCCGGACCGGGACGCTCTGCACGTGCGGCTGGCCGACGAGGCCTTCGCGCTCGAGGGCAGCACCGCGGCGGAGTCCTACCTGGTCATGGACAAGATCCTCGATGCAGCGGCGCGCAGTGGTGCGGACGCCATCCACCCCGGCTACGGTTTCCTCTCCGAGAACGCCCAGTTCGCGCAAAAAGTGCTCGACGCCGGACTCACCTGGATTGGCCCCTCCCCCTCCTCCATCGCGCAGCTCGGTGACAAGGTGCAGGCGCGCCACATCGCCGAGAAGGTCGGTGCTCCCCTGGTCCCCGGCACGAAGGACCCCGTCGGATCAGTACAGGAAGTCCTCGACTTCGCCGATGAGTACGGCCTCCCGCTTGCAATCAAGGCCGCGTACGGCGGCGGCGGACGCGGCATCAAGGTTGTCCGGGACCGCGAGGAGATCGCGGAGGCCTACGAGTCTGCGGTACGTGAGGCAACCGCTGCCTTCGGCCGCGGCGAATGCTTCGTTGAACGATTCCTGGACGCACCCCGCCACGTCGAAACGCAGTGCCTTGCCGACGGGCACGGCAACGTCGTCGTCATCTCCACGCGAGACTGTTCCCTCCAGCGCCGCAACCAGAAACTTGTAGAGGAAGCACCGGCGCCGTTCCTCTCCGAGGACCAGAACACCCGGCTGTATGAGGCATCGAAGGCGATCCTGAAGGAAGCCGGCTACCAGGGCGCCGGCACGTGCGAGTTCCTGGTGGGCCAGGACGGCACCATTTCGTTCCTCGAGGTGAACACGCGCCTGCAGGTTGAGCACCCGGTCTCAGAGGAAGTCACCGGCATCGACCTGGTGCGCGAACAGTTCCGCCTCGCCCGCGGTGAGGAACTCGGTTACACCGATCCCGAGGTCCGCGGCCACTCCTTCGAATTCCGCATCAACGGCGAGGACGCCGGCCGGAACTTCATGCCCGCTCCCGGTACCGTCCGGACCCTGAAGCTGCCCACAGGACCCGGCGTCCGGGTGGACTCCGGCGTTGAGGCCGGCGAGGTCATTGGCGGCAACTTCGATTCGATGCTGGCCAAGCTCATCGTCTCAGGCGCTACGCGCACGCAGGCGCTGGAACGCTCTCGCCGTGCGCTGGCGGAAATGCAGATCGACGGCATGCCGACCGTCCTGCCTTTCCATGCCGCCGTCGTCAGCGACCCGGCCTTCGCGCCCGCGTCGGGGTCTTTCTCGGTGCACACCCGCTGGATCGAAACCGAGTTCGTCAACACCATTGCCCCGTGGACTCCCGACGGCGATGCTGCATCCTCCGTTGAGGACGCCGAGAGCCGTCAGCGCGTGACCGTCGAAGTGGGCGGTAAACGGCTGGAGGTTGTGCTTCCGGCGTCACTTGGAGTCGCGAACGGCAAGTCGACGGGCAAGGGCGGCGGAAAGCCGAAGAAGGTTGCCCGTTCACGCGCCGGTGCGGGCTCTGCTGCCAGTGGTGATGACCTTACCTCGCCCATGCAGGGCACCATCGTTAAGGTCGCCGTCCAGGACGGTGACCAGGTGGCCGAGGGCGACCTCATTGTGGTGCTCGAAGCAATGAAGATGGAACAGCCGCTGACAGCGCACAAGTCGGGCATGCTGTCCGGACTGACCGCGGTGCCGGGCGACACGGTGTCCGCCGGTGCAGTCATCGCGGCGATCAGCTAGGGCCGCCGCTCAGCTCCCGCTGCCGCTTCCCCTTCCGCTTCCCCTCCCGCTGCCGCTGAGTCCCACCAGGTGAGCGCCCGCAAGCAGTGGAACGTCAACCAGGGTGAGGGCTCGCCTGCAGGTACGTCCACCTCGAACCAGACGCGCCCGGGATGCCGGCGCTCCTGGGTCCAGGTACCGTCCGCCTGGCGGGCGGTACGGATGACGTCGATAGCGTCGGCCAGGCGGGGATCCGGTGTGCCGCCGTCGTGCAGGGTGGCGGCCCGGAAATAGTCCACGGCGTTCAGCGCGCTGTAGATCCACCGGAACGGATACGCGAAACGGGTCACCCAGGGAGCTACCGGTTCGCCGGTGGAGAGCCGGTACAGCAGCCGGCGTTCCAGTAGGTACTCCTCTCCCTTGCGGCGGGCGGCACGCAAGGCATCGGAGCCGCCGGTCGTGATCTCGTAGTACAGCAGCCCCTTGAGGACGTTCAGCGTCGAATGGAACGAGGACCGCTTCGAGCCCTCCACCCACTCGCAATTCCAGCCGCCGTCGTCCTGCTGGTAATCAGGGAACCACTGGGCGAGCCTGGAGACATCGGCACCCAGCCAGCTTCCGTTGGCGAGGGTGAAGGCATTGATGCAGCAGTCCACCTCGCCGTCCCAGTAGGGCAGGTTGTCGTATTCCCAGCGGCTGTTCTCGGCCAGCAGTTCAGCTGTTCCGGAGAGCACCCGCGCGTCGACGCCCCACTCCCGGAGGGCGTTCAGCGACCAGGTTGTTGCCGTGTATGGCTGCCCGGTGTCCGGCGCCGCTTCGGGTCCCTCGAAGTCGAAGCCCGCGGGAAAGTACGCGCCGCCTGCCCACTGGCCGTCCGGGTCCTGGTGCGCGAGCAACCGCGATCCGAATCCCTCCGTTGCGACGCTGGAGCGGGTAGCCTCCCATTCCGCCTCCGATGCCCCGGCGAGGTCACGCTGAACCTGCCAGCGCAGCGCGGGGTCGGTGTCCTGCAGCCAGGTCAGCAGGGCCGGGTCTATCTGCATGCTCGACAGGTTACTGCGCTGCATCGACTTCCTCTGACGCATCGACAGGAACGGGCGGCGGGACGAGTTCGTATTCAAAGAGCTCGGGCAGCTCCACTGGGGCAGGAGCCGCGCCGGAACGTAGCAACCGTTCGATGAGCTGCTCCACCCGCTGCAGGATCATCACAGCCCGCTCCCCGGTGATCTGCCCCTCAGACTGTGCCTTCCGCACCCTCGCAGAGAGCGTGTGGGCAGCCGCAACAGCGTCTGCGGTGTCGCCACGGGCAGTCAGGACGGCGATCTCCCGAACCTCGCACTGCAGCTCCTGTGCCACATCGGCAGCAATCGGCGGGGCGGAACACCCGCTGAGCATCAGCACAGCAGTGACAACCAGAGCGCTGAGAGCGGCGCGCAGGCTCACGGCTGCACGCTCTCATACAGGCTGTCGAGCATGGCGCCGGTACTTCCCGGCACAAAGGGCAGAGGCACGGGACCTGGTCCGGTGTTGACGTCAAGGATTATGAGGCCCACGGCCAAAGTCAATCCCACCAGAACGACGACGGCGGCCAGAACACGCGCATGGAACCTCCCCTTTGCTTCGGTTCGATCCTGCGGAGCCGCGGTTCGATCCTGCGGAGCCGCGGTTCGATCCTGCCGAGCCTCGGGACGACGCGTTCCTCCCGCGTCGGGAACCTGGCTCGGTTCGGGCGCCGGCTGCCCGGAAGGCCGTGCCGAGGGAGCCAGTGGCACCCTGAGACGGGCAGCGGTGCGGATGGGCAAGGGAGGTGCCGGCGCCGTCGTTTCTTCGGTGCCGCGTGAGGCAACGGGCGCCAGGGCTGTTGGTCGCTCCAGGGCGTCGAGGCGGCGGACCACCTCCGCTGCGCTGGGGCGGTCGAACGGCTCATCCAGCGTCATGTCCGTGAGCAGTCGGTGCCACCCGGTACCGACCGACTCCGGGATGTGGGGCGGGCGGCTCAACCGCGCGAGCGCGCTCTCCAGGCCGGTACCCGGGAAGGCGGGCTCACCCGTCAGGCATTCGATCAGAACCAGGCCCAGCGCGTAGATATCCGTCGGTGCTCCCACCAGGTCTCCGCGCGCCTGTTCCGGGCTGAAGTACGTGGCCGTGCCGATCAGGCTTCCGGTCGCGGTTACCCTGTTGCTTCCGAAGAACCTGGCGATACCGAAGTCGGTGAGGAGGAAGTCGAAGAGGCCGTCCCCTGGCTCAGTGCAGCGGGTGAGCACATTCGAGGGCTTGATGTCCCGGTGAACAATCCCCCGGCCGTGGATGTACTCCAGCGTGCGGGCGATGTCCCGGCCGGCCGTCGTCGTTCTTTCGACTGAGAGCGGGCCGTCCCGGAGCACCGCTCCGAGGTCGGAGCCCTTGATGTACTCCATGACAAGGTAGGACGGCTCAAGCCTGGCGCATTCGGCGTCCATGTCGAGAACCCGGACCAGACCGGGGTGGTGAAGGGCGGCCAGCATCCTCGCCTCCCCAGAACCGCGCGCCACGCCTTCGGCAGAACCGCGGCGGAACATCTTCACCGCGACATCCCGGTGCAGGCGGGTGTCCCGTGCGCGGTAAACGTCGGCCATACCACCGACGCCGATCACGCGGTCGAGGACGTACCGCCCACTCGCGAGGGTCTCCTGATTCATGCCCATCCGCTCCCGCCAGAAAAGGTAAGCCCATCAGTGATTCTCGCGGACGGTGCCTGCGGAAAACTTGGAAATGCCACGCGGCCTCCGTGGACGCAAAAGGCCCCCGCCTACCCCAGGGGTGGACGGGAGCCTAGTGCTTGAGGGTGCCGGGTCAGGCGATGTTGTTCTCGTAGTCGTTGTCCCGGGTTTCCCGGGAGAGCCACAGCGCAATGAAGGTCAGCACCGCGGCAGCGCTCAGGTAGAGACCGACGAGGAAGGTGCTTCCGTCAGCGGCCTGCCACAGTGCGATCGCAACGAACGACGCCGGCGCCGCCCCGATCACGCTGGACAGGTTGTAGGCCACTGCGGACCCGGTGTAGCGGACGTTGGCGGGGAACAGTTCGGGCAGAATCGCCGCCATCGGCCCGAAGGTGAGGCCCATGAGAATGAAGCCGAGGATCAGCAGCGCCATGGCGCCGACCGTTCCGGCTCCGAAGAGCGGGACCCAGGTCAGGCCGAAGACTGCGATTCCCGCGGTGACCAGGAGCAGCATCTTGCGGCGGCCGAACTTCTCCGCCAGCGGACCGGAGACGATGGTGAAGATACCGAAGAAGACGACGCCGATGATCAGCATCCAGAGGAAGTCACCGCGGCTGATTCCAAGGCCGGGCACAAACGCCGCTGCAGCGTCGGCCGAGAATTCCCTGCCGGCCGCCTCAGCAGCGGTCCGGGCCTGGTCGACGGTGGCCGGAGCGGTGCCGAACGTCAGGGTGAACGAGGTCATCAGGTAGAACAGCACGTAGGTGGCGAACATGATGAACGTGCCGAGGAGCAGCGGGCGCCAGTGGCTGGTGAACACCGAGGCGAGGGGCAGTTTGACGACCTTGCCCTTGTTCAGCACCTGCTGGAAGGAGAAGCTCTCGATGAGCTTCAGGCGGACGTAGAGCCCGACGATCACGAGGATGGCGCTCGCGATGAACGGTACGCGCCAGCCCCAGGCGAGGAAGTCTTCCGCCGACAGCACGGCGTTCAGGAGAACGAACAGCAGGTTGGCGATGATGAAGCCGATCGGCGCGCCGAGCTGCGGGAAGGTTCCGTAGACGGCCCGCTTGCCCTTGGGCGCGTTCTCGGTGGCGAGGAGGGCAGCGCCGCTCCACTCCCCGCCGAGGGCGAGGCCCTGGAAGAAGCGCAGCAGCACCAGGATCGCAGGAGCCGCGAAGGCCCACCCGGGGACCTGTGCGGTGGGCAGCACGCCGATCAGGAAGGTGGCGATACCCATCGTCAGCAGCGAGGCCACCAGGGTGCCCTTGCGCCCGATCCGGTCGCCGAAGTGGCCGAAGACGATCGAGCCGAGTGGCCGGGCGACGAATGCAACGCCGAATACTGCGAAGGACTGCAGCAGCGCCGTGGCAGGGTCGGAGTTGGGGAAGAACAGGGCAGGGAACACCAGCACCGACGCTGTGGCGTAGATGTAGAAGTCGTAGAACTCGATGGTGGTGCCGATGAGGCTCGCGAAGATGACGCGACCCTTGGAGTTCAGCGGCTTTGTAGCCTCCGGCTCCACGGTCGATGATGACGATGACATGGAATTTTTGCTTTCTCGAGAACGGCCGCCGCGAAATCCCGAAAGCCGTGGTATTTAGTGCCTGTCAATATCATCACCGGAGCAGCTGCGTGGGATAACCCGTCCACATAGTGGACACTCTGCTCTGGACGCGTGGCGCCTAACTCGCTCAGGCTCCCGCGGATAGCCGAATGTCACACCGCGTTTACAAACCGGCACCGGAGCCGAAATGCGCCTTTCCTACTGTTGCGGTACTGCCTCTTGAACGAAAGGTTCGCCATGAGCGTTGACCGCGCAGTCTCATCGGAGAAGCCAGCAACACCAGTAGAAGCTACCGGCGCAGCCCTTGTGCACCGTCCGGGCCGCTGGATCGACAACTGGAACCCCGAGGACCATAACCAATGGGAGTCCGGTGGCCGGACCATTGCCCGCCGCAACCTCCAGTGGTCCATCGCGTGCGAGTTCCTCGGGTTCGTGGTGTGGCAGCTCTGGTCCATTGTGGTGGTGTACCTGCCCGCCGCCGGCTTCAACTTCTCCACTTCACAGATCTTCTGGCTCATCTCGATGCCGAGCCTCGTCGGCGCCACCATGCGAATTCCCTACACCTTCATGGTGCCGCGGTTCGGCGGCCGTAACTGGACCATCATCTCGGCGCTCCTGCTGCTGATCCCGTCCATCGGACTGGCACTGGCCGTGAGCAACCCGGAAACTTCGTTCGGTATGCTCCTGCTGATCGCCGCCCTTGCCGGCTTCGGCGGCGGCAACTTCGCCAGCTCGATGGCGAACATCACCTTCTTCTACCCGGTCCGCGAAAAAGGCTGGGCGCTGGGACTGAACGCTGCGGGCGGGAACCTGGGTGCCGCCGTCGCGCAGCTGGTTGTTCCGCTGGTCATTGCAGCGGGTGCAGCCGCCACGCTCAACCTGCCGCTGGCCGGCTGGATCTGGGTGCCGCTGATCCTCGTCGCCGCGTTCGGCGCCTGGAAGTACATGGACAACCTGTCCAGCGCGAAGTCCGACTTCGCCGGGTCCATCGCCGCCCTGCGCGAGCCGCACATGTGGGTCATGGCGTTCCTGTACATAGGAACATTCGGTTCGTTCATCGGTTTCTCCGGCGTCTTCCCGAAGCTGATTCTCGATTCCTTCCCCGAATTCTCCACGATTGCGCTCGGTCCCGCCGCGCTCTCGCTCGCGTTCCTCGGCCCCCTGGTCGGCTCACTCGCACGGCCGTACGGCGGCCGGCTTTCTGACCGGTGGGGCGGTGCACGCATTACGGTGAGCGCCTTTGCCGTCATGGGCCTGATCGCCCTCGCCGTCGTCTGGACACTCCCGCTGGGCAACTTCTGGCTGTTCCTCGGACTGTTCCTGGTGCTCTTCGCGGCAGCCGGTGCCGGCAACGGCTCCACCTACCGCATGATCCCGGTGATCTTCGCCCTCCGCGGCCGGTCCGACGGCGCCATGAGCACCGGTCGCAAGGCGGCGGCTGCACTGGGCTTGATCTCCGCGATCGGCGCCTATGGAGGCTTCGTCATTCCGCAGGTACTCAACGCGTCCAAGGGCGCCACCGGCTCCTATGACGCCGCCTTCTACGGCTTCGTCGCCGCCTACGCGCTGATGCTCGCGGTCACCTGGTTCTTCTACCTGCGACGCAGCACCTCGAGCGTGGGGCACGTCTGACATGTGCGGTTCTCCTTCACGCAGCTCCGCGGGCACCACTGCCACCCACTGCCCCTATTGCGCCCTGCAGTGCGCCATGACGCTCAGCACTTCGGTGCCCGGCGCAGCGTTCGACTCAGCAGCGTTCGACTCAGTGGAGGTGAGCGGCCGGGACTTCCCCACCAACAAGGGTGGCCTGTGCCGCAAGGGGTGGACGTCCGCGGAGCTGCTGAAGCACCCGGACCGGGTGCGTGAACCCCTTCTGAAGAACGACGACGGCGAGCACCGCCCTATCTCGTGGGACCACGCACTTGAGCTCATCCGGGATCGCGTCCTGTCGACGCAGGCGCAGTACGGCGCCGATTCTGTCGGTGTTTTCGGCGGCGGCGGACTCACCAATGAAAAGGCCTACCTGCTCGGCAAGTTCGCTCGCCTGGCCCTGCGAACCTCCCGGATCGACTACAACGGGCGGTTCTGCATGTCCTCGGCGGCTGCGGCGGGGAACAGGGCGTTCGGACTCGACCGGGGCCTGCCCTTCCCGTTGGCGGACCTCGGCTCAGCGCGCACCATCCTCATGCTCGGGTCCAACACCGCGGACACCATGCCGCCGTTCGTGCAGCACCTGCAGGGCGCGCGGGATGCCGGCGGCCTGATCGTCGTCGACCCGCGCCGGTCCGCCACGGCGGATCTCACTTCGGAGGGTCGGGGCAGGCACCTGCAGCCGGCACCGAAGACGGATCTGGCCCTGCTGCTCGGGATCACGCATGTGGTGATCATGGACGGACTCGTGGACTCCGCGTACGTGCGGAACAGGACCCGCGGTTACGACGCCGTCGCCCGCAGCGTGACCCCGTGGTGGCCCGAACGCGTCCAGGCGGTGACGGGCGTGCCGGCGCATCTAATCCGCGAAACGGCGCACCGGTTGGCTGAGCCCGGAGGCACCTACATCCTGACCGGACGCGGCGTCGAGCAGCACGCCAACGGCACCGATACCGCCACCGCCGCCATCAACCTCGCACTCCTCCTCGGCCTGCCCGGAACACCGGGAAGCGGGTACGGCACCCTGACGGGTCAGGGCAACGGGCAGGGCGGACGGGAACACGGGCAGAAAGCGGACCAGCTTCCCGGATACCGCAAAATCACCGATCCCGCGGCCCGCAAGCACGTCGCCGGAGTCTGGGGCGTACCGGAGGAAACCATCCCGGGACCGGGAGTTCCCGCCGTCGAACTTTTGGGCTCCCTCGGTCAGCCCGGAGGGGTGCGCTGCCTGTTTGTGCACGGGGCCAATGTGGTGGTGTCAGCTCCCAACGCGTCGACCGTCCTGACCGGGCTGCGCCACCTCGACTTCCTGGTGGTGTGCGATTTCTTCCTCTCCGAGACCGCCGCGGAGGCAGATCTGGTGCTGCCGGTGCTGCAGTGGGCCGAGGAGGAAGGCACCATGACCAACCTCGAGGGCCGCATCCTGCGACGCCGTGCCGCTGTGGCCCCTCCCCCGGGCGCGCGCAGCGAGCTCTGGATCATGGCTCGGCTTGCTGAGCTGCTGGACGCGCCGTCGTCGTTCCCCGAGGACCCGGAGACGGTCTTCACCGAACTCCGCGCGGCGAGCGCGGGCGGCCTCGCAGACTACTCCGGCGTGGACTACGCCATGCTCGACGACGGTGCCGCCGCCTACTGGCCGTACCCGACCGGCAGCGGGGGCACCCCCCGACTCTTCCTCAACAGCTTCGCCCACCCCGACGGGAAAGCGGTGCTGCACGCGGTGGCGCCGCCGTCGTCGGGTGGTCCTGCTGCTGTTCCCTCTTCCGATGGAATGCTCGCGCTGGCCACCGGGCGGTTGCTGGAGCACTACCAGTCCGGCTCACAGACCCGGCGCGTAGGCGACCTCGCGGCGGCCAGCAGCGACCAGGCACTGCAGATTCATCCCGTGACCGCTGCGGGCCTCGGCATCCTTGACGGCGCCGAGGTTGAGATCAGCAACGAGCGCGGAATCGTGGTGGCCCGGGCGGAGCTTTCAGGCGCCGTGCGGCCCGACACTGTCTTCCTCTCCTTCCACTTCCCTGGGGCAGGCAACGCGAATGTGCTGACCTCCTCGGAGACGGACCCCGTGTCCGGGATGCCCGAATTCAAGACCACGCGGGTGTCGGTGCGCGTGCACCGGCCCGCACAGATTGAGGCGGTGGCCGTATGACTTTTCCCGAGCGCATTGTGGTGGTGGGGTTCGGCCCCGTGGCCGCCCGGTTCATCGATGTCCTTGAGCCTTCCCTGGCATCGGGCGCGGTGAGCCTGACCGTCATCGGGTCCGAACCCGATGCCGCCTACAACCGCGTACTGGTTGCCGACGTGGGCGTCGGGCGGACCTCCCCTGACGCGATTGCGCTCAGCGATGCGCCCCGTCTCGCTTCGCTGGGAGCCGAGGTCCTGCTCGGAACCGGCGTGCGGCGGATTGACCGGGCACGCCAGCAGGTCCAGCTCGACGACGGTACCGTCCGCCCCTACGACCGGCTGGTCCTGGCGACCGGTGCCCGCCCTGTTATCCCCTACCTCGCGGGGTTGAACCCGGATCCGCTGCACCCCACCCTGCCCACCGGCGTCACGGTATTGCGCGACCTGGCCGACGCACGTGCGTTGCGCTCCGTCGTCGAACGCCGGGGTGACGTGGTGATTCTCGGTGGCGGGATCCTCGGCCTTGAAGCAGCGCTCGCCGCGGCGGAGGAGGGTGCGCGGGTCACGGTCGTCCATCACGGCGACTACCCGCTGGCCCGCAACATTGATGACGGCGGCGGCCGCGTGCTCGCTTCCGCGCTCCGTTCCCATGGGGTGCGGCTGGTGTCCGGGGCGAAGGCCGTGGGCCTTGAGCACGACGACGCCGGTACCTTCACCGCCCTGCGCCTCGACGATGGCCGGCTGGTGTCCGGGGACCTGCTGGTGCTCTCCTGCGGCGTCCGGCCGCGGATTGAGCTGGCCGACGGCGCCGGCCTCCCCGTGGACACCGGAATCCTCGTTGGCCATACCCTGCAGGTCCACCACGACGAGTACATTTACGCGATCGGCGACTGCGCCGAGATCCGCTGCACTTCTCCGGGGTGCGCCGACTGCCGGGAGAACACTGCGCCATCCGGCTTGATCGGTCCGGGGTGGAAGCAGGCCGAGTGGCTGGCCAATGCCTTCGCTGCGGACCTGGTGTCGCTTAGCGGCAGCCGGTACGTGGAGGCCGCACTCCCGCCGGTGCTCATGCTGAAGGCACGCGGGCTGGACGCGGTGGTGGCGGGCGATGTGTCCGCCGACCCGTGGGCCTTGCACGAGGACGGCACCGCCGTCGCGCTCTGGGCCGACCCGCAGCAGGGCAGTTACGCGAAGATGGTTACCCGGGACGGGGTCCTGCAGGGCCTGGTCTGTGTCGGGTTGCCGCGCGCCGGGGCGGAACTGGTGCTGCTGTTCGAGAGCGGCGCCGTGCTGCCCGCTGACCGGTCGAGCCTGTTGCGGCTGGACGGGGCGGAAGCGGAGGCGGCGCCGTCGTCGTTGGCTTCCGACCCTGCGGCGATCGTATGCCGGTGCGCCGGGGTGAGCCGGGGCAGCATCGAGCAGGCCGCCGTCGTCGGCTGTTCAAGTGTCCAGGAGGTGTCGGCGTCGACCCGTGCGGGGACCGGGTGCGGCGGCTGCCACTCGGACATCCGGACGATCATCGAGCAGCACTTCCAACAACCCGCGTCCGTCTAGTCCCACGTCCGTCTGGTGGCAGCACCTCCGGGCGGGCTGGTTTCCCCGGGTACTGTCGCCCAAACCGCGTGTCGCGGGCTGACACGCCGCCATACCACCGACGACGCCGGCAGGACTTGGGGAATCCGGCTCGCCTTTCATCGGATAACCCGCCCGGAGAACACCGCACGCACCTGGTCAAGAACCGCCCCGCTGCAAAACATGATGTCTTCGTAGCTGTAGCGCAGTACAAGGTATCCGCCGGCGATGGTTGTGTTGTTCCGCTGAAGATCGCGGCGCAGCGCCCTTCGATCGGAGTGGTACGCGGCCCCGTCGACCTCGACCACCAGGAAGCCCTCCAGCAGGAAGTCGACGCGCCCAACACCGTTGATGAACACCTGGGTCTCGACGTGGAAGCCGGCGCTTCGGAAAAGGATCCGTGCAACAACCTCGATCGCGGAGTCGGCGCAACCCGTCACGAGATTCAGGGCGGCTCTTGCCTTGCCGTTGCGGTCCCCCTGCAGTCGCTCGAGCAGGAAGGACCGCACCGTGTCGCCGCGCCGGAGGGAACACTCCACCATGACGGCCGCCTCCACCGGCGGGAGGCAGTGCAGTGCGTGAACCAGCACGTCAACGACCCCCAGCAGAGGCAGGTACTCGTGTGGTGATACGGAGCGTTCGCGGTGATTCGGGAAACCCCGTCCGTGGCCGTGAAGGCAACTGAGATGAGGGCGAGTTGGCGGATGAAGGGACCACAACCCGTAGTGCTTCGCCGCCGAAGCGCACGTCAGGAGCCCATTATTCATGAGGGCTACCCGGAAATCGTCGGGAGCATCCGGCAGAGCCAATAGCCCGGTTCGAAGACGCACAACTTTCCCGCCGGCCACCTGGTTGGCGATCTGCCTCTTACTGACACCGCGGTCCCGAAGCGTCTGCGTGCGAGCCACCGAGCCAACACTGCGCAGCACTTCGATTGCGTCCACCGTGCCAGTACAGCCGCTGTGTTCAGGCAGCCCTCGACGAGGAGCGGACTATGTGCACAACCCGCCCGCGTTTCGCGGCTTGTGGAGGGACGGCCCGACAGGGTCAGGCGGCGTCCGGCGGGCCGTTTTCCCCGTTTACTGGGCCCATCACCGCGTGTCACGCCCCGACACGCCGACACAACGACGACGACGGCGGCAGAACCTGGGGAATCCGGCCCGCCTGTGCTGGGGGCTGGGACTGTGCTGGGGGCGAGGCTGGGGCTGGGCGGGGGGAGGTTAGTGGACGTGCAGGCGCCGCGCGGCCTCCGAGATGGAGCCGGTCAGCGACGGGTACACCGTGAACGTGTTCGCCACGTCGTCCACGTGCAGCTTCTTGGTGACGGCGAGCGCCAGCGGGAAGATCAGCTCGGATGCACGCGGAGCAACCACGACGCCGCCGATCACCGTACCGGAGCCCTTCCGCGCGATGATCTTCACGAACCCGTCCTTGACGTTCATCATCTTGGCGCGCGCATTGGTGCTGAGCGAGAGCTTGAAAACGTCGCCCTGGTACTGGCCCGACTCGACGTCGGCCTCCGAAACCCCCACCGAGGCGATCTCGGGTGCGGTGAAAATGTTCGAGGCGACCGTCTTGAGCTTGAGCGGCGTGACGCTGTCGCCCATCAGGTGCGCCATAGCGATGCGGCCCTGCATGGCGGCCACGGAGGCAAGCGCCAGGACGCCGGTGCAGTCTCCGGACGCATACACGTTCGGCGCGGTGGTGCGGGAGACGCCGTCGACCTTGATGTGGCCCGTCTCGGTCAACGCGACGCCCGCCTCTTCCAGACCGATGCCCGAGGTGTTCGGAATGGCGCCGACGGCAACGAGGCAGTGGCTGCCGTTGACGGTGCGCCCGTCGGAGAGCGTGACCTGGACGCCGTCCTCGGTTCGCACCACACCGTCGGCGCGGGACTTGGACAGCACGTTCATCCCGCGCGATCGGAAGACGTTTTCGAGGACCTCTGCGGCGTCGGCGTCCTCGCCGGGCAGCACGCGGTCGCGGCTGGAAATCAGGGTGACCTGCGCACCGAGGCCGTGGTAGGCCGACGCGAACTCCGCACCCGTCACGCCGGAGCCGATGACGATCAGGTGTTCGGGAACCTCGGTGAGGTTGTAGACCTGCTTCCAGTTGAAGATCCGCTCACCGTCCGGGATGGCGGTGGGAAGCTCGCGCGGGTGTGCGCCGACTGCCAGGAGGATCGCGTCCGCCTCGATGGTGGTGGTTCCGGTATCCGTCTCGACCTCGAGCCGGTGGTTGTCCAGCAGCTTTCCGGCACCAATGATGATCTTCACGCCGGCGCGCTCGAGCGCCGCGGAGATGTCCCTCGACTGGTCCACCGCCAGGTCCAGCAACCGCTGGTTCACCTGCGTGAAGTCCGCGTAGGCCGCCGATTCATCGGCAAACTTCACGCCGAGATTGTGGGCGTTGGCTACGCGAGCCATGGTGTCAGCCGTGGCGATAAGCGTCTTGGAAGGAACGACGTCGGTGAGCACCGCTGAGCCACCGAGCCCGTTCTGCTCGACGATGGTGACCGACGCTCCCAGCGAGGCAGCGACCATGGCCGCCTCATAGCCGCCCGGACCTCCCCCGAGAATCGCGATACGGAGGGCGCTGAAATCCAGTTGACTCGTCACACCTGCCATTCTGTCCTATTGGGCACCAGCCCTCAAACGTCCCGACCGCGCCCCGCCGCGTGCCCGAGGGCGTGCTCAAGGGCGTAGTCAGCGCTTGGGTGGGTGGAACAACGCGCGCGCTGGCGGTAGGTTGGACCGGGTGATTGACGAATCCTCGATGGACCCGTTCTCCCTTGCCCGCGCTGCTGCCGACTACATCGCACACAAGACATCGGTGGAGTCCCATGACATTGCGCTGGTGCTGGGTTCCGGCTGGGGTGAAGCCGCCGAGCTGATCGGCGAAACCACGCACACGCTTCAGGCAACGGACATCCCGGGGTTCGCTGCCCCCGCAGTCGAAGGGCACGTCGGCACGGTGAGGTCCATCCTCACCCCGGCCGGGAAGCGTGCACTCGTACTCGGCGCACGCGCGCACTACTACGAGGGCCGCGGCGTCCGCGCAGTGGTGCACGGGGTGCGCGCCGCCGCCGCTGCAGGCGCGAAGGTAATGGTCCTCACCAACGGCTGCGGCGGGCTGCAGGAGCAGTGGGCGCCCGGCACACCGGTGCTCATCAGCGACCACATCAACCTCACGGCCACTTCCCCGCTGGAGGGTGCCACCTTCGTTGACCTCACCGACCTGTACTCCGGCCGCCTCCGCGAGCTCGCCCGGGAGGTTGATTCCACGCTCGACGAGGGTGTCTACGCACAGTTCACCGGGCCGCACTACGAAACCCCGGCGGAGGTCCAATACGCCAAGCGGATCGGCGCTGATCTGGTCGGCATGTCCACCGCCATGGAGGCCATCGCCGCCCGTCACGCCGGCATGGAGGTCTTTGGAATGTCCCTCGTCACCAATCTGGCCGCCGGCATCAGCCCGGTCCCACTCAGCCACGCAGAGGTCCTGGAAGCCGGCCAGGCCGCGGGGCCCCGAATATCCCGGCTCCTCGCAGACATCATCGGCAGGCTCTGACATGGACCTCTTCACCCAAGCCCGCGAATGGGCCGCACAGGACCCGGATCCCGAGACGCGCGCCGAGCTGGAAGACCTACTGGCCCGCGCCGCGAACGACGACGACGCCGGCCAGGGCGCTGCCCTGCAGCAGCTCGACGACGCCTTCCGTGGCCCGCTGGTCTTCGGAACGGCCGGCCTCCGTGCCCCACTGGGCCCCGGCCCCAACCGGATGAACCGGGTGGTCGTCCGAAGCGCGGCTGCGGGACTGGCAGCCCACGCGCTGAACCTCGCCGGGGGCGCCTACGCGCCACGCGCCGTCATCGGCTTCGATGCCCGCCGCAACTCGCGCGTCTTTGCCGAGGAAACGGCCGCCATCTTCACGGCAGCAGGCCTTGAGACCTTCCTCATGCCCAGCGAGCTCCCGACGCCGGTGCTCGCCTACTCGGTACGCGCTCTCGAGTGCGAGGTCGGCGTCATGGTGACGGCAAGCCATAACCCGCCCCAGGACAACGGCTACAAGGTCTACCTCGGTGGCCGTGCAGTGGAGGACACGGCCCGCGGCGTACAGATTGTCTACCCTCATGACGCGCAGATCGCCGCGCAGATCGCCGCGGTCAGCAGCGTCCGATTGGCGGAGAGCGGCTGGAACGTCCTGCCCCAGAGCATCGAGACCGACTACGTGGCCTCGGTCATCGGGCTCGTGGACGGCACCCCCTCTCCTAAACGCGACCTGTCGATCGTGCTCACGCCCATGCACGGAGTCGGAGGCCGCACGGCGCAACAGGTCCTCGCATCCGCCGGGTTCAGTACGGTGCACGTCGTCAAGGAACAGGCCGAGCCCGATCCCACCTTCCCCACGGTGGACTTCCCGAATCCGGAGGAGCCGGGCGCGCTGGACCTCGCCCTGGCAGCCGCGGCGCACCAAAACGCCGACCTTGTCCTGGCGAACGACCCCGACGCCGACCGCATGGCCGCCGCCGCCAAGGACCCGGCGACCGGTGAATGGCGGATACTGCGCGGTGACGAAACGGGTGCGCTCCTTGGCCTGCATATTGCAGCCCGGCTGCAAGCCAAGGGCCCGGGCGAGCAGGACCAACCGAACGCCGTGTTCGCCAACTCGGTGGTCTCCTCGCGGCTGCTCGGCAGGATCGCCGAAGCGTCCGGGATCAGCCACGCGCAGACCCTCACCGGGTTCAAGTGGATCTCCCGCGTTCCGAACCTCACCTACGGCTATGAGGAAGCACTCGGCTATTGCGTGGCCCCCGATCTGGTGCGAGACAAGGACGGTGTGTCCGCCGCCCTGCTGCTGGCAGAGCTCGCGGCCTTCTGCAAAGCCGAAGGCAAGACCCTCTTTGACATCCTCGACGAGCTCGCCCTCATCCACGGCCTGCACGCCAGCGACCAGCTGTCTGTGCGCGTCGGTAGTCTCGGGCTGCTGGGAGCGATGATGAACCGCCTGCGCGAGGCACCGCCGTCGTCGTTCGCGGGTTCCGACGTGGTGGTTACGGAGGATCTGGCCGAAGGCGCAACCCTGCCGCCCACCGACGGGTTGCTCTATCTCACCCGGGACGACACCCGGGTGATCATCCGGCCCAGCGGCACCGAGCCCAAGCTCAAGTGCTACCTGGAGGTTATCGAGCCGGTGGATTCCGCCGCCGAGCTCGGGAGCGTTAAAGCAACAGCGCGGACCAGGCTTGACGCCGTGATCCGCGATGTTGAGGAAGCGCTCGGGCTCTAGACGAGCACTTCCACAGTTCCGTCGATCACCCGTGTCGGGAAGCTCCGTAGAGCCGTCCCCACTCCCGATGCGGGTTCGCCGGAGTCCAGAAAGTAGATCTCCTTGTGCAGGGGCGAGGTGATGGTGAACCTCTGTCCCTTGGAGCCTACGATTCCACGCGCCATCACCTGGGAGCCGCTCACGGGGTCCCGGTGCGAGACGGCGAACACCGTCGCCGAGTCCACCCGGAACAGCGCCACCTGGCGACCGTGGATCAATGCGGCCTCGCCCCAGCACAACTCGAGGTCCTCAAGCCGGCAGATGGGGTACCAGTTGCCGTCGTAAGAGGTTTCGACATCGAGCGCGAGGCCGGGTGTGTGGTCGAGTTGCAGAGTCATGAGTCTCCCCGTTCGGTTTGCCTGTTCTGGTGACTGAAGGCCTGCACTCGACGCTACGAAGGCAGCGTTACGGCTTTCCGCCCGAAGTGTTGCGAACGCGTAAAACGCACCTCACTCTCACCCCTGAGGTCGGTGAGCGTGAAGTTAATCTTCGTTTACATAAGTGAAATCACGGGGCAACTGGGCGTCCGTACGCTCGATACCTAAGTGCGGAGACCTACTCCCAGCGCGAAAGGTACCCATCATGACTCCAGCGTCCCTGAACCAAATCCTCGTTGTCGGCGGCGGCCCGGCCGCCCACCGCTTCGTCGAAGCCATGTGGTCCCGCGGACTGGACGGCTTCCACGTCACCGTCCTCACCGAGGAGACCTGGCTGCCGTATGACAGGGTTGCCCTCAGCCAGGCACTGCTCGACGACGTCGACCTCACCCTGGGTGAGGCCGCCATGTGGGACCACCCCGCAATCACGCTCGCCGCCGGTTCCCGCGCCGTTGCACTGGACCGGGAGGCCCGCACCATCACCACGGAGGCCGGTGCTGTCTACCCCTATGACCAGCTTGTGCTCGCCACCGGCTCCAACGCAGCCCGCCTCCCCTTCTCGGGGATGGATGCTGCCCACGTCTACCGAACGGTCGACGACGTCCGTACCCTCCGCACGGAGGTCACGCGCCTGACCGCCGAGTACGGGCGAACCATCGATGCGGTGGTCATCGGTGGCGGTCTGCTGGGCCTCGAAGCGGCCGGCGGCATGCAGTCCCTCGGCGCCAAGTCCGCCGTCATCAACGGCGCGCCCTGGCTGATGAACACGCAGTTGGACCAGGGCGGCGGGCAGGCGCTCGACCGGCTCATCACCGCCAAGGGTCTCGAGGTGCATGGCGGTGTCTTCCCCACCGAGTTCGTGGTGGAGGACGGGCGGATGGTCGGCGTGGACATGGCCGACGGGCGCCGGATTCCCGCGGACCTGGTCGTGGTTGCCATCGGTGTCCGTCCCCGGGATGAACTCCCCCGCGACGCCGGGATGACCATGGGCCCGCGCGGCGGCGTGGTCATCGACGATGCCTGCGCCACCGAGGACCCGAGCATCTGGGCGATCGGTGAGGTCGCCTGCTTCGAGGACATGTGTCTCGGCCTCGTGGCCCCGGCCAACACCATGGCGGAGATCGTCGCAGACCGGCTGCACGGCGGTACCGCCACATTCCCCGGGTTCGACACCGCCACCAAGCTCAAGCTTTCCGGCGTCGAGGTTGCAGCGTTCGGTGACGCCTTCGCGAAGACCGAACACAGCCTCGAGATCGTGTACGCGGATCCCGCCCGCGGCCTCTACCAGAAGCTCGTGGTCACCGACGATGCCAAGACGCTCCTCGGCGGCATCTTCGTCGGCGACGCCTCCCCCTACACCGCGCTCCGTCCGCTGCTGGGACGCGAGCTCAGCGCCGAACCGGGCGCGTACCTCTCCGCTGCCGGTGCCGGTGAGGCTCCGGACACCGAGCTGCCCGATGACGCCATCCTCTGCTCCTGCAACAATGTCTCCGCGGGCTCGATCCGCGATGCCGTCAACGGGTGCGGCACCTGCGAGGGTTCCGAACCTGTCCGCGAGCTCGCCCCGCTGAAGGGCTGCACCAAGGCCGGAACCGGCTGCGGTTCCTGCGTGCCGATGCTCAAGAAGCTCCTCGAGGGTGAGCTGAAGAAGAGCGGCATCGAGGTTTCCAAGGCATTGTGTGAGCACTTCACGATGTCCCGCCCGGAACTCTTCGAGGCAGTCAGGGTCCTCGAGCTCGACAGTTTCGAAGGCATCATCGAACGCTTCGGCGTCCCTGAGGGCGGCGTCCTCGGCTGTGACATCTGCAAGCCCGTCGTCGCATCCATCCTCGCCTCGCAGCGCGCGGAGTACGTGCTCGACGGCGGCCGCGGCATCCTTCAGGACACCAACGACCGTGCGCTGGCCAACATGCAGAAAAACGGCACCTACTCGGTAGTGCCGCGCATCCCGGGCGGCGAGATCACCCCGGAGAAACTGGGCGTGATCGCCAAGGTGGCCCAGGACTTCAACCTGTATACAAAGATCACGGGCGGACAGCGCATCGACATGTTCGGTGCCCGGCTGGAGGAACTCCCGGAGATCTGGAAGATCCTCGTCGAGGCCGGCTTCGAATCCGGTCAGGCGTACGGCAAGAGCCTGCGGACCGTGAAATCCTGCGTCGGCTCGACCTGGTGCCGGTTCGGTGTCCAGGATTCAGTGGCCATGGCCATCCAGCTGGAGCTGCGCTACCGCGGTCTCCGCAGCCCCCACAAGCTGAAGTTCGGCGTCTCGGGCTGCGCCCGTGAATGTGCGGAGGCGCGCGGCAAGGACGTCGGTATCATCGCCACCTCGGACGGCTGGAACCTGTATGTCGGCGGCAACGGCGGCGCCACGCCCGCCCACGCGGAGCTGTTGGCGAAGGACCTCGACGATGACACCCTCATCCGCTACATCGACCGTTACCTCATGTATTACATCCGAACAGCGGACCGGCTGCAGCGCACAGCGGCCTGGCAGGCCGAGCTCGCCGGCGGCCTGAAGCACGTCGAGGATGTCATCATCAACGACTCACTCGGCATCGCCGAGGACCTTGAGTCAGCCATGGCACGGCACGTCGACAACTACGAGGATGAGTGGGCTGCCACCCTGAAGGACCCGGAGCGCCTGCGCCGGTTCCGCTCCTTCGTCAACGCCCCGCATGAGAAGGACGACTGGATCGCCAACGTCCCCGAGCGCGGCCAGATCCGGCCCGCCACCGAGGAGGAACGCGCAGCGGCGCAGGCCGGCTCCGGTCCGGTACTGCTGGGCAGCGGCATTCCGGTCCGTCAGGGTGCAGAAAAAGCAACAGAGGCGGCGAAATGAACTCCCCCCTGGGCACCGATCTCACCCTTGATTGCGCAGGACTGACCGTCCTGATCGCCGGCACGACGACGGCGGCCCGCCACACGGTGCGCCGCTACAGCGCCGGCGGTGCGACCGTCCGCCGCATTGCGACCTCCGCCCAGTTCCACCCGCGGCTGCTGGACGCAGTGAGCCTCGCGGTGGTCGTGGCGAACGGCGACGGTGACCTCCCTGATGGGGACGGTTGGGCGCCGCTGCGCGAGGCCTGCCGGGAGCGCAGGATCCTCACCTCATCCGAAGAGCCCGCCACGCCGGGCGGCAGGGTCACCCTGATCGGCGGAGGACCGGGGGCGGAGGACCTGCTCACGGGGCGCGCCAGGCAGGCACTGCGGGAGGCCGACGTCGTACTTTTTGACCGGCTGGGACCGTACCGCACGCTGCCGCAATTGGCGCCGGGCGCTGAGCTGATCGACGTCGGGAAGACGCCCGGGCACCACCCGGTGAGCCAGACGGACATTGAGAAGCTCATGGTCTCGAAGGCCCGCGAAGGCCGGCACGTGGTGCGGCTGAAGGGCGGGGATCCCTTTGTCTTCGGGCGGGGCGGCGAAGAGGTCAACACCTGCATGGCCGCGGGCATCCCCGTGACCACGGTGCCGGGAATCAGCAGCTCCATTGCCGTCCCGGCGGCCGCCGGGATTCCCGTCACCTACCGTCGAGTGGCGCACGCGTTCACGGTCGTTTCGGGTCACCAGCCGCTGACCGATCAGGAACTCGAGGCGCTGGCAAAGCTCGGCGGCACTATCGTGGTGTTGATGGGAATCGGCACACTACCGCAGCTGACGTCCGGCCTCCGCAGGGCCGGACTGGCCGCAAACGTGCCCGTGGCGATCGTAGAGAAGGGCTACAGCCCCGAACAGCGGACCACCGTCACCAACCTGGGCGAGGCCGTGACGGCTGCCGGCCTGGCGCGCTGCACGTCGCCCGCCGTCGTCGTGATCGGTGAGGTGGTCCGGCAGCGCCGGGATTTCTCTACCACCCTTGAGCAGGTCCTGACGCATCCGATGGTGGCGTCGTGACGGTGACTGCTCCGCTGGCGACAGAGGTACCGGCCGATGGATCGCTGGCCGGTTTCCGGATCGGCGTGACGTCGGACCGCCGATCGGGTGACCTCATTGATGCACTGGAGCGGCGCGGCGCCACGGTGCTGCACGCGCCGGCGCTCAAGATCGCACCCGTGGCCGCTGACCTGCCGCTGATCGAGGACACCCGAGCGATCATTGCCGCACGGCCCGACTACGCAGTGGTCACCACGGCGTACGGGTTGCGCCGATGGTCCGAGGCTGCCGATGCGGCGGGCGTCGGGGAAGCACTGCTGGCGGTGCTCGGCGAGTCGAAAATCTACGTCCGCGGGCCCAAAGCACGCGGTGCCGTACGCGCCGCCGGGCTGACAGACGTCGGCATCAGCCACGATGAGACCACGGCATCGCTCGTGAACATGATGCTCGGACTCGACCTGCGCGGAAAGACCGTGGCTGTTCAGCTCCACGGCTACACCGACTACCGGCAGCTCGACCGGCTGCGGCAGGCTGGCGCCCAGGTCCTCACCGCAACGCCATACCGCTGGGTCAAGCCCGCCGGGTCCGACCAGCTGCCACGGCTCATCGAGGCGGTCTGCAGCGGCGGACTCGACATCGTGACCTTCACCAGCGCTCCGGCCGTTGACGCCGTGCTGAGTACGGCAGCCGAAATGGGCTGCCGTGAAGCGTTCCTGCAGGCTCTGTCCGGGCCGGTGACGGCCGCCGTCGTCGGGCCCGTGACTGCACAGCCGCTGGTGGATGCGGGAGTGTCGCCGCTGATACCGGAGCGGTACCGCATGGGAGCGCTGATCCGGCTGGTGGGCGAGTACCTGGGCCAGCACCGCGTCCTGCGGTACCCGAGCCGGTATGGGCTGATCGAGCTGCGCGGAAAGAATCTGCGCATCGATGGGAACGCCGTCGAGCTTGCACCTGCGCCGATGAGCGTGTTCCGTGCCCTGGTCGAGGCCGATGGAACGGTGCTCTCGCGTGAACAGCTCGCGGGCGTGCTGCCGGGCGATGCCGGAGAACACGCGCTGGACATGACGATCAGCCGGCTGCGGAAGTCGCTGCCGGAGGGTCGTCTCGTGGCGACGGTGATCAAGCGCGGGTACCGGCTGCAGCTTTAGCTGCTACCCGCCCTCCGTCCCGTGTCCCGCGAGGGGGTTCAGCGCAGTTGTCGGCTCGCCCTGCGGATGGACTCGGAGATCCGGTTCAGCCGCTCCGAATTGAGCGTCCAGGTCTGCCAGTACAGGGGCACATCGGAGTACGCGTCCGTTTCCAGGAGCACCAGGGATCCGTCCGTCAGATCCGTTCCGAGCTGCAGCTCGGGGATCATTCCCCACCCCAGGCCCGCCTGAAGCGCGGCCAGGAACGCCTCGGAGGACGGAATGAGGTGTTTGGGCGGCGGCTGCTCGACGCCGTGGGCTTTCAGGAAGCGCTGCTGCAGATCGTCCTTCGCGTTGAACTGCAGCACGGGCATCCGCAAGAAGTCCGTGCCGCCGTCGTTCTGGAACCGCGAGTGCAGCTCGCGCGTCGCGACTGGGAGATACCGCATGTAGCCCAGCAATTCTGCCCGGCATCCGTTGGCGGGCGCGGGATCCGAGGTGATCGCACCGATCACGTCTCCCTGGCGGAGGAGCCTGCTGCTGTGGTCCTGGTCCTCCACGCGCAGATCAAGCGTGGTGTCGGCCCACCCGGCGGCCTCGCTCAGAACGGGGACAAACCAGGTGGCCAGCGAGTCAGCGTTCACGGCTACCGGGGTGACAGTCCGGGTCGCGACGCCGCTGCCCAATGCGTCCCGGGCCTCAGCTTCGATGATCTGCACCTGGCGGGCCATGCGCAACAGGACCGATCCCGCATCCGTCGGCGCACACGGCACGCCCCTGCGGACCACGATCTGACCGACCGACGCTTCCAACGCCTTGATTCGCTGACTGATTGCCGAGGGGGTGACCCGAAGGGCGTCGGCGGCGGCCTCGAAGGAGCCCTCATCGATGACCGCGGCCAGAGCACGCAACTGTTGGAACTGCATTAAGTAAATCTAATGCATCTGCAGAATCTATCGTTTGTCTACATCCGGCTTCGTGCCTACCGTTGAAGGCATGTTGAGTATCTGGGGTACCGGGCCGCTGACAGGGCTTGCCCTCATCATCGCCATCGGCGCCCAAAACGCGTTCGTGCTGCGCCAGGGAATCCGCCGGGAACACGTGGGAGTTGTGGTGGCGCTCTGCATTGTCAGCGACGCCCTCCTGATCCTCGGGGGCACCGCCGGGATCGGGGTGCTCGTGGCCCAGTTCCCAGCGGCCCTGGATGTTCTGCGGTGGGGCGGAGCCGCCTACCTGACCTGGTGGGCGATCCGCTCGTTCCTGTCTGCGCTGAGGCCGGCAACCCTGACCGCCGAAGCCCCGCGGAGCCGTGGGTCGGTGGTCGCCACCACCCTTGCGCTGACCTACCTCAACCCGCACGTATACCTGGACACCGTTGTACTCCTGGGCAGCCTCGCCAACCAGCAGCAGGACGGAACCCGGTGGATCTTCGCAGCCGGCGCCGTCGTCGGAAGCATCATCTGGTTCTGCGCGCTGGGCTACGGCGCCCGGGCACTGTCCGGGGTCCTGAAGAGCCCGCGCACCTGGCGGGTGGTGGACCTTCTGATCGGCGTTGTGATGCTGGCCCTCGCCATCAAGCTGATCGTGGGTTGACCTGCCCTGCGGATTCCGCGGCTGACGCTAGAGTTAAGGAAATACGCCACGCACATCCCGAGGAGACTCATGGCACACCCGGTCAACAAGACGCGCGAAACAAACGGATCACGGCCCGAACATTCCGGTGAAGGGAAACTGCCGGCAACCATCATCGCTTTCGTTCTGATGATCCTTTTGTTCGCCGGCTCGATCTACTCACTGACGTTCTTCGAGCGCACTAACGTCTGGCCGTTCGCGGTCTGCCTCACGCTCTTCTTCCTCGCGTTCTGGATTCCCCAGACGATCATGGGCCGCTCCGACACCGGATACCGCATGGCCAAAGGTGACCGCAAGGCTTAATGCCGCTTTTCTTGACAGGGGGTCCGCTGAGCGGGCCCCCTTTCGCGTCTGCGGGCGCCCCTTCCGCTGGCCCCGGCCGAAATGTTACGCAACGTTACGCCGGGGAATAAGCAAGCGCCGTCGACTGCTGGAATGGATAGCCCACACCCGGGCATCAACATTTCCAGCGTCAAAAGGATTCATCCATGATTTCTCGCCGTCTTCCGCTGCTCGGCGCCGCAACGGCCATCGTCTTTGCAATTGCCGGATGCGGTTCTTCTGCCTCCTCCGATACCGCGGAAACCGCTGCCGAGTCCACCGGCGGGACCACCCTCAGTGAGATCCAGGAGTCCGGAGTTCTGACGGTCGGCACCGAGGGCACCTACAAGCCCTTCACCTACCACGAGGGCGGCGCCGGCGATCTGACCGGGTACGACGTCGAGGTCATCACCGCCGTGGCGGAGAAGCTCGGCGTAGAGCCTGAGTTCGAAGAGACCCAGTGGGACGCCATCTTCGCCGGTCTTGAGGCCGGACGCTTCGACGTCATCGCCAACCAGGTATCCATCACCCCGGAGCGCGAGGAGACCTACTCCTTCTCGGAGCCGTACACCTACAGCAACGGTGTCATTGTGACTGCCGCTGACAACAGCGAAATCACCTCGTTCGAAGACCTTGAGGGCAAGACCACCGCGCAGTCGCTCACCAGCAACTGGTACGAGCTGGCTGAGGAAAGCGGCGCCAACATCGAGGCCGTCGAGGGCTGGGCACAGTCGGTGACCCTCCTCGAGCAGGGCCGGGTCGATGCCACCATCAACGACGAACTGACCTTCCTCGACTACCAGAAGTCCACTCCGAACGACGCCATCAAGATCGCCGCGGAGACCGAGGACCAGTCCCGCAGCGCGCTGGCTTTCCGCCAGGGCAGCGATGAGCTGGTCGAGGCCGTCAATGAGGCCCTCGAGGAGCTTCGCGCCGACGGAACGCTGGCCGAAATCTCTGAGAAGTACTTCGGCGAGGACGTCAGCGCAGAGTAACCATTACGACGACGGCGGGCACCGGCTGCGGGCATGCAGCCCCGGAAGGTGCTCGCCGTTTGTTGTGCGGAAATCACCTTCAGCCACCGGATAGCGTAGGAAATTATGGACATTGACTGGGACCTGGCCCTGACCTCGCTCTGGCCACTTATTCAGGGCGGCCTCACCGGCACCATCCCGCTGTCCCTGGCGTCCTTCGCCTTCGGTCTCATGTTGGCTCTGCTGGTGGCGCTCATGCGTCTCAGCGCGAACAGGCTGGTGTCCGGCATCGGGCGGGCGTACGTGTCGGTGATCCGCGGTACTCCCCTGCTGGTTCAGCTGTTCGTGATCTTTTACGGGCTGCCATCGATCGGGCTGACCATCGATCCCTGGCCAAGCGCGATTATCGCGTTCTCCCTCAACGTCGGCGGCTACGCTGCGGAGATCATCCGGGCGGCGATCCTCTCGGTTCCGCGCGGCCAGTGGGAAGCCGGCCACACCATCGGCATGTCCCGCACGCTGGCCCTGCGCCGTATCATCCTGCCGCAGGCCGCCCGGGTGTCAGTCCCGCCGTTGTCCAATACGTTCATTTCACTGGTGAAGGACAGCTCGCTTGCGTCACTGATTCTGGTGACCGAGCTGTTCCGCCAGGCCCAGGAAATCGCCGCGTTCAGCCAGCAGTTCATGCTGCTCTACATTGAGGCCGCAGCCGTGTACTGGGTTTTCTGTCTTGTCCTCTCGGCTGGACAGTCCCGGATTGAGAAGAGGCTGGACCGCTATGTCGCGCATTAATCACCCCGCTGATACATCGTCCGGCCCCGTGCTGACCGTCGAGGGGCTGCGGAAGTCCTTCGGCGACAACGAGGTACTGCGTTCTATCGACCTGTCCGTCGCGTCCGGCGGTGTGGTTGCGCTCGTTGGCCCCTCGGGGTCCGGCAAGACCACGGTTCTGCGCTCCCTGAATGGTCTGGAGATTCCCGACGCCGGCCGCATCACCTTCGCGGATGGGCCCGCCGTCGACTTCGGCGGCAACGTGCCGAAGCGCCAGCTCGCCGCGCTGCGTGACCGCAGCGCCATGGTGTTCCAGCACTACAACCTCTTCCCGCACAAGACGGTGCTCGAGAACGTGATCGAGGGGCCGGTGCAGGTCCAGCGCCGTCCGAAGGCCGAGGCCGTCCGCGATGCCGAGGAGCTTCTCGGGCGCGTGGGGCTCGCGGAGAAGAGGGACCAGTACCCGCACGAGCTTTCCGGCGGGCAGCAGCAGCGCGTGGGCATTGTGCGCGCGTTGGCGCTGCGGCCGACACTGCTGCTGTTTGACGAGCCCACTTCAGCACTGGACCCCGAGCTGGTGGGCGAGGTGCTTTCCGTCATCAAGGAGCTCGCCGACGAAGGCTGGACCATGGTGCTCGTCACGCATGAGCTCGCCTTCGCCCGCGAAGTAGCCACCGAGGTGGTGTTCATGGACGGCGGTGTCGTGGTTGAGCACGGCCCGCCCGAGACGGTGCTGCGCGACCCTGCCGAAGAGCGCACGCGACGGTTCGTGCACCGGTTGCTCCACCCGTTCTAGGTGCTCCGCGCGGTCCCGCTGGCGCGACTCCTGCATCCTGCATCCTGCATCCCGAGCCAGCCGCCGTCGTCGGGATATCCCACTGAACGAGACGTTTCAGTGGGATTGTCTAGACATTCCCACTGAACGCGTGGATTCCGTGGGACCGTGCGAGGCGGGCGAAGCCAAGTTTTTGCGAAGCTTTAGCCGTACTGACGGTCATGCGCCCGTTCTGGCGGATAGTGTCATCCTGGCTCGCTGAGGTGCGGCCCTGGAGTGGCAGAAAGATGCATCACTATGAGCGGTACAATCGCGGCCCGTTTTGCCGGCATTCTTGGTTTCCTGTTGGTGGCAGTGATGCTCCCATCACCCATGGCATTGGGAGCCACGCACGAGCCGGGTTCGCCCATCCTGACCAGCATCACACTGGAATCCGGGGCGACCGCCGGCCCCGGCGACACCATCGTCTACCGCTGGACAGCCCAGGACGAGACAGAGGTAAGCGGTCGGTTCGCCCTACGCTCGGAATACAGCGTTTCCTGGACAGAGATCATCTTCACTGAGGATTCCGTCCAGCTGTCCGACGGCTCGTGGACGGGGACGGTGAGCGTACCGGTACGAAGCGACAATCTGCCCTCCGGAAAGCTCACAGTGGCGAGTGCCGCGCTGACGGACGGACCCACTCGCAGCTCGTACAGCTTCCCGCAGGATATGCCTGCGCCCACCGTGGACGTGATCGGTACCGAGTTCCAGCTTGGTCCGCGGCTGCTGGACGTGGGTTTCACACAATCGACGGCAGAGCCCGGTGACACTCTGACCGTTCGGTTCCGTGCAGAAGACATGCAGGGGATCAAGACTTTCAGCGGTCAGATCAGGGGGCCGCACTTTACCCATCACATCGGCGTCCGGGACCCGCTGGCGCGCAGTCTCGGCAACAACGTGTGGGAGTGGGATTACACCTTCGAGACCGATTCGAGAACCCTGGAGCCCGGTAAGTACTGGATTTCCTCGGTGGATCTGGTGGATCTGGGGGCACCGGGCTACCTCGCCGCCAAGTCAAAATCCTACGACGAAAACACTGCGCCGAACGTTCTGCAGGTCTCCGATTCTCCTGATTACCCGACGGCGTCACCAACGATCACCGGACGGGCGCAGGTTCCGCATGTCCTCACCGCTCATCCCGGCGTGTGGGGACGCGGCCCGGTGAGTCTTTCCTACCAATGGATCTGGAATGTCACCCCGGGTTATCACAACTACTATGTTCGTCCAATAGTTGACGCCACCGATCCCGGCTATCAGCTCGGCTACCCCTTCTCCCATCGCGATCTCCTGCAGGTCGAAGTGACCGGCACATGGCCCGATGGCACACAGCGCACCCGGCGTTCGCAACCCATCACTCAGGTTCTGGCAGGCGACCACGACGACCCTGTGCCGCACACGCTCTCCCTCATTGGACCAGGTGAAGTCGATACCAGGATCACGGCCAAGATCGACGGTAACTGGCCCGCGGATACCTACTTCACCTACAGCATCTACGCCGACGGCGTGAAGATCTCGGGCTCGAACGGCGCGGACCTCAGCATGAGCCACTTCGGCAAGACCCTTGAGGCGCGCGTTCAGGTGTCGACCCTTGGCTACACCCCGAAAACGTATGTGTCGGAACCTCGTGTGGTGTTGCGGCCGAGACCCATGCAGAAAGATATGAATGCCGACTTCAATCCGGACGTCATAGCACGCGACAGCGCGGGCGCGCTGTGGTTCTATGCCGGAGCAGGCAACAACAGCTTCGCTTCGCGGGTGAAGATCGGCACCGGCTGGAACTCCATGAGTTCCATTCTCATGCCTGGGGATTTTAACGGTGACCGCAGTGCCGACCTGATGGCACGGGATGCTTCCGGTGCCCTCTGGCTGTACCCGGGAAACAGCTCGGGTCACCTCCAGAAACGGCGACAGATCGGTAGCGGTTGGCAGGGCATGACCGCCCTCGTGGCACCGGGTGACTTCAACGGTGACCTGAATCCTGACCTTCTGGCACGGGATTCCCTCGGCCGCCTCTTCCACTACCCGGGAAACGGAACCGGCGGATTCCTTAAGCGTGTGCAGGTGGGCAGCGGCTGGAACTCAATGACGAGGATTTTCGGCGCCGGCGACTTCAATGGCGATAAAGCATCAGACGTCTACGCCACTGACGCCTTGGGACAGCTCTGGCTCTACCCAGGGAACGGTAAGGGCGGGTTCCTCTCCCGCATCAGGGTTGGGACAGGATGGGCGGGGATGTCGATGTTGAGTGTGCCGGGATCCCTCGACGCGTATGACACTCCGGACCTCCTTGCCCGCGACAAAACGGGGCGGCTGTGGGTCTATTCGGTCGAGGCGGGCCGCCTGTGGCCCCCATACCCGGTCGGAAACGGCTGGCAGATCTACAACCTGTTGGTCCCTTAGGGTCCGCGGTGATCTACCCGCCGCCGCCGTCGGGGTTAGAGCAGGCCCTTTGTGTGCCAGACCGTCTTCGTCTCCGTGAAGAACGTGATGCGTTCCAGGGAGGGGGCACCGGCGTCGGGCCCTGATTCCGGCGGAAGCACACGCTTCAGGGTGTCGGCGGCAGCAATCTGCAGGTCAACCCAGTCCAGCTCACCGGCACCGAGCAGGTCCAGTGCGTTGACATCGGCGTGGGCGGCGAGCCACGGCGCGATCTCCGCGGGAGACCCGCTCAGAATGTTCACGACGCCGGCCGGCACGTCGCTGGTCGCGAAGACCTCACCGAGGCTCAGCGCGGCAAGCGGCGCCTTTTCATTCGGAATAACGACGACGGTGTTCCCGCTCACGAGGATCGGCGCTACCGCGCGCACAAAGCCCAGCAACGAAACCCCCGCCTGCGGCGCAATGACGGCCACAACGCCCGTGGGCTCCGGCACGGACAGGTTGAAGAACGGCCCCGAAACGGCATTACCGTTGCCTGCCACCTGCACGTACTTGTCCGCCCAGCCGGCGTACCAGACCCAAAGATCAATGGCTTCGTCCACCTGGGACGTCGCAGCGGAAACCGAGACGCCCTCAAACGCTGCAATCTCCTCGGCGAACTGGGCACGGCGTCCGTCCAGGATCTCCGCGATCCGGTACAGCACCTGCCCGCGGTTGTAGCCGGTAGTCCCCGACCAGCCGCTGACGGCGGAACGGGCGGCCACGACGGCGTCGCGGGCGTCCTTCCGGGAAGCCTTCGCGGCATTGACTGAATTCACCGAAAAGCTCCCCTTCGTGGATGCAACCTCGTACACGCGCCCGGATTCGCTCCGGATGAACTTCCCGCCGACGTAGAGCTTGTACGTCTTGGGAACAGCCAGGCGGCTCATCGGTTGACTCCCTTGAAAGAAGAGGACGGTGCCAGGTACGCCTGGAGGCCCTGCTTGCCGCCTTCGCGTCCATAACCGGATTCCTTGTACCCGCCGAACGGCGAGGCCGGGTCGAACTTGTTGAAGGTATTGGCCCAGACGACGCCGGCACGCAGCTTGTCGGCGACCGCCAGAATGCGGCTGCCCTTGTCGGTCCAGATACCCGCGGACAGGCCGTACGGCGTGTTGTTGGCCTTCGCGATCGCTTCAGCCGGAGTACGGAAGGTCAGCACGGACAGCACGGGGCCGAAGATCTCGTCGCGGGCGATCCGGTGGCTCGTGGACACGTTGGTGAAGATGGTCGGCGGGAACCAGAATCCTTCCGACGGCAGGTTGCAGGCAGGGCTCCAGCGCTCGGCGCCCTCCTCCTCACCGATGTCGGAGAGCTCGCGCATCCGGCCCAGCTGGGACGCGGAGTTGATGGCGCCGACGTCGGTGTTCTTGTCCAGCGGGTCACCCACGCGCAGGGTGGCGAGGCGCGCCTTCAGCCGGTCGACGACGTCGTCGTGGATGGACTCCTGCACCAGCAGGCGCGAGCCTGCGCAGCAGACCTGGCCCTGGTTGAAGAAGATGCCGTTGACGATGCCCTCGACGGCCTGGTCGATCGGGGCGTCGTCGAACACGATGTTCGCGCCCTTGCCGCCCAGCTCGAGGGTGAGTTTCTTGGACGTGCCCGCGGTTGAGCGGGCAATCTCCCGGCCCACCGCCGTCGAACCCGTGAACGCGACCTTGTTCACGTCCGGATGGTTCACCAGCGCGGAGCCGGTGGAGCCGGCCCCCGTGACGATGTTGACGACGCCGGCCGGCAGGTCCGCCTGCTGCAGGATCTCGGCGAAGAGCAGCGCGGTCAGCGGCGTGGTTTCGGCAGGCTTGAGCACCACGGTATTGCCGGCGGCGAGCGCGGGTGCAATTTTCCAGGCCAGCATCAGCAGCGGGAAGTTCCACGGGATCACCTGTGCGGCAACCCCGAGCGAGCGCGGGTTCGCGCCGAGCCCGGCGTACTCCAGCTTGTCGGCCCAGCCGGCGTAGTAGAAGAACCAGGCGGCGACCAGCGGGATGTCGACGTCGCGGCTTTCCTTGATGGGCTTGCCGTTGTCGAGGCTCTCCGCCACGGCCAATTCACGCGCGCGTTCCTGGACCAGCCGGGCGATGCGGAAGAGGTACTTGCCGCGGTCCGCACCGGACATACGCGACCACGTCTTCTCGTACGCACGGCGGGCGGCGACGACGGCGGCGTCAACGTCCTGCTCATTGGCGCAGGACACGGTGGCAATGTGCTTCTCGGTTGCCGGGGAAATGGTGGTGAAGGACTCTCCATTGCCGGGCACGAACTCGCCGTTGATGAAGAGACCGTAGTCGTCTTTGAGGTTAAGGATCGCTGCCGACTCGGGCGCGGGAGCGTAGTCGAGGAAAGTCATGGCAGGTCCTTTAGTCGATCGTGACGTAGGCCGGGCCGGAGTAGCGGCCGCTGGTGAGCTTCTGGCGCTGCAGGAGCACGTCGTTGAGGAGGCTTGAGGCGCCGAAGCGGAACAGGTCCGGCTGCAGCCACTCCTCCCCCACAGTTTCCGCGACGGTGACCAGGTATTTGATGGCGTCCTTCGAGGCGCGGATGCCACCGGCGGGCTTCACGCCGATTTTTTCGCCGGTGAGGCGGTGCCAGTCGCGGACGACCTCAAGCATGGACAGCGTGACCGGAAGCGTGGCGGCCGGTGTGACCTTGCCCGTTGAGGTCTTGATGAAGTCTCCGCCGGCGAGGATTCCCAGCCAGGAAGCCCGGCGCACGTTGTCGTAGGTGTTCAGCTCACCGGTTTCGAGGATGACCTTCAGGTGCGCATAGGTACCGTCCGGGCGCTTGCACGCTTCCTTGACGGCGACGATCTCGTCGAACACCTGGCCGTACCGGCCGGAGAGGAACGCGCCGCGGTCGATGACCATGTCGATCTCGTCTGCCCCGGCGGCCACGGCATCGGACGTGTCGGAGAGCTTCACGGACCGGGACGCGCGGCCGCTCGGGAAGGCGGTCGCCACGGCGGCGACGTTGATGCGGCCCGGAGCGCCGTCGTCGTGCGCGCTTCCCAGCGCTTCCACAGCGTGCGGCACCATGTCGCCGTAGACGCACACCGCAGCGACGCGGGGGGTGGACATGTCGTCAGGGTCCGGAACCAATGCCTTGGCCACCAGGGACTTGACCTTGCCCGGTGTGTCAGCGCCCTCGAGCGTGGTGAGATCGGTCAGCCGGATGATTGTGTCCAGCGCCCAGGCCTTGGAGGTGGTTTTGATCGAGCGGGTCCCGAGGGCTGCGGCGCGGGCTTCGAGGCCCACGGCGTCGACGCCCGGAATGCCTTCGAGGTAGCGGCGCAGGCTGCGTTCGGTGAGATCTCCACCGATCACGTCCAGGGCCCGCGCCGCCGGTGCAACGGTGGTTCCAGCGCGCGTGGTTTCCATGGTCACATGTTCTCCATACTTCTACTCGCTCCCATGCCGGAACGGTTCCCGCCGCACCCTTTTATCGGTAGTTGGCCGGGGGTATCGATAGCGCCGGGACAGGTGGTCGGACCGCATGGACGCTACGACTTTACCACCGGGTAACCGAGCACGCGCGGTTACTTTCCCGCCGCTGGCGCGGCCCGGATTCCCCATCTTCTGCTCCCAGAAGCCGACGACGACGGCGTGTCCTCGCCGACACGCCGAACACCCGCCTGGAACCCGGGGAAAGAGGACCACTGACCTGGGCCACCGAACTGAATCAGACGTCCTGACTCCTCGAAGACCGGCAGCAGCGAGGGAGCTCACCCTCGTCACATGGACAAACTGCTGCCGGCCCGCTCAGGAGCCCCGCTTCCACCGAAGGGCAAGGCTGCGAAGCGTGCTGAAAGGTTAAGACTAGGCAGCCCTTCTGCGCCGAGACACGAGTAGTTTCTACTCGTACTTCTAGGGACGCACGCGGTCCGGGCCCCATTACGGCGCGGTGATTGTGGTTGGCGTGAGGAAAAGCCAACATCCCTGCGGCGCCGGACCGCTTTGAATTATCCGCCCGACTGCAAGACACTCGTCTTCTGAAGCGAATTACGGTAATTCACCTGCAAACTACTCGGGTATCCCAAGGAATCGCGGACGTACATACTCCACTAATCAGTATGATCCGTAAAGTATTCAATTCCCGTCGCATCTAGTTCCGCAGGTGTTCCGGACCAAGGTCAGCCCGGCGCCTGACGCCGAGCTTGGTATAGATCCGGTACAGGTGTCCCTCCACGGTGCGTGGTGAAACTGTCAGGATCTCAGCGATCCGCCGGTTCGTGGCGCCGTTGAGGACCATCTGCACAATCTCTTTCTCGCGCCCGGTGAGGGACCCGGTGGAAACATCGCCCTGGTTCACGAAAAAGGTCCTCACCCCCGCCAGGCCGGCATTGTGAAGCCGAAGCTGTTGCAGGACGGATCGTTGACGCCCGGTTTTCCCCTGGTCCTCGTAGACCCGCGCGGCGCGCGCCAGACATTCGGCGCCGATCAGATGCTTGCCCAGCGCGTCGGCTTCAGTGCCGGCGTCCGCCATCCGCTGTGGGTCGCCGGAGAGCAGCGCGGCTGAGCAGACGTGCAGTGCTTCAGCCTCCGGACCGTCGAAATGCTCGGTGGCGTCCAGGAGCCGTTCCAGATGGGAAACGCCGCCCACCAGCGTAAGCAATTCGAGGATTTCCTTCTCGGCGGCGGTCATTCCGGCAATACGCGCTTCGGAGGCATGCTGGAGGAGTGCCGTGGCGTCGTCATGCGCTGCGTGCAAGCCCAATCGTGCCGCCATCACGTAGGCGTTGGCCACCAGGCGCTGCGGCCGGGATCTGTAGTAGGGCACGGCCGCAACCTCAGCGGCGAACTGCTTGGCCTGCTCCTGCTCACCGAGCAGCATCGCCGCCAAAGCCGCGTTGCCCAGGGCGTAGGGCAGCATCAGGTCGAGGTCGCGTTCACGCAGAGCCTCGATGCCGGCGGCAAGGTGGTCCAATCCCGTACGCACCTGTCCCTGTTTGATCTCCAGAATTGCCTGTAACGCCGGCGTGGCGTCACCGAAGTAGAGCAGGTTCTCCGGGGCATGGCGGGCATGCCGGGTGAGCTGCTTCGCGAATTCCTCAGCCCAGCCACCCTGCAGCAGAATGTTGAGGCGCCGGTAAACGGCCGCTGGGTAATACTCCAGCAGAGCCGGATCCGCCTCGATCATTTCGATGGCCCGCAGCGTCGCTTCCGCACCGGCCGAACCTTGCCCGGTTGCGCCGAGGGCCTCGCCCACGAGGATGTCGGCAAGGATACCCACCTGAGCGTTGGGGTGTTCTGCGGCGATGATCCTGTTGAGGCTGCGGAAGGACTCCGCGTATCTGCCTTCAAGATTGAGTGCGTAGCAATGCAGCAGCTCGCTGCCGGGATGCACGGGAAGAAAACCATCCCCCAGCATCGCGGCGGTGTTCTCGGTGAGGGTGCCGGCGGCATCGGACCAGCGGTCGGCAATGTCATGCACGTCATCCGCCGCGCCGCCGGCACGGAGGACGATTTGCACGGCAGCCATGGCTGCTGCGCTCAAGGTGGGATGATCTGTTGCGGCCTCCAGAGTGCCGTCAATTACGGCCGTGGCCTTGACGACGTCAGACTGGTGAAGGTGGGCGAGCGCCACTTGGACGCGGGCGGCGATGATGAGCGACGGCTCCGTGATCGTTGAGGCGAACCGCAAAGCCAACCGGGGGTCGAACGCTGCGTAGGCCCGCCGGGCGGCGTCCAGCAGCTCAGCGCCCGCGGGGGTCCCTCCCGTATCCATGGTCCAGGTGAGCCACCGGGTGTAACCGATGGCGTCCGGTAGGGCTTGCCCCATGGTGTCAAGAGCGTGCCTGCGAATTTCGGCGCTTCGTCCCACCGGGACCTCTCTACGGAGGAGTTCCGCGGCCAATCGGTGGTGGAATACCAGGCATTCGTTTCTCGCATCGGCGATGTCCAGGTTTCCGGCGCTGATCAGTTTCTCCAGGATTGCGGCGTCAACCAGCTGAAGTGCGAGGGACATCGGAACAGGCTCCACCAGTGAAATCACCTGCAGAACGCGCCGCTCCTCAGCTGTGCCGTATTCCAGGAGACTGTGTACGGCATCCAGGAGGGCCGGGTCTTCCAGTTCGTGCCCCTCGCGGGCAAGCCAGACACCGTTGCGCTGTACAAGCTGACCCGTGCGCAGTCCGCTGGAGAGCAGCGCCTCGAGCAGGAAGGGATTGCCCTGGGAGAAATTGGTCAGCATGGCGGCCGCGCCCGCTCCGACGCGTCCGCCAAGAAACCGCCGGCTGATCTCCGTGACCTGCACCTCGGTGAGCGGCACCAGGGTGAATTGCGCCAAAAGCCCGTCACGGCTGAGGGCCATGATCACCTCCGGCTGCCTCCGGTGGTTCCGCGTCGTGGCAAGAAGCTTGATTATGCCCGCCACCAACAGCTGTTCCAGGACGTGGCTGGTGTGTTCATCCAGTTCGTGCGCGTCATCCACCACCACCAGGGGCGGGAGGCGGCTCTCCGAGCGCGCCTGGGCGAAGAAATTTCGGAGCCAGCGCAGCACAACAATGGGTGATTTCAGGCTCTTGCCCTGAAGACCAACGAGGAAATCGGACAGCGCACCGTAGGGAACACCGGCGAGCGCCGCGCTGGCTCTCAAATGGAAAGGTTTCACCTCTCGGCTCAGACCGGCAACTATGCAGTCCACCACGGCGGACTTACCCATTCCGGCATCACCGTAGATCACTGCCCCCCGCAATTCCGGGTGCCGCACACTCGCTGTTGCCGCGACCGTTATCTGCTGTCGTCCCACCAGGTCCGAACAGTCCCCCTGCCCACTCACTGTGTTGTATGGAGTTCCGCGGTGAACATGCCTGCAAGTTCCCGCCTACTGTGAACGTGCAGTTTTGCGTACACCTGATAGAGATGGCCTTCAACCGTGCGGACCGACACATTAAGCTCCTGAGCTATCCGCCTGTTGTTCTTCCCGGCTACAACCCGCCGGGTCACCTCCTCCTCGCGAGCTGTCAAGCCCTCCAGTTGTGTCGGTGCGTATCGGCTCTCGGGGTCGGCCTCACCCGCCAGTGTGGCGGTGACTCGGCGCCGGACGTGACTGACGGGGCCCCGGCGCCCAGTAGCGCTGGCGAATGTGCGGGCGGCGGCCGCCGCGTCTTCGGCGAACAGTAGATTGCCCAGTTCGTGGGCCAGCTCCATGGTCTGAAGCATCATCTGCTCATCCGAATTGTCCAGCCCCTTGGCGTAGAGCTCGCAGAGGCGGGCGAAGACACCCTGGCAGGACGTGCTGACGGCCAGCACCTGGTCGGTCAGGCTCCTGTCGCCCAACCGCAGTGCACTGGAGAGACTCAACAGCTCCAGGGTGGCGTTGCCCATGGTTTTGGCTTCTTTGGACAGAGCCAGGAGTTCCTTGGCGGAGTCGTCGGCGGAACCGCTCAATGCGCAAGCCAACCCGAGGAAATATCTGGTGAGCCTGCTGGACAGCCAGGTGGAGTCTGCACTGTGCGCCCTGGCCAGAGAAGAGAAGTGCGCGGCGGTCGGGTCATTGGTCAAGGCAAGGCAGTAAGCGGTAGCAGCGGCGGCCAGTGATGCCATTCCGTCGGGGTCATCGACCTCCAGTTGGCGCAGGGCGGGCACCAGGAATTCCCGTGCCTCCCGAGCCCTTCCCCCGAATGCCAACTGCAAGCCGTCGGCCAGTTCCTCCATTGTGCCGCCGGCATTGCCAAGCCGTGTGCAGCCCTGCGGACTGCAGTCCGGAACGCCTGTCCATGCCCACATGGCCAGGTGGGCATGTGACAGGCATTGCGCGGCCGGGGTGGTCACCTCAGCTGCCGCATCGAGATGTAATCCCGCTGTACCGGCCAGTTCCAGCGCATCGTTTGGCCGTCCGGTCATTGCCAGCGCCTCGCAGAGCAGTGCCGTGGCCAGTGTGGCCGATTCGGGCGTCAGGTCGCCCAGGTGGAGATCCTTCAGATTTAGCAGTTTGGTCACTTCACCGTATCTTCCTTGCGAGGAAGCCAGCCGTGCCTGTGCGAGCCTTGGCTCGGCGTGCAGCCCGCGAACCTTCTCCTCAGCGATGGGGCGGACCCGCTGTTCCGTTGTGAGCCGCACCGACGGCGGAGCGGCCGGGGGCGCGGATTTTGAAATCCGGTCAAGGAGAATTGTCCGGCGACTTTCAGGCGTTCCGCCCCGGACGGCTTCGGCCAGCAAAGGGTTGGTGAGTGAAACGGTGAGCGGGTAGTCCGGCCCGAGGGAGAGGATCCCGCGTTCCTGCAGGTCATCCAGATCCGTTGCGTCAGCCAGCGGTCCGAGGTCCGCCCAGGGCACTGTCCCGGCTGCGGCCACCAGATCAACAATGTCACGCTGCGCTGTGTTCAGTACGGACAGCGGCTCGCAGATGACATCGCGCGTGTGCTGGCGCATCGTGACGGGCCGAGGGGTTACTACCCAGACGTCGTGCCGCAGTTCGAGTGCTCCGGACGCCGCGTAGTCCTGGCTGAGCAGACGCAGGCAGCGCGGGTTTCCCCCGCTGTGCCGGCAGAGCGCGCGGACGGCTTCACGTGAGAGTTGATGGCCCAGTTCGGCTGCCACCAGCAGTCCCGCGTCCTGCTGTGTCATGGGTGGAAGGTCAAAGCGGACCAGAGACTTCGCGCGGCATAGTGCGGCAACATAATCAGGGGCCGTGGAAAGGTCCCGACAGACGGCGAGGACCCGTACGGCGTGATGCACCATCAGCTGTCCGATGATCATCACTGAGGACGAGTCCAGGTAATTGGCGTTGTCCACCACCATGATGATTTCGCGGTCCCCGGCCTGCTCCCGCAGGACCCTCGTGATGCCGTGAAGCAGCTGAACGGGATGATTGAGCAGGTCCTCGTCAAGGTCGGCGAGAAGAATACTCAACGCACCATAGGGCACCGTGGACCCGAACTGTGAACCACGGAGGGGAACTACGTGCTCAGTGTCGGAGAGGTGACCGGCCACATGCTGGGCGAGGGCGGACTTTCCTATCCCCGGTTCCCCCAGGATGACGGCCCCTTCCGAATTACCCGACGTCAGTGCTGAGAAAATGCCGTTGCAAACCTCTGTCCGGCCCACAAACGGCGGAACTGGGTTGTGGCTTTCGTCCCCCAGTGTCGGTGCGGCGGAATACCCTACCTGCGTGCGCATTAAATAGTTCATTCGAACCACGTTCCTTCGTCCCAGCAGTGAAGTACTTCAGACTAGGGAGGGGAAAATGGGGGATCACGAGTGGTCAATACCTGTTTCCAGACACCGGGTACCACTCCCGACTACTTGCTTCGGGTACCCACTACGCACGTTGTCCGGGGAAACACCTCGAACTTCGCTGCGGCCGGCCCAATCAGGCTGCGAACACCGCGTCGATCACGTTCTGCGCCCACTCGAGAATTGCGGCGTCGGCGAGGTCCCGGCCGCCCACAGAAGACGTCTTCGGCTTCGGGATCAGCGCCGCGTTCATCGCGGGCTTCACGGAGGAACCGGGGTACATCCGCTTGAGGCGCATTTCCTTGGACTCGGGCAGGTTGGCCGGAGCGAACTTGATGAAGTTGCCCTGCAGCGCGACGTCGGTCAGACCGACGGAACGCGCCTGCACCCTGAACCGGGCCACGGCGACGAGATTGACAACCGGTGCGGGCAGGTCGCCGTAGCGGTCCTTGAGTTCCTCAACCACCTCGTCAATCGCAGCGTCAGTGACCGACGACGCGAGCTTCCGGTACGCCTCAAGCCGCAGCCGCTCCCCCGGTACATAGTCGTGCGGAAGGTGCGCGTTGACCGGCAGCTCGATCTTCATCTCGGCGGCCTTCTCCTCGGCTTCGCCGCGGTAGTTCGCCACGGCCTCGCCGACCAACCGGATATAGAGGTCGAATCCCACACCCGCGATGTGCCCGGACTGTTCCCCGCCCAGGAGGTTGCCCGCACCGCGGATTTCGAGGTCCTTCAGAGCCAGCTGCATGCCGGCGCCGAGCTCGTTGTGCGACGCTACGGCCTTCAACCGCTCCAGTGCCACCTCGCCCAGCGGTTTCTCTGACGGGTACAGGAAGTACGCGTACGCCCGTTCGCGTCCACGACCGACGCGTCCGCGCAGCTGGTGCAGCTGTGACAAACCATAGTTGTCCGCGCGGTCCACGATCAGCGTGTTCGCGTTCGAGATGTCCAGCCCGGTCTCGATGATGGTGGTGCAGACCAGAACGTCGAACTTCTTCTCCCAGAAGTCCACGATGATCTGCTCCAGGCGCGATTCGCTCATCTGCCCGTGCGCCACGGCGACGCGCGCCTCCGGGATCAGCTGCTGCAGGTGCGAGGCCGTCTGGTCGATCGAGGACACCCGGTTGTGCACGAAGAACACCTGCCCCTCGCGCATCAGCTCACGCCGGATCGCCGCGGACGTCTGCCTGTCCGTGTACGGGCCCACATAGGTCAGCACAGGGTGCCGCTCTTCCGGCGGCGTCGCGAGCGTCGACGTCTCCCGGATTCCGGTCAGTGACATCTCCAGGGTTCGCGGAATCGGTGTTGCACTCATGGCGAGCACGTCCACGTTGGTGCGCATCTTCTTCAGCGCTTCCTTGTGCTCGACGCCGAACCGCTGTTCCTCGTCCACAATCACCAGGCCGAGGTCCTTGAACTGCACCTCGGTGGAGAGAAGCCGGTGCGTGCCGATCACCACATCAACCGAACCGTTCTTGAGCCCCTCCACCGTTTCCTTGGATTCCTTGGTGGTCTGGAACCGGGACAGCGCACGGATGCGGATGGGGAATCCGGAGAACCGCTCGGAGAATGTTTCGAAGTGCTGCTGCACCAGGAGGGTGGTGGGCACGAGCACGGCCACCTGCTTCCCGTCCTGCACAGCCTTGAAAGCGGCCCGGACGGCGATTTCGGTCTTGCCGTAGCCAACGTCGCCGGAGACGAGGCGGTCCATGGGGATTTCCCGCTCCATGTCGGCCTTGACCTCGTTGATCGTGGTCAGCTGGTCCGGCGTCTCGATGTATGGGAAGGCCTCTTCAAGCTCGCGCTGCCACGGCGTGTCCGGGGCGAACGCGTGTCCGCGCGACGCCATGCGCGCCGAGTACAGGCGGATCAGCTCCCCTGCGATCTCCTTGACGGCCTTGCGCGCCTGGCTCTTGGTCTTCGCCCAGTCCGACCCGCCCATCTTCGAGAGCGCAGGGGTGTCGCCTCCGACGTAGCGGGTCACCTGGTCCAGCTGGTCCGTCGGCACAAACAACCGGTCCCCCGGCGAGCCGCGCTTCGACGGCGCGTACTCCAGCACCAGGTATTCGCGGATGGTCTTCGTCGGTCCCGCACCGGTGGACCGCTGGATCAGCTCGACGAACCGGGCCACACCGTGCTGCTCGTGCACCACGAAGTCGCCCTCGCGCAGCTGCAGAGGGTCGACGGCGTTGCGCCGCTTTGAGGGCATCTTCCGCATGTCGCGGGTGCCGGACGCGGTGGTCCGGCCCAGCAGGTCCGCTTCGGTGAGCAGCCCGAGCTTCAGCCCGTCGAGCACGAACCCACGGCCGGCGGACGCCGTCGTGATTTCGATGATCCCCGGCTGCGGCGGCCCGTCGAGGGATTCAACGCGCGACGCCGGGATGTCGGCATCGTGGAACAGTTCGGCCAGACGCTGGGCCGGCCCGGGGCCTTCGGTAGCGACGACCACGCGCCACTGGTCGCGCACCCGGCCGCCGATGAACTCCATCATCTCGGCGACGTCGCCCTGGTAGCCGCGCGGTTCGCGTGCCGCGACGGTGAAGCTGTCGACGTCGGTCAGCAGGTCGTCGGATCCGAAGGACGTGATTGACCACCACGCCACGCTGTTCACGATCGCCGAAGAGCGGGTGTCCACCAGTGACCGGAAGCTGGCCGCTTCCAGGTCGGCGCCCAGCTGGCCGCTCAGGTCGACGGGTGCAGCGCCGCCGTCGGACGCTGTTGCCCACGCTGCCTGGAGAAACTCCTCGTTGGTCGCTTCGAGGTCGTGGGCTCGCGCGCGCACCTTTTCGGGCTCGACGACGACGGCGATGGACCCGGCGGGCAGCTCGCCGACAAACGGCACCATGGCGTCAACCAGCACCGGCGCGAGCGATTCCATGCCCTCGACGGCGATGCCGCCGGCGATCTTCTCGAGCATCCCGGCCGCGGCGGGCAGCTGGTCCTTCAAATGTGCGGCGCGGGACATCACGGACGGTGTGATGAGCAGTTCCCGGCAAGGCGGCGCGTACAGCTCGGTGGGAGCGCCGCGGTTACCGTCGGTGGGCAGGGAGCGCTGGTCAGCGACAGCGAACCAGCGCATCTGGTCCACCTCGTCGCCAAAGAACTCCACGCGGAGGGGGTGGTCCTCGGTGGGTGGGAAGACGTCGATGATGCCGCCGCGCACCGCGAATTCACCACGATGCGTGACCATGTCCACCCGGGAGTAGGCCGCGTCGGCGAGCGCGCGGACCACGGCGTCGAACCCGCGCTCCTCCCCTACCTTCAGCGCGACCGGCTCCAGCTGGCCCAGCCCGGCGACGAGCGGCTGCACGACGGCGCGGATCGGCGCGGTGATGACGCGCACCGGGTCGGCGCCCGGGTGGGCAAGCCGCCGGAGGACGGACAGACGCCGACCGACCGTGTCCGAGCGGGGTGACAGCCGCTCATGCGGCAGCGTCTCCCAGCTCGGAAACTCCTCAATAGACGACGCCGGGAGGTAGCTTCGCAGGGCAGCGGCCAGATCCTCGGCCTCGCGGCCGGTGGCGGTGACCGCCACCACGACCGGCTGCGCGCCGCCGCCGCCGTCATCGTCGTTTCCTGCCTCGGTCAGGCCGTCCACCATCTCCGCGAGCAGCGCGGCGCGCAGGCCGGTGGGGGCACCGATCTCAAGATCGGTGCTGCGGTCCGCAACGGAGCGGGACGCGTTGGTCCGCACCCGGGCGAACGAGGCGTCCTCCTGCAGGGCAGCGCGAAGACCGTTGAGAGTAGGTCCGGTGGGGGCCATGGCGTTCCTTCAGAGGTACTGGGCAACACAAAGACAGCACGAAAACCCGGGAATTCGCAGAATCCCGGGAGTCGGCGTTAACACTACCGCGCAGAGCACGTCGACGCCCCAAACCAGAGGCCTGACGTGATCGACGACGGCCACAACTTCCTCCCCGGCGTGCCACAAGTCAACGCGCAGGCTGTTCTCCTCGGCATCCGGGAGTCGCCGGACGATGCGATCGCCGGGTACGCGCACCGTCATCGACAATCTGAACGCCGAGGACAGCGGCGGCGACGAGAAGACCGCCGGCGGGGACGAGCCGCTCGTCGAGGTGGAAGACCTCGGCGATGACCCGCGCCGGGGACGCGAACTAGAACTCTCCTTTCGCGAGGACATCGCCCACGAACATTCCCGCGCCGTGGACCGGCTCGCCAAGCAGCTCAAGAAGCAGGCCGGCATCACCGGCGTTCTCCGCGAAGACCGCGAAGTCCTCCTCGTCGCCACGCCCATCTGGACCACCGGGCAACTGGAAGAGTGGGCCACCGAATACCTCAACAAGAACCTCACATAGGATGTACGGGACTCAAAACTCTCAAACTCCGGAGGATTCGTGGCACTCAGCGCCTCAACCACCCTGCCCTACGACGTTGCAACGGTGACCAATGTCTTCACCGATGAAGCGTTTCTCAAGCACACGAGCGAGCGCGTCGGAGGGGAGCTCAAGTCCCTAACGGTCGACGGCGACACCGCCTCCGCCTTCACCCTCACCGCAGTGCGCGCGCTGCCCACAACCCGCCTGCCGGACTTCGCCCGGAAGTTCGTCGGCGACACACTGACCGTCACCCAGACCGAGCACTGGGCCGCACCGCAGCCCGATGGCTCCCGCGAGGCGAAGGTGTCAATCAGCGTCTCGGGGGCACCTGTCTCGGTCGACGCCGTCCAGCGGATGATCGCCGAGGGCACCTCCACCCGCGTGGACGTCGAGGGCAACGTCAACTCCTCCATTCCTTTCATGGGCGCCAAGATCGCTGCCGCAGCTGAGCCGTACATCGGCAAGGCCCTGAACATGCAGGCCGCCGAGGCCAAGAGCTGGCTGGAGAACCGCTGATGGAGCTGCCACTCGCTCTGTCCATTGTCCTGATCGTCGCAGGAGTCTGGACGCTTGTCGTCTGGCCTCCGTTCCTGCGCAGGGTGTTCATGGACCCCCGGGCCAGGGATGACCGTGGTGCTCCCACCCGGTTCCTGAAGGTCCATTTCATGCTGGTGACAACCTCGATGGTGCTGGGTGCCGCAACCCTGGTCATCGGTATCCGGACGCTTGCTGCCTAAGTAATAGTCGATGCCCTGGCGGGGCCTCCCCTGCTAGGGTTTCTGAGGAATTGGTGCGCCGGGACGACTGGTCGACAGTAATTCTTCCTGCCCTGAAGGAGCCGCTCATGTCAGACCTGAATCCCACCCCTCCGAAGCGGGTATTCAGCCGTTCCAGCTGGCTCGAGTACCAGCGGATCAGCGAAATCCTCCGCAAGGAAACCGTTGGTGGCATCCTCCTCATGATCGCCGCGGCGCTGGCTCTCATCTGGGCGAATTCGCCTTTTTCGGACAGCTACTTCGCGTTGCGGGATTTCGAGTTCGGGTATGAGCCCTGGCACCTCAAGCTCTCCGTGGGGCACTGGGCTGCCGACGGTCTGCTGGCGATCTTCTTCTTCCTCGTGGGCCTTGAACTCAAGCGCGAGTTCGTCGCCGGTGACCTGCGGAGCCCTGCCCGCGCCATCGTTCCGGTGGCAGCGGCGGCCGGCGGCGTGATTGTTCCTGCGCTCATCTATGTCCTCGTCAACCTCGGTTCTCCGGACACGCTGCGGGGCTGGGCTATCCCGACAGCAACGGACATCGCGTTCGCGGTGGCCGTCCTCGCCGTGATCAGTTCGCACCTCCCAAGTGCGCTCCGGATCTTCCTGCTCACCCTCGCCGTAGTCGATGACCTCATCGCCATCGCCATCATCGCGTTCTTCTATACAGCCGAGGTGGAGTTCACCTTCCTGCTGCTGACGCTGGTACCGCTGGCCCTCTTCGCTTTCCTTGCTCAGACCAACCCGAAGTTCTTCGGACGCAAGACGCCTGCGGCCTGGGTCATCCTCCTGCCGATCGGCATGGTCACCTGGGCTCTGATGCACGCGTCCGGCGTCCACGCCACGGTGGCCGGAGTTCTGCTCGGCTTCATGGTTCCGGTGCTCCGCAAGGGCCGGGGCGGCAAGACTGTACAGCCGACCGTGAACAAGCCGGGGCTCGCCGAAACCTTCGAGCACCGGTTCCGTCCGCTGTCGGCCGGGATCGCCGTTCCTGTTTTCGCCTTCTTCTCTGCCGGGGTGGCCATCGGCGGCGTCGAAGGGTTCATCTCCGCTTTCAGCGACCCGGTGACGGTAGGGATTGTGTTTGGACTGGTGCTGGGGAAGCCCATCGGCATCCTCCTGACCGCCTGGGCGGTCACCAAGACAACCCGGGCAACCATGGACCCCGACCTGCGATGGGTGGACCTGCTCGGCGTCGGACTTCTGGCCGGGGTGGGCTTCACAGTATCGCTGCTGGTCAATGACCTCAGCTTCCAGCAGGGAACCGATCACAATGACCACGCCAAGGTCGCCATCCTCGCCGCATCGCTCCTCGCCGCGCTGCTGGCCACCCTTATTCTGCGCTCACGCAACAAGCGCTACCGTCTGATCGAGGAATCCGAGAAGGTCGACGCCAACCTTGACGGCATCCCGGACGTCTTCGAGGACCGGCCCCCGCGCGCCTAGCGGTTCGCTGCGAGGACCGCTTCCTCCAGCGCAACCCAGGCCAGCATGGCGCACTTCACGCGTGCCGGGAACCGGGAGACGCCGGCGAACGCGGCAGCGTCACCCAGCACTTCCTCATCGGGCACCACGGTGCCGCGCGAGCGCATGAGCTCACGGAAGCGGTCGAGCTGCTCCATCATGTCGTCACGGGTGCGTCCACTGACCAGTTCGGTGAGAACGGACGCCGAAGCCATGGAGATAGCGCAGCCGGCGCCGCTCCACGCCACCCGCTCAATCCGCGAATCGGCTAACCACACCCGCACGGTCACCTCGTCGCCGCAGATGGGGTTGAGCTGGTGTGATGCGGCAGTTGCCAGTGCGGCATCAGCGTCCGACGCCGGATCAGTTGGCCCCTGCCCCACCCGCCTTTTCGCGTGGTCCAGGATGATCTGCTGGTACAGGCTCTCAAGCTCGCTGCTCATGAGGACGCCCCGAAGAATGAACGGACCTCGGCGACGGCGGTGAGGAACGCATCGACCTCGTCGGTGGTGTTGTACAGGTACGTGCTGGCCCGCGTGGACGCCGTCAGCCCAAGACGCCGGTGCAGCGGTTGGGCGCAGTGGTGCCCCACCCGGACGGCGATGCCGCGGGAGTCGAGGAACTGCCCGACGTCGTGGGCGTGCACGCCGTCAACGTCGAACGCGGCGAGCCCGATGCGGGGCTGTCCGGAGCGCGGACCGAGCACCCGGATTCCGTCAATGGCCTCCAGGCCAGCCACCAGGCGCTCCCCCAGCAGTTGTTCCCACTCCTCGATGCGGCCCATGCCGGTCTCGGCCAGATAGTTCACCGCCGAGCCCAGGGCAACGGCCTGCGAGATCCGCTGGGTACCTGCCTCGAACCGGGCCGGCGGCGGGAGGTACTCGGCGCGCTCGAGCGTGACGGTGGTAATCATGGAACCGCCTGTGAGGAACGGCGGCATGGCGTGCAGGTGCTTCGACCGGCCGTAGAGTGCGCCGATCCCCGTGGGGCCGAGCATCTTGTGGCCGGAGAACGCAACGAAGTCGACGTCGAGTTCGGCGACATCGATGGGCAGGTGCGGTACCGACTGGCACGCGTCCAGCACAGTGAGGGCGCCAACCTTCTGCGCCAGTCCCACCAGCTCGGCCACCGGATTGATGGTGCCGAGCACGTTGGACACATGCGTGAACGCAAGCAGCCTGGTGCTGCCGTCGATGACTGAGGCGGCCTCATGAAGGCGGAGGGCGCCGTCGTCGTCGACTGGGATGTACCGCAAGGAAGCGCCGGTGCGGGCGGCAAGCTCCTGCCACGGAATCAGGTTCGCGTGGTGCTCCATTTCGGTGACCACGATCGAGTCATCGGGTCCAAGGGCGTAGGGACGCGCAGCGTCCCCGCCCCGTCCCAGCGACGCGTTGGAGAGGCTGTAGGCCACGAGGTTGAGTGCCTCCGTGGCGTTGGAGGTGAAGACGATTTCCTCCGGCAGGGCACCGATGAAGGACGCCACGGAGGTCCGGGCAAGTTCGTAAGCATCGGTCGCTTCAACGGCGAGGGTGTGAGCGCCGCGGTGCACGGCGGCGTTGCGCTGCTCGTAGTACTCCTGCTCGGCTTCCATCACGCTCACCGGGTTCTGGGAGGTGGCTCCGGAATCGAGGTAGATCAGCGGCCGTCCGTTCAGCTCGTTGGAGAGCAGAGGGAAGTCGTTGCGGATGCGGCTCACTTCGTCGTTCGAGAGCGGGTGGGATGGTGCTGACAGGATGGGCATGAAACTCCCTCGACGGCTAATGTGCGCTATTCATTCTACTGCCAGCACATGCCGGTGGAGGGTGTCAGGATTGGCAGCAGGAGCAGTTGTCCCCGGAGGGTGCGCCCACGGAATCGGGCTCGGTGTGGCCGAGTGGGTTGGCGCAGCACGCGTCTCCCCGCCACGCTTCAAGCCCCTCCTTGACCGCCCAGCCGGCGATGACGAGTGCGGCGATCGGGTCCGCCCAGGTGAACCCGAACAGGCTGTTGAGCAGCAGTCCCGCAAGCAGTACGCCGGAGAGGTAGGAGCAGAGCAGCGTCTGCTTCGAGTCGGCCACCGCAGAACGCGACCCGAGCTCGCGGCCGGCGCGGCGCTGGAGGTAGGACAGCAGCGGCATCACGGCCAGGCTCACCGCAGCGAGAATGATGCCCACGGTCGAGTGCTCGGCCTCAGCACCGGAAACCAGCGCGCGGACCGCATCGAACCCGACGAACAGCGCGAGCCCGAAGAACGAAAAAGCGATGAACCGCAGGGCGGTCTTCTCGCGGCGCTCCGGGTCCGGAGCAGAGAACTGCCATGCGACCGCGGCGGCGGAAGTCACCTCGATCACCGAATCGAGGCCAAAAGCAATCAGAGCACTCGACGACGCCACAGTGCCCGCGCTGATCGCCACCACAGCTTCGATGATGTTGTAGGCGATCGTGGCGGCAACGAAGAACCGGATGCGGCGGGACAGCACCGCGCGACGGTCCGGAGACGGCAGGGTCTGAAGCGGGGTCCTCATCGGCTCACTCACTGTGGGAGTCGATATCGGAGAATGTCCGGCCATTGTCGTTCGATGCGAAGACACCCTCTTCGGTTGCCACCCAGATCCGCTGTGATGACTCGAGGGCCTGGGTTGCTATCGCCGCTGCCTGCCCGGGCACCGTTCCCTGTTCCTGCCAGGTCACTCCCCCGTTGCTGCTGGTGTAGACGAGTCCGTCCGGGGTGATACCTGCCGCCCTTTCTTCCGATAGCGCGGTGAGCATCAACAGGGGTGCGGCCGGAACAGCGGACCAGGTGACGCCGTGGTCACTGGACCGCCAGAGGCCTTCCTCCGTGGTGGCAAGCACAATGCTGCCCCTCGGTGTGCCCGCCAGGTTGTAGGGGGCGAAATCCTGGTCCGCTGCTTCCCAGGCCATGCCGTCTGTACTGGTGAGGAGTTCGCCGTCGTACCCGACGATGCCGGATCCGGTCGCCGCGAGGGCATGGAAGTCGGATTCCCCCTGCCGGGACAGGGGTTCCCAGCTCTGCCCCTGGTCGGTGGATTCGATCAGGCCGACCGGGTTGGGAAGGCCCGACCCGGGTCCAGGGTGGCCGGAAGCGTAGTAGGTGCCGTTGGCGGCGGTGGTGAATCCCATCAGGTCGATGTTTGGCCCGATTTTCAGTACGGGGGACGCAGAGACGTCGTACAGTCCGTCATGCGTTGCCAGAAGCACGCGGTTCGTCGCGGGATCCACACTCATGCCGTGGATATGCGCGGCGGGATAGTCGTGCCCGTGTGCTGATTGCTCAGTCGGGGCGGTCTGCGGCGCAACCGATGAGCACGCGGCAAGGAGCAGAGTGCCGGCGATGGCACCAACCGTTCGGGCTACCCGCTGTGTTCGGGAAGGTGAAGGGCTGAAATGTAGCAAGCGTGAGGTCCTTCGGGTCTGAAAGGTGCGAAAACGAGCAGGAGGCCGGGCCCTGCGCCCCAGCCTCCTGCCATTTTCTCATTCCTCAGATGCGTACCGATCCAGGCTGGACCCCTAGCCGAGAGAGGACAGCAGCTCCTCGCAAGCCTTCTCACAACGACGGCACGCTTCTGCGCAGATCCTGCAGTGATCGTGCATCTCTGCGTGCTGTTCGCATTCATCGGCGCAGGACTTGCAGACCGTGCGGCATGCTTCGAGGACGGCACGGGTCACATTCGCGTCGTACCCGGTATGGCGGGAAAGCACGTTACCTGTGGTGGCGCAGATGTCAGCGCAGTTCAGGTCGGTGCTGATGCACTTGGCCATGTCTTGAACCATGTCCTCGCTCAGGCAGGCATCAGCACAGGCGGTACATGTCTGGGCGCATTCGAAGCAGGCCTCGATGCACTCGGCAAGTTTGTCCTTGTCGACTCCTCCGAGGTCCTTCGGGTAGGTATCGAGCATTGACTTCACGTGGTGTGTCATTGATTTCTCCTCCTTCTGTTGGTGCTTTTGTAGGGCATTCCATGCCAGCTGATGACGCAGCGGGCGTCCAGGAGTGGATCATTTGAACCTACGAGGCGGTGAAGGTTGTGAACGCCGCACCCACCATCCACTGTAGGAAGAGACGAGCTCGATGTGAAGGAGCCGACGACGGCTGGGGACGAGCCTTAGTCTGGGGAAGGCTTCGACGTCGCCGGCTCCATACACAAGTCTAGGCAGCCAAGCCACCCCAGACACGAGTAATAGGTACCCGCTTTGCCACTCTTTTTAAGCCCGAAAATACTCAGCCGGTACTCGATGAATCGCCGCCCGGGAGCTCGTCACGACGTGTGATTCCGAGCTTCGCGAAGATGCGATAGAGATGGCCTTCCACCGTGCGGACGGATACGCCTTGAGCTTCGGCGATGTCCCGGTTGGAGTAGCCTTTTCCGGCGAGCCTCGCGATGTCGAGTTCGCGCTGGGTGAGCTTTGAGGTGGAACGTACCGCCTCGAACTGCGGGCTTTGGAGCCCCTCGAGCTGCCCGATGATCGTGTTGAGTCTCTGCTGCACAGCACGGGACTTCTGTTCATCCCCGCGCTGTGACAGGTACCTGACCGCCTTGCCGAGGCACTCCGCGGCGACCAACAGGTACCCGGAGGATTGGGCCAGCTCAGCCGCCTCGATAAGGGCGGCTGGGTCCTTCTGGACTGCGGCCCTGGCCATCGCTGTCAGGACGGTGCCTTCGGGCCCTTCGACGGTTTCAGCTATCCGCGCCAACGGCTCGAAGCAGCGTTCGTCTCCCAGCCGTGCGGCGAGTTCCAGCGCGCTGACGGCAAGTGCGGTCATGCCGTCCTTCTCCGCCTGCCCGGCAAGGATGTGCAGCTCGTCAATGCTCCGTGCTGCGCCCTGGAACAGCGCCCGGGCGGCGACTACATGGATTCTCCCGAGCAGTTGCGCCTGCTTGGTGCCGACGCTCAGGGAGGACTCGAACTCTTCGGTGTAGCTGCGCGCGCGGGCGGTGTCCCCCACCATGGTGCAGGCGAAGGCTGCCAGGCCCAGTGCCATCGGCATGAGCTGGTTCTCATCGGATTCACGGAGGCCCTCCACGCCGAGGATCAGCGCGGTACGGGCACTGCCCATGAGCCCTTTACGGAGTGCAATGAGTCCCTCGGACAACTCCGTGATGGCGGTGAAGGTGATGGGCCCGCTGCCGTTGCCGCGGATGACGGTGTCCAGCAGCTCCTCGATCTCATCCCAGAGTCCGGCATTGGCCATCGAGACGAAATGGCGTGTGATGACAAATTCGGAGTGGGCCAGAAATTGGTGTCCGTGCGTGGCGATAATCTGCAGCGCCTCCGCCGTGGCGCGTGCACCTTCCACTCCCCTGCCGGTGGAGCCAAGGGCTTCTCCGAGCAGGGCGAGGCCGGCCAGCCGAACTTCATCGGTGCAGTACCTGTCCGCAAGGACCTCCCGGAGAATGACTTCCGCCTCCCGGAATCTGCCTTCATAGTTCAGGGCGAGGCATTCCAGGATCCGGTAACCGTTGCGGGACACGGCCATACCGACCTGCACCTCCGGATCATCGGGAGACCCCATGGATGTGGAGACCCGGTCAGCGACCTGTTTCCAGCGTGCGATGTCGGAGCGGATCGCGTCCGGCGCGTTCGGTTCACGCAGGCGAAGTGCCGCGGACAGCAACGAGGCTTCCTTGGCGAGGATGAACGTAGTGCACTGATCGAGCACCTCGTCGACGATCTCCCGTGCATAGGCGGAGTTGCCCCGGGCGAGCTGCGCACGGGCGATCTCGACGAGGGAGTTGCCGCGAAGCTCCGGGGTATGCACCGCGCGCGCGGCGCGCAGCGCGAATTCGGCATCGTGCAGGCGGTTGGCCACCACGGCAGCGCGCAGCAGCGTTTTGTCATCCGGCGGCAGCCCGCAGTCCAGCCCCCACGCGACAAAGCGCAGGAATCCGTCAGCGGTGCTGGACTCCTTGTCCAGCACCGTCAGCACTTTCCGGCGGATCGCGAGGCTGCGTCCCGCGGGAACCTCCTGACGGATCACTTCCCCGTAGAGGGGGTGGCTGAGGCTGACCAGCCGGTCCCGGTCACCCGCGATGGCAATGAGCCCGTGCTCATGCAGCACCGCGACCGCCGACCTGTCGGTGCAGTGGTTGAGTGCTTCGAGCGGCATGGGTTCGGCGAGCGCCAGTGTTTCCAGCACGGACATCTCTTCCGGCGTCCTGCGGCGGAACCGGACCTTGATCAGGTCTACGAGACTGACGTCGAGCGGCGGCGCCGGACCAGCCAGACGCCACACTTTATTACGCACGCCCAGGTAGCCGGAGCGTTTCCCCTGGCGCAGGAGAGCCAGCAGGAACATCGGGTTCCCACCGGACATCTGCGTCAGGCTGGCGCTGACGCTTGCCAGCACATCACCGCCGAGTTCGCGCCGGCAGAGCTCGTGCACCTCCCCCTGATCGAGTGGCCTGACTTCGTACCGGCGCAGCAGCCCGTCCTGGTGCAGGGAGCCAAATTCCGACGTCGGACCGGGAGTATTGCGGGCCAGCGCCAGCAGGCGGGCACGCCTGCCCGTGACGAGTTGGGAGAGCAGCACGCTGGTGTTGTCGTCGAGTTCGTGGGAGTCATCGACCAGGAACAGCGGCATCTTCTTGCTGCCATCGAAGCTGGCCTCCAGGTGCGCCATGATGCTGCGGTACACGGCAACGGAGGAGCCGACGTCATTGATGGACAGTGAGTGCAGGTACGGTGAGAGCGCTCCGAAGGGGACCTTCCGCAGCGAGGGGCTGGCGGAGATGGGCAGCACCGCCACGTTGCCGTCCAACACTTTGGCGATGGCGTGGGCGAGCGCGGTTTTCCCGACGCCTGCCTCGCCCACGAGGATGGCACCAAGGTACTGGGAGCCCGTGAGCGCCCCTACCAGCTCTTCGACCAGGTCTTCCCGGCCAACCAGATCATGCCCGCCACCAGTCTGCTCCCCCATGATCCAGCTACTCTAGAAGCAGAGCGAGCTGGCTACGCGAGGACACCCCAAGTTTCGAATAGAGCCGGTATACATGGCCTTCTATGGTCCGCACCGAAACGCACATGACTTGAGCTATATCACGGTTGGTCCGCCCTTCGGCGACCAACACCGCAATGCTACGTTCCCGGTCCGTGAGTGATTCCAGTGCGCCGCGCCGACCGGCTACTCCGGGGGCGCCGACATCGCGCAGAACTTTCCCGGCCTCGGTGACCGTTACCTGGTCGCTGGCTTCCTGGGCCAGTTGCGCTGCCAACCGTGCCGCATCCGCAGCCAACCGGTGATTACCGAGTTCCGCCGCCTTCTGCGAGGCAAGCAGCAGCTGATTGGTGTCCCTGGACGCGATGCCCTTCCCGTACATGGCGCACACTTCGGCAAAGGGCCCCTGCGAGGCGAGGGCTGAGGAGACCAGCCGGTCAGCGGCTGATTCAAGCCCCAGCTGAACGCTCTGGCACAGGAACAGCAACTCGTGGCCATGGTTGCCCATGGCGCGGTCCTCATCGGCCAGCTCCAGCATCCGTTCGGCCACCTCAACGGGCGCCTTGGTGGCGACTTCGGCCAGGGCCGCAAAGTAGTCCGCGACGCGCGCGGTGTGCCAGGCCAACCGTTCCGGCCGGTGCCCCGCCCGTGCCAGGTGTTCCTTCGCTGCGCGGGCCTCGCCGGCGAGAGCATAGGCGTAGGCGGTGCTCGCTTCGGCGACCGGTACGAGTTGCTGCCGGTCGCGGACCCGCATCTGGCTCAGTGCCGGCAGCAGCTTGTCGAGTGCTTCCGTTCCGCGGCCCGCGTACGCCAGGAGGCACCCTTCGGCGAACTCCGATGCGGATCCGTCATAGGCGCTTTCCTTGCCGTGGTGCACCGGCGATGCCGCCATCTCGATGCATTCGTTCCACCGTCCGCACAGGACCAGCAGCTTGAAAAGCCGTGCCACCGCAGCTTCCTGCAGGAGAGTGTCGCTGCCGGCATCCATCAGCCGGGACACCAGCGAGGAAGCCAGCTTGACGGCGTCGTCCTGGCGGCCGGTCATAGCGAGAGCCTCTGCGAGCCAACCCATCAGTTCATGGTTCTGGTGCTCGGTTGAGTGATCGTTGAGGAGGATCCCGTACATCTCGATGAGCTCGGCGTACCGGCCGTTGTAGACAGCCAGTTCAGCCGTCAGCACGTCCACTGCGTCAACGAATTCGGCAAAGTCCTCAGCTGCGGTCTCCAAGGCAAGTCTGCGGCGGATTTCCGCCAGGATCGATTCCGCCTCCGCGTACCGTGCCGGGCTCCGCATGAGCAGCCGGCACTGGAGCAGCCCCACTTCCACCCAATCGCGGAGCTGCGGCTCTGCATGGGTCTTCAGGAAGTGGTCGAGGACGAGCAGGCCCCCGGAGGTGTCGCCGTCCACTCCCATGGCCTGGGCTTCTTCGATGACCGCCTGCGGGATGCCCGAGTAGTTGGGGATGGCGTGGATGAAGCGCAGTGCCGTTGCACCTTCGCGGTGCCGGTTGGCGAGCCGCGCTGCCTCGATGAGACTTTCGGTGTCGATGTCCGCACCGGAGTCGATACACCAGTTGGCGTACGTCATGCGTGCGATGGCCGGCATGTTGTAGCTCCGCGCTTCCGTTGCCAGGGCACGCATCAGTTCACGCCCGCGGCCCAGCGGCACTTGAGCGCGAACCACTTCGCTGACCAGTCCGTTGGCAATGCGCACCAGGGGAACGTCGCCCTGCTCCAGCTGGATGGCCTTCCTGCGCTGCAGTTCGTCCACGGTCGACGACGGCACGAACCGGAGCAGCAGGTCCAGCGGCGCAACGCCCACCACGGAGATCATCTCCAGTGCCTCGCGCTCGTCGGGGGGCAACCGGCGCAGGCGGACCATGATCCAGTCGGTCATGGAGCGCCGTGTCTTCGGTGCGGACAGGGGCTGGGCCACCCAGACGCCGTCGCGTTCGAGCATTTCGCCGGAGTCCACCTGCTCGCGGGTAAGTGCCTGGAGGAAGAGCGGGTTGCCGCCTGTGATGTGCCACATGCTGGCGGCGGCGGCGCGGGACACGGGTGCGTCGAGGGCGGCCGAGAGCAGTTCGGTGGTGGACGCGAGGCCCAGCGGCGCGATGTCAATCCGGCGCAGCATCCCGTCTTTCCAGAGGTCGCAGAATTCTTCGGGTGAGGCATCGATGGACTGGCAGATCGCGATGAGTTTCACTGCACCGACCCGCACCAAGTGGGCGAGCGCCATGGCGGAAGACGCGTCGAGTTCCTCGAGGTTGTCAGCGAGGATGAGGGTTTGCCGGCCGTCGTCGCGCCGGCCGTAGAGTTCCTGCAGTCCGCGGAGGAGCATCAGCGGGTTGTCCACGATCGCGTCGTCGAGATCGCTGAGGACAAAGCTGAGGGCGCCGTAGGGCATTTTAGATGCGAGCGCTGAGCCGCGGACGTAGACGAGTTCAAACGAGGCTTCGAGCTCGCGTGCCATGAGCTGGGCGAGCGCGGTCTTTCCCACTCCGGACTGGCCGGTGATGATGACACCCCGGCAACTGGTGTCCAGCAGTGCGTCGCTGACGTCCCCTAGCTCTGTGTCCCGGCCGACCAGCGGCCATTCACCGTGGACGTTCAGCATCGCTGCATCCCGGCTTTGCGAGACTGACGGCCTGGTGGCCGTACGCCATCACCCTGCGGTGCCGACAGATCTTTGTCCGCACCGGACTTTACGCATTTTCCCATTAGTCCGCCCCAACACGTCGTGCGCTAGGGCAATAGCCTACGCCCGACCGGGTGTTACTGCACCGTTTAGTTTAATCGTTCAAGCAAAAACGGATAACGGGCTTGCCTGCGCTCGAAGCCACACAACAGGGGCACAAAAAAGGGACCGACGTTGGGATGGGGGTGGCCCAGTCTCAGAGGCCGCCCAACGTCGGCCCCCGCTTTTGGGGCCAATTAGGCCGTGTAGTTCACTTGCGATTCACTTGTGAACCGCTTGACTAGTTTACCGCTATTTCCCTGCAGAGTGAAACTTTTGCTGGGTGGTAAGCAAACCGTCCAGGACAACGCTTTCGACGGCGTCCGCCGCCTCCTCGAGCAGAATTCCGAGGTCTTTCTTCTCGGCCGTGCTGAAGTCGCGGAGCACGTAATCGGCTGCTTCCTGCCGTCCTGGCGGGCGTCCGACACCCACGCGCACCCGCACATACTCCTTGGTGCCGAGCGCTTTGCTGATGTCACGGAGGCCGTTGTGGCCGCCTTCTCCCCCGCCGATCTTCAGCTTGATCGTGTTGAAGGGGATGTCGATCTCGTCATGCACGGCCAGCACGTGGTCCGGCTCGATCCCGTAGAACTTCGCCAACTGCGACACGGGCCCGCCGGTGAGGTTCATGTAGGTGAGCGGCTTGGCGAGGATCAGCCGCGGCCCGCCTATTCCAAGGCGGCCTTCGAGTACGACGGCGCGTGCCTTGGAGGTGCCGAACTTTCCACCCAGCCGCGCGCCGAGCACGTCGAGGACCATCTGGCCCACATTGTGCCGGTTACCGGAATAGCCGGGCCCGGGGTTTCCGAGCCCGGCTACCAGCCAGGTGTTGTCAGACACAGATCAGGTGCTTAGGACTCGTCAGCTTCGGGAACAACGTCGCCGGTGGCTTCCTCAGCGGTGGCGTCGCCGCCGTCAGAGTCAACTCCGGTCTCGGTTGCGGTCTCACCCAGGTCTTCGACAACCGGTGCGGAAACGTTGATGATCAGCGTTTCTGCTTCGGTGAGCAGGGTGACGCCCTTGGGGAGGCGGATGTCCGAGGCGTAGACATGGTCGCCAACGCCGTGGCCGTCGAGGTTGACGGTCAGCGACTCGGGCAGGTGGGTGGCTTCGGCTTCAACCGAAACGGTGGTCTGCTCGAGGTTGGAGACGACGCCCGGCTTGGGTTCGCCCTCAACGTGGATGTTGACCTCAACGGTGACCTTCTCGCCGCTGCGGACGGTCAGCAGGTCGATGTGCTCGACGATCTGCTTGAGCGGGTTGCGCTGTACGTCCTTGGCGAGGGCGAGGTGGGTTTCGCCGTCGACGTCAACGCTGAGGAGTGCGTTGGAGTGGCGGACTGCCAGGGTGGTTGCCTTGGCGGGCAGCAGCACGTGGATGGGGTCTGCGCCGTGGCCGTAGATGACGGCGGGGATCTTGTTGGCGCGGCGTGCCTGGCGGGCAGCGCCCTTACCGAAATCGGTGCGCAGTTCTGCGGCGAGCTTCTGCTCGGACATGATGTCTCCTGAGTATTCGAGGAACTAAGTGGTCTTCTGGGCGTACCGTGCGAATGTTGACGAAAGCCCAGGACCATCCCCGCGCAAACTTGTTGCGCGTAATCAGGAAAGCCGCTAGCCACCGTCGATAACGGAACATGCTCTGGAATCATCCAAAGCGTTCCCTCGCCTAGGCATCGAGAGTCAATGTTACAGCATGGCCTGCTTCCGCGCGGAATGCGGCGCTTGTAAGCTGTGGGACGGAGCGCCTGCCAATGAAGATCATTCTGCTGACCGCCGGGACGCGCGGCGACGTGGAACCGTTCACCGCCCTGGCGCGCGCCGCCGCTGCCAGGGGACACCACGTTCGCACGGCTATCCCGGACAACTCCGGTGCGGACGCCACGGGCCTGGATACTGTCAGTCTGCGCATGGACTTCGCCCAGCTCATCAGCGACCACGGCGTTTCACCGGGGTTCGCGGCCAAGGAATTCCGCGCCGTGGTCCGGCGGTCATTCGCCCGCCTCTTGTCGACTGCCGTGGAACACATCATTGCCTTCGCCCCGGACGTTGTGGTGTACCACCCGAAAGTCCTTAGTGCGCCCATCGCGGCGGAGAGGCTGGGAATTCCGTCGGCACTGGTGGAGACCATTCCGATGTTGACCCCCACGCGTGAGTTCCCGGCCCCTTTCATCCCCAAGACCAGTCTGGGTCCGCTGAACCGGGCCAGCTATGGTCTGGCGAACGTGGCAACGCTCATGTTCAAGCGCGAGCTTGCAGCGGCGGTGCAGGCACTTCCGCCCGCGCCACGGTCACGGGCGCTCCGGCAGGCAACGTTGATCCCGATCAGCCCGCTGCTGCTACACCGGCCTGCAGACTGGCCGGCCACCGTCCATCTCACCGGCCACTGGACGGGGCATCCCGCACCGGCGGCAGACGTGGATGAGGAACTGGCCGAGTTCGTCGAGGGTGGCGACTTTGTCTATGCGGGGTTCGGTTCGATGAAAGCCGGGGATCCTGAGGCGCGGGGCGAAGCCATTGTGGAGGCGGCCCGCCGGAATGGCCTCCGGGTACTGGTGGCCAGGGGCTGGGGCGGCATCGATATTCCCAATAGAGCCCAAGGCCCCGACCTGCTGGTGAGGGAGTCTGTGGACCATCATGCGGTCCTGCCGCGTGCAACTGCTGCGATCCATCATGGTGGCGCAGGCTCAGTACATGCTGCGGTGCGGGCGGGCATTCCGTCCGTGGTGGTGCCGTTCATCGCCGACCAGCCGTTTTGGGGACATCTCCTGCACCAGCGGGGCCTCGGTCCTGAACCGATCCCGTACCGAAAACTCACCGTCGACCGGCTCACGGATGCCCTGGTCCAGACAGGGAGGTATAGAGATCAGGCGACGCGCATCGGGAAGCGGATGCGGAAAGAGGACGGAACCGCCGTCGCGCTTGATGTCCTGGAAACCCTTGCAGCGTCGTAGGCGCCGCCGAGCCTCCGACGGCGGACGATTGATTACCGACGCTTCTCCGACATCCGCCCCGCAGTAGCCTGTCGATATGAACTTCCTCTGGATCCCCGCACTGTCGGGTGACCTCGCCACCCTCGAGCCCCTGGCCCTGGAGCACGCCGAGGATTTGGCGGAGGCTGTGGCCGAGAATGACCTCTACAAGGCCTGGTACACCCGCCTCCCCTCCCCCGACGGCATGGCTGAGGAAATTCAGAACCGCCTGAACCAGCACGACGCCGGCAACCTAGTCCCCTGGACCATCCGCCGGATGAGCGACGGCCGGGCAATTGGCATGACGACCTTCCTCAATATCCGGCCCGATCACCGGCGCCTTGAGATCGGTTCAACCTGGATCACCCCCAGCGCGCAGGGCACCGGGCTCAACACCGAGGTGAAGCTGCTGCAGCTCACACACGCGTTCGAGTCGTTGGACTGCATTGCGGTCGAGTTCCGCACCCACTGGCACAACCACCAATCCCGCCGTGCAATCGCCGCCCTCGGCGCCAAGCAGGACGGAGTGCTCCGCAACCACGACCTGTGGAAGGACGACACCGTGCGCGACGTTGTGGTGTTCTCGATCATCGACGGCGAGTGGCCCACGGTGAGGCTCTCGCTGAAGGAGAAGCTGCGAGGCCGTAACAGTCGTTTCAACCGGTACGCTTCGGAGTAAACCCGTCCTCGCCGCCGTCCGCGCGAAGTCTCCAGGAATAGAGGCCATGACCACCGATACGCCGTTCCGCATCCTTGCCGTGTGTACGGGCAACATCTGCCGCTCCCCCATGGTTGAGCGGCTGCTTCGGAGTTCCTTCGAGAAGCTGGCGCCAGGTGAGTTCGAGATCTCGAGTGCCGGCACCGGCGCCCTCGTGGGGCGCGAGATCGACCCGCAGGTGGCCGGCTTCGTCCGAGTCTTCAACGGAGACACCAACGGCTTCGCCGCCCGACAGGTCGAGGAGCGGATCCTGGAAGGCAAGGACCTGGTTCTCACCCTGACACGCGACCACCGCGGGAAGATCATCGAGATCATGCCGTCACTGCTCCGGAGGACCTTCACCCTGCGCGAGTTCGCTCGGCTCGTGACACCGCTCGAGGGCGATCCTTCCCTCACCGCCGCCATGCGCTGGCGTGCCATCCTTCCGAAGGTGGTGCGTGCCCGCACTGTCCACCCGTCAGACCCCGCGGGCGACGACGTCGTGGACCCCTTCCGACGCGAAGATGCGGTCTACCAGCAGATGGTCCGCGAGCTGGTGCCGGCAGTGGACGCGCTGGTGGACTGGGAACGAAAGCACCAGTGACCGTAGCCACCAGATTGACAGCACGACGACGGCGTCCCCTCGCCGCGCTGCTGGCCAGTTACCTGCTTACTCTGTCCCTGATAGCGTTCTGGCCGACGCCGGTCGATGAGGGCGCGTCTGGCTTTATCGATCGCGTGCTGCGCGTGCTGCACCGGCTCGGTGTGCCCGGGTGGTTCGATTACAGCGTGATCGAATCCGGAGCAAACGTCTTGCTCTTCATCCCGTTCGGCATCCTGGTTGCCGCATTCCTGCCGTTGCGGCGTGCTTGGTTGGCGCTGCCGACAGGCATTGTGGCAGCCACGTGTATCGAGTTAGGCCAGCAACTATTTCGCCCTGAGCGGGTTGCGACTCCGCTGGATGTGCTGGCGAACGCCCTAGGCGCCGCCATCGGGACGGCGATCGTTTACGGGAGGGCGCACCGCCACCTACCACTGGTAGCTTGGCGCCAGTTCCCACGCTGACAAAGAAATGCAATCCTGCGGAACCAAAACGCTTGCCCGCGCCACCGTGATCCCATCAGGACAACAAGACGTTATCGCCACTGTATTGGTTACATTCCATTACTGGTCGCAGCTATCTGAAGACCCCGTCTTCAGATAGGAATTGGCGCAAGTCCCCGTGGATGCATACACCCGCGCGCCAGACCTTGCTGCTAGCTCCGGCCGACTCAGGACACTCGACTCGATTCCCACCTTCGTCTGAGAAATCTTCGCGACAAGACTTGCAAATCATATCCAAGACGCTGGTGCGCGAGTCCTGGGCAGTGAATTCAATCCCGCAAACGCAAGGTAACGCCCGAACCGCGGTCATATGCTTAGGCGACCAATTGCAGGGTGACTTCTGGATCAGAGAGGTGCTGCCGGGTCCGACCAATCCGCAAACGAGGTCCAAAGGATGACCCGAAGGGTAGCCAACAAGCTGAGCAAGCCTTAGGTCCGGCTCTTCAATATCTCGTCAACAGCCTCTAAAGCGTCGGAAGCAGTCTCGACAAAAGTGATGCCATTCAGACGATGAAGGTAGTCGTTATAGATAGAGGAAAGCTTTTTATTTGCGTTGTCGTATGCGACTACGTGGATGCCCAAAAGGGCGGACATGACCATTGCATGTAAGCGGTCGGTCACCACCAAGCTCCCCTCTGACAAGATCCTTGCAGCAGAACGAACATTCGCTTCGGCCATCCTGGTGAATGAGCGGTCAATCGCAGGGTGTAGAACACGAGAAAGTACAGGAACTATGCGAACCAGATTTTCAGGAAGCCGGTAAAATTGCCATTTGAAGGCATTGAAGGCCCCCTTAATTCCCCAATCCGTCACTCTCCAACCGGGCATTAGCACGTCACTGCTGATCGTTCCACTGGACTCACTATCGTTTCTTCGCAGGAAGAGAACCTGCGTGCTCGGAGCAGATACTCGTTTGATTCTCCCATAACCGGCAGCTAGATCAGGACAGAATTTAACATCAGCGTTGGGAAAAGCTTCTCGAGCGACATTGACCCCCACTTCATCCCTGATCAAGATAGTCAGATCGGGGTGGCTTGCGAATATCGTCTGAGTCTGGATAAGCCTATCTGACGAGAACTCGATCGTTTGTGGAAGCTGAATGATTTTCCTATCAGGAAAGGTTCGGACAACATGCTCACGAAATTCTTGGTGTTCCAACCACCGATCCCCCAGGTTTCCGCCGCCAGTGATAAGGATAGGCCCGTCGGGAAGCCTTCGCCGGAGTTCCTTCGGGTCTAGGAAGTGCGCACTCGAGACATACTTGACCGTTACACCCAACTCACGCAGGTACTCCCGGGCACCTAGCCAAATCAACGAATCGCCAGCATTTTGATGCCTCGGGAAATCCAACAACGCGCACGAACGGTTCGATAGCAGCTCGCTCAATATTCTCAATGTCTCAGACTGAATTTCTTCCAGTGCGTCACTCATGTCCGAATTCTATCGGATGCCCCCATCCTGGCCCGCATCAGCACCTTCCCCTAAGAAGCCTGACTTGTAATAGAGGCACGTGAACTCCATTCAAGAACTTGTCGCAAGATCGCATCCCCTCAGTAGTCGCCGCGGTCACCGAGCAGATCACTGCGGTAGATCCATCCGGAAATGTTTGATCGGGTTTGCAAGATCTGCCCGCCGCGAAGGTAAACTGCGAGGGGTCCCATCAGACAGATCACGGTGAAGCAGGTCTCTAACGGCTCTCTGGTCCAAGTTTGCATTTCGGTTCAGGCACGCTCGATCCGCGGCCCGCAGCGCTCAACTGTCTTGCTTCTTTTGGTGAAGAGTTCTCTCTCTACGCCCGTTGAATAAACCCGCTCTGGCTCCTCGCCCATCCGATCAAGCACGACCTTCTGGCATAGACCGGAGCCTTCGGCCGATTGCGGTTACAAAGGATCGCCAGATACTGCAAGCAAGGAGAACCGTGAACTGGCAACGTATGAAACGTATTGCTCCCTTCATGAAGTCCTCATTGAAGCATCTCGGTACTCAGGGTACAGCCATGTGTCTTTCGTTTGTCTCCGGCATCCTGCTAGTACGCTCGCTCGAAAAACAGGAATATGCCTATTACGCGGTGGCTATATCTCTTAGCGCAGCGGTTGTTCTCGTTGCGGACGCTGGAGTGGCATCCTTCATGATGTCGAAGGGCGGTTCGGCACAGAAAGATAAGGAACGACTCGGTCAGATTCTGGCGACGGCTATGCGGTTTAGGTGGCACATAAGCCTCCCACTGATATTGGCCGGAACAGCCATCATCGTGTTGTTATTAATCCAGACTGGACAGCAAGTATTTCCTGCGTGTGTCACCGGATTGATAGTGTGCTGCACCCTCTACCTTATGAATAGGAGTGGATTCCTCCAAGCGATTCATCGGCTGAATTACAACTTCAAGCTTCTTAGGAACGTAACACTATTACAGTCACTATTACGTCTATTGCTAGTGGCCGCCGTGATCCTGCTCATTGGAATGAACATTTATGCCGCCCTAGTCATTGGGTTGATTGCAACTTTGGTGGCTAATCTCATCTTCTCTCGCTCGTTGGGGCTTACGGTAAGAGCGCCAGACCCGCGAGCGGACGACTGGACAGCATTGAGGAGAAGCGCCCATAGAACGTTACCCATGACGCTTCTGCTAGTTGCATCTGAGCAGTCGGTGATTCTGATTCTGTCGATCTGGGGCACACCTGAATCTATCGCTGAAGTCTCGGCGCTAGCTAGATTCGGTGTCGTCTTTACGGCACTCAATCTGTTGGTGAACGACATGGCAGCTCCCATCATCGCGCGCATGATTTCTAGTAGACGTAAGCTAACGAACAGTTTCATAGCCATACTGGGCACTTACGCCTTAGTCGCTGTCTTGATTGTAACGACTGCGCATATCGCTGCTCCGATATTGCTGTCTCTGCTAGGTGAGCAATACGCGTCACTAGAGCGCCCGATGACCATCATCATCGCGGGCCAGGCGATCCTCAACCTCGCGCATGCCTTCGGCTACTTGAATCAAGCGCGCGGGTGGCTGAGGCACTCCTGGATCTACATTCCATTCATAGGAATCTGGGCTACAGCCTGCGTGGCTCTGATTGACGTCACCGAGCCTGATGGGGCTGCCCTTCTGATGGCTTCACACTCATTGCCAACTCTGGCAGTCCAGGTAGTGCGTTTCTTTGGCGGAGTAACGAGCCACTCGAAGTGAAAGCTTCTGCTGTTCAGGTCTAGATATTAAGGGATACCTTTCTGGCGTTCGCCTCTAAATCTAAATTCACTCCCTTTCCCCGACTAGCGTCGATCCGCCATGCCACCATCGGCCTTCATCATGATGTCGGCTATCCACAAACAACGATCCCGCCGATCAGTACGGTTCCAATCGGTTCCCGGCGCCAAGCGTCAACCGCGTACCTCTGCATACGTCTGTTCAAGTTTTGCACCGACGGCACTCATGCTAAACATAGATGTGGCGGTTTCTCTCGCTTTCTGCCCCGTGCGGCCTAACTTATCCGCGTCCAGAATGTAACTTCGAGCGGCCTCTACAAGGGATTCCAAAGAAGAATCCACAACTGTTCCGGACTCGGTCGCCTCAATTGTGGGCGCCAGTCCACACGAGTCTGTGACTATGACAGGCTTACCAAGTGACATAGCTTCAAGGACGCTCATCGGATATGGCTCATTCACTGAGGGCAAAACAAGCACCGACGTTTGCGCAATTCGCTCCAGGGTGCGTTCGGGTGAAAGCCCGCCCTCCCAATTGATAGATCTGGATGTATCAGCACGAAGAACGGATGTCACGAGAGAGCCTTGGCCCTCGTCCGGTCCAACCAAACTGAAGCGCACATGCGGAAACTCATGCAATAGCCTTTTAGCCATTTCAACGAAGAGCATCGGACGCTTACGCTCCTGCAAACGCGCAAGAAACAGGAACTCGAAGGCAGCCTCCGCTGGAGGATCTGCAGGGAGCGGGGAGAGCGGCACGCCGTTTCCGAGTTGTTCGAGCCGCAGATCCCTCCCTCCAACATCATTCAAACCTTCTCTCTCTTCCGAAGTTAGATAGAAGATACGGGCAGCCCCGCTCAGATTCGGCTTTGTCATCATCATATCCGTCAGAGGCGCAAGCGGGTTTTGAGTTGGCCCGACCATGCCGTGCGTTTGCAATACGTAGGACACCCGCGATTTGCGGGCCATCCGCACCGCGGGCAAAGTTATCAAATCACGAGACATGTGGACGTGAACTAGGTCGAATTCGTGCAGCCTTCGCTTAAGCCATGCTCGCATGGTGGCTGAATTCACACTAGGAAATCCGATAGATGGCAGTGGAGGTGAGGCGCGAAAAAGAGTCAGCGGAACGCCCTCCTGGCTCTTAGGCAGGTGCGAGTCGAAACCGATAGAACCGGCTGCGAGGGTGACATCGTGACCGCGGCTCAGTAACTCTCTACTTTGATTGATTGCAACCCTTATCGGCCCACCGTAGGCACCATCCGGAGAGACGAGAGTTGCAATCTGAAGAATTTTCATTCGCGGATCCCTTTCATGTCACCAGTCGCGGCCAGTATCACAGTCTGAGAAGGAACATCCTTGTATGCCAGAGCCATCGCTCCCACTATTGCCCCTTCCCCTACTGTGACTCCTCGCAAGACACAGGCACGCGCGGCAACCCAAGCTTCGTCACGAATCACGATAGGGCCGTTGTCAAACTCAAATGTCGGAGACTTCGGGTCATGGCTTCCTGCGCAAAGCAGAACCTCCTGAGAGACGCAGACGTTCTTTCCTATCCGTATCGGCTCTAAATTCAATAGCCAAGCTCTAACACCAATCCAAGAATTATCGCCAATGGACAGCTTCCAAGGCCAATGGATATCAACGCCGTGTCGTATCAGAACGTTGGCGCCGATATTGGCGCCAAAAGCCTTGAGTATTATGACGCGCAATCTACTGGGACACCAAACACTTCTAAACAATGGACTCGCCAGGAAAACCCAGAGGAACTGGACAGGCTTGCCTCTCTCTTTGTCATACCCAACTCCTTTGAAGCTGGCCAAGTCTCTCCTCATTGATTGCAAGTTGCTAGGCCTCCGACCGAACGATATTGATATTCACTACAAACGCTCATCAATCATCTCGAGCAAGTCAGCACTCGCAGTGGAATGAACCTTTCGAATGAAGTACGCTCCTTGATCAATGGCGGCCGTTAAGTCTGTCCCTGATATCCATCCATTCATTCCAGCTCGCAGATAGTGGAAGTTTGGAATTTCTGAGACTTCCGAGATATAAATACGCTCAGGGCTACCGAGTTTGGTCGAACTGGCCCATTCGGAATTGTGAACGAAGGTTTGAATGGCCATCTCATCAGGAGCGAAGGAGTTCTTGAAGATCTTATAGCCGGGGGAGGAGAGTGCTTCGATGGCTGCACTCATGCACGCCGCCGTGAGTGCCATCCACTGCGATCCGGCCACGACGTCCAGGTCAGTTCTTCTCCGCGGACATTGGGTGAGCTTCTTGAGGAGGTTGCGACACACGCGTCGAGAAAGTTGCCCTCCAACCGGGAGGCGCAGATCGAACCAGTGGCGAGCTTCGATCCTATGAAGATGTTCCACCCCTTGTTTAGCTAGCCGATAAGCTCGACAGTGTTCCGTCCAACTGGCGGTCTCAAGATACTCGCTGAATTCATTCAGAGGTCGTACGGGGTAACAGTGACCTGAAAGGAAAACTATATGATCGCTGTCCGATGACTGCTCTAGGATCACCTTGGCGGCTGAGATCATGGCCTTCAGCACGGAGAATCCACCCCAGTTGACGTCATAACGCTCGTCGACGAACGTCATGTGTGCCAGTGTCCCCTCGTCAATGTTGCGGACATACGCATCAATATCGACAGCGCGATCGAGATGAACCACAAGTCGATGCGGAGCGAGCGTCTGAGCAAGCCTTTCCAACATTTTTGGGTCATCGTGAGCTAGTACAGCGAAAGAAATCATTTTGAAAGATCCTTACTCAGCAGGGCGACGGCACCCTGACAAGATCCAGAATAGGTCAACGGGTTCGAGGCAGCTTCACTTGGTGGATTTGCGTGGTGTGCCCCAGGAGTACTTCAAGCACGACACTTCCGCCACATCCTCATGTACGCGAACGCGGCATCAGGATCACCATGGAGGACCCGCCGGCGACTGCAACTCCGAATGTCCCGGTCGCCTATATAGTCGATCGTTAGACCGATGCGGAACTATGCTTCCGGCTTCCTGGCGGTACGAGGAGTCGCGCCACTGCCAGAACTAAGATAACAGGCAACAACGGAATCAGTAGTCTCTGCAGGTCGAAGGACAGACTTCCTCGCATAAGTGGGAAAATATAGGACGCAACCATTATCAGGACGAAAGTGCTGTAGACGTCAGCCCGATGTTCCGTCCAAGACGACAATCGAGACAACAAGTAGCCGAACACAAAGCCGACGAGGACAACTCCACCCACACCGAAATTCAAATAGGGTTCACTGTAGATGCCGAAGGAGAAGCCCGTACCTTGAGAATATGTTACGGGAAACAGTACTTCGTTCAGAATCTGATCGACCGACTCAGGCTTTTCGCTCCAAATAACTCGGGGCACGAAGCTCGAAACCAGCGTTAAGTACGTCTCACCCCAACGCAGCTGAAGAAGACCATCAGCCTGCGCCGCGATCTGTAATGTAAAAGCATCTATCATCGCGGTATCCAATCCCCCAAAAAAATCACCGAACAAAGCCTCGGAAGTAAGAGAGTCACTGAAAGATTGTTCGAGACTCCCCCCCGTTGACAGGTCGGTACGCCAGATTCTCGGTGCGATGAACAGTCCTACGTAAGCAAGTGGCAGCCACAATAAAACCCTGCTCGGCTTCAGCACGGAGGGCGAAACGATATAGGCAACATACAAGAGGCTAATGGCGATAGGAATAAATATCGATCGACTTCCAGAAGCAAGATTGGGCAGGATCGCGACCACCAAGAGCGTGAGACTAGCAATCCGTAGTAGGGGTCGGTGGGACAGGCTGGCTTGGAGATAGATCAGGATTAGTGCCCCGAAAGCGAACTGCAATCCGGAATAGAAATAGGCACTCGTGCCGTCAATCAACGAACGTGAAGCCTCGTTACGGCCGGCGCTTAGGCTTGAAACGAAGTTCGAGAAACCAATCTGCGCAACGTACACCGAATAGAGAAGAAAGCCTACTAATACTATGAGGAACACAGGCAGTCGGATCGACTTCCACTCCCTGCTGGAATATGGGTGAACTGTTCCTCCAACCAGAACCTTGTTGTCGGACTTTCCCGCACAAATCCACCCGACAGATATCGCTACAATGCCGACTCCAGCCATAATCTGCGCTGTGAGATACGACTCCCCTAATAGACCCCTGCCGAAGATGTTCGTTGAGTCTTGAAACGCTACAGAATATGCCGGACGAGCAACGAATAGCAGTATTTGACAGTATGCCACCAGCGCTATTAGGGACAGTGGATGTATAGGTCCGCTGTGGAAACGAACAAGGAATAATGCGAACGCGGTGCATACACACGCTATGGAGAGGCCGAGAACCGTTATTCCACCGTCGTCGGAATAACGAACGACGAATAAAACGGCGAGTATGGCTACCGCTACTCCACCCATCAAGGTTGCGGGATGGACGGTACCATCAACTTTCCCGTGTCGATCGAACGGTTCTGCTATCCGACGCAACGCGACCAGCCCCTGCCGTTTGAGACATACCTCTGTGACGATCCCTAACTCTGCCCCTCCAACTGCGATGAAGAAGTCTCGGCTGATTCTAGCGGACCTCCCACCAAACATGCTCTCAGGCACTCATCAATTTCGATATTTTGCGCCATGTATGCTCCAGGTCACTCAAGCAGTTCGTTTCCTGTGTGGTGGATCTCTCCACTTGGCGCGGCGGGTAGGATCGCCTAGAGCAAATTTGTTTGGATAGCATCACGCGAGCAAGGAGCGAGCGATTGAAAAGCGCGGTATATGCCACCAACGTATTTCACTACGACCATGTGCTATCAGCCATGCAGGACGTATTTAATCCTGTTACATTGATACGTCGCGCGGAGCCAACTCCGAGAACAATTGGTCGAATGCGCAAGATGCGATTCCCGGAACGGCTTGTGCACGTCCTTGAGCGGCGAGTACGCGAGAAGTCAGATTTGCCTGACAAGGTCAGGTCTATAGGCCCTGCTGGTTTTCTATCGCCTCTTTCAGTGCGTATCGGACGTCCAGTTTTACCCAATCAGACTAGAGTCGTCTCAGACTTGATTGCCGCACGGGTCGCTCGCTTCTCCGCCGACTCAGACGTACTGCATTTCACGGAAGGTTTAGGTCATCATGCGCTTTCGCGAAATTCACACGCGTTCACAATATGTGAAAGACGGGCCCATCACCATAACGTATATGAGCAAGAGATTGATGTCCTGCTAGATTTCCCAGGGAATGGTCGACCGGATCCACTAGGGGACATCCTCGAGTATGAGTATTCTCAATCCAGTCGCATATTAGTTTACTCCGAGGCATCCAAACGAAGTTTTATCGGCAGAGGTTATGCACCAGAGAAGATAATGGTGTCACCAATTGGAATCAACATAACACTGCCTCGGCTACAAATGGAACGAGATCCCTACCAGTTGGCCTTCGTCGGTCGCGGAGATGCGTTCAAGGGCCTTGATTTAGCAGTAGCGACGCGTCGCTCATTGGGCGGTCGCTTCCGTTTGAAGGTGGCTGGCGTCATGAGTGCAGAGGTCGTGTCCTGGCTGAAGAGGCAGCAAGGAGTCGACTATTTGGGAATACTCAACGCCGTAGAACTACGGGAGGTTTATTCGACCTCTAGCGCACTCCTGCTTCCTTCCCAGGAGTCCTTTGGACTCGCCGCTGCAGAAGCGGCTTACCACGGTCTGCCGATTATTTGCACGCCCGAAACCGGAATCGCCGAGTACCTACCTGATGCAATGTGCACCGTTATACTTGGGCGCGATCCATCTGTCTGGGCGGAAGCCGTCAACCGGAAATTATCTGAGGTGAAGGCTGCAGCATCGGATGACTCAACGTCTATCGACGATGCTTTCCTAGCCTTGTCTTGGTCCGCAGCCTCTTCAAAGTTGGAGGCCCACTACAGATCCCTGACTATGGTCGAATAGACCCACTCCCGGATTTCCAGTTGAAATGTAGAGAAGAATTGAAACCCCCACTTCGAGTAACGATAATTGGTCTCAACTACTGGCCAGAACCGACGGGTATTGCCCCGTACACCACCCGACTATCAGAGCGATTGGCCGCTGAGGGCCACGAAATTCGCGTGATCACCGGATACCCGCATTACCCGGAGTGGAAGCTTCGCGAGGGGTATAAAGGTTGGCAGAAGCAGGAAGTAATTAGAGACGTACCAGTGAAGCGGCTTCGCCACTTTATTCCTAAGCGTGTAAACGCGTTACACCGACTGCATCTTGAGTTTAGCTTCGGTGCGCGGCTATTGTTTGCCCGCTGGGACAAGCCAGATGTGGTCCTGGTTGTTACGCCGGCTCTATTTGCGAGCGCCTTCGTTTTGATGAGGGCCCGTTTAGGTCTTCGTCACCCTGCAACAGGCGTGTGGGTGCAAGACATTTACAGCCGTGGGTTGGCTGAGATGAATGAGGAGGGCTCTACCCTCGCGCGAATTATGCGGAATGTTGAAGGACTGATCTTGCGATCAGCCACAAAGGTGGCAGTTATCCATGATCGATTCAAGCGTTACCTCGTATCATCTTTAGGTGTGCGTGACAGCGATATCGTGGTTATCCGAAATTGGACACACCTGGGCAAGTCGAAGTCTGTGGATCGTGCAGCTGTGCGCGGTCGATGGGGTTGGAAGGATGATGATGTTGTCGTGCTCCACGCGGGAAATATCGGAGCCAAACAATCGCTTGAGAATGTCGTAGAGGCCGCCCGGTTAGCTGATGCTCGCGCATCGCGTGTCCGATTTGTTCTACTCGGGGACGGGAATCAGCGCAAGCGGATTCGAGAACTCGCAGAGGGAGTCGAACGGATACAGTTCATTGACCCACTACCTGATGCGGATTTCGAAGCTACTCTCGCGTCAGCAGACGTGCTGCTTGTAAACGAGATGGTCGGACTGAAAGAAATGGCGGTTCCCAGTAAACTGACCTCCTACTTCTCGACGGGCTTGCCCGTCATAGCCGCTACCGATCGTGACAGCACAACAGCGGCAGAGATCGCGTTCGCTCGCGGAGGAATGCGCGTGGAACCTGATGCTCCCGACGCCCTACTCGAAACGGCTGAGCGGCTGGGCGGGGACTCGGCCCTTTCTCAGACGCTTGGGAAAGCGGGTGTTCACTACGCTGAAAATACTCTGTCTCAGGAGGCGGCTATAATTCAGTACAGTGCTTGGCTGCGGGAACTTGCTGCGACAAGACGGAATGCTGGACGAAGTACCGGCAATCTCTTCATCAGGAAACAACGGAGCAGGGGGATCCGCGTTGACTAAGCGCGCTTTCATCACCGGAATCACGGGTCAAGACGGATCATATCTAGCAGAGTTGTTGCTGCGGAAGGGCTACGAGGTACACGGGCTCATACGACGCGCTTCCACATTCAACACCGCTCGGATTGACCATCTGTATGTTGATCCGCACGACCCGAAGGCAAATCTATTCCTGCACTACGGCGACCTGAGTGATGGAGCGCGTCTAGTCACTCTGCTCGCGGACATCAGACCCACCGAAGTGTACAATCTGGCTGCGCAGTCACACGTGCGCGTTTCGTTTGAAGAACCTGAGCACACCGGTGATACAACGGGCATGGGTTCCATCCGAATTCTTGAGGCAGTGCGCATGGCTGGCATCGACACTCGCTTCTATCAGGCATCCTCTTCGGAGATGTTCGGTGCCACGCCCCCACCCCAAGATGAAGATACTCCGTTCTACCCTCGCTCCCCCTACGGCGCAGCGAAGGTTTACAGCTACTGGGTTACCAAAAACTATCGCGAGGCCTACGGCATGTTCGCCGTGAACGGCATCCTGTTCAACCATGAATCACCGCGACGCGGTGAGACTTTCGTGACTCGTAAGATCACTCGTGCAGTCGCCGCTATCAAGGCCGGAAAGCAGGACGACCTCTACATGGGCAACCTCGATGCCGTACGTGACTGGGGTTACGCGGCGGAGTACGTCGAAGGGATGTGGCGCATGCTCCAGGTCGATGAACCTGATGATTTCGTGCTGGCCACCGGGGCGGGCTATTCCGTTCGCGATTTTCTGCAGGTGTCCTTCGAACACGCTGGATTGAACTGGGAAGACCACGTCAAGTTCGACGAGCGTTATCTTCGCCCCACGGAAGTGGACGCTCTGATCGGAGACGCCTCCAAGGCCCACGACAAGCTCGGTTGGAAGGCTACAGTCGAAACACCTGAACTTGCTCGGATCATGGTCGACGCCGACATCGAAGCTCTCAGGCACGCGGGTAATCACTGGATCGATGACGTCCAGCTGGGAACTTGGGAGAAATAAGTGTCCGTCAAAAACTTCAGCAGCACTAGCGCGGGAGATAATGTCGATTTCGTGTCGACCCCGCTCAATCGAAACTCCACCTTCTATGTGGCAGGGCATCGTGGTCTTGTTGGCTCAGCAATCTGGCGCCGGCTGGAGTCCGAGGGATTCACCGATCTTGTAGGACGCACTTCGTCGGAACTTGATCTAAAGGATCGCGACGCCGTTTTTGCTTTCTTCGCTGAAGTGAAACCGCGATATGTCGTTCTTGCGGCTGCCAAGGTGGGTGGCATTCTAGCCAACAACACTTATCCCGTCGACTTTCTGAGCGATAACCTCCAGATACAGCTGAACGTGCTGGATGCCGCGCGCATACAGGGAGTGGAACGTCTTCTTTTTCTGGGATCATCGTGCATCTATCCCAAGCTTGCTGCCCAACCGATCAAGGAACAATACCTCCTCACCGGCCATCTAGAGCCTACAAACGACTCCTATGCGATAGCGAAGATCGCTGGAATCATGCATATCCAGGCAATTCGTAGGCAATACGGGCTACCCTGGATTTCGGCCATGCCCACCAACCTCTATGGGCCCGGAGACAACTTCTCTCCAGAAGGCTCTCACGTGCTCCCAGCCTTAATTAGACGCTATGACGAAGCTGTTCGAAACGGCACTCGAACCGTCACAAACTGGGGAACGGGCACGCCAAGGCGGGAGTTTCTTCACGTTGATGACATGGCGGCAGCATGTTTGCATCTGCTAGAAAACTACGATGGTCCGGATCAGGTGAATGTCGGCACAGGTACCGACGTGACCATCAAAGAGCTAGCTGAAATGGTCGCAGAAGCGGTCGGTTACGATGGCGCGATGGAATGGGATACTTCCAAGCCGGACGGTTCACCCCAGAAGTTGCTTGATATATCCGAGTTGACCAAGGCCGGCTGGAAAGCCCAAATCGGACTCGACCAGGGTATCAAGCACACGGTCCAGTGGTTCCGTACCAATTCAGGGAAAATTCGAGGCTAGACCTTACGTCGGGATGACCTCCTCAGTCAGACGTCGTCCCGATCCCGAAAACGAAGTGCTGTAACAAGACAGCCACTTGTCTCTTTTAGGAAGGTCTCGACGTTGGAGCTGACAGATTACCTGAGAGTGCTCCGCCGCAATTGGATTCTGATTACGGCGTGCACTGTACTAGGGGTATTGGCCGCGGGGGTGTTCTCTATCAGCATCACCCCCACTTATACCGCGCAGACTAGGCTTTTCGCCGCTACCCAGAATTCGGGATCCGTTGCAGAGTTGCAGCAGGGAAACTCGTTCACACAAGCCCGAGTGCAGTCATACGCTGAAACAGCTGGGACTCCCCTTGTCCTTCAGCCGGTCGTTGACAGCTTAGGTCTAGAGATGACCCCAGCGGAGCTCGCGCAAGATATTAGCGCCAGCACGGACGTCAACACCGTACTCCTCACAATTACAGCCTCCGATCCATCTCCCGTTCAGGCGGCAGCGATAGCGCAAGCCGTAGCGGATAGCCTGGTAGAGACGATTGAGGATCTAGAAACCACCGCCGAGGACGGCGCGTCGCCCGTGAAGCTCTCTGTGGTAACCCCCGCAACCGCTCCTTCGGCGCCATCAGCGCCGAACACGCGATTGAACCTCGCGCTCGGACTGGTGTTAGGGCTCATGGTTGGCCTCGCCGCAGCATTGCTGCGAACGACGCTCGACACGCGGCTGAGAGGGGAGGCCGATCTCCGCAGGGTAACCGAAGCGCCGATCCTTGGGGGAATAGCCTTTGATAGTGACGCGACAAAGAAACCGTTACTGACACAGGCTCCAGCTCAAAGTCCTCGCGCCGAATCGTTCCGTCAGATCCGTACCAACCTCCAGTTCTCGCACGTGAGTCACGCTTCGAAAACTGTGCTAGTTACTTCCTCCCTCCCTGGCGAAGGAAAGAGCACGACAGCTGTTAATCTAGCCATCGCTATTGCTCAGTCAGGCCAGTCCGTTGTGTTGATTGATGCAGACCTTCGCCGACCGCGAGTGAATGAGTATCTTGGCTTGGAGCGTAATGCTGGCCTCACCACAGCTCTAATTGGCCGGGCAGACGTGAGAGATTTGCTACAACCCTGGGGCGAACATGAGTTGTACGTTCTCACCTCAGGACAGATTCCTCCAAACCCGAGCGAGCTTCTGGGGTCGAAGCCGATGAAGGAACTCATCGCCGGGTTGGAGGAAATGTTCGACTCGGTCATCATCGACGCACCTCCGCTCCTTCCGGTCACCGACGCAGCTGTGCTGGCCCAACAGGTCGGCGGGGTAGTTATGGTCATTGGATCCTCCAAAGTGAAGCTCCCCGATGTGCAAAAGTCCCTTGCATCGCTGGAAATGGTGGGCGCTGATGTCCTGGGCGTAGTTCTGAATCTCCTGCCGACGAAGGGCCCGGACGCATACGCTTACAGTTACTACTCATATGAGTCGTCTGGCGCAAAGAGCAGCAGTGAGTTCGACAACAGAACCGAGTTAAGCGGGCAGCACAGCAACCGAGCTGCAAACGACTTCGATGAGATAGTGCTGCGCGCACGTCCTAACCGATCGTGACTGACAGCGTTGGGGGACGACTTGCTGCAGGAAGATAGCTCAGGTCGGGTGCTGGATAGGGGCAGCAGAGGGAACTGGTCTCTTCGCTATGCAAGGATCCTGGCTGTCGTCGATGCTTGCGTGGTTTTGTGGGCGACAGTCGGCGCACTTATCGTCCGTTTCGGAGTGCCCCAGACAGAGAATCTCGACCCTTCCAGCCAACCATATGTACTGCTCTCACTTGCCCTTGCGGCAGCTTGGTGGTTCATGCTGTACCTACTGGGTACGAGAGAGCCCCAAGTACTTGGTTACGGAACCGAGGAATACAAACGTGTATTGGAGGCCTCTCTCTGGCTTTTTGGCCTAGTGGCTATAGTGTCCTATGCGCTACAGTTCGACACAGCCCGAGGTTACGTGGGGGTTGCCCTACCCTCCGGCCTCGTCTTCCTGCTGCTCTCGCGAGTAATACTTCGAAAATTCCTGCACTTGGAGCGGGAATTGGGCAGGAGCAGCCAAAGCGTTCTAATCATTGGCGGACCTAGCAGCGCCGAGCACCTTGCACGCTCGTTCCGGGGGCAACCCATGGCCGGATATAAACCGGTGGGGGTTTACCTTCCCGGGACGCAGGAGAGCACCTGTCTAGCGACCGATCTAGACCTGCCGACGGTTGGGCGCGCCACTGAAGCGCAGGCCATCATCGACACAATTAGGAACTTTGGTCCTGACGCTGTGGCGCTCTCCGGTGGTGTCCAGCTTCCTCCTAAGACGATACGTGCGCTCGGGTGGGCACTTGCAGACCTGAACATCCGGCTCATTATGGTTCCTGCGTTGACCGACATCGCGGGACCACGCATCCACACACAGCCGGTGGCCGGACTCCCCCTGATTCACGTGTCCACGCCCAATCTTGAAAAAAGTCAGCGCTTCATGAAGAGGTTATTTGACGTTGTGGGCGCAGGTTTCATCCTCCTACTACTTTCCCCCTTATTGATTGCTGTAGGTGTTGCGGTTCGTATCGACAGCAATGGTCCAATTCTGTTTAGACAGGACCGGGTGGGTGCGGAGGGCGTCCGTTTTCAAATGCTGAAGTTTCGCTCAATGGTGGTGGATGCTGAGCAACAGCTTGAGAGTCTCCGCGCGAGCAGCGAAGGGAACCAAGTTCTGTTCAAAATGAAGAACGACCCCCGAATCACTCGGGTTGGAGCGTTCATTCGTCGGTTCAGCCTCGATGAGTTACCGCAGCTGTTCAACGTCCTGAACGGTTCGATGAGTCTGGTGGGACCACGCCCCCCGCTGCCATCCGAGGTTGAGAAATACGATACGCACGCCCATCGACGTCTTTTGGTTCGTCCAGGGATGACGGGTTTATGGCAAGTGAGTGGACGATCGTTGCTCTCATGGGATGACACGGTCCGGTTGGATCTGTACTACGTGGAGAACTGGTCTTTCACGGGTGATGTCGCCATCCTCCTGCGCACTTTTCGCGCAGTCATCAGCCGCCACGGCGCATACTAGGGAGAACGCAGTTCATGACTGAAAGTGCCGCCTCGGGCCTCACACGTTCTCGACCGCTTGATGGTCATGCGCCAGAGCGAAGCCCGCGTAGGACCAACCGCCACAAGCATGCCGTGCATTTCGTGCTTGCGCTTTGTGCGGTCCTGTTGATTGCCGCGCTTACTACGGCGTGGATCACATTTCGTGCACAACAGATCCATAGCAATCTCGGCGCCACCATGAAGCTCCTGCCACAACTACAAAGCGAGTTAACCGCCGGTGACGGTGACGCCGCCCAACGCACGCTTACAAAGTTGCGAGACCACACAGCTGAAGCCAGAAGTGCGGGGACTGATCCGGTGTGGAAAGCGGCCGGACTGCTTCCGTTGGTCGGCGTGAACTTCTCAGCAGTTACTGAGGTGTCAGTATCAGCAGATGACGTGGTCAACCGCGCGGTGGCGCCTATGCTAAATCACTTCGATTCTCTCGACTGGACTTCGCTCACCCCCGTAGATGGCCGAATCAATGTGGCCCCACTGCAAGAAATCGCCCCTAGCATTTCGGCAGCTGCGACAACGATCCAGCTCTCATATGACCGTTTGGCTGGCATCGATTCCGCCCGTTTGGCGCCCCAAGTTGCCGATCCGCTCGCACAAGCGACTGACTCCTTGAATGAGGCGCGCCAGGCCCTCAACGCGGCGTCATCTGCGGTCGAGCTGCTCCCCCCGATGCTCGGAGCCGAAGGTTCACGTAGCTACCTAGTACTCATTCAGAACAATGCTGAAATCCGTGCAACCGGCGGCATTCCTGGCGCGCTCGCTGTCATCACTGCGAGTAATGGTGAGATCAAGCTAACTACACAGGAAAGCGGCGCGGGATTGGGTACTTTCAGACCGCCCCTCCCAGTAGATCCTGCTCAGGAAGAGATCTATTCCAAACGCCTCGGCACGTTTATGCAGAGTGCCAACCTCACACCGGACTTCCCTACTGCCGCGCAGACAGCAAAGGCGATGTGGGAGCAACGCAATCGTGGTTCCACTATCGATGGAGTTATTGCCCTCGATCCGATAGTCCTGGCTAATATCCTGAGAGCGACGGGACCTGTGCAACTGGGAAACTTTGAAGAGCCTGCCGTTGCGGAACAGCTGTCCCGGACAACTCTTCCAACAGCGCTCACAACAGAGAACGTAGTTTCAACGCTGTTATCCGACGTCTACGCGGAAATCGAAGAGCCCAGTGTCCAAGACGCGTACTTCGCCTCCGTCGCAGGGAAAGTCTTCCGAGCTCTTTCTGATGGTGCGGGCGAGAGCGACCAACTAATTCAGGCGCTGATGAAGAGCTCAAAAGAGGGCCGTGTGTATGTGTGGTCCAATATCTCAGAAGAGCAAAATATCATTAAGAAGACCTCTTCCGCCGGTGCGGTCACGGGGTCCACGGTGGGGGGAGCATCATTCGGAGCGTATTTCAATGACGGAACTGGCGCAAAGATGGATTACTACGTCCGCCGTACTGTGCAACTAGATCAAAGCTGCACCGCAGACGGCTACCTCCAGTACACGTTGGTAGCTACCCTCGCCAACACAGCACCGGCGGACGCCGCAGAGTCGCTTCCTGCTTACGTCACGGGTGGAGGAGCGTTCGGCGTAGCACCGGGCACAGTGCAAACGAACTTCGTGGGATATGGCCCGGACCAGTCACGGCTACAGACGGCCAGAATAGACGGGGAATCGGTCCCGCTCGGGTCCTACCGTCACGGCGAACGCCCGGTGGGTATTGTGACCACCAGTCTTGAACCGGGGCAGTCCGCAACCGTGGAACTCGACTTCACAAACGTTGTACAGACCTCAGAGCCGGTCCTAGACGTCACGCCAACGATTCAGCCGATGAGCGAGGTAGTTTTGCCGCTGCAACGGGGCACCGCATGTGACTAGTCAGCAACGAGGACGTTAAGTCCGAGTTACATGTCCTTCTTTGTCACAGAACTTTTATAAGTCGGCGGAGTAATGAGGTAACGTCAACTGCGGAAACCCTTAGAACAACCTGCGGGTTCGGTGTGCAGGACGAATGCCGAACCTTGATAGGTTCTTTATAGGGCAGTTGGGGCTAGGGGAAATACATCTTCAGGTCGGTCACCGCTACAAGTCTGTCGCAAACACCTTAATTGGGGAGTCTCTATGAAAAAAATTATCGCAGCCGTGGCAATCGCCGGCTCACTCACCTTCGTCGGAGTCGGCGCCGCTCAAGCCGAGCGCTACCCGTCACCGGCTGTGCCCGGCTTCGTCACTGACGGAACCATCGCACCGGGCCAGAGCGTCGTATTCAGTAGCAACCAGGGGTTGTTCCGCGCTGGAGAGGTCATTGACATCGTCGTGGACTTTGTTCCCCGCGGACCCGGCGGAGCCGGTGCACCCGGTGGAGCGGGACGCGCCGGCGCTGCTCTGGGCGGCCCAATCCTCCCAATGGCAGTCGTTCTCAACGACACTGTTACCGCAGACGCTGAAGGGAACTTCTCCTATTCGGTGACTCTCGAAGAAGAAGGCACGTACAACCTCACCGCAACGGGCCGCGAGTCCGGTGCCACCGTCACTGCCACCGTTGTAGTCGAAGCCCCAGCAGCAACTGTAGGCGGCGGTACCACCGGATCCACTAGTGGAACCAACAGCGGACTAGCCAACACCGGCGTCGACTCGGCAATGCTCCTCTGGGGTGCGGCTGGCATCGGTGCTCTCGGCCTCGGCGCAGGAAGCATCTTCGTTGCACGCCGTCGCGCGGGCGCCGAAGCGTAAATAACAAAGCAAAATCGAAAGAACCGGTCGGAGCATTGCTCCAACCGGTTCTTTCGATTTTGTGGGTTCTCATTTCTTATGCGGAGGATTGAAAAGGCCGACCAGTTCCACGACTAGCCGACTCTCCGCTATGGTCCTTGCCCCTGCTCAGGTATTGCCGTCGAACAGGCTCGTCACCGAACCGTCATCAAACACCTCGCGGATGGCGCGCGCGATCAGCGGGGCGATAGACAGGACGGTAAGCTGCGGGAAGCGCTTCTCCGGGCCGATTGGGAGCGTATTGGTTACAACTACCTCGCGAGCACCGGACTCAGCCAGACGTCGTGCTGCGGGGTCCGAGAAGACAGCGTGCGTCGCGGCGATAATGACGTCCTTGGCACCCGCGTTCTTCAGGACAGCGACTGCACCTGAGATGGTTCCACCGGTGTCGATCATGTCGTCAATAAGCACGCAGGTACGGCCTTCAACCTGACCAACGACAGTCTTAGACACCGCCTGGTTTGGGACGGTCAAATCCCTGCTCTTATGGACGAACGCGAGCGGCGCTCCGCCCAGTCGCTCTGCCCACTGCTCAGCTACGCGCACACGACCGGTATCCGGTGAAACGACAGTGACGTTATCTGCGTCAACGCGCGTGCGGATGTAATCGGCGAGCAGCGGGATAGCCATGAGGTGGTCCACCGGACCGTCGAAGAACCCCTGGATCTGAGCGGTATGGAGATCCACCGACATGAGCCGATTGGCGCCGGCAGTCCTATAGAGGTCAGCAACCAGGCGAGCAGAAATGGGTTCCCTCCCACGGCCCTTCTTGTCCTGGCGGGCGTAAGGGTAGAACGGCGACACCACTGTAATGCGCTTGGCCGAAGCGCGCTTCAGGGAGTCCACCATGATCAACTGCTCCATCAGCCAATTGTTCAGCGGTGCAGGGTGTGCCTGAATCACGAATACGTCGGTGCCACGGACGCTTTCGCCAGACCTCACGTAGATCTCACCATTAGCGAAGTCGTAGGCCGAGATGGGCAGAAGCTCTGTGTCCAGAACCTGCGCAATCTCTTCCGCGAGCTCCGGATGGGCCCTGCCCGACGCAAGGACAAGTTTCTTTTCCCCGCGTGCCGTAATCTCGCTCATGAAGGATCGCTTTCTACCGTAGATGCAATTGAAGAGGAAGCTTTCGCTGCTGTGGCTGCCGCTGCCGTCCCGACGCGGTTCGTCTCGACCCAGCCATCCAGGTTGCGTTGTGGCGCAGCCGCGATGGCCAGCGCACCGGCAGGAACGTCCTTGCGCACAACGGCGCCCGCGCCTGTGTAGGCGCCGTCACCGATTGACACTGGTGCAACGAACACGGTGTTAGAGCCGGTCCGGACCTCGCTGCCGATAACGGTACGGTGCTTATTCACGCCGTCATAGTTAGCTGTAATGTTTCCGCACCCAATGTTGGTGTTCGCGCCAATTTCCGCATCGCCGGCATAGCCGAGATGCGACAGCTTGGACCCGCGACCGATCGTGACATTCTTGGTTTCATAGAAGGCGCCGATCTTGCCGGACTCCCCCAGCACCGTACCGGGGCGTAAAAAGGTGAACGGACCCACCGAAGCTCCAGCGCCGATCCGAGCGCCGCTACCGTGGGTTCGGACCACCTTCGCGCCCTCCTCGATCACCACGTCGGTGAGAGTGCAGTCGGGGCCGACCACGGCATCGCGGGCAACCTGCGTTGCTCCGTGGAGCTGGGTCCCAGGGAGGATAGTGACGTCCTCGTCGAGCTGAACGTCGACGTCGATCCATGTGCTGTTCGAGTCCACGACGGTCACGCCGGCTCGCATCCAGCGCTCGAGGGTGCGTCGGTTGAGCTCCGCGCCCAAGGCTGCGAGCTGCACCCGATCATTCGCACCCTCAACCTGCCAGCGGTCGGCTGAGACGACTGCTGCTACACGCCCGCCAGCATTCCGAGCGATTGAAGGAACGTCTGTCAGGTACATCTCGCCCTGCGCATTGTTCGAGTCGACATTGATGAGGCTTTCCCGAAGCACGCCAGCGTCGAACGCGTAGATACCGGAGTTTATCTCCTTGATCGCACGCTGATCTTCGGTGGCGTCCTTGTGTTCCACTATGCCAGTTACGGTGCCGTCTTCGGCACGGACGACGCGCCCGTAGCCGGTAGCATCGTCGAGGACAGCGGTCAGGATGGTCACCGCGTTACCGTCCTGCTCGTGAGTACGCACGAGTTCCTGCAGCGTTGAAGTGTCAAGCAGTGGAACATCGCCATAGGTAACCACTACTGTCCCTGCGACAGCAGACTGAGCGTCCAGGGCTTCCAGTGCGACCTGCACAGCGCGGCCGGTGCCAGGAACATTATCCTGGTCGACAATAAGAGCCCCGGCATCCAGTTCGGCAATGTGGGCGGAAACGCGGTCCCGCTCGTGGCGGACGACCACGGCAAGCTCCCGGGGGGCAAGCCCACGCGCGGCGGCTAAGGCGTGGCCCACCATGGAGGTGCCGCCAATGCGGTGGAGGATTTTGGGGGTCCGGGACTTCATTCGGGTCCCGGCTCCGGCTGCCAGAACTATCACTGCTGCAGGCGATGATTCCGCCTGATTGGACTGGTTCTCGTGGCTCACGAAGGGGGCCGCTCCTTGCCTGTCTCTGACGCCTGCTGGCATGCCGTTCCGCCCATAGGATTCGAACCTATACTCCACAGCTCCAAAGGCTGGGGTGCTGCCGTTACACCAGGGCGGACCGCGCGCACCCCGTTATCCCCAACAGTGCACGCGACTATCTAGTTTGCCATGACAGGACAGCATCCTGCGACTTGGCGCGCGCGTTCCCCAAGCTCATCGGATTGACCAGCGTTGTTGTGGCTTCGATACTGCCGAAACATCGTGGGGACAACAGGAATTGGCATACTGGATTGATGAAACCTTTGTTAATTGTCTTGGCCGTTGTCGCTCTCGTTCTTCTGATTCTCGGAATTGCTGTGGAGACTTTGAAGTTTCTTCTCTACCTTGGGCTCGCCATCCTGGTGGCCTCGGTTGTCGTGCTTGCTCTCCAACGCGCCCGCTCAGGTGTCAACAAGCCCTAATCGGCCCCGGCCGAAGAAGGGCGAACCCGTAGATTCGCCCTTCTTCGGAATCTGGCCCTTCTTCGGAATCTGTCCGAGCGGCTGCTGAAGTGGCCCCTACTCCCCAAGCACCTCGGCCGCTTGGAGCCGCTACTCCTCGATGAACTCCTGCTCCGCCTGGAGCTCCCGAAGATTTGCGTCGAGGTCGGCCATCTTCTCGAAATCGACCGTCGCCTCCTTCAAGCTCGCACGTTCTGCAACCGATCGCCGTTCGCGCCAATAAGCGTTCTTGTCATCAGTTAACTTTGCAATACGAAGTCAACGAAAACGAGAGTACCCGCCGTAAGCACAAACATGGCAGCATACGCCAACCAATCACGCCACGTGACTTTGCGCATCTTGCGCTTGAAACGCCTTATTCTCCTACTCATGGCGAGTAAGTATACGCTTGAAGCTTCAAGTTTTACCGAACTTATGCTAAATATACGTGGAAGACTTCCGGCCATTCGTGCCTATCCCCGCGCGGGAAGCGCGATATGGGTTGCGTAGTTCGTTGTCGATGTAGACCGAGCCGTCAGACCCTTACTCCTCCAGCACCTCCGCCGCTTCGAGCCACTGCTCCTCAAGCGACTCCTACTCCGACTGGAGTTCCCGCAGCTTCGCGTCAAGGCCTGCCATCTACTACTCGAATCCACCGTCGCCTTGCTGCCTGTGCCGCTCATCTGCTGGTTGATCTTCTCGATCTGTGAACCCGTCTTGGTCATCTGCCGCTCAATGCGGGACAGGTCCTTCTTCGCCTGCCGGGCCTCCTCCGGTGGCGGACCAGCGGACCCGGCCGCCGCCGGTAATCCAAGCTAAACCCAACCCTCTCGATCAACACTGGGGAACATCAACCTGGTGACGCTCGACGAGGAGCTGGACATGGGACACCTGAAGGAACGCATCCACAACTTCGTGGAGAAGCACATCATCGCTGACGACCCTCGCCCGGAGTACTCGTGGCTCGACAAGCAAGAAGCTGATCTGAAACCTCCTGCAGAGGAACTTCCGGTAACCGTGTAAAAAGCTCCCGCTGCACGAGGGAGGCGACCGATTGGCCGGGCTTCTCGTTCGCTCGATTCCTACTCCCCCAGCACCTCGGCCGCTGCCAGCCACTGCTCCTCGAGGGACTCCTACTCCGACTGACGGTCTCGCAGCTTCGCGTCCAGGCTGGCCATCTACTGGTTGATCTTCTCGATCTGCGAACTCGCCTTGGTCATCCGCCGCTCAATGCGAGTGAGATCCTTCTTCGCCTGCCGGGCACTCCTCCGGTGACGGGCAAGCGGACCGGACCGCCGCCGTCGTACCGTTGCCGCCGTCCCCGGCCAGCGGCGTGGCGCCCATCCCGTCGCCGGACGCCGCTCCGCGGCGCAGCTGAAGGTACTGATCCACCCCGACCGGCGAGTCGCGGATCTTTCCCGTCGCCGAGCAGCCCCAGCTGGGTATCGATGACGCGTTCGAGCAGGTACCTGTCGTGCGAGACCACGATCAGCGTGCCCGGCAACCCGTTCAGCACGTCCTCGACGGCGGCGAGGGCCGTTAGCCGATCAGTTGAGCTGGCCCCTCCCGCGGAGGGCGGCCTGGCCGGGTGAGCTGGTTGCGCTTCTAGGTTCCGGCAGCGTCGAGGGCTTGGTGCAACCGGCCGGTGAGTGCGTCGGCCATCTCGTCGGTCAGGTGGTGATTATCGCGGTACACGAGCCGGTTCCAGGCAATGGGGGAACAGGCGTCCCGGCAGATCCAGTCGAGCGGTGACACATACCGGCCGCCCGCCGACTGACTTGCTTCCTGCTCGACCTGATGAACGCCTGCGTCGATCACCTGATCCCTGGGCGCTGAGCATGCGCTGACATCCTGCAGATGGTTGGACAGGCACACGCTCGGTGCCACTTCCCACGCCGGAGTGTCACCCAGAACCACGACGCGCGTGCTCGCCGGGAGAGCATCGATTGTCTTGAGCAAACCCTTCCGCCAGGCCTGTTCGAAATCACCTGTGGTCCGGCCCAGTTCCCGATAGACGCTTCCATAGTTCGAGATAACCACGAGCTCGGGCTCCAGAGCGGTGATGCGTTCGAGGCTGTCCTGCCTCCACTCATCACACTGCGGATAGGTCTCGGAAATGGTGCCCTCGACGGGTATGTCCACTGAAGGACAGGAAGACTTGGTCAGGCTGACGAGTTTCTTCCCCTCCGCTTTCGCGACCCCATCCATCGGCGTGAACCACTGGGCAGCATGAGAATCGCCGAACAGGACAATGCTCCCCGTACCGGCGTGGTCCCCGTACGTGCAGTCCTGCGACGCAGTGGCGTTGTAGTCGGCATGGCACCCGTCCGCGTATATCCGAGGGGTACTGCCGCCAGCATTTTCAAGGGCCGGTGTCAGGTTAGAAGGAACGAAATCCGAGGAGACCGGGGCGGACATCAATTCCAGGCCCTCCGGCGCTGCTACTGCCTTTCCGGAGTCCAGGTCGGGTAGCTTTGTGGCACTCCAGCTGACAGCGAGGGCAACGATCGTCAGGCCAGCACCGAATGCATACGATCGCACGCCCTTGGCCCTCAATACGCGGGCGTGTTGGAATCTCTGCTCAACGTGCCTGTAGGTGAAGTGGGCCAGCACCAACGACAACAGGACAAGACCCGACGCCACCCAGCCGTTGAAGTCCTCCCCAAGCCGGATCTTCGCCAGGATGAGCACGGGCCAGTGCCACAGGTACAGCGAGTAGGAGATGTTGCCCAGGTACTGAAGCAGTGGCGCGTGGAGAAACCGGAGATCCTGGACCTGCCCTCCACCGATCATCAGGGCAGCACCGAGAACGGGTGCAAGAGCGACCCATCCCGGGAATACGAGATCATGCGTGAAGAAGACGATTGACATCAGCAGGATGGCCAGCCCGAATAGTCCTACCGCACGAGCCGTCCTCGCGTTCATCCGCCCGAGGACAGGTGCGGCCAGTGCCACCAGCCCGCCGAGACCGAGCTCCCACGCACGGGTCGGAAGGGAGAAAAATGCCCAGGGCTGATTGATGCCGGTAAGGACTACGCCGCCAACCAAAGACAGCGCCGAGAGGGATCCGAGGACAATCGCCAGCCACATCCTCCGCCGGGACGCGGCGAAGACCGCAACCAGCACCATGACCAGCGGCCACACCAGATAGAACTGCTCCTCCAGTGCAAGCGACCAATAGTGCTGGAAGGGCGACGGCGAGGTACCTGCCAGGTAGTCCGTCCCGGTCTGGGCGAAGCGCATGTTGGCCAGGAACAGCGATGTGGCTACGGCGTCCTTCCCGATGTCGGGCAGCAGCAGCGGTGGGACCAGAAGCTTGGCGCCCACAACCGTAGCAACCAGAACCAGTGCCGAAGCAGGAAGGAGACGCCGGATCCGCCGCGCGTAGAAGTCACTGAACGAGATGCGGCCCGAACGCTCGATCTCCCGTAGCAGCAGCCCGGTGATGAGGAAGCCCGAGATGACGAAGAAGATGTCGACGCCGATATACCCGCCCGGAAGGAACGGGACTCCTGCGTGATAGAGGACGACGGCCAGAACCGCGATCGCGCGCATGCCCTGAATGTCTGGGCGGAAGTGCTTCTTCTCCGCTATCGGTTCTGACGGGCGCGGACGCGCGAGATCAACGGACAAGGCAAAGCCTCCCAGGGTTTGTGCAGCCGGAACATTCTATCGGAACGGGCATCGGGTCCCGTCCGTGCGTCCAGAAACATGGTCCACGGGTGAGCTGAAGCCCCTGCACCCCCAGCACCCCGGTCGCTTGGAACATCCCGTCGCCGATCAGCGTTCCCGGCCACGCGTCCAGGACGTCCTCAACGGCGGCTCACCCACATCTCATGGCGGCCCGAAGGCGCAGCTCAAGCTAAACCCAAGCCTCTCGATGAACACTGGGAAAATCAACCTGGTGACGCTCATCGAGGAGCTGGATATGGGACGTCTGGGGGTGCCGCTTTGGGCGGTCTGCAATCAATGGAAACCGTCCTGCGCTCGGTAACTCGACGTGCACGCAGGAATACCGGAAAGCCGGTGAAGAAAAGTGCCCGCTTAGATATCCAAGGATTGCGGGCTTTCGCTGTCATCGCAGTGATCCTCGATCATTTGATGGGCTGGCCGAGCGGCGGATTTGTTGGCGTCGATATCTTCTTCGTCATCTCGGGCTTCCTGATCACGGGCATCCTCCTACGAGAGCATGAGCGGACCGGGCGGATCTCGTTCACCAACTTCTACAAGCGCCGAGCAAAGAGAATCCTCCCCATATCTTTCATCGTCCTGGGAGCCACGGTCGCCGCGGCGTACTTCATATTCGGCCAGTCCCGGTTCCTCTCGACGTTCTTCGATGGAGTCTGGGCGCTGCTCTTTGCAGGTAACTGGAGATTCGCTGCCTCGGGAACAGACTATTTCCAGTCCGGTGGACCAACGTCTCCACTTCAGCACTACTGGTCGCTGGCCGTGGAGGAACAGTTCTACTTCGCGTGGCCGTGGTTAATGCTCCTGATCTTCGTGCTCTTCGCACGAAGAGGCGGGACAGTGAGTGCGGCGCGGTTCGCCGTCGGTGCGGCGATAGGGCTCCTCAGTGTGGTGTCATTCGCCTGGGCGTTGTGGGAGACGGTCCGCAACCCGGACCTTGCCTACTTCTCCACGTTCTCCCGGGCATGGGAGTTGGGAGTCGGAGCGCTGCTTGCGGTCATGGCCCCGCTGCTGGTTCGGATTCCGAGCGCTATCCGGCCTGTGTTGGCTTGGACTGGTATCGCCGGAATGGTGGTATCCGGGTTCGTGATCAAAGCGGGATCAGGCTTCCCCGCTCCAGCTGCGGCACTCCCCGTTCTGTCCACCGCTTTGGTGATCCTCGCAGGAACGGGCGTCCAGCAGCAGAGACACCTGTATCCCCTGACGAACCCCGTCAGCACGTACCTAGGAGACATCTCCTACTCGCTCTATTTGTGGCACTTCCCAATCATCATTCTGGGCGCACAGTTCGTGGACTTAGCCGAACCGGTGGTTCTGGCAGCATTCGCGGGATCGATGCTGATTCTGTCGGTGTTCTCGTACCATCTCGTGGAAGATCCCCTCAGGCACATCTCCTGGTCCCCCAAGAACCGACGCCCAGAAGTCACGGTATCCCGCGCCTATCGATACTTCGCGGTCGCTTTCTTGTGCGTCGTTGCCCTAGCGACTTCGGGGGCGGTGATGGCACGGCAGTCCTCATTGAGCAACGACACTCCGCTGGAGGCGGCCCCTTCAGTTCCAGCCGGTGAGGCACCTGCTGACCCTGAATTAAGACCGGGCGCCGCATTGCAGACTCAGATCGCCGCCGCGCTGGCGGTCACTGAGTGGCCGGAGCTGTCCCCAACGATGGACGAAGCAATCGTCAGCCCACAAGCCGCCGAGGATGTCATAGGATGCGGTCAGATAGAGCCAGTGAATGAAGATGACTGCACATGGGGGGACCCGAACGCGGACAAGACCGTCATGATGGTCGGTGACTCCATCTCCATGACCTATGTGGAAACGGTTCGCACGGCACTCGCATCAGAGCCCGGTTGGAACGTCATGAGCTACGGGACGTTTGGTTGTCCTTTCAGCGATGTCACCACCGAAAACTCCGAGGCTGACGTTGTCAATGCTTGCCCGATCCGGAAGGCGGCGGCGGTGGACGCCATCAACGTTATTCAGCCTGAGATCCTGATTGTCGCCAACGGTTACGAGCCACGCACGCCCGTGGGTGCACAGGAACCGATGACCCCAACCGAGTGGACTGACAGCAACGCCGCCATCCTTGAGCTTGTGACAGCTGCGGTGGGTGAAGTTGTCATTCTTTCCTCACCGCCCGACGAGGTGAACATAGCAGAGTGCTACTCGCGTGTGGCTGCTCCCAGCGACTGTGTCAGTACTGTGACCAGCCAGTGGTTGGATATTGCAGCTGCGGATGAGGAACTAGCAGAACGTGTGTCCGGCACGTTCATCGACTCACGGCAATGGTTCTGCGTCGACGGTAGGTGCCCCAGCTTCGTTGCCGAGACACCAGTGAAGCTCGACGCCGTGCACATGACTCAGGATTATGCGCGAAAGATTGCCCCTGCTTTCAGGGAGAAGCTCATAGAGCTGGGGCTGATCTAGCCCTCACTGTGAAGAACCCTAACGAGAGGCCTCGCGGCATACCGCGAGGCCTCTGCTATTCTCCAGCGGTAATAACCGGCTTAGTGCAACGGAGACCAATATTCGCGCCAGCACTCAAGGCCGGAGTCCCCGCTTATTGTGCGTCTTTACCGGACCCTTCAGCTTCCTGGCGTGACTTAGGTACTGGGCGTTCCGTCATCTCAGTGGGTTCCAAATGCATCGCTTCCTTATCCGGCCGATCCTGCTCCGGGGTGGTACTGATGCTTTGACCGTTCTCATCCAGCCGAGTCTCGTACTCCGCTTGCTCAATTTCCTGCCGGGAAATCTCCTCATCAGGCTCCCGGGTCCACGCCTTGATAGCTGCCCAGCTCACCGCGGCCAAAGGAACGGAGAGGATGGCACCGATAATCCCGGCAAGGATCGTTCCAGCGGTGAGCGCTACCAGAATCACCAAGGGATGCACGCTGAGAGTGCGACCCATGACGATCGGCTGCAGGAAATTGCCCTCAAGCTGATTAACCGCGACCACTACGACCACCACGATGAGGGCGGTCACCGGCCCGTCCGCCACCAGTGCCACCAAGGCAGCCAGTGCACCGGCCAGTGTTGCACCCACCAGCGGAATGAACGCGCCGATGAAAACAATCACAGCAAGCGGCAACGCCAAAGGCACACCCAGAATGACAAGAGCAAGCCCGATGAAGAACGAATCCACCAGCGCCACAATGGCCGTGCCCCGCACATATCCGCCAAGGACAGCCAGGCCATCGTGGCCGACGCGACGTGCCTTAACCAGTCGCTTCCCCTTGAATGCCCGGAGGACAAAGGCCCATATACGTTCTCCGTCCTTCAGGAGGAAGAACAGGATGACGATCATGAGCACCAGACCGGTAAGGAAGCTGCCCACGGCACTCAAACCCGAAATCGCTCCCGCCCCCACGGTGCTGCTGGTCACGAAATCGATAGCAGCGTCCCGTGCCTGCCGGATTTGCTGCTCGTCCACTGGTAGGGGGCCGTCCCGCACGAATTCATAGAGCTGGTCGAATCCCTCGGAGGCGCTGGTGACGAGCTCTCTGGCCTGACCCATGACCGCGTAAACAATACTTGTGACCAAGCCCCCGAGGATCAACAGGAGCATCAGGAAGGAAAAGCCTGTAGCGACACCGCTGGGCCAGCCTTTCCTGCGCAGCCAGTGAACAAACGGCGCGATAGCGGCGGCAAGGATCACCGCCAGCAGCACTGGAATGATCACCAACCGGATTTGGATCAGCCCGTAAATAAGTACCCAGGCCAAACCAAGCAACAGCAGAACCTGCGCCGCTCTGGTGCTCGCGCGCCCCCAGCCGTCGTGCCAGGGATTGCGCTGTTGAGGTCTAACGGTGGTTGCGGTCTCTGCTGTCATGCCCTCAACATACTGAAGTCATCGGAGAAATAGTTCGAAACAACCAGTGTGCCCTGTTCGAGTCGGCCGTCCGGGGCCGGATATTCAAGCACAAAAAACGGGGCGAACCCGTAGGTTCGCCCCGTTTCCAAACTCGTTACAGGAAGCGGATCACTTCTTGAAAGCGTCCTTGACCTTTTCGCCGGCCTGCTTCAGATCACCCTTGGCCTGATCACCTTTACCTTCGGCCTTCAGATCCTCATCGCCGGTGGCTTCACCGGTTGCTTCCTTGCCCTTGCCGCCAACCTTGTCAGCGGTGTTTCCGATTTTGTCATCCAAACCCATGATGTTCTCCCTACGGTCGACTTCATTGGTGGTGCTATCGGCGCTAGCCGACCAATCCAGCTAAACACAGGTGAAGACGGTGTGCAAAGGGCATCCGGGCTCCCCCGGCCCGTAGTTACTCTCCCATTACCTCGGCTGCTGCCAGCCACTGCTCCTCGAGCGATTCCTGCTCCGACTGGAGCTCCCGCAGCTTCACGTCCAGCTCGCTCATCTTCTCGAAATCGACCGTCGCCTTACTGCCGGCGTCGCTCATCTGCTGATTGATCTTCTCAATCTGCGAACTCGTCTTGGTCATCTGCCGCTCAATGCGGGTCAGATCCTTCTTCGCCTGGCGGGCCTCCTCCGGTGACGGGCCAGCGGAACCGGCCGCCGCCGTCGTACCGTTGCCGCTGTCCGCGGCCAGCGGCGTAGCGCCCATCCCGTCGCCGGACGCCGCACCGCGGCGCAGCTGCAGGTACTGATCCACCCCGCCGGGCAGGTCGCGGATCTTCCCGTCGCCCAGCAGCGCCAGCTGGGTATCGGTGACGCGTTCGAGCAGGTACCTGTCGTGCGACACCACAATCAGCGTTCCCGGCCATCCGTCCAGCACGTCCTCAACGGCGGCGAGGGTATCGGTGTCCAGGTCATTGGTGGGCTCATCGAGCATCAGCACGTTCGGCTCCCCCACCAGCAGACGCAACAGCTGCAGACGCCGCCGCTCCCCGCCCGAGAGGTCGCTGACCGGTGTCCACTGCCGCTCATTGGTGAACCCTAGCTGCTCCACCAGCTGGCTGGCCGACACTTCCTTACCTCCGACCGACACCACCCGCTTCTCCTGCTCAATCACCTCGGTGACCCGGAGGTGATTGACGTCGTCGAGCTCGCGCACGTCCTGCGACAGGATCGCCGTCTGCACCGTCTTACCGCGCTTGAGCCGGCCCGACGTCGGAGCCATCTCCCCGTTGAGCAGCCGCAGCAGCGTGGTCTTGCCGGCACCATTGACGCCGACAATCCCGAGCCGCTGCCCCGGCGCAAGCCGCAGTGTGATTCCCTTGAACAGGGCCTTCTCCCCCAGCTCGAGCGACACGTTCTCGAGGTCCAGGACATCCTTGCCCAACCGGGCGGTGGCGAGCTTGCTGAGCGCCAGCGAATCGCGCGGCTCCGGCACGTCGGCGATCAGGGCGTTCGCCGCCTCGATGCGGAACTTCGGCTTCGAGGTACGGGCGGGCGCACCGCGGCGCAGCCAGGCCAGCTCCTTCTTCACCAGCTGTTGGCGCTTGCCCTCGATAACGTTGGCCATCCGGTCACGCTCGGCGCGCGCCAGCACGTAGGCGGCGTATCCGCCGTCGAACTGGTCCACGATGCCATCGTGGACCTCCCACGTACGGGTCGAGATTTCATCGAGGAACCAGCGGTCGTGGGTGACGACCAGCAGCCCGCCCTCGGTGGGACGCCACCGCTGCTTGAGGTGCTCCGCGAGCCAGGCAACACCCTCCACGTCGAGGTGGTTGGTGGGCTCGTCGAGCATGATGACGTCGTCGTCCCCTATTAACAGCTTCGCCAGCGCAACCCGGCGCTTCTGCCCGCCGGAGAGGGAGGAGACACGGGCGTGCCAGTCCACCTCGGCCACCAGCCCGCCCATGACGTCGCGGATCTTCGGGTTGGACGCCCACTCGTGGTCCGCCTGGTCGCCGACAATCGCGGCGCCCACGTCGAGGTCGCCGTCGAGCACGTCATTCTGGTTCAGGTAACCCACGGTGACGTCGCGGCGTTTGGTGACGCGGCCGTCGTCGGGCGTGGTGCGCTGCGCGAGCAGGCGCATCAGGGTCGACTTGCCGTCACCGTTGCGGCCGACCATGCCGATCCGGTCGCCCTCCTCCAGTCCGAGGGTGACGCCGTCCAGGATAGTCCGGGTGGCAAAGGTGACGCTGATGTTCTCAGCACCGAGCAGGTGGGCCAACGTGAATACTGCTTTCGTTATTGGTGGATCTTCTTCAGTGGATTGCGGTGCGAGTTACGCGAGGTAGTCGCTGACAATCCTCGCACCGTGAGCGGGCCCGTGCACCAGTTCGGTGGAGAGCCCGGCGGCGGACAGGAGGCCGTCGACGGTTGCCGCGTGGTCCTCAGATTCTGCGAGGAAAGCGACCGTGGGACCCGACCCCGAGACAATGCCGGCCAGCGCACCCGCGTCCTTGCCGGCGTCGAGCACGTCCTTCAGCTCGGGAGCCAGTTCCAGGGCTGCAACCTGCAGGTCATTGTGGAGCAGCTCAGCTAGCGTGTGCGCGTCCCCGGAGCGCATGGCGCTGAGGATGTGCGGGTCAATCTCCGGGAGCTCCGGAGGTACCTCCCCACTGGCCAGGCGGAGGTCATCCAGCGTCCGGTACACCGCCGGCGTGGACAGCCCGAAGGCCGAGGGAACCAGGACCCAGTGCAGCGGCGTCTTGGAGATCGCGGGCGTAAGCTGCTCGCCCACCCCGACTCCGACGGCGGTGCCGCCGATGAGCGCGAACGGCACATCAGCGCCGAGATCGACGGCGATCTTCGCCAATTCGTCGCGGGAGAAGCCGCTGTTCCACAGCGCATCGCAGGCAAGGAGCGCTGCGGCGGCGTCGGCGGACCCGCCGCCCATGCCGCCGGCGATCGGAACGCGCTTGGTGATGTTCAGGTGAACGCCGGTCGACTTCTCGCTCAATTCAGCCAGCAGCGCGGCCGCACGGGCAGCAAGATTACTGGCGTCCAGCGGAATTTCCTCCATGGGGAGGTTGAGGCTGCCCTGGCCGTCCACCGTGACGGTGATGGCGCCGTCGTCCGTTGCTGTGGCGGTGACTTCCTCATACAGGGAGACCGCGAGGTAGACGCTCGCGACGCTGTGGTAGCCGTCCTCGCGCGGTGGTCCCACCTGGAACGAAACGTTGATTTTGCCCGGCGCCTTCACACGTACGGCGCGGGGGCCCGTTGCGCGCATCCCTGCCGTTCTCCCAGACACCATGGTGTCCAACTTAGATCACGTCACGGCTGAGGAGAAACTGTTCGACGAGGAGTTGTGTGCCCGGCGGCCCGAGAAACTCCGGTTTCTCAGGGCCGCCGGTTGTCCACTGTTACGTCAACGGGAAGGGGCTGCAGTCGCTGCGCGTTGGCCCGGCGATCGAGGACCACTTTGGCGGCCGCCGCAAGAAACAGAACGGGCAGAGTAAGAATGGCCATGCCAAGTAGAAGGTCGACGAGTTCCATACCGATTGCACCAAGCTTTCGTTAATAAGGACGCCTCATCCATCAACAACGTAATCGGAAAAGGGCCGGTTCCCAAAATCCGTGCCTGTGGCAGTATCCGCCGCTTCAGCTATGCATTAGACACAATGGTCACGGAAAGGTACCGCTTGCTGTCCTCGGCCGCCTGGCCTCCGCGTTCCGGCGCCCAGGTCAGGATGATGTATTCGCCGGGGGCCAGCTCGGACGCAACGGAAATATTGAATGTGAATGAGCCGTCCGGGCCCGCATACACGTAGGGCTGGTCAAGTAGCTGCTGATCTGTGTGCGGCCGTCCCAACGCAACGTGGATCTTCTCCCCCGGCGCATAACCCGACCCACCGATGGTGAACGTTCCGGGTGTGATCACGACTGATGGGCCAGGAAACCCGGGCTGAGGGTAGGCCACGCTAGCGCCCTGGCCATTCAGGCCCTGGTGCGGGTTCGGCTCACCGTGCGGCGGCGGAACAAACGGACCGGGATTAGGCTCACCGTGCGGCGGCGGAACAAACGGGTCACCCGGCTGGGTAGGCAGCGGCTCAGGCGCCGGAACCTCGGTCACCGGTGCTTCCGGAGTGGGCTCAGGGCTGGGCTCCACAGAGGGTTCCCGGCTCGGTTCGGCGGTCTCTTCCGGTTCTACGGTCTCTTCGGGCTCGGCGCTCTCGGACTCCTCCGGCGTCGGGCTAGCCGACGGTGTAGCGGACTCAGACGCCGTCGTCGCAGGGGCCGCGGGCGCACCGGCAGGTGTGCTTGAGCAGCCGACAAGAAGGAGGGAGGAGACCGCAGCAAAGGCGAGGACGGATGGCAGCTTTGACAAGGGCGTACTTTCGAGACGAAGGAAATGGAAGGTGGCGAGCAATCGCCCGGCAAAAGCCCTGCAGTGCTGCATCCCCGAACCTGAGGTTATACGGCGCAGAGCCCGGGCAACAGCACGGAACGGTGACGTGAGCAAACCGTTATGCAGGAGATTGTGGTGAGCTCGCGTCATCGAAGCCGGCGCTCACCGGTTGGAAGCCTTCAATTGCAATCTGACGAGACTCGCGGCACCCGGCTCCGGACTGTCAACGCGCAACCGGATCCGGTGACCCTCGAAGGTGGCGATGGCAGAGCACACGCTGCTCAGGCCGACCGCGGCGTCTGTTCTCTGGCAGGTGCCGTCGATCTCGAGCTCCCACCCGGACGCCTCCGACAACCGCAAAATGTCCTCGACGCCCAACTCCCGATCCGCCTGCAACGTGCGGCTGAGTGTGGGACACAGCTTGTCGTTGAAGCAGATGAACCGTTCCCGTTCGACCTGCTCGGACACGACAATCCAGGTTTCGGGGATCTGCAGTTGATCCGCGACGGATCCCATCTGTGCCCGGACGGAATCGTGGTGCGTCTTGATGAGGACGAAGGTGCCGGTCCACGCAATCACCATGCCAATGCAAAGCCAAGCCGCCAGTTTCCGCATGGATTCCCCCGAGAGACCTCAAAGTTTCCCCCAGCATATAGACGGGCCGGCTGAGCGGCAGCCGCTGTAACCAAACCGATAAGTTCGACGTTCCTCAAGAACCGGGGGCCGCCGTCGTCGTCCCTTGTGCTCGCCCATGGCCAGCGATAGGCTCGATGGGCATGGTAAGCATACTGATGAATTACCAGTTCATCGGACGTTCCTATCTGAAGGAGACGCTGTGAGCACGAGGATCGAGAAGCAGATCATGGTCAACGTTCCAGTGAGCGTGGCCTACAACCAATGGACACAGTTCGAGGAATTCCCCCACTTCATGGGCGGGGTCAAGAAGGTAGAGCAGCTCACTGATGAGCGCCTGCACTGGGTAGCCGAAATCGGCGGTGTCAAGCGCGAATGGGAAGCCCGGATCGTCGCTCAGGAGCCTGACCGTCGCGTCGCCTGGGCCGCCACTGAAGGCGCCACCAACGCCGGAGCTGTCACGTTTGAGGACGTCGGCGGCGGCCAGACCCAAATCCGCCTCGAGCTCGAATACGAGCCCGAAGGCATGGTCGAGAAGATCGGCGACAAGCTCAACGTCATCGAGAAGCAGGCCGAGGGTGACCTTCAGCGCTTCAAGGACTTCATCGAAGACGAGGGCTACGCAAGCGGCGCATGGCGCGGATCCGTTGCCGGCGGCACCGTCGGTTCCCCCACCGTTGACGACGCCGCAGCATCCCGCGGAGACAGCGGCAAGGCCGGCATCTCGGGCAAGGCAGCCGCTGCCGGCCTGGGCGTTGCCGCAGCCGCAGCAGCCGGTGTAGCCGCAGCGGCAGCCGGCAGCAAGAAGGACACCTCATCGCGTGACGCGACCACCACCGATGTTCCGGTCACACCGGCTGCCCCCGTCGAGGACACCACGCCACCGGACGTCACCCCCGTGGTCGGCACAGCCGGTGGCGTGTCATCGGACAAGGCGGACGAGCGACCCCTCGGTGAGCCCTTCGACCAGACCAACGGGCTGGCCGACGTCCAGGGCGAATCCGACGGTCTTGCAGGGAGTGAATCCCGCAGCGCTGCCGATCGCGGCGAGGACGACGAGGCCGACGGTTACATGCCTCCAGGCTCACGGCCCGGCGCACCGTAGACTCCAGCATCAAGCACGGCGGCTTCTTTCGGGAAGCCGCCGTGCTGTGTTTAACGGGTGCTGTGTTAAAGCGCGCTTCGCGTCACGCCAGGGGAAGCTGCTTGGACTCGGCGATGCGGGCGAAGGCGTGGATGTCGAGCACCTCGCCACGGGCTGTCGGGTCGACGCCGGCACGGGTCAACGCCTGCTCCGCCAGGACACCGCTGCCAGCCCATCCGGCGAGGGCCGCACGCAGGGTTTTGCGGCGCTGCGCGAAGGCGGCATCGATCACGGCGAACACCTCCTCACGGGAGGCAGTGGTTTCCGGCTGCTCATGCCGCTCGAAGGCGACAAGACCGGAGGCGATCTTCGGTGCTGGCCAGAAAACATTCATGCCGATGACGCCGGCCTTGCGCATCCGGCCATACCACTGGGCCTTCACCGACGGCACTCCGTAGACCTTCGATCCGGGCGGCGCCGCGAGGCGGTCTGCGACCTCATCCTGCACCATGACCAGCCCGTGCCGTAGTGACGGGAAATGCGCGAGCAGGTGCAGCACCACCGGCACGGCCACATTGTACGGCAGGTTGGCCACCAGCCCTGTAGGTTCGGCGGGCAGCTCGGTGATGCGCAGCGCATCGGCCTGCACCACATCGCAATTCGACGCACGCTCGGGACGCCACTGCGCGATGGTCTCCGGCAGGCGAGCGGCCAGCACCGGGTCGATCTCGACGGCCACAACGCGCTGGGCTGCATCCAGAAGGCCCAGGGTCAGGGAACCGAGCCCGGGCCCTACCTCCAGCACCGTTTCGGCAGGATCAATGGCGGCAGCAGCGACAATCCTGCGGATGGTGTTGCCGTCGATGACGAAGTTCTGGCCGAGGGTCTTGGTGGGACGTATCCCCAGTTCCTCAGCGAGCCGGCGGATCTCAGTCGCGCCGAGCAGGGCCGGTGCCGAGGATGGGCTTGCCTTGTCTTTCACCTAGCCATCGTAGCGGGGCGGGTGCTACCCACCTGGCTACCGGAGTCCCAGCTTCGACGAGCATGAGGGCCAGTGTCCCCAGCCGCCGTTCTGTTTGAGGACCTCGGCGGTTGCAATCTGCTCGGAGGCCGATGCCAGATGCGGCAGCGGCGCGTACTTCCCGCCGCCGGCACCGAGCCAGCTGGACTCGCTGAACTGCAGGCCGCCGTAGTAGCCGTTGCCGGTGTTGATGGACCAGTTGCCGCCGGACTCGCACTCGGCGAGGGCATACCAGGCGGCACCGCCGGAAGCCACGGCAGCCGGGGTGTGTTCAGGCGTTTCAATCTCCACTACCGGTGCCGCTGCGGCAGCTGCGGCCTTGGGCGCCTCTTTCTCTTCCGGTTCCGGCTCGGGCTCGGGCTCCGGCTCCGGCTCCGGCTCTTCCTCGCGGGTTCCGACGGCGACGATCTCCTCGACGGGTTCGCGGGTCACCTTGTCGCTGACCTTCTTCCGGCTGGTCTCCTTGCCGTCAATGACGGTCACAGTGAAGACGCGGGTCCGTTCGCCTGCGACGCCGGCCTGGACGACCCCCCGTTCACCGATGAGCAGCTCATCGGTTTCCTTCTCGGTGGAGGTGAAGGCGATTGTCTCTTTCTCGGTGACCTTCTTGCCGGTCTCGACGCGGGTGACCTTCAGGCCCATGCCCGTGATCAACGAACTGCGCACGGGAACAGAAACGCGGTCTTCGGCGCCGAGGGTCACCTTCGCTTCTTTGAGAAGGTCCGCAACGGTGTTCCCAGTGGTTTCGATGCGGTGGAGTTTGCCGTCAACGGCGAGGGTGACCGTCTTCGGCGTCGAAATACTGAGGGTGGAGCTGAGGGTGACGAGCCTGGTCTCGGATGGTGCGGAGATGTCCGAGTCTCTCTCCACACCGAGTTCATCCACGAGCTCGCCCACGGTTTCACCCGTGGTGTGCACAACGGTTTCGGCTCCGTTGAGCCGTACCTCGATGGCGGCGGCCTTGTTGACCTGGATGGCGGCGCCGTCGCCAATAGGACTTGCGAGGGCCGGGTACACGTCGTCGTTCTCTGTGACGGTGACGTTTGCCGTCTTCAGTACCTCCCCCACGGTGCCGGCAAATGTCTGGACGGTCTGTGCCTGCCCGTCGACAACCACTTCCACGCTCTTGCCGTTTCCAACGAAGGCCACGAGTCCAGCAACGAGACTCAGCATGACCATCCCCTGCCCGGTCAGTGCTGCCCAAGCCTTAGCATCCCTCTTTACCACAAGTTCCCCGTCCCGAATCGCATCCGGGCACGGGGACATGGCGCTCTGTAGGAGCCGGCCCGTCAATGGGCGCAGCGCTCAGTGCACAGGCAAATGAACGACGGCGGCGGGCGCTCCAAATAAACCGCTTGAGTTGAGCTGTACACGCCTGAGAAAGTGCCTCAATTCAGGCGCGGCTCAACACCAGCGGTCATGCAAAAAGAACCCCGTCCGCAGTGGACAGCATCAGTCCGAAAGCCTTCCCCGACCCCGGCTAATATCAGCTCACCGTAATCTAACCGTGATAATAGAGCAAGGCGTGTGATTTACGTCTCATTGTGACTTGAAGGTCGAAAGTACTTCGCTCGGACCTACAATTTCTGCACTATTCAGCATCGCCGCAGCAGGAGAACCGCCATGACCGTTCGTACCCGGAGCGCTGCCGCGCTGAGCATCATCAGCCTCTCATCTCTGTCCTTACTTCCCCTGGCTGCCCCGGCGCAGGCCGTCGCAGAGACTTCCCAACGACTGATCGTCACCTTTGACCCGGGCGTCGCCGTCAACAGCGCCGCCGTCGAAAGCGCAGGAGCAACACCGCTGAACCGGTTGGACCTCCTCAACGGGGTCGCGGTGAGCGCGCCCAGCCAGGCGGTCGCGGATCAACTCGCCCAGCTGAACGGCGTCGCGGAAGTCACGGTCGATGCCCGCGTGCGGGTGGCGACGCCGCAACGGTGCAGCCCGTGGCCCGCCTGCAAGGACGGAACCACTCAACCCGCGCAGAGCCTCCCCTGGGGTGTAGACCGGATCGACGCGGACAACGCGTGGTCCATCAGCCGCGGAACCGGCGTAAGGGTTGCCGTCATCGATACCGGTATCGAGAAAGCGCATCCGGATCTTGCCGGCAATGTCGTCGGCGGAGTGAACTTCGTGAAGGGTCCCGGCCCTGCCCGGAAAGCACCCGACTCGTCGGCCTGGAACGATGACAACGGGCACGGCACGCATGTCGCCGGAACAGTGGCTGCTCTGGACAACACCATTGGCGTTGTCGGCGTCGCTCCGGAGGCCGATCTGTTCGGCGTCAAGGTGCTCGACAGCAGCGGCAGCGGCTACGCGAGCGATGTGGTTCTCGGAATTGAATGGTCAATCGCCAACAACATGCAGGTGATCAACCTGAGCCTGGCCGAAGACACGCACGTGCAGTCGCTGAAGGACGCCGTTGACGCAGCGGCAGCCGCGGGAATCGTCGTCGTCACTTCTGCAGCGAATTCCGGAGATGGGGACCCAACCACCAACGATGTGCTCTGGCCGGGGAAGTACGAGAGCACGATCGCGGTCTCGGCAACCGACAGCAACGACGTCGTCGCTCACTTCAGCTCCGACGGCGCGGAAGTTGAGATCGCTGCCCCCGGCGTCGACGTGCTCTCGACCACCCGCGGCGGAGGGTACGGAACCATGAGCGGCACCTCGATGGCCACGCCGCATGTGGCGGGCGTGGTCGCGCAGATGCTGGCTGCCCCGGTCATGACCTCCGCGGACAGCGACGGGAACGGAGCCTGGAGCAGTGCCGAGGTTCGCACCTACCTCCAGACCACCGCTGATGATCTCGGCACCGCCGGTCGGGATGTCTTTTACGGCTTCGGGCTCGCGGACGCGATCGAAGCTGTCACCGGGACGTCATCGATTCCCTGACGGACTTCAGCTCGCCCTCGATTGCTTCCCCGGCGCGGTCACGCCGCTTCGATCAACTCCAATGAGAGATCCGGATAGGCGTCAGTGAAGTGACCCAACTTCCACCGGTCGCCGAAGACTGCGATGTATTCGCCGTCGGACCGGTGCAGTACCTCTCCGCCCCGGAAAGCGCCCGGCATCGGCTGGTCGGTATGCCCGATCCGGCGAGCCAGCGTGTAGGGCAGATGCTCCAGGGAGACCGGCGCATTGAACTCGGTACGCATGCGCTGTTCGGCCACCTCGAACTGGAGTGGTCCAACCGCGGCGAGCACGGGGGCCTGATCACCGCGCAACTCCGAACGGAGGACCTGGACAACACCCTCGTGGTCAAGCTGCTCAATGCCGCGACGGAACTGCTTGTACCGTCCCGGATCCTTGGCGCGGACGGTCACGAAGTGCTCCGGGGAGAAATGAGGGATACCGGGGAAGGACACCGGATCCTCCTGATACAGACTGTCACCGACGCGCAGGCTCGCTGCGTTCACCAACCCGACAACGTCTCCCGGCCAGGCAAGCTCCAACGCTTCCCTCTCACGCCCGAGGACGCGGTGCGCGTACTTGGTAGCAAACGGTCTGCGCGTGCGGGCGTTGGTAATCACCATTCCGCGTTCGAAGACACCGGAACACACCCGAAGGTAGGCGATGTGATCGCGGTGGGCGGTGTCCTGGCCGGCCTGAACCTTGAACACGAACCCGGAGAATCCCGCCTCCAGCGGCCGGTAGGACGAATCCGCGGTCAGTCGGGGTGAGGGCGCCGGCGCTGAGTCGACCAGCACGTCCAACAGCTGACTCACTCCGAAGTTCCGGGCCGCCGCAGCGAACAGGACGGGGGTCTGCTGAGCCGCCGCAAACGCTGCGGCATCAAATTCTCCGTTTGATGACACCACCAGACCAACCTCTTCGTTGGCAGCTTCCCAAGCCAACGCGGCGTGCGCATCGAGTTCGCCCTGGTCAATGTTCGTCTCGATGGCCGGCTGCGCGCCGCCGTCGACCGCTTGCAATGCCACGGAGTGTCCGGACCGCATATCGAGCAATCCCTCAAAGTGACCGGCGACGCCGACAGGCCAGGTCAGCGGCACCGGAACCATCTCCGTGCGCTCGCCGATCTCGTCGATGAGGCCGAGGGCATCGAGCCCGGGCCGGTCCCACTTGTTGATCACCGTCACAATGGGCAGGCCACGCTGCTTGCATACTTCCAGCAGTTTCACGGTCTGCGGCTCGAAACCCTTGGCTGCGTCAATCAGCATGACCGCGCAGTCCACTGCCGCAAGCACCCGATAGGTGTCCTCGGAGAAATCGGCGTGCCCCGGCGTGTCCACCAGATTCAGCACGGTGCCGCGATACTCGAGCTGAAGGGCGGCCGAACTGATGGAGATGCCACGCTCGCGTTCCATGCCCATCCAGTCCGACACTGTGCCGTGCCTGGTGGACTTACCGTGCGTCACTCCGGCGTCCTGAATTGCATTCGCGTACAGGGCGAGCGCTTCCGTGAGCGTGGATTTACCGGCATCGGGGTGGGAAATCACCGCAAACGCGCGACGCTTCAGCGCCTGCTCACTAATGGTGGAAGGGTGCACCGTACTGGTGCCGATTGCGCTGGTCATGCGGTGCCTCTTTTTCTGAGGACTTCAGCAGACCCCGAAATGATGTGAATTAGTACTTCTTCAGATTGGCGATGAACTCATCCGCGCGGCTGAGGTTCACGGCCATCTTCTCGCGCTGCGCAGCTGCCGCCTCCAGGTAGGCCGACAGCCGGCCGCGCAGCTCTTCCGCGCTGTCACCATCTGCGTCCGCCAACGCATCAACAATGGTAAGCAGGTCCTTCATTTCCTCGAGAGTGAACCCGAGCGGCTTCATTCGCCGGATCACCAGCAAACGTTCGACATCGGCCTCGGTGTAGACGCGAAACCCGCCCCCAGTCCGCGAGGTTGCGGGCAGCAGCCCCACCTCGTCGTAATGACGAATAGTGCGCAGGGACAGGCTGGTCCGTTCTGCCACCTCACCAATATGCATGGTTCTGGTGGCGGTACCGGAAGATTCACCCATTGTTTGACCCCGTGCGTCCCACGATAGCTAACCTCTCGTCACGTTAAGTTAGAGTTTAACGTCGGCACACCCGCCATAGCGCACCGCCGCCCCTTGTACATTGGCGTACAGCCTACCGCCCTTACCGGAAAACCCCGGAAATACGCGGACCGCCTCGTTCACTCCCGCCTTGAAGGAACACCCGTATGCCCAAGTCCAGCACGGCCCTCACACCGCTAGAGCGCCAGTCAGTTCTGAGGACACTCAAGGATCCCCGGCTGCTGAAGGTTGAGGTCCTCGCCGGGCTGGTCGTTGCCCTGGCCCTCATCCCCGAGGCCATTGCGTTCTCGATCATCGCGGGTGTGGACCCCCGGCTGGGTCTGTTCGCGTCCTTCACCATGGCCGTCTCCATCGCTTTCCTCGGCGGAAGGCCGGCGATGATCTCCGCGGCGACCGGCGCCGTCGCCCTGGTGATCGCACCGCTGGTGGCAAGCCACGGCGTCGACTACTTCATTGCAGCGGTCATCCTCGGCGGCATCTTCCAGGTGGTGCTGGGGCTGCTGGGCGTGGCCAGACTGATGCGCTTCATTCCGCGCTCCGTCATGGTGGGCTTCGTCAACGCGCTCGCGATCCTCATCTTCATGTCCCAGCTGCCGGAACTCATCGGAGTCCCGTTGCTCGTCTACCCCATGGTTGCGGTGGGCCTGCTCATTGTCTTCGGCCTCCCGCGGTTGACCAGGGCTGTTCCGGCACCGCTGGTAGCCATCGTGATCCTGACCATCTTCGCCGTAGTGGCCTCCGCCCAGGTTCCCGACGTCGGCGACAAAGGCGAACTCCCGGACAGCCTCCCCAGCCTGTTCTTCCCGAACGTTCCGCTGAACCTCGAAACCTTCCAAATCATCGCGCCGTTCGCGCTGGGGCTCGCCGTTGTAGGCCTCCTCGAATCGCTGATGACGGCCAAGCTCGTAGACGACATCACCGACACCCGTTCACAGAAGACCCGGGAAAGCTGGGGCCAGGGCGTCGCCAACATCATCACCGGGTTCTTCGGCGGTATGGGCGGATGCGCCATGATCGGGCAGACCATGATCAACGTGAAGGCTTCCGGAGCCCGCACCCGCATTTCCACGTTCCTTGCCGGTATCTTCCTGCTGATCCTCGTGGTCTCCCTCGGCGACATCGTCGCGATCATCCCGATGGCCGCGCTCGTGGCCGTCATGATCTTCGTCTCGATAGCTACGTTCGACTGGCACAGCATCCAGCCCTCCACGCTCAAGCGGATGCCCAAGAGCGAAACCGCGGTCATGCTGAGCACCGTCGTCGTGGTGGTCTGGACGCACAACCTCGCAATCGGCGTGGGCGTCGGTGTCCTGGTGGCCATGGTCGCGTTTGCCCGCCGGGTGGCGCACTTTGTCACCGTCGAGCGCACCGTGACGGAACTGAACGGCGAAGAGGTGGCAAGGTACGTGGTCGACGGTGAGCTCTTCTTCGCATCATCAAACGATCTCTACACCCAGTTCGAGTACGCCACGGACCCGGATACGGTGATCATCGACATGCACGCCTCCCACCTCTGGGATGCCTCAACCATCGCGGCGCTGGACGCGATCACCGAGAAGTACCACCATCATGGCAAGGCCGTGGAAGTCATTGGACTCAATGACGCTTCCGTCCTCATGCGCGAACGGCTCGCCGGGAAGCTCGGCGCGGGCCACTAGCGCCGGCGCTGTCCCTGCTCAGTCCCATTCGCCGTACGCGCGGCGGGTGTTCGCGTTGATGGCCCGGCAGAGTTCCTCCAGGTCGGAGCCCAGATGTTCGGCCATGAAACGCACCGTGTACGGGACGGTGTAGCTTGCGTTCGGCTGGCCCCGGTAAGGGTGTGGCGTGAGGAACGGCGCATCGGTCTCGGTGAGCACCAGTGCCGGATCGGCGATTTCCAGGGCTTCGCGCAGGAACGCCGCGTTCTTGAACGTGACGGTGCCGGAGAAGGACATGAACCAGCCGTTGTCATTGCAGATCCGCGCGAGCTCGGCATCCCCGGAGAAGCAGTGGAAGACCACCCGCGCGGGAGGTTCCTCCGAGCGCAGGACCTTCACGACGTCGTCGTGCGCGTCCCGGTCATGGATCTGCAGGGCGAGATCCAGCCGCCGGGCAATGTCCAGGTGCCGGCGGAACGAGTACTCCTGCCGCTCCCGCCCATCCTCGCCGGTGCGGAAGTAGTCCAGTCCCGTCTCGCCGATCGCGCGGATACGGGGATGCTGCGCGAGGTGTTCGATCTCGGCGAGCGCGTCATCGAGGGTGCCTGCTGCGGCGAGCACGGGTGCTTCATTCGGGTGGATGGCCACGGCGCCGAGCAGACGGCGGTCACTGTCCACGGCGTCGACAGTGAAGCGGGAGGACTCCAGGTCCGTGCCGACCTGCACCGCGAAACCGACGCCGACAGCTTCCGCTGCGTCCATCGCGTCGGCGGCGCTGACGGCCACCTGCCCGTCGCGGAAATCCAGGTGGGTGTGGTTGTCCATCACCGGGTAGGGAAGCGGCTCCGGCGCGGGTGGGTAGTCAAGCTTCCGGCTGCGCCCGCCCGCCTCGGGAGCGCGCGATCGCCCGCCGGATGAGTCTTCCGCCGTCGTCTCTTCCGGGCGGTACTGAACAGGGATCGAACTGGTGCACATAGTCCAACCCTAGACTTTCCTTATGAAAAGCTGACGTCCGCCCTGTCCACAGCCCAGACAGCGGAACTTTCCGACACGAAGCTCAGTTGTCCTAGTACTCTTGAGGTTGTTAGCAACCGTTGCCCAGCACGTGTTCCACTGACGTATTCCACACTGAAGTGGTACGGCGTTCCCGAAGCAACGTTCTCGGAAGGTATCCATGGACGCCCACAACCAGTACGCCACACCCAACGGCAGCACGGCGTCCAGCGCGGAGACGGTTCGTCCGCCGATGACCGGCGAGACCTTCCACGAAACCAGCGCGCGGATCCTGAAATCCATCAACACCGTGATTGACGGCAAGCCCGACGCCGCCCGGTTGGCGCTGACGGTTCTGCTGGCCGAGGGGCACCTGCTGCTGGAAGACGTGCCGGGCGTGGGCAAGACAATGCTGGCCAAGACGCTGGCGCGGACCATCGACTGCACCGTCAACCGGATCCAGTTCACGCCTGACCTGCTGCCCTCGGATGTGACCGGCGTATCCATCTACAACCAGGACTCCCACCGGTTCGAGTTCCGGCGCGGCCCGGTGTTCGCGAACATCGTCATCGGTGACGAGATCAACCGCGCCTCCGCCAAGACCCAGTCCGCCCTCCTCGAGTGCATGGAGGAACACCAGGTCACGGTGGACGGCCTGTCCTACCGGCTCTCCGAACCGTTCATGGTCATCGCCACCCAGAACCCGATCGAGATGGAAGGCACCTACCCGCTGCCCGAAGCCCAGCGCGACCGCTTCATGGCCCGCATCTCCATGGGATACCCGGACATGAACTCGGAGATCGAGATGCTGGAGACCCACCAGTCGGTCTCGCCGTTGCGCTCGATCCAGCCCGTCGCCGGCGTCGAGGACGTTGCGGCGATGATCCGGCAGGTCCGGCAGGTGTACGTCTCCCCCGCGGTCAAGGAATACACCGTCGGCATCGGGCATGCCACCCGCCAGCATCCGCAGCTCCGGCTCGGCGCCAGCCCGCGCGGCCTGCTGCAGCTGCTGCGCGCGGCGAAGGCCGGCGCAGCGCTCGAAAGCCGTGACTTTGTCCTGCCCGACGACGTCAGCTCAGTCGCCGAAGCCGTATTGGCCCACCGGCTCATCCTGGACCGGAAGGCACTCAGCTCCGGCGAGACGCCGTCGTCGATCATTGCCGGCATCCTCGCCCGCGTGCCGGTTGCACGCGACGCCGCGAGCGCCTCCTCCCGAAACGGCTGACACCATGGCACTGGTCGAGCGGCTTCCGCGGGTGCTGACCGCCAGAGGGTGGGGGCTGGCCGCCGCCGGTGTCCTCGCGCTGCTCCTCGCCCAGTTCCTCGGGCGGCGGGACCTCCTGTACCTGGGGGTCCTGCTGGTCCTCCTGCCCCTGGTCTCCGTGCTGGTTCTCCGGCTGGTCAAGCCTCGCTTCACCGTGCACCGGACCTTCGCGCCGCAGAGCATGGAAACCGGCTTCACCACCACGGTGACGCTCTCAATTGCCTCGGATGGCCCTGTGGCCGGCTCCGTGGTGATGCGCGAACAGTTGCCGCACCGCTTCGGCGATGCTCCCGAATTCCACTTTCCCGCCCGCCACCCCACCCTCAGCGGTGTGAGCCTGTATGAGTACCGGCTGCGGTCGGCTGCGCGGGGAGTGTACGACGTCGGCCCCGTCACCGCCGGCTTCACCGACCCCTTCGGCCTGGGCATCTCCCAACACACGCTCGGCGGGACCGACCGGCTGGTGGTCACGCCCAGCCCGCTCGATCTCCCGTACTCCCCTTTGACGGGCGTCCGCGGCACGGACGGCCACGCCGTCACCCGGCGCAACGCCAACCCCAGCGACGACGACGTCATGACCCGCGAGTACCGCCACGGCGACCCCATGCGCCGGGTCCACTGGGCGGCGACCGCCCGGCACAACGAACTCATGGTCCGCCAGGAAGAATCCGTCACCACCCCCGAGGCCACCCTGATCCTCGATCAGCGGCAAGCCAGTTACGGGTCCGGCTTCCTGTCCGCGTTCGGAGGCGACCCCGACTCCGACGGGGGCATGCTCTCCTCCCCGACGTTCGAGTGGGCTGTGGTCGCTGCCGTATCGATCGCCGCGCACCTGCTGGAACGCAGCTACTCCCTCCGTTTCCTGGATGAAACCGGGGCTCCGGCACTGCGGCGTTCGGTCTCCGCACCCTGGCCCGAAGACGAGGAGTTCACCGGGCAGACAGGGCTCCACGGGATCGCGCAGGGGCTGGCGGCGCTGGAGCTGCTGCCGGAGCCCACCAAGCGTGCGGCGGGTTCCCAGAAGCGGGGGTCGGTTCCCGCGGGATCCGGATCACACGCCGTGCGACGGTCCGGCAACGGGGGCTCCTCCCCTCACCGGGTGCCCTTCGGCGACCCGATGCTGGACAAGCTGGCCGGCCTGAAGAACCGCGGACCGCTGATCGCCCTGCTCGGTGCCATCACCGAAGCCGAGGCACGCGACCTCGGGCCCGCGGCGGAGTACGGTTCGCAGTCCTTCGCCATCCTGGTCAGTGAGCGTCCGCGGGACCTGCACGGTGTCATGGACATCCTCCGGGGTTCCGGCTGGCACGTTGTCGCGGTAACCCCCAACGCGTCAGTGTCCGCAGCCTGGGCGCACTTCGACGCCCCGCCCGCCACGGTGACCTCATCCACGGCGAAAACCACGCTGAGATCCGGCACAGGAGCACAGGCATGACCGCCACCCTCTCCCGCCCCGCCCCCACCGGGCGGGCCCAACGCCTCCTACCCAACCGGCCCGAGACTGCGCCCGGGAACCACTGGCACCTGCTCGTGAGCGCCGCCTCCTTCGTGGCCGTCATGCTGACCTCGCTGAGCCTCTCCGGAGTGATCTTCGGCTGGACCTGGTTCACACCCGTCCTGGTCACCGTGGGAACGGTGCTCTTCTTCATGGCGCTAACGCGGTCTTCACGGCTTCCCGTCTACTTTCCACCCCTTGTGGGCGTCCTGGCACTGGCGGGTTCGCTGATCTGGCAGTTCTTCCCAACGCAGAGCACGCTCGGTGTTCTCCCCGGCGACGGCTTTACCGGCCGGCTGACCATCCTGCTGGGACACGCGCAGAACACCGTGGTGTCGCAGGTGGCACCGGTGCTGCCGACGGCCGGACTCTTCCTGGTGGTCTGCGCCGGAGTGGGGCTCATCGCCATCCTCGTCGATACGCTCGCCAACACGCTGCGGATGCCGGCCACCAGCGGACTGGCGCTGCTGGCAATCCTGGTGGTTCCCGCCGTCGTACGCATCAACAGCGTGGGCGTGCCGGCTTTCATTGCCGCGGTAGCAGGCTTCCTCCTGCTGCTGGGCTGTGCGCACTGGCGGGAGGAGCGGCGGGAATCCGCGTCCACCAGCGAACTGTCCGGTGCCCACGTGTCCCGCGGCCTGACGATAGGCGCGCTGGCACTGGGCATCGCCGTCGTACTTCCGCTGGCCATTCCGGGCTTCAACTCGGGTGCTTTCCCGCAGGGAGCACGGATGAACCTGTGGGGAACGGCAACCGGCCTGAACCCGATCGTCACGCTGGGCAATGACCTGCGGAACCCGAACGGATTCGGGCGGATCGATTACGCAACCACGGCCAATGAACCGTTGTACCTGCGGTCGGTCACGCTGGAGGACTTCAGCGGGCAGCGCTGGGAGCCTGACCAGCGGCTCGGGCAGCGCGTGGCCGGCGTGGAAGACATGGCCTCCGAAGGGCAGCCCCTCGGAGAATCGACACTCACACGAATCAGCACGGACAGCTTCACCAGCCCATGGCTCCTCGCACCCTACGCTCCGGTCAGAATCAGCGGGCTGAATGGGCAGTGGGCCTATGACCCGGGGAACCTCAGCATCCTCGCGATCGACGGCGGATCCACCGCGCAGCAGGAATACCTGGTGGAGAGCACCGAACCGGTCCTGACCAAGGAACGGCTGCAGCGCATTCCACCGGCCAACCCGGAATCGGTGCCCGAGCAGTACCTCGCCCTTCCCGACTCGCTGCCGAACATCATCCGCAACACCACGGCTTCGGTTATCGATGGAATCTCCAACCCGTACAGCCAGGCGATCGCCATCCAGAGCTTCCTGCGCGGACCGTCCTTCGTGTACTCGGTGGACGCGCCCGTGGACGGCGGGTATGACGGCAACAGCCTCGACGTGATGGCCAGGTTCCTCGAGTCCAAGTCCGGGTACTGCGTCCACTACGCAGGGACCATGGCGGTGATGGCCCGGCTGGCCGGAATCCCCAGCCGGGTAGCCGTGGGCTACTCCCCCGGGACGCCCACCGGCGAGGAGGTCATTGGGCAGGGCGGCACGGAATTCACCGAGTACACCATCAATTCCAAGGACGCACACGCCTGGCCCGAACTGTATTTCGAGGGCGTCGGCTGGGTTCAGTTCGAGCCGACGCCGTCACGGGGTGTGGTTCCCGATTATGCGCTCACCACCCTCAACCCGGTGGGCCCGTCAGTCAATTCGGACAACCTGAACCCGGGCGTCGAAACAGGCAACCCATCCATCGCAACACCGTTCCCCGACTCTGAAGAGGAAGAGACAGCCAAGGCCGGACGTGAGAGCGCCGAGCGAAGCTCCACCCTCGGCGTAATCCTCGCTGTGCTGCTCGGAGTGCTCGTGCTGCTGCCGATGGCGCTGCGGATGCTGCGTACCGACCGCCGTTGTCGTTCAATCACCGCCAACACCGAAGGAGTGGGGGCCGCGACGGTGGCGTGGGCGGAAACTGTCGAGCTTGCCTCGGACTACGGCATCCCTCCCCTGCCGACCGACACTCCCCGGAGCTTCGAGCAGCGGCTGCGGCAGCTCGGCCAGTTCGACGACGGCGCCGCGGCCGCGCTCGAGCGGCTACGGCGTTCCTACGAGGAAGAGGAATATGCGGAGTTCGCCGGTGCGGAGACCCGGACGACGAACAGCTGGGCCGACGTGCGGACGGTTACTGACGCGCTCCACCAGTCCGCCGACGTCTCCGCACGGCTCCGTGCCAGGTTCTGGCCCCGCTCGCTGTGGCAGCCCTTCGGAGCGCAGCGCAGCGAAGAGGCTGTCGCAGCCTCCTCCACCGCACGTTGATTTGGCAGGACACGCCCCTTATGTCCAATCGAAAGGGGCGGGTCCTGCCCATTCACGGCAGGGTTAGCTGGCGGTCGGGTCCGCGATGCCCACGTACTGCGTGTAGAGGTACTCCTCGATACCCTCGTACCCGCCCTCGCGTCCCAGGCCCGACTGCTTCACGCCGCCGAACGGTGCCGCCGCGTTGGAGATGACGCCGGCGTTGAGGCCGAGCATGCCGGTGTCCAGCCGCTCGCCCATCCGCAGCCCGCGGTTGAGGTCACGGGTGAAGACGTACGCCACGAGTCCGTACTCGGTGTTGTTGGCCAGCCGGACGGCGTCGTCCTCGTTCGAGAAGGTGATGATCGGCGCTACCGGGCCGAAGATCTCCTCCTGCAGGATGCGGGACTTCTGCGGAACATCCGTGAGCACCGTCGCCGGGTAGAAGTAGCCGGGGCCGTCCAGCGGGGATCCGCCGGCAAGGACCTGCGCGCCGTCGTTGACCGCGTCCTGCACCAGCGAGTGCACGTTGTCGCGGCTCTTGCCGTCGATCAGCGGGCCCAGCTTCGAGGTGTCCTCGGTGCCGCGGCCCGGAGTGACGTCCTTCATGCGGGCGGCGAGCTTGTCGGCGAACTCCGCGGCGACGGACTCGTGCACAATGAACCGGTTGGCGGCGGTGCAAGCCTCGCCCATGTTGCGGAGCTTCGCGGCCATGGCGCCTGCGACAGCCGCGTCAAGGTCGGCGTCCTCGAATACCACGAACGGTGCGTTCCCGCCGAGCTCCATGGAGGTGCGCAGGACGTTCTCGGAGGCGTCAGCCAGTAGGCGGCGGCCAACCGGCGTCGAGCCCGTGAAGGAGAGCTTGCGGAGGCGGCTGTCCTTGATGAGGGGTCCGGTGACGCCACCGGCGTCGGTGGTGGAGACGATGTTTAGCACGCCTGCCGGAAGGCCGGCCTCTTCGAGGACCTTGGCGAACAGTAGGGATGTCAACGGGGTCAGGTTCGCGGGCTTGAGCACCATGGTGCAGCCTGCGGCGACCGCGGGGGCGATCTTGCGCGTAGCCATTGCCAGCGGGAAGTTCCACGGGGTGATGAGCAGGCAGGGGCCGACGGGCTTTTTGTTGACGAGGATGCGCGACTTGCCGTCCGGGGCTGTGGAGTAGCGGCCGGAGGTCCGCACGGCTTCCTCGGAGAACCAGCGGAGGAACTCGGCACCGTAGGTCACCTCACCACGGGCTTCGGCTAGGGGCTTGCCCATTTCCATGGTCATGAGGAGCGCGAAGTCGTCGGCGCGTTCGGTGACGAGCTCAAAGGCGCGGCGGAGGATTTCGCCGCGCTCCCGGGGTGCGGTGAGTGCCCACTCGTCCTGTGCGGCAGCGGCGGCGTCGAGTGCGGCCTTGCCGTCTTCGGGGCTGGCGTCGGCGATGCTCAGCAGCGTCTTGCCGGTTGCGGGGTCCTCGACGTCGAAGGTTTTGCCGTTCGAAGCGTCTCGCCATTCGCCGCCGATCAGCAGGCCGGTGGGGACCGAGGACAGAAGTTCTTGTTCACGCTGTGCGGTAATAGTCATCCGGGAGCCTTTACGATCATCGAGGTGGAGGCCTGAGTCGGTACTGTGTCAGAGCTCTCACGCTAGCCCTGCGTTTCAAGCCCTGTCCATACAAATCTGCACCACGTAGAGCGCCAAGCACTGTCGGAGTGCACAGTCGGCGCTCAATTATGCCTGGGTAACGTTTTTGCTCGCATCGAGGTCTAGATGGTCGGCCGAGCCCTTGGCTGGGGCCTGAGTCTGTGGGTAGCGTTGCAGGATGCAGGCCGGGCGCGGATCGAAGGGTGCACACGGTGTTTGTCCCGGTAAGGGTGGGAGGGGGTGATTGCTGATGACGGAACCGGCGCCTGAGGAAATCTACAACCGCGCGAAGAGTGAGGGTGAGCGCCGGTTGGCCATGCCGCCGCTCGAACAGGTGTCGACCGGTTTCATTGCAGGTGTGACCATCGTGTTCGGGATCATCGCTCTTGCTATGGCAGAACACCTCGTTGAACCGGCGGCGGGAGCAGGGCCAGCCAAGCTCGCGGGGGCGCTGGCCTTCGGGATGGGGCTGGTATTCCTCGTCATCGGCCGGTCAGAGTTGTTCTCCGAGAACTTTTTCGACCCGGTCGCGGTGGCGATAGACCGGCGCCAGAGATCGACCTGGTTCCGGCTTGTCCGACTGTGGGCGATCATCCTGGTTCTCAACCTCCTCGGTGGGGCGGTTATGGCTGGTGTCTTCATTGTGGAAGGTGCTCTACCTGCGGGCGCCCACGAAGTACTGATCAAGGTAGCCGAAGAAATCACGGCGAAGAGCGGACTAGCCACCTTCATGCGTGCCATCGCCGCGGGGACCCTCCTGACGTTGCTCTCGTATCTGCTTCACGCTGTCGGTTCCGCCGGCAGCCGTATGGTCCTGGCTTACCTTGTCGGGGTATTCCTGGCACTGGGACCCTTCGACCATGTCGTCGTCTCCGCACTCCATCTGCTTGCCGGCCTATGGCTCGGCGGCGACATCACCTACGCAGAGGTGGGGATGAACGTTCTCCTCGCGACGTCCGGGAACCTCGTGGGTGGGCTCTTACTGATGACCCTCACCCATACCGCCCAAGCCAAGGAAGCCAACTAGCCAGCCGGGACCGGCTGGGAACTCCCGGGTCGCGTGTTTGTCCTCTTACCTGGTCGGTGAGGTCTCTGCGGTGAGTTCGAAGAATGCCAGTTGTGGCGGGGCACTGATCCGTACAGGAATGTCACTGAAGCCGATACCGCAGTTTACGTATAGTTGATTTCCGGAAGCGCCGAAATCAGTCGGGGCAAACCCATCAGCGACAACAGGCTGCTCTGATGTGAGGGCCAGCCACGACCATTCCGGCGTTCCAGGAACGGCTATCTGCCCGCAGTGCGTGTGCCCGGCCACGGCCAGAGGCGCACTGCCGGCAGGCATGGCCCTGAAGGTATCCGGGTTATGCATGAGTACCAGTCGCGCCTCGTCCGGGTCCAGCCCGTCCAATGCTTTTTCAGTGTCTGCCAGGTTCTCGTAGGCGGGACCGAGCCCGACAATATGCAGGGGTGCTCCTGCCGTTGATGGGATCTCGGCGGTTTCGTTGAGCAGCACCGTTACCCCGATGGATTCCAGGGCGGCGGTTAGTTCTTCTTCTGCTCCGACGATGTAGTCGTGATTTCCCAGTACTGCGAAGACCGGGATTCCCGCTTCGGTGAGCGGCGAAATCAGGGTGACAACGGTGTCTATCTTCTTCTGGTTGCCGGGGTCGTGGCTGTAGACGAAATCGCCGCCGATCAGAACCGCGGCGGGATCCGCCTCCACCGTCCGTTCCACGATCCGCTCGATCATGCCGGTGTTCGCGAACCACATACCCACTTGCATATCGGAGAATACGGCTACCTCGGCCTCATCCCACTCCGGGTCGAGATTCGGGATCGCGATCTCGTAGCGACGCTCGTCGAGGATCAATCGCGGCTCGATCAGCACCCCGTAAACCAGCAGTGCGCCTACCAGTACACCGAAGACTGCCCCGACGATCTTGAACACACGTTTCATCTGCTTGAACTCTCTCTCGGCTGCTAGTCCCCTGGCCTGCCGACAGTAACAGGCCCGCGTGCCCCACGAAACGTGCCATGCACATTGCTAGGCTGGCCGGATGGAATTGGCATTCGAGCTGACACCCGACCTGGCCATCGCGTTCGTGACACTGTTCATCCTGGAAATAGTCCTTGGTGTGGACAACGTCATTTTCATCTCCATCCTGGCGAGCAAGCTCCCGGTGGAGCAACAGGCGAAAGCCCGAAACCTCGGACTGACGCTCGGAATGCTGATGCGCATCGTGTTGCTGTTCGCGGCTTCCTGGATTATTTCCCTCACCGAGGATCTCTTCGAGCTTTTCGGCATGGGATTCTCCGGCAGGGATTTGATCCTGCTCTTCGGCGGCTTGTTCCTCGTCTACAAGGCGGTTCGCGAGATCCACGAGAAGCTTGAAGGCACGGAGTCCCATGGTGTCGGTGGCGTGAAGGCTGCCACGTTTGGTGCCGTGCTGGGGCAGATCATCATCCTGGATATGGTCTTCTCGTTCGACTCGGTGATCACCGCCGTCGGAATGGTCGACAACCTTCTGGTCATCATCGTCGCCGTCCTGTCCTCATTCACGATCATGCTCTTCTCAGCGAAGTACATCTTCGCCTTCGTCAACAGGCATCCCACCGTCAAGATGCTGGCGCTGGCGTTCCTGGTGCTCATCGGTGTGTTCCTGATCGCCGACGGCTTCGGGGTCAAGATCGACAAGGCCCTCATCTACGGGCCGATGGCCTTCGCGATCGCTGTCGAAGCCCTGAACCTCGCGGCCAAGAGGCGGCAGGAAAAGCGCCAGGGTGCCCCCATTGAGCCGGTGCACCTGCGCCACGCCTACACCAAAGCCGATGACCACGACGCCGTAGCCGCAGCGACTGCCAGCGGCCCGGAATCCGGTGACGTTCACCTCTCGCGGAAGCCGGTCAGCGGGCGAATCACCGACGACGACGGCCACCAGGAACCCGCCGGGCTGGGCTAAGCGGTCGGGTCGTAGGGAAAAGAGCACATCCCACATGTAGTGCGACGCCCGGTACTGTTCGCAAAATGGCTCGGTCATCAGGGCACGAACCAGACGTTGAGTAACAGCCCGATAACGCCTGCCGGGAGAGGGTAACGCCCGGGTTACTGCCTTTGAACCTTTTTCCTGAGCGTGCTTACGGTGTCCTCCAGGCGCTGATAACTCCCGACCACTACCGGGGGGCACGGATTGTGCCGTCCGGCCCTCAACCTGAAGCAGGAGCGATGGGCACTAAGAACAAGCACACCTGGACGAAGAAGAAGAAGATGGCCGCGCTCTCGGCGCCCGTCACCACCGCGCCGGGTGCAGCCGGTTCTGGCAAGAAGACGACCGCAACAGCCACAGCTTCGTCGGTCAACTGAGTCTTGGACTTCCTCTCATGGTGGGGTTCACCCGCAGGCCGAACACTCACGTGGCTTGTCGTCGTCGATTTCCTGATTCGGATCACGGCCTTGGGTATCGTTCCTCGCAACCGACGTCCCTCTGCTGCCCTGGCTTGGCTCGTTCTCATATTTTTCCTGCCGATTATCGGGGTGATAGTCTTCCTGCTTTTCGGCAAATCCAGCCTCCGGGGCCACCGCGCCGGCTTGGAGCAAAGCCTGATCACCCAGCTTCAGCGCCAGATGCAGCCCAACCCAGGCGATGGAACTGAGCATTCACTTCCATCCCCCATTCCACCGTCGATACAAGCGGCTGTCACCCTCAATCAGCGCAACGGAGCGACTCCGTTGTTGGCCGGGAACGACTTGACGCTTCACCCGGACTACGGTGAAAGTATCGAGGCGATGACGCATGCGGTAGAGCACGCCTCCGCCTTTGTTCACGCACAGTTCTACATTCTCGCTGCCGATCCGTCGACGGACAGCTTCTTCGATGCCCTGGAGAAGGCGCATGCTCGCGGCGTGCGGGTGCGCGTGCTGGTTGACCATGTAGGCAGTGTCGGGTTTCCCGGGTATGAGGCAGCTATCTCGCGATTGGATGCTGCCGGCATCAGTTGGCGAAGAATGCTCCCGGCCGCTCCGCCTCGTTTCCACTATCAACGACCGGATCTGCGCAATCACCGGAAAATCCTCGTCGTGGACAACCGGATGGGCTTCACCGGATCGCAAAACATGATCGACGCCAGCTACAACAAGAAACGGAACCAGAAGAAGGGGTTCACCTGGATCGATCTGATGGTCCAGGTGGAAGGCCCACTGGTCGGGAGCCTCAATACGGTGTTCCTCGCCGACTGGTCCGCCGAAACCGATCCGTCCGCATCACTGCCGCCTGAAGCGATCCCTGCAGCGGGAATGGACAGCCGAGCAACAGCCCCGGCGAACAGTAGTTACTGCCAACTGGTGCCCAGTGGACCGGGGCTGGGGAACGCGAACAACCTTCGCCTCTTCAACCAACTCATCTACGGGGCCCAGGAGCGGGTTCTGATGTGCAGTCCCTACCTGGTTCCCGATGAGTCGCTACTCATCGCCCTCACGTCGGCTGCCCAGCGCGGGGTCAGAATCGATCTCTGCGTCGGCGCGACCTCGGACCATCTGTTGACGCATCACGCGCAGCGCTCCTACTACGAAGAGATCCTCCGCGCCGGTATTGTCATCCACCTCTACCGGGAGCCATACGTCCTTCACTCCAAATATGTACTCGTTGATGAGGAGACCGCAGTCATCGCTTCCTCGAACATGGACATACGGTCCTTCGAGCTGAACCAGGAAATCAACCTTCTGGTTCACGACCGGCGAATAGTCCAGGACCTCGACGGGATCGCGGCACAATACCGTGCCGAAAGCCACCAACTGGATCTTCGCTCCTGGCAGGAACGGCCAGCACCTCAGAAGTTTCTGGACAACGCATGCCGCCTAACCGCGAACCTGCAGTAAAGATAGGCAGGGCGAAGAACCACAAGAGAGGAGCCCATGATGGCAAATGAACTGGCGGAGGGGATGAACCGATTCGTCCTGCGGTGTGCCGGGATCCTTCTCGCGCTGACTGCTCTGGGCCTGGTGTTCGAAAAGGTGGCGCTGCTGCCCAGTACTGCCAGTTCCTCAGTGGGCGGGTTCATTGACGTGCTGGGCGGCGCCGCGAACTTCGTTGCGGAGATCGCAGCGCAAGCCGGATGGCTAATCCTGCCCGTGGCGGCAGTGTGGCTGCTGATACGCGCTCATCACGCGCTGGCGGTGTACGTGGCCGCTGCTGCCGTGGGGATGGCCGTTCTCGCCGGCGGCGGGATGCTCCTGATGACACTCGACCCCCTCACGAGCGGTGCGAGCTCGGGAGGCGAAAGCGTGTTTTCCGGCGGGTCGATACAGCTCACTGTTACGTGCGGAGTCCTGCTGCTGGTCTTCCTACCCGTCGTCCCGGTGAAGGGACGGACCTGGGCAGTGATCAGCCCGGCGGTCGCTGTAGTTGGTTTCGACGTCGTTCGGGTCCTTGCAGGGGCTGTCCCATTGGGACCGGCGCTCGGTGGCTGGCTGCTAGGGCTAGCCTGGTTGGGAGCGACCGTATGGGCCTTCCGGAAGTGGCAACAGCCTCCTGGCCTGCGCACGCGCTGGTGGTTCGGGCTGCGGGCACAGGACCGGGCCGCGCTTGCCCTGGCACCAGCAGGTGACCGGCTACTACCCGGCGGGCGGAGCAGCGCAGGGAAACTCGCCGGTATCTGGGTGCTCATTGCCGCCGGTGTGACCGGTGTGGGATTCCTCATCACCGGGGTACTTACCTCTATCGAGCGTATGGACGAGGCAGTGGTGCAATGGTTCGCTGAGCACCGCACGGACACGTTGAACGCCCTGGCAATGGTCGCCGGGTCCTTCGGGACCACCACCGGAATCATTGGAGTTCTGCTGGTCACCGCGGCACTCTCCCTGGCCATTACGAGGCGTACCGCTCCTGCGGTGTTTCTGCTCGTGATTGTGGCCGGCGAGACCGCGTTGTATCTGATCACTGGAATGATCGTCGGCCGGCCCCGGCCGGACGTCGATCACCTGTCCGAAGGGCTTCCGCCGACCTCATCGTTTCCTTCCGGACATGTGGCGGCCGCTGTCGTCCTGTACAGCGGGCTCGCTCTCCTGATCGGAGCATGGTCGCAGTCCCGGCTGCGCTACCTCGGCTTCATCCTCGCCCCACTCATCGTGCTGGGCGTGGGCATTTCCCGAGTGTACTGGGGCGTTCATTATCCGACCGACACAGTGATCAGCGTGATCTTCGCCGCCGGGTGGGTTTCTGTCTGCTGGCATTACTTCAAACCAGCGCGCGGATCCTCAAAACCTAACGCCGCAGAAACGTCCAGGCCCGTCTCTGAACCCACGCCGCTGGAAAGCCGGAAGGTAACCGCCGATGACTGATCCCATGAGAAACGACCGACAAAATCCGACCGCGGCCACCGGCGAATATAGGGCAGGGCGTATGAGGCTGTTGGTGGCCGGCGTCGTGCTCGCTGCGTCTAGCGTGGCCGCCCGTCTCACCTACGCGCGGCGCACATCCCAACAAGTCAGTTCACGGGCTGAATCCACGATCACCACCGACGATGGGGTGCAGCTGCACGTGGAGACCGATGGACAGGTCGAGGGCCCGCTCACGGTTGTCTTTGTTCACGGATTCGGTTCCCGTTTACAGGAATTCCAGGCCCAACGAGCTGCCCTACGTGATCGGGGACGTTTGGTGCTCTTCGATCAGCGGGGCCATGGTTCCAGCGGTTGGGGCCGCTTCCGGAAAGCGACAATCAACCAGCTCGCACGCGACCTGGCCCGCGTCATCGAGGACCAATCCCCCGGTCGGATAGTTCTTGTCGCCCACTCGATGGGAGGAATGGCCGCGCTGACCCTTGCCAGAGAGCGTCCGGAGCTTTTCGGAGAACGAATCGTGGCGGTCACCCTGCTTTCGACCGCCGCGGGACACCTCCCCGCCATGACGATGCCCCACGCAGCCGCGCGGCTAGCGGTGCGACTACGTTTGACAACGGCGGCCTCATGGCTTCTATGGCTGATCTCCCCGATCATCGACCACATCGCGCCGTTCCGCAGACCAAAGGGACGACGATGGCTGATCCACAGACTCTTCAGCCGCAATGATCCGCCGAAGGAAGCCGCGCAGATCATGCAGGACTCCTGGATTCGCACGCCGCTGGCGATAGCGACCGCGTTCTACCCAGCCTTGGTGAGCTATAACGTTCCCGCTGCATTGAACGTGCTTCAGAGCATCCCCGTCCTCATCGTGAGCGGAACCCAAGACAGGGCTATCCCCTCCGAACGAAGCGAGCACCTTGCCCACGAAATCGGCTCCTCGGCCCGCCTGATCATGGTGAAAGGTGCCGGTCACATGGTGAACCTCACCCACCCCGATGAAGTCAACACTGCACTGGCCGACCTCATCGACAACCTCGACCCGGCGACTCCGACAGCCCACGTCACTAACGGCCGCCGATGATGGAGATGGCTAAAAATTCCGCTGCATATCGCTGGCAAGAGGAGGGCCTCCCGTTGTCAGAATGAGGTGATAACTCACATTCTGACACCAGGAGGCCCTCACCTTTCACATCAAGCCCGCGCTGTCTACGACGTCCGAGGGACTGATCCTAGGGCAGCTCCTCCACATCATCGGCCATGACAACCAATTCCTGTTCGTATTCCACGACGTACGCCGCTTCATCGTCATTGAAATCGAAGCCCTCTGCCTCAATGTCGGTGAGAATGAAGTTCCGCACCGTGCCTGTCACCTGCACGTTGTCGCCCTCTTCGAGTACGTCGCCCATCCCGGCGGCAGCGAGGATGAGGGTGTCATCGTCTCCCACCGTGAAAACATTCGGGCCCACGATTTCCTGCACTTCCGTTTGCAGTGTCACGGTTTCGCCAAGGATGGCCGCTTCAGCAACCGGACCTTCCTCTTCGGCTTCCTCAACGACGGTCTCTCCTCCGCAGGCTACAAGGCCTACAGCGGTGAATGGGACGATCGCCGCGAAAGCCATCTTCCGCGTCCATGGGTATTTCTGCTGGATAGTCATAATTCCTCCTTCAGGCGGGGGCGGTGACGCATCCGCCCTATCGCATGTACTTGGATTTGCTATCTACGTCCCTTCGACCGTAAGCAAGCGTCCGATCAGGCTTCAACCGCCTTTACAAGACCGTGACCGCGCTAAAAGCCCAGCGTGTGTATTCGTTACCTCGCAGCGATTGAGAGCTGTGCACAGTTTCCAGCTGTCAGTGTTTCAACAGGCAGTTCTCCTTGACCGGCAGGGACCGACGAAGACAAGGTGGATGGACACCTTCAAGCAGCAGGAGACCGCGGCTTCCGTGAAATACGGCGGCAACGGCCCCTCACGAACAGGAGTAACCATGAACGTTGAGAAGGAGTCGTTGATACGTACAGTTGCTGCGTTAGCAATTCTGCCTGCCGCGCTAATCGGTGTGAGCGGGTGCACCAGTTCTGAAGAAGATGACCTCCCAGGCCTCGTTGAAGAGTCAGCCGAGGCGGGCGCTGAGGCGCTGGAGGAAGATTCGGGAGCCGTTGATTCCTACGAGGACTACACCGGGGTTTACGACCACGAGTTCTTCGACGATGTGGAATTCTACGTTGGTGAGGAAGTCACGTTGGCGGCCATCGTGGGCGAAGTCATCTCGCCGAATGTGTTCACCATCGTAAGCTCCACGAACGCCACGAACCGGCCCGAGCAGGACGTGGTCGATGTCGACGAGGTCATCATCGAACCGCTGCTGATAGTCCATAAAACGGAACTCCCCGGACTCACTCCCGGAATGCCCGTGGGAGTGACAGGTGTAGTCCACGAAGAGTTTTATCCAGCCACAGTGGAACAGGAACTGGATCTAGCTTTGGACGCCGCCGTGTTCGGAGAATGGGAAGAACAGGCGTACGTCGAAGCCATCAACGCTGCCTCCCTAACCACCGACTAGAACGGTCACGCCCGGAGGCACGAGAACGGATATAACGGGGGAGTAACGATCGGCATCTCGTTTCCGTGATGGGTCGCCGTCATTCCATCAACTGTCCCTACTGAATCCCTGCGGTAATAGGCCGTACGAGCATGGTTGCCAGCTGTGGAAAGTTCCCGACCCGCGTGTAACAAGAGAATTACTCTCGTTGGATGCAGGAATCGCGCGTGCTTACCGTGAATGAGCGCGCCCCGGAGGTGGGTCACCTGACAAATATCCACGGAGGACGAACCATGAGAGCACCAACGAGGCTGGCATCCCTGAAAAAGGCCACCGCACTGTCAGTCATAGCTTCAGCCAGTTTCGGACTGGCCGGTTGTGCCGAGGCTGAGACTGAGCCATACGACCCGAATATCTACGACGAGATCGAAACCTATGTCGGTCAGGAAGTCAGCCTCTCCGCGGAGGTCCACGACGTACTCTCCCCCACCTCATTCACCATCATCAACGAGGACGACCCCACCGTCGATCCCCTGCTCGTGCTCAACGGGAACGACACCGACAATGTCCTACCCGGCATGCCGATCCAGCTTACCGGGGTTGTGATGGAATCCTTCGACCCCGAGACCGCCGAGGAAGAAACGGGAATAGACCTCGACGACGCGCTCCACGAGGACTGGATCGGAGAGCACTACCTCGAAGTCACCGCCATCGACGCACCCGAAGCATCGGGCACCTGAGGCACAACCCGAACGAAGACGACCGACAAACCTGGACGCCAACAGGCACCGGTTCCGCGGATGGAGGAAAAGATGGAAGCAAGAACACCGACCACCTGGATGAAGGCCGCCACGATCGCGGTGCTACCAATTGCCGTGCTGGGCGTGACCAGCTGCGGAGAGGAGAACGTAGACCCCGGTCTCGAGCTGGAGAATATCGATGAGGAAGAAGCCGACGACACGCTCGAATCCGGGCCTTACGACGAAGTGTACGACCAGAGTTTCTGGGACGAGCTGACAATATACTTCGGCGAGGAAGTAACCCTGTCCGCCCAGGTCCGAGAGCCACTCGACGCACAGGGGTTCACCCTCGCGGGGATGGACGAGACCACCGTCGACCCGCTGCTAGTGCTCCATGAAGGGGAAGCGCAGCAGTTAGAACCAGGACAGGCCGTGTTCGTCAACGGCACAGTCTACGAGTACCTGGACATCGCAGAAGTCGAAAACGAACTAGGAGTGGACCTCGATGACGCTCTATACGAGCAGTGGGAAAACGACCCCTATCTGCTCGCCACGTCAGTGAACACTGACGCACCACCAGCCCCCTGAAACAGCACTAATCTCTCAGTGATCGCCAGACCCAGCAGTGAACCGCGATAAGCGGCAGTCTCGCTGCTGCCGCCTAGGCATCCGCTGCAATGCTATGCATCTTAGCGTCGTCGGGGTTTGGGTGACCCAGGGCGGAGATGCCCTGGGTCACCCCTTTCACAGCTGCCGGTGGGGTGCTAATTGGACTTGGCTGCGGTGGACGTCGTCTTCTCGTCGACCTCGGACTCCTCGACCCCGTCCTCTGGGTCGGCAGTGAGCACCGGTTCGCCGTGGACCAGCCCGCGGTCGTCCTTGCTCTCGTCGCGGCGGGTCTTGAGCAGACTCGCCACCGTCGCGACGACGATTGTGGCTGCGATGAAGAGCAGCGAGAACCAGATGGGGATCTCGGGCACCCAGAGCATCGGTTCCCCGCCGTTGATGAAGGAGAGCTCGTTGACGTGCAGGGCGTGGAAGACCAGCTTCACGCCGATGAAGCCGAGGATGACGGCCAGTCCCTGGGCGAGGTAGACCAGACGCTCGAGCAGCCCTCCGATGAGGAAGAACAACTGACGCAGACCCATCAGCGCGAACGCGTTTGCGGTGAAGACAATATAGGCCTCGTTGGTTAGGCCGTAGATCGCCGGGATCGAATCGACGGCGAAGATAAGGTCCACGAAGCCGATCGCGATGATTGTGAGCAGCATCGGCGTGACGAAGCGCTTCCCGCCCTGCATCACGGTGAGCTTGTCCTGGTGATACTCGTCAGTGACGGGCAGGACCCGGCGCACGAGTGTCATGAACTTACCGTCAGCGGGATTGGACTCGTGGCTGCTGAATGCCTGCCGGTAGGCCAACACGAGCAGCAGGGCACCGAAGAGGTAGAACACCCAGGAGAAGTTCTCGATCAGGGCCGCTCCGATGGCGATGAACCCGCCGCGCAGGATCAGGGCGATGATGATTCCGATCATCAGCACCTTCTGCTGGTACTTCTTCGGCACCGCAAATCCGGCCATGACAATGAGGAAGACGAACAGATTATCGATCGACAGTGCCTTCTCGGTGAGGTAGCCGGCGAAGTACTCGCCGCCGAACGTCCATCCCGAAACCGTGCCGATTCCCACACCGAACAGCAATGCCAATCCGATGTAGAAAGCGGACCAGCGCGCCGATTCCCCGATGGACGGCTCGTGGGGTTTACGCACGTGGGCGAAGAACTCGTAGACGAAGAACAGGATCGTCACAGCGATCGTGATGAGCCAGATCAAAGGTGTGACCTGCATAGGGGTGCTCCCAAGGGGTAGGCGTTGACAGATACGCCAAGGTCTCCTCCGCCCGGACGACACCGGAACCGACGACCCGAGATGCTTCAGTGCATCCGTAATGACGGGCCGATCACAGACGGGAGTACTCCCCTTGATAGAAAGATCCTAACCCATCCCAGAGCCCTCCTTCTACCTGACCTTGGAACTACACCCGGTTTTCGGTAGAGCCAAACCCAGCTCCTCACCGCCCATCCTTGTTCACGGTTTCGAACCTCGCCGCACATACCCTGTGATACATCAGACCCCGATGCGAGGTAGGACGTTACGCAGGGCATCGTTGAGCGTGACAATACCGAGGAGCCGGTGACCATCCATCACTACCGCGAGTTGTTCCCGAGCCCGTCGCATGCGTGCCAGGGCTTCGTGCACCGGCACCTCGGGTGCGAGAACGTACGCCGGGCGCGCGAACTCGCGCGCGGGCCGGTCAGCCGGTTCAAGAAGCGTGTCACGCACATGGACGACGCCGGGTATTCCTTCACTGGTATCCGGCTGGACGAGAATCCGCATGTGACCGGAACGTGCAGCTGCCTCCCGTACATCCGACGCGGTCGCGTCCGGCTGCACCGCCGTGGGCGCCGTTCCCTCGGCGATGAGTGTCTCAACCCGGAGCTCCTCCAGGTCCAGTGCGCCTGAGATTGGGGTGCGGATCGATGCATCAAGCGCTCCGACATTCGCGGAGTGTTCAACCAGGTGGCGGATGGTATCGACGTCTTGCCCTCCCACTGCGGCCCGGTCGGAAGGTTCCACTCCGGACGCTTTGACGAGACGATTCGCCACCTCGTTGATCCAGCGCAGTAGCGGCCGGAAAATCCAGACGAAGGCCCGTGCCGGCAGACCCACCAGGATCGCGGAGGTCTCCGGATGAGCGATCGCCCAGGATTTTGGTGCCATTTCACCGACCACAAGGTGCAGGAAGGTCACAATGAAGAGTGACAACACGAACGACGTCGTATCAGCCACCCAGAACGGGAGGCCCCATCCGGCGAAAATTGGTGTGAACCAGGCATCCACGGCCGGTTTGGTCACAGCTCCCAGGGCGAACGTGCAGGCGGTGATGCCCAGTTGCGCGCCTGCGAGCATGACCGTGAGCTCGTTCACGGACTTCAACGCCGCACGGGCTCCCCTGCTGGTGGCAGCGGCCTCCTCGAGGCGGTGGCGGCGTGCTCCGAGTAGAGCGAATTCAATGACGACGAAGAAGGCGCTCAACCCGATAAGACCGACGGTCGCGATCAACACAATCCAGGGGTTGCTCATCGCTTCTCCTCCTCCGGCACGGACTCCAGATCACGATCGTCCCTGCTGTCGGACTCGTGGAGCGTTACGCGAATTGTCTTCGGTACCCGCCGGTCCAGTTCAAGCACTTCCGCATCCAATCGGCGGTACACGGGATCGTCCTTGACCAGTTCTGCCGGGTCATCAGGAAGTGCAACGTGGACGGTTTCGCCGACGGCGGGCAGCGCACTGTGGTGGGCGATGAGCAGACCGGCCATCGTTTCATACTTGCCGCGCGGAAGTCCGTGGCCGATGGAGCGTTCAGCTTCGTCGATGTGGACATCTCCGGCGATGCGCCACCTGCCGGCGTCGTCTGTTTCCACTGATTCCGGGAAGCCGGTGTCATGTTCGTCAGCGATTTCCCCTGCAATCTCCTCCGCGAGGTCCTCCAGCGTGATGATTCCCGCGAAGCCGCCGTACTCGTCGATGACGCAGGCCAGTTCGTTGCGCTCCTGGGTCATGTGCTCCAAAGCGTGAGGCAGGGACATCAGCGTCGGCAGTACCGTGGGCGTGCGCATGATGGTTGCAACGGTGTCGTCGTCAGTTGTTGTGCCAAGCACGTCGACAAGGTGAACCACGCCGACGGGCTCGTCCTGGTCATCAACGACCGGGTAGCGAGTGTGCTCCTGTGCCATCCGAAAGCGTACCTCCCCGATCGTCGTAGTCGGCTTCACCGAGTCCACCCGCAGCCGGGGAATCATCGCATGCTCCACCTCCCGCTGCGGGAAGTCGAGAATGCGGTCGAGCATGACCGACAACTCTTCGGGCAGATCGCCGCTTTCACGCGACTCGGCAACAATGCGCTCAAGATCCCGGGCGGTCGCGCTGCTGTCGAGGTCATGCACAGGCTCGATGCGCAGCATCCGCAGGAGCGCGTTCGCGGCATGGTCGAACACCGTGATCAACCAGCCAAACAGGACCAGATAGATCTTTGTTGAGCGCGCAAGGGCCCGCGCGAGCGGTTCAGGGTTGGCGATAGCGAGATTCTTCGGATAAAGCTCGCCGAAGACCATCTGCACAACAGTGGAAACAGCCAGGGCCGCCACGGTTCCCACCGTGACACTCACCGCAGTTGGAACGCCCACCCCTCCGAGAAGGACGCCCAGACTCTCGCCCACAAGCGGTTCAGCAACAAAGCCGACAAGCAACCCCGTCACAGTGATACCCAGCTGCGCCCCTGACAGCATGAACGAGGTACGTTCGGTTACCGCCAGGGCGCGCTTGGCCGACTCATCGCCCTGGTTTGCCTGTGCCCGCAGGCGGGACCGGTCCACCGACATATAGGCAAATTCCTGAGCGACGAAGTAGCCGTTCGCAGCGATGATCGCGAGGATGACGATGATGCCCATGAGAAGGCTCAAGGTAGCGGTCAACATTTCGGGTCACCCACCGCTGCGCGGCGGATACTCCGCCGATAGGCAGGATCTTCAGACTGGGCGGAACGGCCAGCTCTACTCACGAGTGTCTCAACACCTCCGGGGTCGGTCTCCGCATTCTATGCGGAGGGTGTGTTGAGACGCGCAGGACAACCGGAACGGCCGGGGAACGTACCGCTTCTGGAGGATGGCATCACTCGGAGGCGTATCGATCCAGGATGGATTGCATCTGGGCGATTTCTTCCCGCTGAGTTTCCACAATCTCCGTACACAACTGCTCGATTTCCGGATCGGTGATGTTTGATTCCTGGCATACCAGGATCGCGCGTGAGTGATGCGGGATCATCGACTTCAGGAACTGCTCGTTGCCGACGAAAGTTTCCGTCCGCCCGAGCGCGAACACCCCGACGAAGAGCACCGCGAATCCGACGAGCATTGCGATGTTTGCTTTGGTGTTCTTGAACATCGACCACATGCCGACGACCATGACGATCGCCATGGCCCCGACCATGAGCAGCGCCATCCAGAAGTTGCTCAGGTTGTAATAGAAGTGATCGATCGATCGGACCATTGACATCGACAACGTCCACATCAGCACCAGGCTGATCAGCAGGATGACTCCGAACTTCAGATACATCTTGCCTGAGCCGCCATGATTGGAGTGGTCCTTCCCGCCACTGGCATTCTCGCCCTTCCCGGAAGCTCCTGCACGGTGGCTACCGGACGTATTGTCTGCTGGATTCACGATGTGCTCCTTGGATCGCGGTGGAATTACGGGGCAGTCGTTCCACGTCGTCGGTCAGGACGATTAGTTCTCACTCGGACTCGGCGATATATGCCGCCTTGAATTGCTGCACGCCCTTTCGACCGTAGGCAGACCCGCGGTTGAGATTCAACCGCAGTTATGTAACCGCAACCGCTTCTCCAAGGAGTTGAGTTGGTCAGGTCCTCGCGGCCACCACTGCGGCATACAGTTCCCGCTTGCTGATCCTTGTGTCTTCCGCGACGGCGGCCACGGCTTCCTTGAGCCTCAGTCCCTGACTCATGAGCTCATTGACGGCACCGACGTGGTCTTCGGGGGCGGACGGCTGGTCAGCCGGTGCACCGCCGACGACGACGGCGATCTCACCGCGCACGACGTCGCTTTCCACCCACTCAAGCAGGTGCTGCAGCGGCCCGCGGATGACTTCCTCGTACCGTTTGGTAAGTTCACGGGTGACGCAGGCGGGCCTCTCCGGCCCGAACTCCTGATGCAGTGCGCGGATCATGGCCTGCAGCCGGTGGGGCGCCTCGAAGAAGACCATGGTGCGGCGTTCGGTGCGAAGTTCCGCCAGGCGTGCGGCGCGCTCGCCCGTCTTGCGTGGCAGGAACCCCTCGAAGCAGAAGCGGTCCGTAGGCAGGCCGGAAAGGGCGAGTGCGGTGAGCACGGCGGACGGTCCGGGGGCAACGGTGACCGCGATACCCCGTTCGGCTGCAGCTTCGACGAGGCGGAAGCCCGGGTCGGAGACGGATGGCATGCCGGCGTCGGTCACGAGCAGCAGGGTAGCGCCCGCAGCGACCAGGTCGAGCAGTTCCGGAGTACGGGAGGCCTCGTTGTGCTCGTGATAGCTGAGGGTCCTGCCGCGTGGTGTCACGTCGAGAGAGCCGATGAGCCGCTGCAGGCGCCGGGTGTCTTCGGCGGCGATGACGTCAGCGGTTTCGAGGAGCGAAACGAGCCGGAACGTCGCGTCCCCCATGTTCCCGATCGGGGTCGCAGCGAGCACAATGCTGCCGTGCCCCGGGGTGAGTGGCTCCGGCAGGAGCGGGGCGCCGTCGTCGCTGGTTTCATCCGTCACTGCTTCAGCCTAGTTGGTGGGGATGAGGTTGGCTGCCCGCTCACCAAAACTGTCAGGGCCGATCGGTACGATGAACCGGTGAGCCAAACCACCACAGCCGCCGTCCTCCGCAAGGGGCCCGGGCGGCAGTGGGTTCTTTCGCCGCGCACGGCTTTCTCTGAGCGGGCTATGCGCCGGCGGCTGCTGGGCGAGTGGCTTAGCTTCGGGGTGTGGGGATGGCTGTTGCCCGTCATGGTTGCGCTGATCGGCGGTGTGCTGCGCTTCGTCCGGTTGGGCGAGCCGGACTCGCTGGTGTTCGACGAAACGTACTACGTCAAGGAGGCCTACTCCTTCCTGCAGTCCGGGTATGAGCGTGAATGGCCCGAGAATGCGGATGAGTCCTTCAACGACGGCAATCCCGGCATCATCCTGGATACCGCGGATTACGTGGTGCACCCGCCGGTCGGGAAGTGGATGATCGCCTTCGGGATGCTGCTGTTCGGGCCGTCGAGTCCATTCGGTTGGAGGTTCACGGCAGCGGTGGTGGGCACCCTGTCCATCCTCATCCTTGCTCTGGTTGCCCAGCGGCTCTTCGGCTCGCCGGTGCTTGGTGCTGTTGCCGGGCTGCTGATGGCGGTGGACGGGCACCACCTCGTGCATTCCAGAACCTCGCTGCTGGACGTGTTCCTCTCGTTCTGGGTGCTCCTCGCCTTTGCCTTGCTGATACTGGACAGGCACCAGGCACGACGCCGGCTGGCGGCGCTGATGGCGGGTTCCGCCCGCGAGCATGGCCAGCCGACGCGCGAACAACTGCTGTACGGGCCGTGGCTGGGGCTTCGGCCCTGGCGGATCGCAGCGGGCATAGCACTCGGGCTGGCTCTTGGCACCAAGTGGTCCGCGCTCCCCTACATTGCGGTGTTCGGACTGATGACCGTGCTGTGGGACATGTCTGCCCGGCGTACGGTGGGCATCCGGCACTGGGTGGGTGGCGCCGTCGTGCGTGACGGACTGCAGGCATTCGTGTCGATCGTTCCCCTCGCGCTGCTCACCTACCTGGCATCATGGACGGGCTGGTTCCTCTCAAAGGACGCGTACAACCGTCAGTGGGCAGCCGGGAACCCGGACCCGCTGTGGGACTGGGTTCCCGCTCCCCTGCGCTCGCTGGCCGAGTACCACCGCAGCGCGTACACCTTTCATGGCGGCCTCAGCTCCGAGCACCCGTATGAGGCCACTGCGTGGTCCTGGCTGGTGATGGGCCGGCCGACGTCGTTCCACTATGAATCGGACGGCCTGACCTGCGGCGCCTCCGACTGCTCCCAGGCTGTCAGCGTGGTGGGCAACCCGCTGATCTGGTGGGCCGCTGCGCTGTCATTGCTGGTGGTGCTGCTGTTCTGGATCGGCAGGCGCGACTGGCGTGCGGGCGCCATCCTCGCCGGGGTGGCGGCCGGGTATCTGCCCTGGTTCCTGTTCCCCGACCGCACCATGTTTTTCTTCTACGCGGTCGTGTTCCAGCCGTTCCTCATCCTGGCGCTGGTCTACGTACTTGGGTTGATCCTGGGCAGGCCCCGGGACAACGTGTGGCGGCGTCAGAGCGGCATTGTGATTGTGGGTGCGTTTGTTGTGTTGGCGGTGTTGGTTTCGGCGTTCTTCCTGCCCATCTGGACAGCCGAAACCATCCCCTACAACCAGTGGCGCCTGCGCATGTGGATGCCGAGCTGGATCTGACCTTACGGCTGCCCGCCCGGCTGATCGTCAGGAGCCCTCGTGCTTCAGACTCCGCTGTTGGCGCGGCGCCGGGTGTAGGCGTCGAATGACTTCTCGCGTCGGGCCCTGGTTGGCCAGGTCAACACGAGGGTCAGCACCGCGCCGATCAGGACGAGTGCGCCGACCGTGGCTGCCGCGTCGATCCAGAATTGGGCCGGGAAGAGTCGGATGAGGGTGTCGTCGACCCGGAAGGTCCAGGTGCCGTCGGCGAAGAAGAGCGCGTGGACCTGGGTGAAGAAGGTTTCCCAGGCGAGGATGCCGGCCACCGCGAGCGCTATCGCCAGGACCAGCGTTGCAACTGCCCCGGAGAACAGTGCCCTCCGGATGCCACCAGGGTAGCGGCGTGCCAGGTAAATGCAGGCGGCGATCGCCAGGAGCGCGAGGACCGTTGCAACGACGAATCCCGTTGACAGCACTGCTTTCACATCAGCCATGTGGCCGACTTCGCTGTCGAGGAACAGCTGGTCGCCGTCCGCGTTGACGAGCTCCCCGAGATAGCGGGCAGGCGCCCAGTTGAGGATGTAGTCCATTGCGTACGAGCCGTACGTCATCCGGTCCTCGGTGCTGAAACCGTAGCTGTCGGCCGGGAAGCCCGGACGGTGGTACTCGACCCACAGGAACAGCGGGGTTGTCACGGCTCGAACTGCCGCCGCGAGGAGGATCACCGGGAAAAACGCGGCGACGGCTACCTGCAGCAGGCGTGGAAGCACGGGCTTGGCGGCGACGGCCTCATCGCGCTGGCTCGCCCGCCGCGCCACCTCATCTTCTGGAGGGCGAATGGTCAGGGAGGAGGTGTCGGGGGCGGCGTCGTCGTCGATCTTCGCGCGGTTTGAGCGTGGGTCGGTTCCGCCGACCCGTGTTGAGCCGGATGGTGTCGGAACGGAAGTAGTTGAGTCTGCGTCGGCAGGCAACGGCGCGTTCGAAGGCGCGGCGGTTCCGCCCCCGACGGCAGTCACGGCGATCTGTTGGGTGGCCGGCGAGGCCGGGTCAACCGTGGCCTGGCCAACCGCAATATGGGTTTCCTGGGACACATGGGACTCAGCCGGAGTTACCTCGTCAGGCACATTTGCCTCCGACGTCACGGGAAGGCTGACCGTCTCGACCGGCGCAGGAGCGGCAGAAGGATCATCTTCCCCCGGGGTGCTGTAGGCCGACACATCCGGGAGCGTGCTCGCCTTCCGCATGGGGAACCCGCTCTCGCGAACGCGGGTGGAACCAACGCCGGCCTCGTCTGAGCGCATCGATTCGCGACGCTCTCCGCCTGCGGATGCGCCCTGATTTTCGTTCTCAGCTTTGTCAGCCACGACTGTCTCCTTGCATGGAATACCTACTTAAGACAGTACCCGGGTGGACTGACACGACCGCTGTCGACCACGCCGTGGCAAGCCGCCCCTGCGATCCCCTGATCAGGCCGTCGCTATTGAAGCCCCCTGGTCCTCATCAGCGAGGTCACCGGTATAGCCCGCCTGGAAGGCACGCCGCCCAAGAACCAGCGTGTACACCCAGTACAGGGCGAAGACCAAAAAGCCGATTCCGATCCGCAGCCATACAGGAAGCGGACTCGGCGTCACAAAGCCCTCGACCAGCCCGGAAACGAACAGCACCAACACCAATCCCAGCGCAACGGTGATCAGCGACCGGCCCTCCTCAGCCATGGCCTGCGACCGGGTCCTGGGCCCGGGCGAAACCCACGCCCAGAAGATCCGCAGCCCCGCCGCCGTCGCAATGAAGACGGCCGTCAACTCCATAAAGCCGTGCGGAAGGATGTAGGTGAAGAAGACGTCGAGCTTGTCATAGGACGCCATCATTCCCCCGGCCATCCCCACCGCCTGGGCATTCTGGTACAGAATGAACGGACCCCAAATGCCGGTGATGCCGAAGGCGACCGCCTGGACCGCAATCCAGGCATTGTTGGTCCACACGAGCCCGGCGAAGGACGCGGCCGGGTTCTCCGAGTAGTAGTTGACAAAGTCCTGGTCGACGTACCGCCGAATCTCCTCGTCGCTGCCCAGGGCAGCAATCACACCGGGGGTGTTCACAACCCAGGTCCCATACAGCCAGCCAACACCCAGGAACACCACACCAACGATGACGGTCAGCCACCGGATCCGGTAGAAAGCAGCAGGCAGCGAGATCACAAAGAACCGCGCTACGTCCTCAAGCACGTTCGAACGCGCACCGGTGAATCGAGTCCGCGCCCGCGACAACCGCATCGACAGCTCGTTGGAAAGCGCGCTCTCCGGCGCGATGGACCGGATCATCGACAGGTGCGTCGACGTGCGCTGGTACAGATCGAGCAGCTCGTCCGCCTCCTGACCACGCAGCCGCCGCTGTCGGGTCAGAGAATTCAGCCGGTCCCAGTCCTGGCGGTTGACTTGCTCGAATGCGTCCAGATCCACCCGATCAGCTTAACCCCGGGAACCTCGCACGGGCGGCGGCTAAGCTGATTCCATCCAAGGGGAGGACATCCATGAGCTCGGTCGTCACCGGTGAAGCAGTCGTTCTCGAACTGCGTCCCGCATCATTCGGCGCACGCGCCGTGAGTCTGATGATTGACATGCTCGCACAGATTCTGGTGATCGCCGGCGTCATGTTCGCCGTCGGCCAGACCCTCGGCGGATCATTCGATCCGGCGCTCACCCAGGCACTTGTTCTGGTGCTGGTGGTGCTCGTGCTGGTGGTCCTTCCGGTGACGGTGGAGACGGTCACCAGGGGCAAGTCCCTTGGACGTTGGGTCATGGGGCTGCGGATAGTGCGCGACGACGGCGGCTCCATCCGATTCCGTCACGCCTTCATCCGCGGAATGCTCGCCGTCCTGGAGATCTACCTGCTGGTCGGCTCGCTCGCCTTCCTGGTGGCAGTGTTCAACGAGCGGTCCAAACGGCTCGGCGACCTGCTGGCCGGCACCTACTCCATGCATGAGCGCGTTGTCGTCAAGACGCGGACGCGGGCCGTGTTGCCGCCGTCGTTACGGGACTGGATCGCCACAGCCGACGTTGCACAGTTGCCGGACGCGCTCTCTCGCCGGATCTCGCAGTTCATCGGGCAGGCAAGCCGCCTCACGCCTTCCGCCCGAGCAGCCCTCGCCGTCGAACTGGCCACCGAAGCGTCGGCATTCGTCTTCCCTGCCCCGCCGGCCGGAACGCTGCCGGAGGACTTCTTGAACGCCGTCGTCTCAGAGCGACGCGACCGCGACTACGCCCGGCTCATGAAACAGCGTGAACGCACATCCCGGACCGCCGAGCGGCTCCACAAGTTGCCGTTCAGTTCCTGACAGAGGCTAGGCCTGCTGGGAGGTCCATTCCTTCCAGGACAGGTTCCAGTCGCCGAAGCCGTCCCAGACCTGCACCGGACCAGTGTCGGTGTTGCGGATCTCCAGCATGTCGCCCGGACCGAACGTGTCGTAGAAGTACTTGGCGCCCTCGGGGCTCATACCCACACACCCGTGCGACACGTTCTCCAGACCCAGCACAGGCTGCGCCGCGGGAAGCGCCTCATGAACAAAGGCGCCACCGTTGGAGATCCGGCTCGCCCAGTTCACGTCGGTTGCCTCGTAGTACGCAGGATCGCCCGGCTCCAGGCCAATGGACTCCGCCGAGAACCTGGTGCGTTCATACTGCTCCATCACCGTGTATAGGCCGTAGAAGGACGGCCATTCCTCGGTACCGAGGGTCACCGGGAAGGTCCGCGCCAGTTTGCCGTCGATGAAGACCTGCATCTCCTTGGTGGTGTTGTCCACCAGGGCGAGGCGGTTGTTGTGCGTCTTGAAGGAGTAGGTGTCGTTGAAGTTGCCGATCATGCCGTTGCCGAAGTCCACGCCAAACAATTTCATGTCAACGGTGATGGTGCTGTGCGGTTTCCAGTACTCCTGGGGCCGGTAGCGCACCTCCGTGTCGTTCAGCCAGTAGAACGCACCCTGCTGGCCGGAGGTGCTGGTGATCGTGATGGCCTTCTCGACTGCATCCTTGTTGACCACCGGCTCGCTGAACGTGATTTCGATGGTCTGCCCGGTGCCCACGGTGGAGCCAGGCTCGGGATACATGAACGCGTCGGCTTCGTTCTCGGGCTGCACCGTGGTGAAGGCCTGCTTCTGCTGGTGCTCGCCGCCCGCAGCATCGACGAGTACAAACTCGAACGAGTACTCCGTGGCGAAGGCAAGCGGTCCATCGGCCTTCCAGGAGGATCCGTCCTTCGAAACCGTTCCCGGCACCGGTTCCCCGCCGCCCACCGGCGCCAACACCACGTCCTTGACGGTTGCCTTCTCCGCGCGAATTTCCGGCGGGGTTCCGGGATTCACACTGAGTGCGCCGTCGGTGGGAGTGACCCCGAAGGTGAATTCTTCCGCCTCAGGCTTCTCGGCCGCCGGCTCCTCGGAAGGAGAAGCGGACGACGACGGCGCTGCCGCGGGCTCATTGGCGAAATCGGCCCAGCCCGGCGCGGTAACCGCACCAACGGCACCGCCGCCGATAACCAGCAAGCCAACGACAATGAGCGCGCCGATCTTCCAACCCCGTCGCCGCGGCTGATCCTCTCGGGAGAAGTTCGACATGCTCTATACCCTGCCTGCTAAGTTTCTGTCCAGTTGAAATTTTACGCCCGCGCGCGGAGCAGCCGTCCGTGGACACACGCAGGTCCGGTGACGATTCTTGACCACAATCCGTGGCCATAGGTAAGGGTTGGGACCCCGAAAGGATCCCAACCCCGCATCGGCCGGCCAACAGCCGGACGGTGGTGCCTAGTAGCGGTAGTGGTCCGGCTTGTACGGCCCGGCCACATCAATATCGAGGTACTCGGCCTGGCTCTTCGAGAGTTCGGTGAGTTCGACTCCCAACGCGCCGAGGTGCAGCCGTGCAACCTTCTCATCGAGGATCTTGGGCAGCACGTACACCTGCTTGTCGTACTCCGGCGAACCGTCCTCGCGCGTCTGTCCGTGCTTGGTGAACAGCTCGATCTGGGCGATGGTCTGGTTCGCGAAGGAGTTGCTCATGACAAACGAGGGGTGCCCGGTAGCGTTGCCGAGGTTCAGCAGGCGGCCCTCCGAGAGCATGATGATGCTGCGCTGCTTGTCGGTGCCCTCATCGAAGACCCACTCGTGAACCTGCGGCTTGATCTCGACCTTCTTGACGCCCGGGACGCGGGCCAGCCCTAAGATGTCGATTTCGTTGTCGAAGTGACCGATGTTCCCAACGATCGCCTGGTGCTTCATGCCCTGCATGTGGTGGGCCATGATGACGTCCTTGTTGCCCGTGGTGGTGATGAAGATGTCACCCTGGGCGAGCACCGACTCGAGCTTCGCCACCTGGTAGCCGTCCATGACGGCCTGCAGCGCACAGATCGGGTCGATCTCGGTCACAATCACTCGTGCGCCCTGGCCGCGAAGCGCCTCAGCAGCGCCCTTGCCGACGTCGCCATAGCCACAGACGACGGCTACCTTCCCACCGATGAGGACATCGGTTGCGCGGTTCAGGCCGTCCGGCAGGGAGTGGCGGATTCCGTACTTGTTGTCGAACTTGGACTTGGTCACCGAGTCGTTGACGTTGATGGCCGGGAACAGGAGCTTGCCCTGCTCGGCCAGTTGGTACAGACGGTGGACGCCCGTGGTGGTCTCTTCGGTGACGCCCTGTATGGCCGCAGCAATGCGGGTCCAGCGCTGGGGGTCCTCGGCGAGCGAAGCACGCAGCACATCAAGGATGACGGTGTATTCGTGCGAGTAGTCGACATCGTCTTCCGCCGGCGCCGCGGGCACTGCTCCCGCGGCTTCGAACTCCGCGCCCTTGTGCACCAGCAGCGTGGCGTCGCCGCCGTCGTCGAGAATCATGTTGGGCTCACCGTCCGGCCACTGCAGGATCTGCGTGGTTGCCCACCAGTACTCCTCCAGGGACTCGTTCTTCCAGGCGAAGACCGGAACCCCGGCAGGTTCTTCAACCGTTCCGCTCCCGACGACGATGGCCGCCGCTGCCTCATCCTGCGTTGAGAAGATGTTGCAGGACGCCCAACGCACCTCGGCGCCAAGAGCCGTCAGCGTTTCGATCAGGACTGCCGTCTGGACGGTCATGTGCAGGGACCCGGCAACACGGGCACCCTTGAGCGGCTGGCTTTCACCGAACTCACGGCGCAGGGACATGAGTCCGGGCATCTCGTGCTCGGCAAGCCTGATCTGGTGGCGACCTGCTTCGGCCAGGGAGAGGTCGGCTACCTTGAAGTCGAAAGTCATGATGAAGGGGATTCCTCTGCGGTGGAAGCGGGCGTCGGAGTAGCAGCGGGAGTATTCTCCGCTGCCCTGAGTTCGGGACGGAGCAGCACGGGGATTGACTCGTCGATCGGGTACTCAACGAAGTTGCCCGTGGAGTCCGGAGCGGATGAGCGAAGGACCTCGCCCTCCTGCACCAGTGTGGATCCCGTTACAGGGCATCGAAGGAGGGCCAATAGATCAGGAGCGATATTGGGCAACAGGATGCAGCCTTTCGAGGATTCCGGATGCAGCGTGCGTGCCCGCTCGAACAGCTGGGACGCGCGGTGCGGTAACACTAGGGTATCGCGCACCGCATCCGCTCCGGGAATCGATGTTGATAAGGCGGTAACAGCGGCGGAGAGCTTATCGGTCCCGAAGCGCCCGCAGATGGCCGCGGCGTGCACCGGATTCACCGGGCGGCGGCGTCAGCGGGGTCTTCGACCCGTGCGGAGTCGGTGGCTCCGGAGCACTGCGGTCAACTGCTGCTTCCCTGACCGCGTTGGCCAGAGCCAGCAGGTCATCGGGGTTAGGTTCCGGCGGGCGTGTCGGGAGCGCCAGGCGTACCACTTCCCAGCCTCGAGGGACCGTGAGCTTCTCGGCGTGCGGCGCACACAGATCATAGGAGTGCGGCTCCGCGTAGGTGGCCAGCGGGCCGAGCACCGCGGTGGAATCGGAATACACGTAAGTCAGCGTTGCCACAGCAGCACGCTGGCACGCTGAACGCGAACATTGCCGGATCGATCCCACGACTGATGAGCCTACCGTGTGAACCCACCGACGCGTGGACGACGCCCCGGCCGGCTCCACATTGCTGGTTCGGAAAATCTGGGGAAGGCGCCACACCGTAAGCGAAGCGCAACCCGATGGTGATGCAGCGGGAACGTGTTCGGACTAGAGTTTCCCCATGCGGGATAGCTCTTTCTCCATTCGCCTGGCTGTACCGGACGGGCCAGTCGGCCAGCAGTCCCGATATGCCGGTCGGCGGCGTGACCGCCACGGCAGGGGGCTGCGCGGTGAGCTCATTCCGTCGCATCTGCCCGGCGCCCGCACCCGGTCCGAACGGTTCGAGGACTGGGTCATGGAATCCGCCCAGCGCCTCGAAAGGCTGTGGGGCGACAAGATCCAGGACGTCCAGATCATCGTCCAGGAGATCCCTGACGGACTGGAGCAGATGGCGCCCGAAGCTGTGCGCGGGCTGCTCGGTTCATCCACCCCCGCGGCTGAGAAGCGTCCGGCAACCATCACCGTGTACCGCCACCCCATCGAGATGACCGCGAAGGGCTACGTTCCCACCAACGAACTGGTCCATGACGTGGTGGTCGAGCAGATGGCGGAGCTCCTAGGCATGGCGCCCGAAGCCGTGGACCCCGCCTACGGCCGCTCACGGGCCTGAGGCCACCGGCTAGAAACCGATATTCACCTGGACACTCTGCTGACCCGCGCTGCCCTCCGGGATCGGAGCTACGGAGATTCCGGGAGTATCGCCGTCGAGCGTTGCCACCTGTGCACCATATGCCGGATCGCCCGAGACGCCGATCAGGGCCGCTACCGTCCCTTTGCCGAGGTCTGCAGCAGGCACCGTGACCGTGGTGGCGCCTCCGACGTCGAACACCCGATCTTCGCCCAGCGCTCCGTCGGCTGCGACGGGCGTGAGACGGACCTCCGCCCGGCCCTCGGGTGCGCTGAAGACGAAGGCCGCAGCTGCTCTTGTCGGCAGGACCGAAACGTGCTGGCTGCCCAGACGCGCAGCTGATGGCACGTGGGCAAGATCGAGCGGCTTCTTGGGCGCCGTACCGCTGGAAACCCGAGCCGACGCGGAAATCAGGACGTCTGAACTGATGACCGCCGAGTAGTTTCCCTCAGGCAGCGACTCCAGCGGAATTGCGGTCACAGAACCGGCGGTGGCGGTGACGACTCCCCCACCGGGCAGCTCCACCTCACCGTTCTGCCCGAACACGCGAACGTCCAGGACCGCGTCAGTGCCGCCCGGAACCGCAACGTGCAGCGACGGCACGGCACCGGCATAGCCTTTCTGCGCCACGATAGCGTCCGCAACGTCCGGCGCCTGGATTCGGATGCCCGGGATCACCTGCGTCGAAGCGCTCGGAGCTGAGGCCTGAATGAGATCTACTCCGCCCGGAGTCAGCCCGCGCAATACGCTCTGCTGGATGAATCCGCTGATCCTCCCGCCGTTGCTGCGCACCCGGACGGCAACGTTCTCCTCGTTCGCTGCGAGCCCCGCGAGCACAATGGACTCTGTCTCCCCCGGAGCGATAAGAATCCCCCGGCCGCCCGGTGCGTCGATCACGCCCTTCGACCCGTGGAGATCCAGGTCGACGGAGGCCGGCGACTCCGCCGGGTTATGCAGGTTCAGCACCGCGGTTGCACCGACAGTGGTGACCGCACCGACCAACCAGAAGTCATTCGACGGAACCTGGCAGTGCGCTACCGCCAGGCCCGCGAGGTCACCGTCCGTCGCGGTGTACGTGAAGCCGGCGCCGGCAGTTGCCCTCTGCTCGGCGAGGGCCTGCGCACGCAGAACGGACGCGCCCTCAACCGTCTGCCCGGACACAACGCCGGTGAGGCGGTTGGTGAGCCCATCCTCATTGCTGACCTGCCGGTCCTCCTGCTCGGATACCGGCACCTCATCGGCGATGACCGCAAGCGGATCGCCGCCCGCGAGCGGTGTGACTGCGGAACCTGGAACGGTACCGCTCAAGTCGCTGAGCGTCATGGCGCTGACCCGCGTCCGGGCCGTTGCGGACAGCGGACTGAACTCCGGGTCCCCACCCTCCACGGTGCCCTCCAGCAGGCGCAGCGGCGCCGGGCACACCGCCGCGTATTCCCCTGCCGGCACCGCCGCGGAGGGCACCGGGAAAGCCTCGGCAGCGCCGTCGAACTTCTGCACGATGCTCGCCCCTGCCAGGGCACCCGTTGCTGACACCAGTACGACGCCGGCCGCGATGCCCGCAGCGCCGCGCACCCATGCGCCCTTCCGCCTCGCGGGCACGACTGTTTCCTTCTTTGTTGCACTCACCCTCAGGTACCGGCCTTTCCGCTGCTCAGCACCGGTTCATCTGCCGGGTCTTTCCGATCATGGGACTCCGCACCGGCGCCGGCCGGCACGGCAGGCGCCAAGGGTACGGGAGCCTCAACGGCGGTGCGGCGGCCGGTCGACACAGACCCAGCGGCGGTTCGGCTTCGCCCCTGCGGGACATGCACAAAGCGCGGCCGCGCCGGAATGGGGACGGCCAGCAGGAGCGTCAGGCCGAACACAATGGCCTGGGCAATCCCGGCCCATGGTTCCCAAACCGTCACGTAGCGGACCTCCAGAGCGCCTCCGGCGGACGGAAGCGCGTAGGCCTGGTTCCAGCCCGTGAACGCGGGTTCGAGCCGCTCGCCGTTGAGCGTCGCTTCCCAACCGGGGGCGGAGCGCTCAGCCAGTACCAGGGTCCTGCCCTCGGGACCGGCGGGGATGCGCGTCGAAGCCGTTGTTGCGTCCGAGTCGAGCACACTCAGGGTCGCACCGGACTCATCGACAATGCGGAGGCGGCCCACCTGGGCTTCCCCTGCGGACTCGCCCGATGCCGACATCTCAACCCGCCACAGCCAACCGGCTTCCGTGTTACCCACGGACACGAGGCCGGGCACGGAATCGATTTGGCTGGCGAGCACCTCGGCCGCCGAATCGGACTGCTGCAGCACCACAAAGCCGACACCCAGCCGCTCCAGTTCCTCGCGCGGATCCACACTGGTCCCCGCCACCAGGGTGGCGACCGTCCGGCGGACGTCGGCCATGGCGTCGTCGTCCTCCCGCAGTTGGGCAGCCAGCAGGGAGCCGTGGAGCTGACGGGCAGCGTGGATCTGCGACAGCGAGTCGAGGGTGGTGCCGCTCCCGCGCATGACGGAAGCGCTGACGTTACTGTCGCCGTCGATGTTCATGACCAGGGTGGTGCTGCGCCGGCCGTCAGTACCGCGGTCAGCGGCTGTCGCCGGAAGGGTGCGGGCGGTGCTCGGCGCTACTGCCGATTCGGTACCGAAACTCGTTGCCTCAATCGCCGCATCCGGTGTGCGCAGTTGCGGAACCAACCAGAGGGTGAGGCTTGTTGCCGGTCCCAGGGCGAGCACCAGTGCCGCAGCCGTCAGCCAGGCCCCGGCACCGCGGACCGACCCGGCCGTGCCGCGCAACCGACCGGCACGAAGCCACTGCAACAGCCACTCACCGCCGAGCAGTGCTGCCGCCAGAAGGGCCAGCGTGAGAACGGAGACCCAGGGACCGGTGAACGGCGTGATGAGCGTCGACGAGCCGACCGCCGTCACCACCAACGAGCTGCCGAGGCTGCCGAGAAGCGCCAGCAGCGCCAGCACCCACAGCACGCGCGCAGCTGCCCGGCTCTTGCCGGGCAGGAACAGCGCCGTCGCGGCAAGCAGGAGCACCGGCAGCCCGACAAGCAGCGCAACAACAACCGGCCAGGGCCCGTCAGACAGTTGAGGGAACGCGGCGAGCCGTCCGAAGGACGGGAAAGAGACCGGGTAACCCAGCAATTGCTGCCACAGCGGCGCGGCGTCGAAAGGCAGCGGAAGGCCCGGATCCCCGAAGACTCCGTGCGGGCGCTCAACGGTGGACGCCGCGAACGGTATGAACAGCGCCAGCGGAGGGAGCAACGACCACCAGACGGTCTTGGCGCGGCGTCGGGCCACGAGGGTGATGATTACTACCGCGAGCACGAAAAACAGCAGCAGTGACGGTGCTGAAGCAACGACGACGGCGAGCAGCAGTCCTGCGGCGGCCGCCGCGGTCCAGCTCGGAACACCGTTGATGCCCGGCTTCAACATCAGCTGAAGCGAACGCTGGCGCGTGGAGGAGTCCACGGGATCGTTGCTCTGCGCGCCCGGGCGACCGGGGGCCTGGCCGACAGCACGAATGAGGGCCAGCGCCACGAACGGCAGGAGGATGTGCACCAGCAGAGCACCGAGCCTGCCGCTGCCTATAGCGACCTGCAGAACGGGCAGGGATCCCCAGAGGAACGCGGCCCACAGCCGGAGGGACCGGCTGCGTATAAACGCGCCGGATCCGAACCACGCACTGAGCCCCGCGAGCGGGGCAGCACACAGCATCAGTATGACGACGGCCGCGTTGCCGTTTCCGAAGCCCAGTACTGACAGAAGCCACAGCACATAACTGAAGGGATCCCCGTGGCCGGCGAAACCGGCGCCGAGGTCGATCCACCAGCGTGAGGCGTTGGACCAGATCTCCGCCAGGTCGGTTGACAGGGGCAGAAGGGATCCGCCGGCGAGCGCCGAGGCACCGACGAACCGGTGCAGCGCGACCAGCGAGACGCCGAGCAGGACAAGGGCCGCCCCTATGGCGCCCCAACCCAGCCAGATCCTCGACGGCCCGTCGAGCGCAGCGAAGTCATCGTTGGCATCCCCGGAGGGAACGTCGGCAGCAGTGCTCTGCGCATAGGACTCGTCCTCGAGCCCGCGCGCCGAGAACGCCTCCACGACTGATTTGCGGTGTGACCAGACCTCGCGGCGCTCGGTACGCAGGGCGTTCACCACCGAGCGCGGCAGGCGCCGGGTCTGCGCTGCGGAACGCCGCGACCGGTACAGGTCGAAAGGCTTCAGCACCGCAGCGACACTGGCGGTCAGCTGCGCGACACCGTACCCCGGGTCCTTGGCGAGCAGGCCGAGGACAAACCGGGCGAGACCACCAAGAACGGCCCCTGCCGCGAGGAACGGTACCATCCAGAGCGGTGAGTGCTTCAGGCGCAGATACACTTCAGCGCGCCGGGCAGCACCCAGGGTGGCAGCGTGATTGTCGCGTGAGCCTGCGTGCCGCATGACCGCGCGGGGTACCACTACCACGCGGTGGCCGGCGAGGCGGTTGCGCCAGCAGAAGTCGACGTCGTCGCCGGTTCCGGGCAGTGCCGGATCGAAACCGCCCAGCTTGTCCCAGATATCGCGGCGGATCAGGATGCCGGCCGAGTTGACTGCGAACATGTCGCTTCGGACGTCGTACTGGCCCTGATCCAGTTCATCCACGTCGATCAGCGTGAGCCGCTCCGCCCAGCGGCTGATGGACAGCCCCACGTCAACCAGTTTCCGACGGTGCTCCCACTCCACCTGCTTGGCGCCGGCCACGGTCACCGACGGGGCGAGCTCAACCGCGTGCAGGAGCTCCTGGAGGGCGGTGGGCTCCGGGGCGGAATCGTCATGCAGGAGCCAGATCCAGTCGTGGACACCGCTGTCAGGGTCTGCCCGGCGGCTGGCCGGAATCTCCGCGAGACCGGTTCGGACGGCGGCACCGAATCCGCCGCGGCCGGCTGCGCCCACTACGGGCGAACCCACCGGAAGCTGCAGTTGCAGCAGTGACGCCGATTCATCAGTTGAACCGGCGTCGACTCCTACATGGAAATCCGGGGGTCGGGTCTGCTGACCGAGTGCCTCGAGGGTGTCACGAAGATACTCGGCGCCGTTGTGGGCTACTACAACAGCTGTGACCCGTTGTTGGTGGTGAATCAGACCGCTCGCTTTCGCAGGCGGCGACGCTCACGCTCGGAGAGACCGCCCCAGATACCGAAGCGCTCATCATTTTCCAGTGCGTACTCAAGGCACTGCGCCTTGACGTTGCAGGCGCCGCAGACCTTCTTCGCGTCCCGCGTGGAACCGCCCTTCTCAGGGAAGAACGCCTCAGGGTCAGTCTGTGCGCAGAGTGCGTCCGCCTGCCAGCCCAGCTCGCCTTCGTCGTCGAAGTCGGAGCCGATGCCCGGAAGACCGATCCATACTGCCTGCTCAACGCGCTCCGGAGCAGCCTGTCGGCGGGGAGCCGACTTGGGGTCAGCGTCAAGGAAATTCTCGACGCCGGCACCCTCGCTCAGTGCCTCATGCGCTGCAAGGAAGGCTGTTGCCTCATCTTCCAGCGGCTGTGTCTGCTGCCTGTACCTTTCGGCAGCGTCCGGGTCTGCCGGATCTACGAACCAGTCCTGCGGAACGCCGCGCGATCCGTAGCGCGCAGACGCCTGGGCCGCGATGGACCTGCGGTCCTGAATGTGCTCTGCTTGCCCCATACCAGCCTCCCGGTGTTGCAGCTTCGGCCAGAAACTAGTGTGGGAGATGCGCTCCCAGCAAGTCGCTGAGAACCCCGAAATCCCGTCCGCCGAAGCAAATCCGATGACCTAATTACACGTGTGTAAGTCGCATCCAGTCAAGCGGCGAACGGAATCTTATAGAGTGAGTTTCTCGGATTGCGGCACGCCACGCGCAGCGCGCCTCACAATTGTGCAACTGAATCCGCAGGTCAGCGCGATTACCACCCGAAAGGCAGGCACCCGGTGGCCGTATCCACATCCATTGCAGGATTGCTCGACTCATTCCGGTCAGCCACCGGCGCCCCCCGCCTCATTTGGTACGGGCCCGGCCATGAACGCGTGGAACTCTCCGGCCGGGTGCTCGAAAACTGGGTCGCCAAGACGTCGAACATGCTCGTGGAGGAGCTCGACGCTGCGGCCGGCACCGCCGTCGCGGTCGATATGCCGCCGCACTGGAAGACGCTCGTCTGGGCGCTGGCGTGCTGGCAGGTCGGCGCAGTGACCCTGCTCGACGGCGACGCCCCCGCCGATGTGAGGCTCTCCCTGGAAGCGCCCGACGACGTCACCGAACGGGACGCTGAGGTGCTGGTCCTGGTAGCTCCCGGCGCGCTTGACATGCGCTGGTCCGGCACCCTGCCCGGCGAAGCCGTCGACTATGCGGCGACGGTTCGCTCGTTCGGTGACGTCTACCTGGACGAACCCGCGGCTGGAGGAGCCGAGCTCCTTCGGGCAGACGGCGCGAGCCACACCTTCACGAGCCTGATGGGTGAAGAGGGCGAACACGCGCCCGGCATCTGGCTGGTCCCGGCGTCGCTGCCGCTCCTGACCGTGCTGACGGCTTCCGTCCGCATCTGGGCCAACGGCGGAACCGTGGTTCTCGTCCACCCCAGCGTTGAAGTGACCGACCGGTTGCTGGAGGGCGAGCGCGTTACTGGTCGGTTGGCTGCTTAGCTGACGGAGCCCCGTCAGCTAAGCAGCCAAGCGGACCGGGCACGGCCGGCTTGGATGAATCAGCGCCTGCGGAGGTTCGTGCGTGCGGGTGGATAAGTTCATGGTCGTGAGCGAACGCGGGCTCTGCGTCGAGTTCCTCGTTGAAGACCCAGAACCGGTAGGCGACAAACCGCACAGCCGTTGCCAGCACCGTCCCCATGACCCCGGCGACGAACAACCCCGTACGGTCTGAAATGTCGAGCGGATACTTGGCCAGCCACACAAAGCCGGCTGCGATGCCGAGACCGATCGCGTTGATCAGCAGGAACATCACAAGTTCGCGGAGGACATTGGCCTGGCGACGGTGACGGAACGTCCAGTAACGGTTGGCAATCCAGGAAAAGACCGTGGCTATGGCAGCCGATACCACCTGGGCCTTGACCTCGCTGTTCGCCATTGTTCCGTGGATAAGCAACCAGAACAGGCCCTTGTCGATGACAAACGCCACACCGCCCACGGCACCGAACTTCGCCAGCTCCCTCCAGAAGAGAGATGCGAGAGCCCGCGACCGGTCGACAAGCGTGGTGATCATGACCCTCCGGTCTCTAGGACGATTCGCCGTAGCAGGACATCGCCGGAGCGAAGCTGATCAGCAGGTACTGCGGTTGCAGAACCCCACCGGCCAGCATAAAGACATTCCGAAGAACACTACGCCTGCAGGGCAGGCATTTTGAAACATCAGCACCTCAATTTCAGCACGACAGCCAAGGGTCCATTTTATCGAGCGACACTGGTTCTTTCCTAGGAAGCCGCAGTTGCGAACGGGTCACGTCCAAGGGACCCCATCGGCAATAGGTACCCTGAAGGGGTGACTTTTCCCGTAATCGGTGTTGTGGGCGGTGGCCAGCTGGCCCGCATGATGGCACCCCCCGCTGTCGAACTTGGCCTTGAACTGCGTGTACTGGCGGAGGGTCCCGATGTCTCGGCAGTGGCCGCCGTCGCGACTTCCACGGTGGGTGACTACACCAGCCTTGAGGATCTGACCGCCTTCGCGAAGGGTGTGGATGTTCTCACTTTCGATCACGAGCACGTTCCCGAACAGCACCTCCGCACTCTTGTGGATGCCGGAGTGAACGTTCAGCCCCACCCGGACGCGCTGCGCCACGCACAGGACAAGCTGGTGATGCGGGCGGCCGTGGACCGGCTCGGGCTCCCGAATCCCCGCTGGAGCGCAGTCTCGTCCGTGCAGGACCTGCGGACCTTCGGCGAACAAATCGGCTGGCCAGTAGTCCTGAAAACTCCACGCGGAGGCTACGACGGCAAGGGCGTGCGGATCATCGATTCACCCGACGACGCCGCGGCGGCCGCAGACTGGTTCACAGGCTCCGCGCTGCTCGCCGAAGAGAAGGTGCCATTCACGCGCGAGCTGTCGGCACTCGTTGCCCGCTCCCCCAATGGCGAAGCACGGGCCTGGCCTGTGGTCCATTCGATCCAGGTCAACAGTGTCTGCGACGAAGTGATCGCACCGGCGCAGGACCTGCCTGCCGGCCTGGCCCGGGCCGCAGCCGAAGCCGCCCTGCGTATCGCCGAGGAGCTCGGGGTCACCGGTGTCATGGCGGTGGAGATGTTCGAAGTCCCGGACAGCGATGCCGGATTCCTCATCAACGAACTGGCAATGAGGCCGCACAACTCCGGCCACTGGACCATGGACGGTGCCGTGACAGGCCAGTTCGAGCAGCATCTGCGCGCGGTTCTGGGCCTTCCCCTGGGAGACACGTCCCTCACCTCAGGGGTGGTGGTCATGAAGAACATCCTCGGTGGAGAGAACGCAGAGCTGTATAGTGCCTATCCGACGGCGTTGGCGGCAGAGCCCGCCGCGAAGATCCACACCTACGGCAAGAGCGTGCGGCCGGGTCGGAAGATCGGCCATGTCAACGCCATCGCCCTACCAGGTGACACGACGGCACAGGTCAGGGAGCGCGCCGAGCGCGCTGCGGCAATCCTGCGGGACGGTCGCGATCCCCGGAAGGAAACATTGTGAATAACTCACCCACCGGTGCCCTCGTCGGCCTGGTCATGGGCTCCGACTCCGACTGGCCGGTCATGGAAGCTGCCGCTCTCGCCCTTGAAGAGTTCGGCATTCCCTACGAGGCCGACGTCGTCTCCGCACACCGCATGCCCGAGGACATGGTGGCGTACGGACGCGAGGCCGCGAGGCGCGGCCTGAGGGTGATCATCGCCGGCGCAGGCGGTGCCGCCCACCTGCCAGGCATGCTGGCATCGCTCACATCGCTGCCCGTCATCGGCGTTCCGGTGCCGCTCAAGCACCTCGACGGCATGGATTCCCTGCTCTCCATCGTCCAGATGCCCGCAGGCATTCCCGTAGCCACCGTCTCGGTCGGCGGTGCACGCAACGCAGGACTCCTGGCCGTCCGCATCCTCGCCTCCGGTGAAGGGCAGCACGCTCAGCAGCTCTCCGACAAGCTCTACGAATTCGCACAGGGCCTGCGGCAGACAGCGCTCGACAAGGGCGCCAAGCTGCGGGCGCGGGCCGGGACCCGCGATTCCCTCCGTGAAGGCGGCGCATGAGCCGGGCAATCCACCCCGGCAGGCCCTCCCAACGGACCATGCTCACCGATCCGGTGCGATACCCGGAGTCGGCGCCTTCCGACGTGCGTACCAAGCGTGCCTTCCTGCTCCTCCTGCTGACCCTGCTGATCCCCGGAGCCGCACAGGTTGTCGCCGGGGACCGCAAGCTCGGCCGCCGCGCGCTTCGCGTCACGTTCACCGTCTGGCTCCTGGTGATTGCCGCCGTCGTCATTGCACTAGTGAACCGGCAACTGCTGGTGAACCTGCTTGCCAACGAGCTGTTCTCCCTCCTGCTGATCGTGGTGCTCGTGGCACTTGCAATCGGCTGGGCGCTGCTCTTCCTCAACACCCTCCGGGTCATCCGCCCGCCGTTGCTGGACCGCGGAATGCGTCCCGTTGTCGCCGCGTCCCTGGCAGTGCTGATGCTCCTGACCAGCGGCAGCCTGGGCTATGCCGCCTACCTGCTCAACGTCGGCCGCAGCACGTTCGGCAACATCTTCCAGACCGGCCCCGCTTTCGATCCGGTTGACGGGCGCTACAACTTCCTTCTCATGGGCGGCGACGCCGGCGAGGACAGGACCGGCCGCCGTCCCGACAGCATCTCCGTTATCAGTGTGGACGCCGACAGCGGCGCCACCGTTACCTTCAGCATCCCGCGGGACTTCCAGAACGCACCGTTCTCCGAGGACTCGCCGCTCTGGCAGGTCTGGCCCGACGGCTACAACTGTGGCGACGCCTGCATCATCAACAGCCTCTACACCGAAGTCACCGAGTCCCATGCCGACCTGTATCCGGAGTCCCAGGACCCGGGAGCCGAGGCCATGATGGACGCCGCCAGCGGCATCCTCGGCATTGAGGTACAGGCCTACGTCCTGGTGGACATGCAAGGCTTCGAGCAGCTGATCGATGCCATGGGAGGCATAACGATCAACGCCGGCGGGTGGGTTCCGATTACCTCCACCGAAATTCCCGGCACGAGTCCGAAGCGGTTCTACCCGCCGTCGGAATGGATTGCCCCCGGCGTCCAGAAGCTCGACGGGTATCACGCGCTCTGGTACGCCCGTTCGCGCGAGTACGCCACCGACTACGCGCGCATCCAGCGCCAGCAGTGCGTGCAGGCGGCGATGATCGCCCAGCTCGACCCCGCAACCGTTCTGACCCGTTTCCAGGAGATAGCCGCTGCAGGGACGGAGATAGTCAAGACCGACCTCCCCCGGGACCAGCTCGGCAGCTTCGTGGACCTTGCCATGAAGGCGAAAGAGCACGACGTCGCGCGCCTCACCATTGGAGCGCCTGACTTCGGCGAGCCCGGCGACCTGTTCTCGACATTCCCCGACATCCAGCTGATTCACCAGCGGGTTCAGGAGACGCTTGCCGCCGCCTCCGGTGATGCCGAGGCCGCGCCCGCCGGCGTACTGAACCTGGACCATGCCGGGCTGATCGAGGCTCTACCCGCGCAGACCGTTCCGGGCGAGATCACCGAAGAGTACCTTCACCAGCTCGCGGTGAACCAGGACTGGACCACGCTCGAAGCACTCTTGGCCGACAACGGGGAATGCACCCCCGCCTAACGAACGGACACCTCCCGATGTACCAGCTGGACAACCCGTTGCGCCCCTACGAGTGGGGATCCACCACGGCCATCGCGGAGCTGCTGGGCCGCACTCCGTCCGGCGGTCCGGAGGCTGAACTGTGGATCGGCGCACACCCCGACTCCCCGTCGACGGTGCTGGGCCACGGGGAATCGGGTACTCCGCTGGACGTCCTGATCGACTCGGATCCTGACCGCGCGCTCGGCGTTCTCACCCGCGAGGCGTTCGGCGACCGCCTGCCGTTTCTCATGAAGGTCCTCGCAGCCGCGGCGCCGCTCTCCCTGCAGGTTCACCCCAGCCCGGAGCAGGCGCGCGCAGGGTTCGACCGTGAGAATGCCGCCGAGGTCCCCCAGGACGCTCCGAACCGGAACTACCGCGACGCGTTCTCCAAGCCCGAACTGATCTTCGCCCTCACCGACTTCGACGCTTTGTGCGGCTTCCGTGCGCCGGGTGAAGCCGCACAGGTCTTCACCGCACTCGCCGGACTGGTCGAGAAGCAGAAGGGGTGGGCACCGGCCATCCTGCAGTCCGTCATCGCCGACCTCGGCATCCCCGACGAGACAGCAGCGCTGCGCGAGGCTTTCACCCGGCTCCTGACCGGCGGAGCTGAGACACGGGCGGCCGTCGAGACCGTAGTCGAGGTTCTCGAGGGCGATAGCTCGACAGTCTCAGAGGACAACCTGCTCAGCGCAGCGGCCGCAACGGTCCTGCAGCTCAACGGACACCACGAGGGCGATCCCGGCGTATTGGTTGCGCTCCTTCTCAACCGGGTGACCCTGCAGCCGGGCCAGGCGCTGTACCTGCCGGCAGGCAACGTTCACGCCTACCTGGAGGGTCTCGGCATCGAGGTCATGGCGTCCTCGGACAACGTGCTGCGCGGCGGGCTGACCACGAAACACGTAGACACCGGCGAGCTCCTGAAAACAGTCGAGTTCGCGCCCCTCGCCCTCCCGCTGCTCGACCCGGAGTCGACGCCGCTGGGCCAGGAGCTGTACTGCCCGCCGTTCGACGAGTTCCAGTTGCAACGGCTGGAACTTCCCGTCTCCTTCGGTGACGACGCCGCCTCAGCAGACATTCCGCTCGCGCAGAACGGACCGACGGTGATCCTGGTGGTGTCAGGAACCGTGGTGCTGGACTCCCCCAAGGGCGACCTGATCCTCCACCGCGGCCAGAGCGCCTTCATCCCGGCGAACGAATCCCCCGTGATGGCGCGGCTCGCGTCGGACACCACGGACACCTCAGACGACGACGGCGGCACCGCCGTCGCCTTCGCGGTGACCGTAGGTGCCGCCGGAGACGCTAATCCTGACGGGTTAGGGCCTGTGCGCGGCCGGCACGAAGAGACGCAGCCTTAGCACGGAGGGCCGGCACCACCTTGGTTCGGACGGCGTCCACGGCGACGCGCGCCCCGGACACTCCGCGGCGGGCCAGCGGCATCGCCGTGGCGTAGGCGGGGTAAAGCGGCGAGAGTGGCTTGTCCCAGGTGCCCAACAGCTGGTTCTCGTGCTTCGCCCAGCCCATCTTGAACTTCGAGACGCCGTCGTTCAGGAGCCCGTTGAAGTCATACCGCTGGACTCCGCGTTCCTTCATCGAGCGGATCGCGAGCCACTTCAGCGCGTAGTTGGCGCGTAGCCTCTCGCCCTCCTCAGTCATTCCGCCGTAGAGCTCAAACGCGGTGGAGTCGCTGGCCGACAGCCAGAGGAACGCCACCACCGATTCGCCTTGGAAGGCCGCGTAGACGGGTGAGGCAGCCTCGAGGTTGTTGTAGATGTCGAGGTAGTACCGGTCCTCATGGATTCCGAACCCTGCACGCTGGGCGGTTTCCCTGTAAACCGAGAGGCAGTCCGCCAGTTCGTCCCTGGTCACCTCGCGGAAGTCGAGCTCTTCCCGTCCGGACTTGCGGATGTACTGGCGGTGCTTCTTTGACATGTCCGCTAGCAGCTCATGCTCGGTGCGCGTCAGGTCGAGGATGAGGGTGCGCGGAATCAGGATGGTGTTCCGGGTGGGGCGGAACCCTGCTTCACGGACGGCGCCGGCGAAGTCGGACTCTGCGTCCCAGTCAGGCTCGATGCTGAGCACGGTTCCTGCGTAGGCGTCGCGGGCGTACCGACCGAGTTCCTCGAGGACCTCCCGGGCATCCTCGGAACGGCACACCGGTCCGCGCGGAACGTAGACCAGGGCACGGAATGGCACCGGCAGCCGGCGGATCAGGATCTGTGCACAGGCTATGGTCTCGCCGTCCCGGTTCAGGAGAAGCCGTTCGGTCCGCCAGCCGTGGTCGCCCTTCGTCTGTCCCCAACCCCAGAGCTGCTGCGGGTGGCCGTTCAGGCGGTTGACTACGGAGTCCCATTCGGGCGCGTTCCAACACGGAGCAATGACGAGGTTCATGGTGACAAGCCTACTGGCCGAGGGACCCGCGCCGAGCGATAGCGAGGGGTGGGAGGCCAGGAGGCGCTATCGGCCGGGAGCGGCGTTGCGTTCTGCGGCACCCCCGCGCCCACCGCCCACTGGGCAAGCCTGCGTGGACATTCCTCATCGAGGGGACGGTCCTCTGCGCTCAGGGATTGCTGGGATGCCGTGTGCGTCCTCACCGGATAGCAGTTCGGCCAGGCGATAGGGGTTAACCGCTATCGCCTGGCCGAAGTGCTATCCGGGCGCAACGAACCTAGCTGAGGCGGGCGTAGCTCTCCCACTTGTGGGCCTGGTGTTCGCCGTCGACCACGCGGATGGTGCCCGACTTCGAGCGCATCACGATCGACTGGGTGAGCACCTTGCCGCCGTGGTAGCGGACGCCGCGCAGCAGGTCGCCATCGGTGATGCCGGTGGCGGCGAAGTAGCAGTTGTCGCTGGTCACGAGGTCGTTGGTGGACAGCACGCGCTCAAGATCGTGGCCGGCGTCGAGAGCTTTCTGCTTCTCGTCGTCGCTGGTGGGCCACAGCCGGCCCTGGATCACGCCGCCGAGCGACTTGATGGCACACGCGGCAACGATGCCCTCCGGAGTGCCGCCGATACCCATGAGGGCGTCAATGTCGGTGCCCTCGCGGGCGGCCGCGATGGCGCCGGCGACGTCGCCGTCCATGAGGAACCGGGTGCGGGCGCCGGCGTCGCGGATCTCCTGGACCAGCGGGCGGTGCCTGTCGCGGTCGAGGATCATGACGTTGATCTGGTTGACCTTTTTGCCCTTGGCCTTGGCGATCAGGTGCAGGTTCTGCTTCACGGGAAGGCGGAGGTCAACCATGTCCGCGGCTTCCGGACCGGTGACCAGCTTCTCCATGTAGAAGACAGCCGATGGGTCAAACATGGTGCCGCGCTCGGCCACAGCCAGGACCGCAAGCGCGTTGTTGATGCCGAGCGCGGTCAGGCGGGTGCCGTCGATGGGGTCAACCGCGACGTCGCACTCGGCGCCGCTGCCGTCGCCCACATGCTCACCGTTGTAGAGCATGGGTGCTTCGTCCTTCTCGCCCTCACCAATGACCACGACGCCGTTGAAGTGGACGGTGGAGAGGAGGGAGCGCATGGCGTCGACGGCGGCGCCGTCGGCCTTGTTCTTGTCGCCGAAGCCGACCCAGTGGCCGCCAGCGATGGCTGCGGCTTCGGTGACGCGCACCAACTCCAGCGCTAGGTTACGGTCCGGTTCGTCGTCTCCCACGGCGAGTGCGGGTGAAAGGGTGGAGTACTGCGCATTTTTAGCGTTGTTGGACACGTTTACCTCATCGTTGAATTAGCGGTTCCTTCTACGGGCAATCATAGTGCGGGGCGGCTGTCCGGCCATTTCCGTGACGCGACCGGCGTGAGGGACAATGGAGGGGTGAGCAGCACCCAGGAGAACCAGCAGGACGCACCGTCAACCCCGGTGCTCACCGCCAAGCAGGCAAAGCGAGCCAACGCCTCGTCGATCGGCATGTTCATTGCCACCGCCGTCACTCTGGGACTGGTTCTCTTTGTGGTACTGCTGAATCCGACCCACACCGCTGAGACCTACACCCGGGACATCGACGTCTCCACCGTCGCCTCGCAGGCCGAAGACGCCGCCGGATACTTGCCCGTCGCGGCTGACCTGCCGGACGGCTGGACGTCCAACTACGCCCGCTGGAACGGCTCCGCTTCCGACGGCGTGGCCTTCTGGGAAGTGGGCTATCTCACGCCTGAGCGCGAATTTATCCAGGTGACACAAACCAATAATTCGAACCCCACCTGGATCTCGCAGCGCCTCGACGGCGCAGAACCGTCCGGACAGCGAGTGATCGACGGCGTCACCTGGGAACTGCTCGACAGCACTTCCGGCGATGCTTTCCTCACCACCGAGCAGGGTGGCTTCACGCTCATCCTCAACGGCACGGCCGACCTCGCTCAGTTCGATGTTCTCGGCAGCGCCGTACTCGGGGAACTGAAGTAGCACTCCTCAACGTAGAGTCACCAAGCCGGCCGACTGGCCCGGGGCGCAGTACAGTGACACACGTGACAAAGCAACTGACTCCCGCTGAAGCATGGCAGAAACTGTGTGATGGAAATGCGAGGTTCATTTCCTCCACATCGTCGCACCCGAACCAGGACGCCTCCCGGCGCGCATCGCTGGTAAACACGCAGGATCCGTTCGCCGTTATCTTCGGCTGCTCGGACTCCCGCCTCGCTGCCGAGATTATTTTCGACGTCGGTCTGGGCGACATCTTTGTGGTGCGTACGGCCGGCCAGGTGATCGACGACGCCGTACTCGGCTCGCTCGAATACAGCGTGGGCGTCCTCAATGTGCCGTTGATCGTGGTCCTCGGACATGACTCCTGCGGTGCTGTCACCGCAACCGCCAATGCCATTGACTCCGGCACCATGCCGGCGGGCTTCATCCGCGACCTCGTCGAACGCATCACCTCGTCAGTGCTCACCTCGCGCCGCAACGGCTCCACCGACATCAACGATGCCGTCGAGGAACACATCCGGCAGACCACACAGCGGCTGGTCGATTCGTCCCGCGTCATCTCGAGCGCCGTCGAGAACGGATCCACCGCCGTCGTCGGCGTGACCTACCGGCTGGATGAAGGCAAGGCGGACCTCGTTTCGGAACTCGGCAGTCTCTGATTTGTGGCGCCTAGCGCCAGAGGTGAGAATTGGCGCATGACAATTGATTCCCAGGAGAACGTCGACTACCGCATAGAACACGACACCATGGGCGAGGTTCGGGTTCCCGCGAACGCCCTCTACCGCGCACAGACGCAGCGCGCCGTGGAGAACTTCCCGATCTCCGGCAAAACGCTGGAGCGGACGCACATCGAAGCCCTGGCACGGATCAAGAAGGCGGCCGCCACGGCCAACGCTGAACTGGGTGTGCTCGACGAAGAGCTCGCACGCGCCATCGAGTCCGCTGCGGATGAGGTTGCCACCGGGAAGTACGACGGCGACTTCCCCATCGATGTGTTCCAGACCGGATCCGGAACGTCCTCCAACATGAACACCAACGAGGTACTCGCCGAACTCGCCACCCGTGCGCTGAAGGACGCCGGCAGCGACAAGGTGGTCCACCCCAACGACCACGTCAACGCCTCGCAGTCCTCGAACGACGTCTTCCCGACGTCGGTCCACGTCGCCGCGACGTCCGCGCTGATCAACGACCTGATTCCCGCGCTGGAGTACCTGGCGGAGTCACTGGAGCGCAAGGCCGAGGAATTCAAGGGCGTGGTGAAGTCCGGCCGCACGCACCTCATGGACGCCACCCCCGTCACCCTCGGACAGGAGTTCGGCGGTTATGCGGCTCAGGTGCGCTACGGCGTCGAGCGCATCAATGCCTCGCTCCCCCGCGTGGCCGAGGTTCCCCTGGGCGGCACCGCCGTCGGGACCGGCATCAACACTCCGGCCGGCTTCTCGGCGCGGGTCATCGAGCTGCTCGCCGAAGATACCGGCCTGCCGCTCACCGAGGCGCGCAACCACTTCGAGGCGCAGGCCAACCGGGACGGGCTCATCGAGGCATCCGGGCAGCTGCGCAACATCGCGTACTCGTTCATGAAGATCAACAACGACCTGCGCTGGATGGGCTCAGGCCCCAACACCGGCCTCGGCGAGATCGCCATCCCCGATCTGCAGCCGGGATCCTCGATCATGCCGGGCAAGGTCAACCCCGTGATCTGCGAGGCCGCGATCATGGTTGCCGCCCAGGTCATCGGCAATGACACGACGATCGCGCTGTCCTCGACGAACGGCGCGTTCGAGCTCAACGTCGGCATCCCGGTCATGGCTGCCAACCTGCTCGAGTCCATCCGCCTCCTCTCCAACACCAGCCGGGTCATGGCGGACAAGATGATCGACGGTCTCACCGCCAACGAAGAGCGTGCCCGCTTCCTGGCCGAGGCATCGCCGTCGATCGTGACGCCGCTGAACAAGTACATCGGGTACGAGAACGCGGCGAAGATCGCCAAGAAGGCTGTGGCCGAGGGGCTCACCGTCCGGGAGGCCGTCGTCGCGCTCGGGTACGTGGAGCGCGGCGAGCTGACGGAAGCGCAGCTGGACGAGGCACTCGACGTGCTCTCCATGACGCGCCCGCCGCAGTAAGCGCGCAGCCTTCCAGAAAGAGCGAGGGCCCGGACGGTACACAACCGTCCGGGCCCTCGCTCGTTCTGGAAAGTCATCCTCCGTGAGTTGACAGGACACGCCCCTTATGACGGAGCATTCGGAGCGTGTCCTGCCAACTCAACGGGGGTTAGCGGCCCGGTCCCACCACCTTCAGGCGGTCCCAGCCCAGCAGCTCCTCACCGGCGGTGTGGATCACCAGACGGTTGTCTCCCGGCCGGGTGTCTTCCGGCGTCGTGACGGTGACAGCGCCGTCGTCATTAACCAGGTGCCAGCCGAGCGCTGCTTCGCCGAGGTAGACGTGCACCCACTCACCTGCGGGCAGGTTCGAGAGGACAACCTCTGAAGCTCCACGGGGGAACTTCTGCTTCCCCAGGCCGAGATCGAGCTGGTTCTCGTCCGTCAGGTCATCCTTCACCGGTGCCTCCGGAGTGACCGACGGCTTGACGAGCTCACCCGGTGCCGGTTCCTCACCGGTGTAGGCGATGCTCGGCGCCTTCGGCTGCTCCATGCCTTCCCCGAGGAAGTACGAGGTGTGCGGAGGCTGGTTGTAGGAGGTGTTCTGCCAGGCAACGCCCAGGCGGTAGACCGGGTCCGACTGCAGCGTACGCAGCCGATGGTCCGTGACGTTCACCGTGGTGGCGATGCGCAGGGCGGTCGAATCATCGGTGCGGGTAACGATCTCCTCGCGCCAGTCTCCGAACAGGTCCGCCTGCAGTGCCGGCGTGCCCTTGGTGTCGTTGTTCGTCAGCGTCCCGTCGGCCCGGTATATCTCCTCCTCGGTACTGGTTTCGTAGTTCCACTTCGAGATCGTCGGTACGCCGGTCCGTGTTTCTTCGGTCCAGTCGTGGTCCGTGATCTCACGCAGCAGGTCCCCGTCCCACCAGGTCAGGAAGTTCGCCGCCGGGATCTGCTCGGCGATCAGCTCGCCGTTGCTCGCCCGCAGCTGACCCACCGGCGAGTTCCACGCAGCGTCGCCGCCGACGGCCCAGCCCTCAGCGCCGGAATGCCGTGGGTCGATATCGCCCATGGCAGCTCGGCCGGTGTCCCGGGTTGCCGGGATGGACCAGATCAGTTCGCCGGTAGCAGCGTCGCGGAAGGTGGCACCGGTGTTACCCGACGCACCCATGTCCTCATGCGCTGCGAACACCTCGAGGCCCTCGCGTGCCGGATCAAAGTCCGATACGTGCAGGGAGTCACCGTGGCCGAGGCCGGTGTTGTAAAGCGCTGTGCCGTCGTCGTCGATAGTCAATGACCCGAAGATGATCTCGTCCTTCTGGTCATTGTCGACGTCGGCAACCGAGAACTGGTGGTTGCCCTGTCCGCGGTACTCGTCCCCTGCCTCGTTCGAGTCGAAGGTCCACCGTGGAGTCAGCGTGGAGCCGTCGAAGTCATACGCGGCGATCACGGCCCGCGTGTAGTAGCCACGGCTGAAGATAACGCTCGGCTTCTCGCCGTCGAGGTACGCCACACCGGCCAGGAACCGGTCAACCCGGTTTCCGTAGGTGTCGCCCCACGAACCGACGTCACCACGCGCCGGGATGTAGTCGGTCGTGTCGACCGCCGCACCCGTGGCACCGTTGAACACCGTGACGAACTCCGGACCGGTCAGGACGTACCCGCCGGAGTTCCGGTAGTCAGCGCGGGCGTCGCCGATGACAGCGCCCGTTCCATCCACGGTCCCGTCGGCGGTCTTCATGGTGACTTCGGCTGTGCCGTTGCCGTCCAGATCGAAAACCTGGAACTGCGTGTAGTGCGCGCCGGCCCGGATGTTCTTGCCCAGGTCGATCCGCCACAGGCGTGTGCCGTCCAGCTTGTAGGCGTCAACGTAGACGTTCCCGGTGTAACCGGCACGCGAGTTGTCCTTCGAGTTGGTCGGATCCCACTTGAGCACGATCTCGTACTGCCCGTCGCCGTCGAGGTCGCCAATGGAGGCGTCATTTGCCTGGTAGCTGTAAGGCTGACCGTCCTTGGTGACACCATCGGCGGGCTTGTCCAGCGGAACGTCCAGGGTCTGTGAATCCCAGACAGTGAACTCTTCCGTGGCCCAGCGTTCCGTTCCATTCACCACGGTGCTGATGCGGTACGTGGAATCAGCGGCGCCGTCGGCGTCAAGCAGGTTGGTGCTCGAGGTAACCGGCTCAGTGGTGATGCGCTCGCCGTTGCGGTAGACGTGGAACCCGATCTCTTCCGGATCAAGGCCAAGCATGCGCCAGCCAAGGTACACACCGCCGTCGGACACGACGGCCACCGGTGAACGGTCGAGGCGCTCGGCCTGCCGCACCAGCGTCGTGACGGCCGGCGAGGTAACGGTCTCCGACTTCGCCGAGACACCGCCCGCGTTGACGGCAGCCACCGCGTACACATACTCGACAGTGGTGAGCACGTCGGTATCGGTGAAGGTTGGTTCCTCAGCCCGTCCCACCAGCTGCAGCTCGCCAACCGAACCGTCCGCCAGCGGATCGGCACGGAAGACATGGTAGAAGAGCGCGCCCTCCGAGGGCTCCCAGCTGATCGTGACGTCGTTCTTGTTCACTGCGCCCAGCGTCAGGCCGGTCGGGACCGGTGCCTTCTCGACGTCGGGATCCACCGTGGTCAGTTCGACGGCGTTGGAGGGCACGGACTCCGCCCCTGCCGCATCGAGCGCGACGACGGTGTAGGTGTACTCGAGCCCGATATCGGCCGTCGTATCCACGAAGGAGGTGCCATCGACGTCGCCAAGAGCCTCAGCTTTAGTGGCACCGGCGGACTGCCGGAAGACACGGTAGCCAACGGCGTCGTCATTGCCGGTCCAGCTCAGTGATACGGCCACGTCGCTGCCCTCGATTGTGACGTCGTCAGCGGCAAGCGCGGTGGGCGCAAGCAGCAGCGGGGTGATCTCGATGCCGTTGAGGCGCGACGAGCTGCCCGTCATCACGAGGTTGATCTGTCCGTCCGTCACCTGAACGGGCTGGCTGATCTTCTCGGATACCGAACCGCGTCCGGCGTTCGAGGAACCGAAGTCCTTGCCCTCGATCTGCACGTTCGAGCGGCTGGTTCCGATCCAGTCACCGTTGTACGTCTTGACGGCGTAGGTGCCGTTTGCGACGTCGACCGCGAACACGTGGTCAGGAGTCGGTAGAAGGAAGTCCCGCTCCAGGTCGTTCGGCGCAGGGTCGAAGTTGATACCGCGGTCACGGCCGGCCATGCCATCGGAGGCGAGCCAGCCCCAGCCGATCTCCGGAGTGTAGACCGAGCCCACGCTCACCTCGGTGTAGCCCGGCATGAGCGGATTTCCCGCCAGCTGCACGTCGAACTTGAACAGCGGCGCTTTGGTGGTGATCCGGACAGCGTCCGACGGCGCGGAGTCACCTCGCCCGTTCACAGCCACCACGCGCAGGTCGTATGACTTGCCCTCTTCGAGGCCGCCGACCGAAGCCAGCGGCAGCGTGGAAGTGGTGATGAGCGCGTAGGCGTCCTCACCAGCCTCTGCATCCTTGCCGAACACCTTGTAGATGTCAGCGCCTTCGACTGCGTTCCAGGTCAGCTGCGCTCCAGCGTTGGACACACTGCCGGCCACGACGCCGGTCGGTGCGGCCGGTACCTCGGCCGGCGGTTCGACGGACTGAACTTCCGAGGCAAGGGGGATGTCCAGCTTTGCGACATCGGTTGCCACGAGCCGCGCCATCTGGATGGCTCCGTACTCCTGGAAGTGGGTGTCGTCCACGGTGCCGTTCGGCCGGTTCGGGTAGACACCGGCCGGTACGTGCAGGAAGACGGACTTTGCTGCTTCCGGCCCAATCTCCGTGAGGTAGGCGCGGCTGGAAGCGGAAAGGTCAACGAGCGGGGTTCCGGTGTCGGCAGCGAGCTTCGATGCTGCTTCCACGTAGGCCGGGAAGGAAACGTTCGCCTCGCCCGTCTGTTCGTTGTAGGACCGGCGCGACACCGGCGTCACAATGACGGGCGTGGCACCGCGCTGGGTTGCGCCGTCGACGAAGGTGCGCAGGTACTCGTAGTAGTCACCCGGTGCTGCCCAGCGGTCGTCGACCCCGTAGCTGTTGTCGTTGTGGCCGAATTGAACAAAGAGGTAGTCCCCGGGCTTGATGTTGAGCAGTACCTCGTCCAGCCGTCCTTGGCTGATGAAGTTTTTGGAACTGCGTCCGCCGATGGCCTTGTTCTCGACGGTCACATCATCCGAAAGGAAGCGCTCGATCATCTGCCCCCAGCCGGCCTGTGGCACGTAGTCGGCGGTGTAGGTCTGGACGGTCGAGTCACCGGTGATCCACGCCGTCGGCTCGGTGCCTGCCTGGTTGGGCGTCTTCTGGGTGATGACGAGCGAGTTCAGGTTCGCCGCGGCGCCTGCGAACTCGAGGTTCAGCTGACCGTCCACAATGGCAATGTTGAAGGCCATCTCCAGGTATTCGCCGGCAACCTTCTCGGTGCGCTGCACCTTTGTCATCTGTTCTGCGGTGACCGCTATGTCGGTGCCGCCCTCGGCGTCACCGGCAATGAGGTCGACCGTGTAGTTGCCGTTCGGCAGGTCGACTACGAGTTCGGTGTCCCCGACAGTGACGAAGTCCGCCTTCGCGGCGTTCTCGCCGCCCCGATCGGTGGCGGTGACCTGTGCAACGTCGACAAAGCCCACGCGGTTCCCGGTGGTGTATGTCGTCGTCTCGTCAATGCGCACTGCACCGGCGGCGGTCTGTCCGTTTCCGAGATCGAGCGAAAGCACGCCATTGTCGGGCAGTGCCGGCGCTTCGGTGCTCAGGCTTGAGACCGCAGCCGCCGACGGCGCTGAGAGGCCGTCCGCCCCGCGTGCCCGCACCTTGTAGTAGTGAGCTTTGGTGGTGTCCACGGGATCGGTGACGTGCACAACCCGTTCCGCTGTTTCGGCGACCTTCGTGTAGGTACCGTCGACGGTGTCGGACCGGCTTACAACGTAGCCCGTTGCTCCGCTGACTTCATTCCAGCGCAGCGTTACCGCTTCCGAAGTCACATGCGCCATACGCACGGACTGGGGGGCGGCGAGCGTGGAGACCGGCTCCTCCGGTTCAGGCTGTGGCTCCGGTTCAGCCCGTGGTTCAGTTTCCGTGATGACGATGCCGTTCACATAGGCGCCGGCTCCTTCTCCGGTGAGGTCTACGGTCAACTGGCCGTCCTCGACGGTTGTCTGCCAGGTCTGCTCCGATACAGCCTGGCGGGACTGGATGGTTCCCGCAGGAACTCCTTCGAGGCTCACGCTGGTTTTGGTGGTGCTGGTTCCGGTGAGTTCGTCACCCGACAGCACGCGCACGCTGTAGCTTCCGTTGGGAACGTCGGCAACAAATCCCCACGCCGTGCCGAGGACGAAGTCGTTGGCTACGGGGTCAGCTGCAGCGGATGTCCGATGGCGGGATATGGGGGCTACTCCTTCGACCGGCACAATGCCGTATCCCGCCTCAGCGGAGTAGTTGGTGGTTTCAGAAACTCCGGTCCAGCCGTCCGCAACAGGACTGCTGGAGGTACCGAAGTCGAAGGATCGGGAGAGCGGCTCCTCAGCCGCTATAGCCGGCGTCGTCGCCGAGCAGAGACCGACAATAGCGGTTCCTGCGATGAGAGCGCGCACCGGATGCGGGCGCAAATTTCCGAGGGTCATGGCATCACACCTTGTAGTTTCGACAGTGAAATTCGGGGTGGTTCATGGGCCGACCGAGAGATAACAAGCTCAAGGACACATGGGTAATCCAAACGAGACAATGAAACGATTCACGGAGACCAACGAAGTCAGCCTAATGGTGAGAACGGTCACATTCAAGAGGTTTGGACATATTTCGGAAAGCGTTTCCCCATTGTGACTTCGCATTCGGCGGTTCTTCCCCCGGAAGGAGAAGACCGTACCGGGGTTTTTACCGCACGAAGTCCGGCACACCCGTCGAGTAGCGGGCGTTCTCAGCATGGCGGCGGTGCAGCGGATTCAGCTCCGGCAGATCCTCGGGACTGAACCACCGCACATCCATGGACTCGTCGTCATTCACGCGGGCCTCACCCGAGACGTAACGGCACCGGAACACCAGACTCAGGAAACTGCACACGTCCCGGTTCGGGAAGGTCATGGGCCCCACGACGTCGACACTCACAAGGTGCTCAACCTCGACCGACACTCCGGTCTCCTCCTGCACCTCGCGCACAATCGCCTGGGCGGGGTGTTCGCCGGGATCGATTATCCCGGTGATGAGCGTCCATCGGCCGTTGTCGGCGCGGCGTCCGAGCAGGACGCGGCCGTCGTCGTCGTACACCACAGCCGCCGCTCCGGGGAGCCAGAGCGGATCGTGGCCGATCCTGGAACGGAGGGACTGGACGAAGTCGGGAGTGGGCATGATTCTCAGCCTAACGCGAGGACCAGGCCCGCCCCGATGATCATGAACGGCCCGAACGGGATGGCGGATTTGGCGGTGGCCCGGCGGCTGACGATGAGGATGACTCCCCACAACCCGCCGAGGAGGAAGGCGGCGAAGGTGCCCCACAGCAGGAATGACCATCCCACGAAGCCGAGGTACAGGCCGAGCACACCGGCCAGTTTCACGTCCCCGAAGCCCATGCCCGCGGGGTAGATCAGCCGAAGGATGAAGTAGAAGACCCACAGCGCCGCCGCTCCCCCGGCAAGCGACACCAGCCGGCCCCAGTCCCCGGCGGCCAGCGCCGCAGCGATCAGGAGCACGCCTGCCGCCGGGTAGGACGGAAAGATGATGCGGTTGGGCAGGCGATGGGTCAGGATATCGATCACGCTGAGCCAGATCCCGACGACCCCGAGCAGCGTCAGCGCAACCGCGCAGAGCCAGAATGCGACGGGCGCGGTGTCCCAGTACTCCCCCATCAGCGCCAGCATGTGCCTACCGTAGCCAAATCCCCGGCTGGGAACTCACATGCCGGGCTTACACTGTGGATATGTCCGCTTCCAGCGGTTCTAATCCCGCGAGCCTCTTTCGATCCCTGTGCCGTTCCTCGCCGTGGCGTTGGGAAACGGTCCGGTTCTCCGTGTTTTGGATCAGCACTGATGGAGAGTCTGATCCCCTGCGTGCCTGGGTGCGCCGCCCGGCAGCGCTCAGGGTGGAAACGATCGACGGTGCCCTCCTCCACAGCAGCACCGGTAACGAGCACTCCCGTGACTCCTTCTACGTCAGCGCGAGCAAGAACTCGTGGCTCGTGGCACCGAGCCTGGTCACCCCCGTCTACAACGAAGTGGGCTACGTCCATCGCCGCCCGAAGGCGGCCTATGGTGAACCGGCCTTCGGCGATCCGCGATGGGCAGCGATGCTCGACCCCGTGGAACTCGCCGGCGATGCACCGGTCCCGTACGAAACACCTTTCGCGAACCGCGTCGAACTCGAGGACATCGCAGAGGAGGTCCATGAGGGCCGCCGGGTACTTGCCGCCACCGCCACCCCGAACGTTTCCTATCAGCCGTTCACGCCCGGGCGCCCCCTCATCGGATCAGGGCGCACGCGGGTGATGGTCGATGTCGCCACCGCCATTTGCGTTGCGACGACGGCGCTGGACGGTGAGCTTGAAGGGTGCGGTCACCGGCTGGCCATCAGCGGCGTGGACGAGTACATGGTCGATGATCTGTTCACCGATGCCCCGCCCACGCTCACTGATGTGCGTGACCATATCCCGTGGCAGGTCGGGTGACCCGCTAGATTTCAGCGCCCTCCAGCAGTTCAGTGACGAGTGCCGCGATCGGCGAGCGCTCGGAGCGCGTCAGCGTGATGTGCCCGAACAGCGGATGTCCCTTAAGCGTCTCGACGACTGCGGCAATGCCGTCGTGACGGCCGACCCTCAGGTTGTCCCGCTGTGCCACGTCGTGGGTGAGGACAATCTTGGAGTTCTGGCCGATCCGGCTCATGACGGTGAGGAGCACATTCTTCTCGAGCGACTGCGCCTCATCAACGATCACAAAGGAGTCGTGCAGTGACCGTCCGCGTATGTGGGTGAGCGGGAGCACCTCCAGCATGCCGCGGTCCATGACTTCCTCCACAACCTCCTGCGAGACCAGCGCGCCGAGCGTATCGAAGACGGCCTGCGCCCAGGGGTTCATTTTCTCGCTCTCGCTACCCGGGAGGTAGCCGAGTTCCTGCCCACCCACCGCGTACAGCGGCCGGAACACCACAACCTTGCGGTGCTCGCGCCGCTCGAGGACCGCCTCGAGGCCCGCACACAGCGCCAGCGCCGACTTGCCCGTGCCGGCACGGCCACCGAGTGACACGATCCCCACCTCGGCGTCCAGCAGCAGGTCGATCGCAAGCCGCTGTTCTGCCGATCGCCCGTGCAGACCGAAGACGTCGCGGTCTCCACGTACCAGCCGCACCTGCTTGTCTGCTCCCACGCGGCCGAGCGCCGAGCCCTTCCCGGAGTGGAGGATGACGCCGGTGTTGGCGGGCAGTTCCGCGGCCGCGGGCATGAAGACCGGTTCATGCGCGTAGAGGGTGTCGACGTCGTCGTCCAGGGTGTCCAGCTCAGCAACGCCCGTCCAGCCGGAATCCTTCACGAGCTCGTTGCGGTATTCATCGGCCTGCAGCCCCATGGCGGAGGCCTTCACGCGCATCGGCAGGTCCTTGGACACCACGGTGACGTTGCGGCCCTCGTCGGCGAGGTTCTTCGCGACCGCGAGAATCCGGGAGTCATTGTCCCCGCTGCGGAAACCAACGGGCAGCACCTCGGTGGAGACGTGATTGAGCTCAACGCGCAGCGTGCCGCCCTCGGGACCCAGCGGAACGGCCTGGTTCAGCCCGTTGTGTTTCACCCTCAGGTCATCGAGGAGTCGCAGGGCCTTGCGGGCAAAGTAGCCCAGCTCGGGATCGTGGCGCTTGCCTTCGAGCTCGGTGATGACCACGATCGGCAGGATCACCTCGTGTTCGGCGAAGCGGGTGATGGCCCGCGGGTCCGACAACAGCACCGAGGTGTCCAGAACATAGCTTCGGCTGCCGAGGCTTTCGACAACAGAAAGGCCCGCCGCTGCGAGAACTTGTTCGTCCTGCGCTGCCGGGCGGGCCTTGTTGGTGTCGGTTGCGGGTCGCTGGGTTGGGCGAGATGTGGCCACTTCAACTCCACTTCCCCGGGCGACGCGCGCCCGAGAATCATCTAGGGCTTGGATGAGGCGGGCCGGCCAGAAGGCCGCGCACGGCCTCCCCTGTTCAGTGCATGTGCTGCTGGGCACGTTGCCTGCATAGGTGGCCTCCCCGATCAGCCGGCGGGTGCCAACTGATGCAACAGACATTACGCCCGGACGACGACGGCGGCACCTTGGGTGGGTGCGTGTCGCGTGAACTTCCGGTGACGGGAAGGAGGCCAGGCTCTAGCAGCCGAAGCGCCGCTGCCTGCGTCCGTAATCGCGAAGGGCGCGCAGAAAATCGACCCGCCGGAAATCGGGCCAGAGCGCCTCGCAGAAATAGAACTCGCTGTACGCGCTTTGCCACATCAGGAAACCGGAGAGCCGCAGTTCCCCGGAAGTACGGATCACGAGGTCCGGGTCGGGTTGACCGCGCGTGTACAGATACTCGGAGATCTGCCCCACCGAGAGGTTCTCGGCGACATCCGGGAGCGAGGATCCTTCAGAGTCCGCATGCAGCAGCAGTTCCTTGACGGCGTCGACAATCTCTCGGCGCCCGCCATAGCCCACGGCGACATTGACGTGGAGCCCTTCGATGCTCGCTGTGCGCTCGGCAAGCTCGGTGACCTTGGACGCCAGGTGCTCGGGAAGGAGGTCAAGTGCGCCGACCGGCTGCACCCGTACCTTGCGCGTTTCACCGAGGCGGTCAAGCGTGTTCCCGATGATGTCCAGAAGCTGCTCGATCTCCTCCGCCGAGCGGTTCATGTTGTCGGTGGAGAGCATGTAGAGCGTGACCATTTCGACGCCGAGCTCGCGGCACCAGCCAAGAAACTCGAGGATCTTGTCCGCACCGGCCTGGTGTCCGTGCTGCGTCGGGGCGCCGGCGAGTTTGGCCCAGCGCCGGTTGCCGTCCACCATGACCCCGATGTGATGGGGAATCCGGTCAGCAGCCAGTGACCGCTGGAGTTTGCGTTCGTAGAAGTTGTAGGCAAACCACGGAAACTTCACGGCAGCGCCCACCTGTCCTTCCAATCAGTAGCAGGGATTCATGTCCTACCGTACCGGCACCCATCCCGGGATAAAGCGTAAGCCTTTGTTACCCATTAGTAACTTATACGCGCGTCCATTAGAATTCCGGTCATGAGCCGAAGCGTTTCCCCACCGCCCGGTGCGCCCAATTCCCCGCGAAATCCGGACGAATCGGCTCGTATTGACGGCCCGCTGGAATCCGCCGTCGAACGCGCCGCGGATGCACTGAACATCAAGCCCAAGTGGCGCGGATGGATCCATCTCGGAGCCACGCCGCTGGCCATCATCGCCGGAATCCTGTTGATTGTCCTCGCACCAACCGCCGCGGGAAAGATCACCTCGGCCATCTACGCGTTCACCGGTACCCTGCTCTTCGGCGTCAGCGCCGTCTATCACCGCGGGAACTGGCAGCCGCGCACCAAGGTGGTTCTCAAACGGCTGGACCATACCAACATCATGCTGGTCATCGCCGGCAGCTACACGCCGCTCTCCTGGGCGCTGCTCCCCCAGGACAAGGCCGTCTTCCTGCTCTGGCTGATCTGGTGCGGCGCCATCGCCGGAGTCCTCTTCCGGGTGCTGTGGGTCAATGCGCCGAGATGGCTCTACGTTCCCATCTACATAGCACTCGGTCTCGCCGCGCTGCTTTTCCTGCCCGATTTCCTTGCCGCCAGTGTTCCGGCCACCGTACTGATCTGCGTCGGCGGAGTGTTCTACATTGCCGGCGCAGTGATCTACGGGCTCAAGCGGCCGAACCCCAGTCCCCAGTGGTTCGGCTTCCACGAACTGTTCCACGCGTTCACCGTCGCCGCGTTCGCCTCCCACTTCGCGGCGATCGTGATCGCGGTCCTGAACCCGGTCCGCTGACCGCCCGCTGTCACCCGCGCAGCAGCGCGGTCAGCTCTTCGACGTCCGCGACCGGCCGCCGGCATACCATCGCCTCGCACACATAGGCCAGCGGGGCGCCGTCGTTCCCTGCCCTCCGGTCGGCCAGCAGCGGCACGACGACGTCGCCTGCCTCCCCGGCATCCGCCACCGTCACCGCCAGCACAACCCCGGCCTTCGCCTCACGCCGCACGGTCGCGACGAGCGCGGCCCGTTCAGGCCCCCGGCGCCCGACGACTGCAACCTCCTGCGGACCGTTGACCACGGCCTGCATGACGGCGAGCGCCCAACCCGCCACCTGCGGGACCCGGGGTGCCAGCAGCGCGACGTGCGCGAGAAGGGCTTTGGCGCGGGCACGCCGCTCAGCCGACCCGGTGTAGGCGGCGGAAGTCACCAGCGCTCCGGCCAGCAGCGCCACGCCGGAGGGCGACGCGTTGTCGAACGGGTCTGCGGCGCTCTGATCGGCCTGCGCCAGACGCAGCGGCGCGTCCAGGTCCGCAGCGTCAACCACAGTGCCGTCCGCCCGGACGAACTTTTCGAGCGTAACCACCAGGATCTCCTCGGCCGCCTGGAACCAGTCCGCGTCTCCGGTCGCCGCGTAGAGCGCCTGCAGTCCGTCGACGACGCCGGCGTAGTCCTCCAGCAAGCCGTCCAGCTTGGTGGTACGTCCGTCGTGGGAAACCCGGCGCAGCACGGCGCCGTCCCAGTGGACCTGCAGCAGGTAGTGTGCGGCGCTTTCAGCCATCGCCAGCATTCCGGCGTCATCAAGAAGCGCACCGGCTTCCGCGAGCCCGCCGATGGCGAGGCCGTTCCAGCAGGCCACCACCTTGTCATCGCGGGCCGGCTGCGGCCGCTCCCGGCGCGAGGCCAGTAACGACGGCGCCGTCTCCTCCCAGAGAGCCTGTTCCGGAGCTGTCCACGGGCGGCCGGCATGCAGCGTGAAAGCACCGTCCTCCACGTGGCCCGTCTGCGGATTGAAGAGCTCCACTACAGCCTCGGTGCGGTCGCCCAGCACAGCCCGCAACTCCTCGACGGTCCAGGTGTAGGTTCCGCCCTCGACCCGCCTGCCGTCCATCACAGTGTCCGCGTCAAGCGAGGAGGCGAACGCGCCGCCCGGCACCGTGAGTTCCGCTCTGAGCCACTCCGCAATGCCGCGCGTGGCCCGCTCTGCCAGTATCCGATCACCGGGCTCCTCAGCCTGGACCGCCCAGTGCGCGTAGACGCGGATCAATTGGGCGTTGTCGTAAAGCATCTTCTCGAAGTGCGGCACTGCCCAGGCCGCGTCGACGGCATAGCGGGCGAATCCCCCGCCCAGGACGTCCCGCATTCCCGAGACCGCCATCGATTCCAGGGTGCGGGCAGCCAACCCGGCGGAGGCGCCGCCGTCGTCGGTTGAGCGCGCTCTGGCAAGCAGGAAGGAGAGAACCGACGACGGCGGGAACTTGGGTGCACCGCTGAACCCACCGTAGGTGGGGTCCTCCTGCGATTCGAGCGCGGCTACCGCGGTGGCGAGAGTTTCCTCAAACGCGGGGCCGCCGTCGTCGATTTTGACAAGCAGCAATTGTGCGCTGCGGTGTTTGGCATCGCCCAGACTCTGGGCGATGTGTGCAGCGCTGCGTTCAACTTCCGCACGGTGTTCCGTCCAGGCTGTGGTGATCGCTTCAAGGAGCTGGACGAAGGATGGGCTGCCCCGGATCGGGATCGGCGGATAGTAGGTTCCCGCGAAGAAGGCACGCCCGTCGGGGAGCGTAAAGGTGCTCATCGGCCACCCGCCCTGTCCGGTCATTGCCTGCGTGGCGGCCATGTAGACGGCGTCGACGTCGGGGCGTTCCTCGCGGTCCACCTTGACGGAGACAAAGTGACGGTTCAGGTATTCGGCGGTAGCGGCGTCCTCGAATGACTCGTGCGCCATGACGTGGCACCAGTGGCATGCGGCGTAACCCACCGAGATGAACACCGGGACGTCCCGCCGGGCGGCCTCCGTAAAGGCCTCCTCGGTGAACGGCCACCAGTCGACCGGATTGTCGGCATGCTGACGCAAATAGGCAGAGGCCTCGGTGCGCAGCCGCTCAGCCATGGCCTATGGCGCGTCCGGGCCGTACTTGCCGCCAGGGGTCCGGCGCTGCGCCGGGTCTCCGTCTCCGGGCGGTGTTTCCGCCGTGTCGTTGCGAGCGGCACCCCGGTCCGCTGTTTCTTCACCGGCTGCCGCCTGCTCAGCCTCAAGGTTCGCCATCTCGCGGTAGCGCACCCGACGGATCCGGCGGGTCATGTCGCGAATCAGGAAGATCACGGCAATCACGAGGAACAGGGTTGCGAGGAATCCGAGGAGTCCGGGAGTAACCTGCGTGGGGTCCAGCCCGGGGCGCAGTGAGGCGTCATCACCCGGCGTGGGCGTCACGTTCGCGGCCAGGTTCAGCAGGGAGAACACTCCAGTGCACCACTTTCAGGATGATCTTCACGCGGATATTCACGAGGATTTATGGCGCAAATTCGCCATGGATCTATTCTATGCCCGCGAAGAAGTCCGTTTCAGGCAATTGCTGCGGCACTCGGGACTGGATCAGGGAGTAGTCCTCCCACGGCCACACCTTGCGCTGCAGGTCTGAGGAGACAGCGAAGAAGAAACCGCCAGGCTCAACCTGCGTGCGGTGGGCCAGCAGCGCGCGTTCCCGGACTTCAAAGAAGTCGCCGCAGTCGATCTGCGTCGTCGTGGCATGGGTTGGCCGCGCAGGCTGGTGACCTTCGGCGTCGACTTCCAGCCAGGCGGCGATCCGCTCAGCGTAAGGCGACTGCAGGCCCGCTTCCTCCAGCGCAAAGTGCAGGGCGCGGAACCGTTCCGGATTGAACGCTCGGTCATAGTAGAGCTTCGATGGACTCCACGGCTCGCCGAGGCCAACGTAACGGTCGGGGTCACCGGCGGCCTCGTAGGCTTCCACCGCTACCCGGTGCGCCATGATGTGGTCGGGGTGCGGGTAACCGCCGTTCTCGTCATAGCTGAGGATTACGTGCGGCCGGTATTCGCGGACCAGCCGCACCAGCGGCGCGGCGGCACGCTCAAGCGGCTGCAACGCGAAGCATCCCGGCGGCAGCGGCGGCAGCGGATCCCCCTCGGGAAGGCCCGAATCGGCGAAACCGAGCCAGCGGTGTTCAATGCCGAGCGCAGCGGCCGCCTCGGCCATCTCCAGCCGGCGCAGCCCGGGGAGGTCGCGGCGGGCGTGCGGGACTCCGGCCATCTGCGCGTTCAGGATGTCGCCGCGTTCGCCGCCGGTGCAGGTTGCCACCATGACGGACACTCCTGCCGCAACGTAGCGGGCCATCGTCGCCGCACCCTTGCTCGACTCGTCATCCGGGTGTGCATGCACTGCGAGGAGGCGGTAGCCGCCACCGTCCGCTGCGCGTGCTGAAGGAGTGTCGGGAATGTTCTCCGGGCTGGGCACTGAATGCTCCTGAATCTTTCCTGGTCTGACGAGACCCACGGTCCCGGCGGGGACACTGGCCATTGACTAAAGTACCGGTTGGTAAACTGGAACCGATGAGCACCGACCGCGCGCCAGTACCAAGAGTAGCCAATCGCTACGGTGCCCCCAAGCCGAAGCAGTCCGCCCCAGGGGGTCGCCGCTGGCTGATCTGGGCGGTGCTTACGGTCGCCGTCGTCGCCACCGGTATCTTCAGCCTCTTCGCCGGGACCCCGGAGGTTTCGTCCAAGGACGTCGGCTTCAGCATCGAAGGTCCCGCCGTGGCCCGGGTGGACTATGAAGTCACCAAGGATCCGGCCGCAACAGCGCAGTGCGCCGTGCAGGTCCTGAGCGAGTCCTACGCCGTCGTCGGCTGGAAGGTCGTGACTATTCCCCCTGCCGGTGCAGGAGCGGACGGAGACGGCCGCACCACCTCCCACAGCACCACGGTCCGCACTGAATCCCAGGGCGTGAGCGGCGGGATCAACGCCTGCTGGATCGAAGGGGAATCCTGACCGTCCCCTGCCCCTGACCCGCGCCGTTATTGGGTTATTGAGGCATGCTGACTATAATGGACTGATACGTTCCGCCCCGCCCCGCCATTGGTTCTTTCTGGAACACTCCAGAACTGAGGCCATCACGCAGGCGGGGTCTTTGCTTGTTGATGCGTACATCACGGGCGAAGACCGCAGCCGAATCCCGCACAGGGCTTCGACGTCCCTAAGGAGATACCGTGTCCACGAACAGCGCATCAGTCGCCTGGCTCACCAAGGAGTCCTACGACCGCCTCAAGGCTGAGCTGGACCACTTGTCCGGCCCGGGCCGCACCGAAATCATTGCCCGTATTGAGCAGGCACGCTCGGAGGGCGATCTCAAGGAGAACGGCGGCTATCACGCAGCCAAGGAAGAGCAGGGCAAGGCCGAGGCCCGCATCCGGCAGCTCACCGAGCTGCTGAACAACGCACACGTCGGCGAGTCACCCGCGGACGATGGCATTGTTGAGCCCGGCATGCTGGTCGAGGCGAATATCGCCGGAGACAAGGAGACTTTCCTTCTCGGCAGCCGGGAGGTTGCGGGCGACACAGACATGGACGTCTACAGCGAGAAGTCCCCCCTTGGTGCAGCGATCCAGGGCCACAAGGCCGGAGACACCGTGAAGTACACCGCACCCAACGGCAAGGAAATCACCGTCGAAGTCCTGTCGGCCAAGCCGTACGCGGGCTGACGCGTATAGAGTCCCTAACGCTGATGCGGTAGACGGCGGTCGGTCCCGGCAGGGCCCGGCCGCCGTCTCAGTATCAGGGCCGCGAGCACTCCCCCGAGTGCGCCGAAAAGGTGGGCCTGCCAGGAGATGTTCGTTCCGAACTGGGGCAGCACACCCCAGAGCAGCGAGCCGTACATCAGGAACAGCAGAACGGCGAGCAGGATCTGCTTCCAGTCCCGGTTGTAGAAGCCGCGGACCAGGAGATAAGCAAACAGTCCGAAGACCACGCCGGACGCTCCGATGGTCACCCCGCCGCCGAAGATCCACACGCCGAGACCCGAGGCCAGCCAGCTCATGCCCACGGCGATGGCGAAACGCTTTGCGCCCTCGAGGAACGCCAGGAATCCCAGCACCAGCAGCGGCAGCGTATTGCTGAAGAGGTGGCCCGCATCCGCATGCAGCAGCGGCGCGAAGATCACGCCGTCGAGCCCTTCAACCTCCCGCGGCACAATGCCCAGCAACCGGATCAGGAAGAAACCGCTGAGCACGTTGACCAGGTGCACGGCCCAGAGCACAGCAGTGAAGACGACGACCGTCGTCAGCGCACTCTTTGCCCTCTTCGCCAGCATGTCAGCCCTGGATGACGACCGGCTGGAAACCCTCCGCGCGCAGGTTGTTGAGTACCTGCTCGCAGTGCTCCTCGCCCTTGGTCTCCATGTTGATCGTGATCGCCACGTCTCCCATGCTGATGGATCCACCCACCCGGGTATGGTCAACGCCGGTCACGTTGGCGTCGGACTCCGCGATGATGCGTGAAATCGTGGCCAGTGAACCCGGGCGGTCATCGAGCAGCATGCGCACAACGAGGTACCTGCCTGCCGCTGCGAGACCTCGCTGGATCACCTTCAGCATCAGCATCGGGTCGATGTTGCCGCCCGAAAGCACGACGGCGGTGTTCCCCGGGTTGGCACCGTTCTCGGTGAGCTTGCCGTCCAGCAGCGCCGCAACGCCCACCGCGCCAGCGGGCTCCACCACCATCTTGGACCGCTCCAGGAGGAAGATCAGGGCGCGTGCCAGCGAGTCCTCGCTGACGGTGACGACGTCGTCAACCAGTTCACGGATGATCGAGAACGGAAGCTGCCCGGGCCGGCCCACCGCAATGCCGTCGGCGATCGTGGAGACCTTCTTCAGTGGAACCAGGGCATCGGCGGCAAGCGACGGCGGGTAGGCGGCCGCATTCTCGGCCTGCACGCCGATGACCCGGATTTCCCGGCCGAGTTCACGCGCACGCGCCTTCACCGCCACGGCGACGCCGGCCAGCAGCCCACCGCCGCCCACCCCCATGAGGATGGTGTCGACGTCGGGAACCTGCTCGAGGATTTCCAGGCCGATGGTCCCCTGCCCTGCCACGACATCCACGTTGTCGAACGGGTGCACAAATACTGCACCGTGCTCATCCGCGTACCGCTTGGCCTCGGTCAGTGCTTCATCAACGTTGTGGCCGTGGAGCACCACCTCAGCGCCGTGCCCGCGGGTTGCCGCAAGCTTCGGCAGCGCCACACCGAGAGGCATGTAAATGCGCGCCTTGATCCCGAGCCTGCTGGCCGCCACGGCGACACCCTGTGCGTGGTTACCGGCCGAGGCGGCCACAACGCCGCGGGCGCGCTCCTCCGCGGAGAGCCGGGCCATCCGCACGTACGCGCCGCGGACCTTGAAGGATCCGGCGCGCTGCAGGTTTTCGCATTTGAGCGAGACTTTGGCGCCCGTCAGCCGGCTGAGGGCGCGGGAATCCTCGATCGGCGTGTACGCAATGACGCCGTCGAGCATTTTCTGTGCTTCGAGGACGTCCTCGAGGGTCACTGCCAGCTGGGCGAGATTGGTGGTCACGTTGAGGCTTCTTTCATGGAGGGTACCGGTTCGGTTGGTTCACCGGCCGGTGGAGGGTTGGAGGAGGCGGTGGTGCCGGACTCGGGTTGTCGGTCAGGCGCGCCGAGGGCGGGATCGGTTTCCCACCCCCGGGCCGCGATATAGCGCACCACGGTGTTGAGGATCGCCAGCACCGGCACGGAGAACAGCGCACCGGCGACACCGGCCACCAGTGAGCCGCAGGCAACCGCCAGCACCACGGCGAGCGGGTGCAGCGACACCGCCCTGCCCATGATGAATGGTTGCAGGATGTGCCCTTCCACCTGCTGTACAAACAGCACGATGGCGAGCATCACCAGGGCATTGACCCACCCGTTGGCTACCAGCGCCAGCAGGACGGCGACCAATCCGGTGAACAGCGCGCCGAGGATCGGAATGAAGGAGCCGAGGAACACCAGGACCGTCAGTGGAAGAACCAGCGGGACGCCGATGATAGCGGCTCCAAGGCCGATGCCCACTGCGTCGATGAAGGCTACGAGAATCTGCACGCGGACGTAGTTCGCCATGGAGGTCCAGCCCTGCTGGCCGGCGCCCATCACGGCCGCACGTGCACGCCGCGGCGCCAGGCCGGCGACGAATCGCCAGATCCTCTCGCCGTCGTGCAGGAAAAAAACCAGCGCGAACACCGTCAGCAGGAGTCCGGCCAGGAAATAGCCGGCGCTGCTGCCGAAGGAGATGGCTCCGCTGACAATCATGCCGCTGTTGTTCTCCACGGCAATGACGACCTCGTCAACGAAGGTGTCAATCTGCGACGCCGTGAGATCCAGCGGGCCCTGGGAAAGCCAATCCTCCGCCGCGTCGAGCTCCGCGCGCGCCTGGTCCCAGAGGGACGCGAAGCCGGCGGCGAGCTGTTGCCCGACGAGTGAAAGGGTAGCTGCGACGGCGAGCAGGAACCCGAGGACGACCATGGCCACCGCCAATCCGCTGGGAACCTTCAAGCGGCACAGGAACGTCACTGCCGGTGTGAGGAGACTGGAGAATAGACCGGCGATCATCAGGGAAATGACGAGCAGCGAGATGGGGCTCAACATCCACACCAGCGCGACCGACACCACAAGCACGAGTCCCACCCGCCATGCCCAGGCTGCAGTGATGCGCAGCGCGTAGGGGACATCCTCGCTCATGGAGCGCCGCGTGGGCGCAACAAAATCACGCTGCAAGGCCTGGTGCGTTTCCCGCCGCGAGGGTGGCGTCATGAACCAATCTTTTCACAAGACGCTGGGAGTCCGACCTACGGCTCCTGTTTGAATATGTTCGAAAGCGTTGTATTTTGTTAAGCGTCAGTTGCCGCGCCTTCCAGACCGGAGTCCACCATGCTCGCCGCCGACCGGCATGCCGCGATCCTCGCCAAGCTCGGCGTTCAGCGCACCGTGCGTGTCAGTGAGCTGGCCGAGAGCCTCGGCGTCTCGGAAATGACGATCAGGCGCGACATCGACGGACTCGGCGCGGCGGGCGCGCTCACCAAGGTTCACGGCGGCGCGGCGTCCCGAACGGCCCTCAGCGCACTCGAGCCCGGATTCGGCGCCAACGCGGACCAGCGCACCGATGCGAAAGAGTCCATAGCGGCGATAGCTGCAGCACTCATAGAACCGGGGATGACACTGGCACTTACCGGGGGCACCACCACCTACCGCCTTGTCGACCATCTGAGCGGACCACTGACGGTGCTGACCAACTCCCTGCCCGCGGCGGAAAAGCTGCACCGCACCTCCCGGCCCGGCGTGACGGTCCTGCTGACCGGAGGCGAGCGTTCCCCCTCCGAGGCGCTGGTGGGGCCCATCGCCACATCAACCGTCCGGTCCTTCAACGTGGACCTGTGCTTCATGGGTGCCCACGGTGTCGATGCCGACGCCGGAATCACCACGCCCAACCTTGCCGAGGCCGATACCAACCGGGCATTCGCCGAGCAGTGCGGCCGACTGGTCGTCCTCGCGGACTCCACCAAGTTCGGCACCGTAAGCCTCGCCCGGATCGCCGGGCTCGACCAGGTTCACTGCATAGTTACCGACTCCCGGCCCGCTGACCAGCGCTACCCCCGCACCACCGGCATTCTCACTCCCACCGCCACCCACCTCCAGGACAGCCCATGACCCAGGTAACCCCGACCCGCCTCTCAGACGGGCGTGAACTGATCTACTTCGACGCCACCGCGGAAGCGGCTGCACTGCACCGCGACGCGGCCGCCGTCGTCGACCACCGCGGCCTGCCGCCGCGCGGCGGCACCGGCGACGTACGCTACGACCCGCTGACCGGTGAATGGACTGCCGTTGCCGCCCACCGGCAGACACGCACCCACCTCCCGCCGGCCAACCAGTGCCCGCTATGCCCTTCCACCCCGGACAACATGTCCGAAATACCCGCCTCCGACTATGAGGTGGTGGTATTCGAGAACCGCTTCTCCTCCTTCGGGCCGGACCTCGGCGGACTGCCCCGCCTCCAGCCCGCGAGCACCGGCTGGGGTACGACGACGTCGGCCTTCGGGCGGTGCGAAGTGGTCGCCTTTGACTCCTCCCACGAAGGCTCCTTCGGATCCCTGCCGCCGGAACGTGCGCGCACAGTCATCGACGCCTGGGCGCAGCGGACCGAAGCGCTCTCGGCGATGGAGGGAATTCGTCAGGTCTTCCCCTTCGAGAACCGAGGCGAGGACATCGGCGTGACGCTCCTTCACCCGCACGGGCAGATCTACGCCTATCCCTTCGTCACGCCGCGAGCGGCGGTGATGGGCCAGGCGGCCCGCCGGTACTTCGACGCCGTGGACGGGCGGGAAACGCTCATGGGATCCGTGCTGAAGTCGGAGCGGGATGCCGGCGAACGCATGGTGCTCGAGGGCGAACACTTCAGCGCGTATGTGCCGTTCGCTGCGCGCTGGCCGCTCGAGGTGCATCTGGTGCCGCACCGCCATGTACCCGACATCGCCGCACTCACCGGTGAGGAAAAGGACGAGCTGACCATGCTCTACCTCGACCTGCTGGCCCGCGTTGACGGCATCTACAGCACGCCCACCCCGTACATCGCCGCCTGGCACCAGGCGCCCCTGGTCCCCGAACTGCGTGAGGCCGGCTACCTCCACTTGCAGCTGACTTCACCTCGCCGGGCCGAAGATAAGCTCAAGTTCCTTGCCGGTTCGGAAGCAGCGATGGGCGCCTTCATCAACGACACCACTCCGGAGCAGGTCGCCGCTACCCTGCGCGCCGTGACACCCGCAGGGAAGGAAACACAGCATGACTCTCGCACAGCAGTTTGAGGATCGCTTCGGGCACGCACCCGTCGGCATCTGGGCAGCACCCGGCCGTGTGAACGTGATCGGCGAACATACCGACTACAACGACGGGTTTGTCCTGCCCTTCGCGATCGACAGGGCCACCGTCGTGGCGGCGTCAGTGCGGGCGGATTCCACCGTCCGGGTCGGCTCGACCTTCTCAGACTCAGGCGAAATTGTTGTGAGCGACCTGGACGAACTGGCTGCCGGCGACGTGGACGGCTGGGCTGCCTATCCCGTGGGAGTGCTCTGGGCCCTTCGGCAGGCCGGCCACTCGATCCACGGCATGGACCTTCTGATCGATTCGCAGGTACCGGTGGGAGCAGGACTCTCGTCCTCCGCGGCCATCGAGTGTGCGGTGGCTGTCGCAGCCAATGACCTGTTCGAGCTAGGCCTGACCGGCTCCGAGCTTGCGCTCATTGGCCAGCGGGCCGAGAACGAGATGGTCGGTGCACCCACCGGCCTGATGGACCAGTCGGCGTCGCTCCTCGGCAAACACGGCCACGCTGTCTTCCTCGACTGCCGTAGCCAGCACGCCGAGCTAGTTCCCCTGCCGCTGGAGGAGAATGGCCTTGCCCTCCTGGTCATCGATACCCGGGTCAGCCATTCACACGCTACCGGCGGCTATGCTTCGCGTCGGCGTGCATGTGAGGTCGGAGCAGATGTGATGGGCGTTTCGGCGCTCCGGGACCTGACCGAGAATGATCTTGAAGAGGCTTCGGGACTGCTGGATGACGAGACTTTCCGCCGTGTCCGGCATGTGGTCACAGAGAACGCCCGGGTGCAGGCCGCCGTCCAACTTCTCCGCACTGAAGGCCCGCAGGCCATTGCACTGCTGCTGGACGCCAGCCACGTGTCCATGCGGGACGATTTCGAAATCTCGTGTCCCGAGCTCGACCTCGCCGTCGAGTCCTCCCGCGAGGCCGGTGCGCTGGGGGCGCGCATGACAGGCGGCGGCTTTGGGGGCTCGGCCATAGCCCTGGTGGAAGTCGAGGACCTTGACCGCGTGGCCTCAGCGGTGACAGCGGCGTTCGCCGAAGCAGGATTTACGGAGCCCGCCGTCTTCGCGGTGTCGCCGGCTGACGGGGCTGCCAAAGTTTCCTGAGGAACATCCTCTGAGAAGAACGGACTTAACCCAGCAAAACGATGAAGGCCCCCGGCAATCGCCGAGGGCCTTCATCATGCATACGTTCGAGCGACGGTTACTCGCTGCCGCGCAGGATGGCGATGAGACGGAGGAACTCGATGTACAGCCAGATCAGGGTGACAGTGAGCCCGAACGCCGCAGTCCAGGAGTACTTGCGTGCAGCGCCGTTGCGGACGCCCTCGCTGATCATCGTGAAGTCGATGACCAGGGAGAAAGCGGCGAGGCCGATGGCGAAGATACCGATCACCACGCCCCACGGGATTGAGGTGCCCGGAATCATCTCACTGCGGACACCAAACATGCTGTCCGTTACGCCGAAAAGCATCAGGCCCAGGTTCACGAGACTGAAGAGCGCGTAGCCGATGATCGCAATCATGAAGATCTTCATTGCCTTGGGCGTGGCGCGAACTTTGCCGCTCTTGAACAGCAGCAGGGTCACAGCGAACACCGACAGGGTGCCCAGGAGCGCCTGCATGGCAATGTTCGGGTACAGCGCCTCAAGGAACATCGTAATGCCGCCGAGGAACAGGCCCTGAAGGAAGCCGTAGGCGAGGATCAGCGCCGGAACGGGTTCACGCTTGAAGGCGTTCACCAGACCCAGCACAAAGCCGCCGATCAGGCCGACGATCATCAGGAGCGGCGCCAGCCCCGGGAACAGGAACACCGGAACCGCTGCGCCGATCAGCACCATGCCGATAGTGGCGATGGTCTTGACGATCACGTCGTCAAAGGTCATGCGCCCCGTCTCTGCGGGACCTGCCGAAGGCTGGTTGTAGAGGTGCTCCAGCTGCTGCTGGTTCATGACCGTCTGACCGGCCAATGCTGTTGAACCGTACGCTGCCGGATTGTTGCCGCGGGCAGCGGTACGGAAGTTTTTACCGTTGAAAACCGGGTTACCGCCGATTGCCATGTGTTGTAGTCCTCCATCTGGGGGCTGAGATGTTTCAACCCTACCAATATCAACGCATTTGGAGCTGTTTTGTTCCTGCTGCGTTGACACCGGTACCACCGGAAACGGCGCGTGCCGACGGTAGACTGTCCGGGTGCCGAAATCACCAGCCACCCTGCCCGACGCGCTGCCACTGAAGATGCTTCATGACCGCCTCCTGGTGATCCTGGACAAGGACAGCAGCGAGCGGCGGTCGTCGTCGGGCATTGTCATTCCCGCCACCGCGGTGATGGGCAAGCGACTGGCGTGGGCCGACGTCGCCGCTGCCGGTCCCAGCGTCCGTCAGGTTTCGCGCGGTGACCGGGTGCTCTTCGACCCGGAAGACAAGTCCGAGGTCGACGTCGGCGGCACGGACTACATCCTCCTCCGCGAGCGGGATATCCATGCCGTGGCGCAGCCGGAGACCGACGACGCCGGCACCGGACTTTACCTGTAGTGGCATCCTGCGAGGCGATTTTCATGAGCCGTCGGGCCTGCACTACCCGCCAGTAACCCAACCTGACCAGATGTTATGCAATCGCTATCTTCACGCTTCCATATGGCGAAAAGTGGTAACACGGCGCAGGTAACATGATCTCCACACTGCGTGACTTCGATCACAGGCTATAGGGCCGTCGTAACCTCGACGGACAAGCCACCATCGTGGAGGTTCATAACTTGATAACCAAGCCGACGCTGGCATGGCACAGGAGGCTACTCCTCCTGACCGCCGGCCTCATGGCCGCACTGTTCATAGGCGCACCCGCAGCAGGAGCCTCAATACATGCTGTAGGAACCGTCGTGAACATGCAGGCCCCCGCCTCCGTCCAGGCCGGGGAATTCGAGAACCGGATCAGCGGCGTACTCAGGGGCGCCGACGGTCCACTGGAAGATGTCCGAATCACCGTCACGGGTGAAGGATTCGAAGGCGAAACCACCTCGAACGAGAACGGCTCCTGGACCATCGGGGTGCCGGAGCAGGGTACCTACGAGGTAGAACTCGACGAGTCCACGCTTCCCGAAGGCGTTGAACTGGCTGAAGGCCAACAGAATCCCCGCGATGTCACGTTCGCCGGAACAACCAATATCACCACGCTCTTCCTGTTCGGCGAGGGAATCGTCACAGGGACCAGCAACTTCGTCGACGTCCTGGTCGACCGGGCCGTCGCAGGCCTGAGCTTCGGACTGCTCCTGGCGCTCAGCGCTGTGGGCCTGTCCCTGATCTTCGGCACAACCGGCCTGACCAACTTCGCCCACGGCGAGATGGTCACCGCAGGCGCGGTCTTCGCATTCGGGTTCGCCGCTCTGGGGCTGCCCGCAATCGCTGCCATCATCCTCGCCGTCCTGGGCGGAGCTGCACTGGGCTTCGTCCAGGACGCCGGTCTCTGGAAACCCCTGCGCAAGCGCGGCACCGGCCTCATCCCGATGATGATCGTCAGCATCGGCCTCGCCCTTGCCCTGCGCTACATCATCCAGTTCAACTTCGGCGGCGCAACCCAGCAGTTGCCCGGAGCTCAGGGCCAGATGCTGAACTTCGGACTCGTGTCCATTACCCGGAACAACCTGACGTCGCTGGTCACAAGCCTCATTGTGATTCTGCTGATCGCGTTCCTTCTCCTGCGGACGCGTATCGGAAAGGCGACCCGCGCGGTCGCTGACAACCCGGCCCTTGCAGCGGCGTCAGGTATCGACGTTGACCGCGTCATCCGGCTGGTCTGGGTGATCGGCGGCGCACTGGCAGCCCTCGGCGGCATCCTGTGGGCGTACTACCGCCCGGGTGTTTCCTTCAACATGGGCCAGCAGATCCTGCTCCTGATCTTCGCCAGCGTTGTGCTCGGTGGACTGGGCACCGTCTTCGGCGCTTTGCTCGGCGCCATCATCGTGGGACTGTTCGTCGAGGTCTCCACTATCTGGCTGCAGGCGGACCTCAAGTACGTCGGCGCGCTGCTCATCATGATTCTTGTACTGCTTTTCCGGCCACAGGGCATCCTGGGCCGCCGAGAGCGCGTAGGTTAGGGGCCAACTGATATGGACTTCGGAAACATTCTTTCCCTCGCTTTCGGCGAGATGATCAGCCCGACGACGGCGGCCTACGCACTCGCCGCGCTCGGTCTGGCCGTGCACTTCGGCTACACCGGCCTCCTCAACTTCGGTCAGGCCGGATTCATGGCGATGGGTGCCTACGGTTACGCCATCTCGACCCTGACCTTCGGTGTCCCGGTTCCGGTGGCCATCCTGGTGGCGCTGACCGCCTCGGTGATTTTCGCCGTGATACTGGGTATTCCCACCCTCCGGCTGCGAGCCGACTATCTGGCGATCGTGACTATCGCGGCTGCAGAAATCATCCGCTACATCGTCACAACCAACGGTCTCACCGAGGTCACGGGATCAGCCAACGGCCTTGCCGGCGGCTTCGAGCGCGGCTTCTTCGCGCTGAACTTCGTCCCCGAGGGGACGTACAACATCGGCCCGGTCAGCATGAACCAGAACGGGCTCTACATCCGCATTGTGGCGTGGACCGTCGTCGCACTCGCCTGCCTGACCGTGTGGCTGCTCATGCGCAGTCCGTGGGGGCGCGTACTCAAGGGCATCCGCGAAGACGAGAACGCAGTCCGGGCACTCGGCAAGAACGTGTACGCCTACAAGATGCAGGCACTCATCATCGGTGGTCTCATGGGCTCCATGGCCGGGATGATCTTCACGATCCCGCGAGGCGCTGTCCAGCCGGCCAACTACGCTACTGAACTCACGTTCTTCCTTTACACGGTCCTGCTGCTCGGCGGTATGGCCACGGTACTGGGCCCGGTCATCGGGGCGATGATCTTCTGGGTTGTCCTCTCGCTGACCCAGAGCCTGCTGTTCGGCGCCATCGAGACCGGCGCCATCACATTCCTCACCAACGTCCAGGCCGGTCAGCTCCGGTACATCCTGGTGGGTGTTGCGCTCATGCTGCTCATGATCTTCAGGCCGCAGGGCGTTCTCGGTAACAAGAAGGAGTTGGCGTTCGCATGAGTGACCCTACTGCGGAACCTGCAGCACAATCCCAGGAAAAGCCAGCCGGACGGCGTGCAGCTCACGCTGTTTCCCATTCAACGGAACCGGCCGCCGGCCGGACGGCTGACAGCATCGACTACATGACCGATTCACGGCCCATCACCGAGGACACCCCCGGACCGGGCTGCCGCAAGCGCGATCCCATTGTCACGGTCAAGAAAGTCACACGGAGCTTCGGCGGCGTCAACGCCGTCGATGTCGACTACCTCGAAATTCCCCGGAACAAGATCACCGCGCTCATCGGTCCCAACGGAGCGGGAAAGACCACCCTGTTCAATCTGCTCACCGGATTCGATACGCCCCAGAGCGGCGAGTGGGACTTCGATGGCAAGTCCCTGACCGGCGTCGCGCCCTACAAGGTTGCACGCCTCGGCATGGTTCGCACGTTCCAGCTGACCAAGGTCATGGGCAAACTCACGGTCATGGAGAACATGCGCCTGGGCGCTACCGACCAGCCCGGCGAAAGCCTGGCACGCGCCCTGTTCAAAGGTCTGTGGGGACGCCGCGAGAAGGAAATCACCGAACAGGCAGAGGTCCTGCTCAGGAAGTTCAAACTCGACACAAAGACCGATGACTACGCAGCCTCGCTCTCCGGTGGACAGCGCAAGCTCCTGGAGATGGCGCGGGCGCTGATGGTCAAACCACGCCTGGTGATGCTCGACGAACCGATGGCCGGCGTCAACCCGGCGCTGACGCAGTCCCTGCTCGACCACATCAAGAACCTCAAGTCGGAGGGCATGACCGTCCTCTTCGTCGAACACGACATGCACATGGTCCGGCATGTTGCCGACTGGGTGGTGGTCATGGCGGAAGGCCGCGTGGTGGCGGAGGGAACTCCCGACGTCGTCATGAAGGACAAGGCGGTGATCGACGCCTACCTCGGGGCGCACCACGACGTGGACCTCGGCGACTCGCACGGCTACGAGGACCTAGAAGCCGAACTCTCCCACGACAAGCAATCTGCCGGGGGAACCAGGGACACGGGTCTCCCGGACCATGCCAGGATCACCGAACTTGAGGGCACCCAGCCGGACAGAGGAACAGAGGAGAAGCGGCCATGAGCGAAGCATCGGGAACCGCAGGATCACACCGCGCCACCGGGGCCGGTGTCACGGGCTCGCCTGCGGCGCCGGGAAAGTCCGTCGTGAAGGTCACCGACCTGGTGGCCGGTTACCTTCCCGGGGTGAACATCCTGAACGGCTGCTCGATTGAAGCGCGGTCGGGTGAACTGATCGGAATTATCGGCCCCAACGGTGCCGGCAAATCGACCCTGCTCAAGGCGATGTTCGGACTGGTGAAAGTACACTCCGGCACCGTGGTGGTGCGGGACCAGGACATCACCGGCCTCAAAGCGAACAAGCTGGTCAGCAGGGGCGTGGGCTTCGTCCCGCAGAACAACAACGTCTTCGCTACCCTGACCATCGAAGAGAACCTCCAGATGGGCATGTACCAGCGCCCGAAGGACTTCAAGGAACGCTTCGACTTTGTCACGAGCCTCTTCCCTGAACTCGCCAAGCGGCGTGCCCAGCGCGCCGGATCCCTCTCGGGCGGCGAGCGCCAGATGGTCGCGATGGGCAGGGCGCTGATGATGGAACCGGCGGTGCTGCTCCTTGACGAGCCGTCCGCGGGCCTCTCCCCCGTCAAGCAGGACGAGACGTTCCTGCGGGTGCACGAGATCAACCGGGCAGGAGTCTCGGTCATCATGGTGGAGCAGAACGCGCGCCGCTGCCTGCAGATCTGCGACCGTGCCTATGTCCTGGACCAGGGCAAGGACGCCTACACCGGGACCGGACGCGAGCTCATGAAGGACCCGAAGGTCATTCAGCTCTACCTGGGGACCCTCGCCGACACGGCGTAGGTGTAGACGCAGCAGAAACACCGTAGAGGCCCTCTCCGCTCAGGAGAGGGCCTCTACCGTGTCCAGGGCCCTGCACAACGACGACGACGTTCCCCGGACAGAGGAGCCCCTCCCGGCTGGGAGGGGCTCCTCTGGCTGTGCGGGTGACTCAGATGGTGCTGAAGTTCCTAGAGCTGTCCTGACTCGGAGCGGTAAGGCTGCGGGACATTGTTCTCGTCGAACTCGTAGATGCCGATGAAGGCCTCGGTCGGGTCACCGTTCTCATCGAAGGTGATCGGGCCGGAAATGCCCTGGTAATCGATATCTTCACCGTTGCGCTGCAGGGTGACACAGCCCGCGTAGTCGAAGCACTCTGTGCCTTCCTTGGAAACTGCCTCGAGTTCCTCAGCGATTGCGGGTCCCTCAACACTGCCGGCTTTGTCTGCAGCCAGGGCGATGAGGTTGACGGCGTCGTAGCTTTCACCCGCGTAGTTCCAGACGTTCAGGCTGTCGTCGATCTCGGCGAGGTCTTCCTTGAACTGATCGCCGGCGAAGGAACCGGGCTGAGTGCCCTGCGCGCCTTCAAGGGTGCCTGGATCCAGGTCCGCGCTGTAGTCGGCGGTGTTGCCGTCAACGAAGAACATGGCGGACGGGTCAACGCCCTGACCGGTCATCAGCGGGATGATGCTGTTGGCCTGGTCGAAACTGATGACCACGTAGGCATCAGGGTCTGCTGCGACGAGCGCGTCCACCTGGCTGCTGAACTGCGAGTCGCCCTCGTTGAAGAGCTCCTCGGCCACAACCTGGCCGCCAGCGCCCTCGACGGCTTCCTTGATGCTGGACTGGAGCCCGGTACCGTACGCGTCGTTAAGCACGATCATGCCCACGGTCTGTGCGCCACAAGCCATGATGTAGTTGCCGAGCACTCGACCCTGCAGTACATCGGAGGGCGCGGTACGCCAGTACAGACCGTCGTCGTCCCAGTCGGTGAAGTCCGGTGACGTGTTGGCCGGCGACATCTGGATAACGGCTGCACCGGTGATCTGGTTAATCACGGTCTGCGATACGCCCGACGACGCCGCACCAATAATCGCGCTCACGTCCTGGGACAGGAGGTCGGTGACGGACTGGGTAGCGATGTCAGTGGTTGTGTCGCCCGAGTCGCGGTGGATGATTTCAACGTCCTGGCCCAGCACGCCGCCGGCCTCGTTGATTTCCTGGACTGCCAGGTTGACGCCCGCGATTTCAGGGGGACCGAGGAACGCCAGAGCGCCCGTGGTGGGCAGGAGGGATCCGATTACAAGCGGTTCTTCGGATGTGGTTTCCGCCTCGGGTACTGCGCTCGGGTCGCCCTTCTCACCGGGCTCGGGGGCTTCGCCACCCTGACTCTCCGGACAGGTCAGTCCCGACGCTGCCGCTGCCGAAGTTGTTTCGCCGCCTTCTCCTTCGGGTGTGGGATTGCCACCGCAGGCAGATGCGAAGAGTGCGACACCCAGGCTGAGGGCGGCAATCTTCGCTGCGCGCGGAGCATTCTCCCCGATGCTGAGCCGCGCGGAGGTACGTGTTGCTGTCATGAAATTTATCTCCTCGATCGAAAGGCTCGGTCAGCCTTTGATGCGATCACCAGGTGTTCCTGATATACGAAAAAGCTAGTGCAAAAACGTGTCTAAGATAAGCAAATCTGGTTACATCCTTGTAACGCTGATCACACGGTTATCTCCGGGCCTGGCCCAGATCGGTTCGGCGTGCGTGGGGTTCGCGTATTCTTGATGGGACGCTCAGGCGGAGCACCCGCCCGTCGGCCGCGTCAGAAGTTACGCCCCAGTAGCCCAATGGCAGAGGCAGGAGACTTAAAATCTTCACAGTGTGGGTTCGAGTCCCACCTGGGGCACCGCTGCAGAAGGGATTCAGTTCGTCCCGAAGTACAGGTGCTTATGGAGCCGGCAGCCCGGGTTGAAGGGCGCCCCGCACGAGGAGCAGCAGTCGGCGTCAAGGTAGTTCAGGATCGTCATGGTTCCACCGCAGACGCCGCAGAGAATCGCATGCGTACCCTGCTCCCCCAGTGGCCACACGGACGCCTCATGGTCGGCCGCTTCCTCATGACAGAGGTGGCACGGGTAGAACTCGCCGCAGCACTTGAACCGGATGGCGACGACGTCGAGCTCGGTTTGGTAGTGCACACAACGAGTCTGGTCGTCGACTGTCTTGCCGAGGACGTTGATCACGATCCAGAACTATAGCCGCTTAAACCAGCGACGGCGGCACCCTTCGGGGTGCCGCCGTAGCTGTTCGAGGGCCTGGGCAGATGCTAGGCCTTTGCGTTGATCTTCTCGGTGTCCTCGGAACGATCCGCGTCGAGGGACGGGGCTACCTGCTTCTTCGGTGGAGGGGTAGCAGCCTCACGGAACTGGCGACGCGGGGTCTGCAGGTCCATCAGCTGCGTGGTGTCACGTCCGAAGACGAAGCTGATGAGCCAGTTGCCCACGACGCGCGCCTTGCGCTCGAACATAGGCATTGCCATGCCGTGGTAGCCGCGGTGTGCGAGCCACGCGGGCAGGCCGCGCATACCGAAGCCCATGATGTTCGCGACGCCCTTGTACTGGCCGAACCCGGCAACCGCACCCAGGTTCTTGTGCTTGTACTCGCGGACGCGGCCCACACCGTACCGTTCGGCGTAAATGTTATCGGCGAGAAGCTTGGCCTGGCGTACTGCGTGCTGTGCGTTCGGGACGCAGAAGCCCCCCACACCGCCACCGGAGAGGTCAGGCACGGCAGAGACGTCGCCGGCGGTCCAGGCGCCGTCCAGCGGGCCGTCGTCGCCGGTGATACGCAGTTCAGCGCTGGCGCGGACACGGCCGCGCTCGTCGATCGGGAAGTCGGTGTTGCGGACCACGGGGTTGGCCTGCACGCCGGCGGTCCATACGAGGGTGTCGGTCTCGAACTCATCGGCCGCGGACTTGTCCGGCATGTTGATGAGCTTGAGCTTGCCGTCCTTGGCGCTGGCGAGCGAGGTGTTCAGCATGACCTGCACGCCGCGTGCACGCAGGTGCTCCACAACCCACACTGCCTGCTCTTCAGTGACCTCGGGCATGATACGGCCCATGGCCTCCACGAGTACGAAGCGGATGTCGGAACGCTTGAGGCGGGGGTTCTTCTTGACGGCAGCACGTGCCAAGTCTTCCATCTCGGCGAGCGCCTCGATACCGGCGAAACCGCCGCCGACGACGACGAAGGTGAGTGCGCGGTCGCGCTCGGGGCCAGGCTCCATCAGCGAACCGGTTTCGATGCGCTCCAGCAACTGGTTGCGCAGTGCGACGGCTTCCTCAATGGTCTTGAGGCCGATACCCTCCTCCGCGAGTCCCTCGATGGGGAACGTGCGGGTGATAGCGCCGGCCGCGATGACGATGTCGCGGTAGGTGAGCTCGAACGGCGCGCTGCCGTCGGAAGGTTCAACGGTTGCCGTGCGAGAGGAATGGTTCACGCCGGTCACCTTGCCCGTGATGAGCTCGGTGTCCGTCAGGTGCATGCGATGGGAGACGACAGCGTGACGCGCCTCGATGTTTCCACCGGCCACCTCGGGGAGGAAGGGCTGGTAGGTCATGTAAGGCAAAGGATCCACGAGCGTGACGATGCCGCCATGATCCTTCACCTTCTTCTGCAGCTTGTGGGCTACGTAGAGACCAACGTAGCCGCCGCCGACAACAAGGATCCGGGGACGATCAGAAAACTTGGAGGTTAGAGCCATAAGGCCAGCGTACCGGACTTTGTGAAAATCTTCACTAGCGCGGGTCGGAGGTTGCCGATCCAGTACTGTGCGAGTCTGGCGAGGCAGGATCCGCACCTGTGGAGCCGTCCCTTCCCGTCCCGTCCGACGGGTGAGGGCCGTGACCGTTTGCCGCACGGCCGTCCCGGTAAACGCGGATCACCTGATACGTCCCGCCAAGCAGGATGAAGAGGATCAGCACCCCGAATCCGACCACGATGACGGCAGGCAGCGAACTGGCGGTCGCGGCCCGCTCCTGCGCTGCCGGCACGGTGGGCTCGGGGATATCGGGTAGCGGCTCCTCGGCGGGGGCAGGTTCCGGCGGCGGAGGCGGAGGCACCTCACCACGTCGGTACGTCTCGATGTACTGCGCCATGCTCACCACCCCCCCGGCGCCCAGGAGACGCTCCTCCGGTACGGCCAGTTCCGCGTTGACCGCGGCATCGGCGTCGAGTATTCCGTGGCCGTAGATGGTGTCCTTGCCCGGTATCCCGGCGTCGTGCGCCGTCATGATGATCCGGTTGATCACCTGTGCGGCCGTCAGCTCCGGGTACTTGGCGCGGATGAGCGCTGCGACCCCGGAGACCAGTGGCGCAGCGCCCGAGGTTCCTGACCACTTGCTTGCGTAGAGTCCGCCCGGCAGATCGCCGACGAGGTTCTCGGCCGGTGCCGCAATGCCGATGCTGATGCCCTCGGAGGAGGACTCGCGGCTCGCCACTCCCGTGGTGTCGAGGCCGCCCACCGCGAGAACACCGGGCATGGTGGCCGGCGCGCCGACCTGCACTGATCCTCCGGCGCGGTTGCCGGCAGCGGCGACGATAACGACGTCGTGCTGTTCCGCATAGAGGAACGCCTCGTCCCAGCTTTCCGGCCAGGTGGGCGACGTGCTGCCCAGCGACATGTTGATCACTGAGGCACCGTTGTCCACGGCCCAGCGAACCGCGTTGGGGATTTGCTCGTCGATGCTCACTCCGGCCGGGTTGGGGCCGCTGGACTCGCCGCCGATCCAGAGCGAGACCGCGAGCAGCTCAGCTTCAGGGGCAACGCCGACGACGCCGTCCGGTCCGCGTCCCGCGGCCTGAACAGCGGCCTCCGCTGCTTCTTCCGCTTCCCTGGAAGCCTCAACCATGGACTTCTCCGGCGAGGCGGACTTGGTCGGCGAGGCTGCAGCGGAGGGAGAAGCGGACGGGCTCTCAACCGGTTCCTCTGCTTCATGTCCGCGGCCGGCAAGCAGGCTGGCCACGAGCGTGCCGTGTTCGGGCACCTCACCGATCCCACGCTGCCCGTTGGGCGCACCGGCACCGGAGACATCCGTGCCACCCGTAACCACTCCTCCCAGGTCGGGGTGGCTTCCGTCGACGCCGCTGTCGATCACCGCGACCGTCACACCTGCACCTTTGGTGTCTTTCCACGCTTCGGTGACGCCGAATTCCTCAAGCCAGTATTGACTGTCCCGGATCTCCGCGCCGTGCGCGCCGGCACTGTCAGCCGGACCGACGACGGCGGTTGCAAGCCCCAGCGACACCGCTACGAGGGCGGCGACGGACCTGGGGACGAGAGCGCGGTGATGCACGGAGGAAACTGTCATTGCGTCACTTCCGGGAGGCGGCGCTGAGGGCAATGCCGTCGAGAATGTCGTGTTCGCTTGCGACCGCACTGCTCACGCGTCCTTCAGTGGCCTCCGCGACCCGCCGGACGATAGTGCGCCAGATCAGGGCGCCCGCGCCGATGACATCCACGCGTCCGGGGTGCATGTAGGGCAGGGCCTTGCGTTCGGAACGCGGCAGGTGCAGCAGCGAGGTGGCGGCGCCGTCGATCTCTTCAACACTGAGCTCAGAGCCGTGGATACGCTCGGACTGGTACTCGGGAAGCTTCAGCGCGTGTGCCGTAACGGTGGTGATGCTGCCCGCCACACCGATGATGCCGTGCACAGAGGCAAGGTTCACCTCGGCGTCCGCCTTCTCAATCATCCTGCCGATCTCTTCCTCGGCAGCGGCGACTTCCTCCTCCGTTGGCGGGTCAGAGAGAAGGAACCGCTCGGTGAAACGCACACACCCCATGTCCAGGCTCCGCCCAGCGATGACCTGGTTGCCGGTACCCACGACGAACTCCGTGCTTCCGCCTCCAAGATCCACCACGAGCACGGGAGCGTCGCTTTCCCCGGCCAGGACGCTGACGGCTCCCGAGAACGACAGTTCCGCTTCCTCGCTGCCGCTGACGACCTCCGGTTCAATCCCCAGACGATCCCGCACGCCGGAGACAAAGACTTCACGGTTGCTCGCGTCCCGTGTGGCCGAGGTCGCCACGAAGCGGATGCGCTCGGCGCTGTGCTCCCTGATCAGCGCCGCGTATTCATCCACGGCCCCGAACGTCCGCTCGAGCGCCGCGTCGGAGAGCCTGCCGGTCGCGTCCACGCCTTCGCCGAGGCGCACCACGCGCATCAGGCGGACGACGTCGGTGAGACCGGCCCCGTCCTCGACATCCGCGATCAGCAGACGGATGGAGTTCGTTCCGCAATCGATGGCTGCAGTACGCATGTCAGGCCTTCCCTTCGCCCGTTCGGCGTTCGGCACGTTTTTTGTCCAGTTCTTCGGAGCTGAGTCCCTGGGTCTTCACATGGCGGCTGAGGTCGCGGTTCGGCGCGTTCCCGCTGACGTCCCACGCGCCTTCGCAGCGGCACTCGTCTGCCGTCCACCACTCCGAGATGTCCGACAGCGCCTCATCGCCCAGCGGGTTCACTCCGGGACCCGCTGCGAGGGAATGGCCCACCAGAACATGGAGGCATTTCACCCGGGTAGGCATCCCGCCTGCGGACACGCCGTCGATCTCCGGCACCGGACCGATGCCGCTGCGTTCCCCGATCTCCAAGCGCACACGCAGATACGCCTCGTGCGCCCGGCGATAGCGGGCGGCAAGATCGGCGTCGCGCTCAAGCCGCTCCGTCATGTCAGTCATGGTCCCGCCGGCTTCGAGGCGGGAAACCGCAGCGGTGATGACCGGGTGCGTCAGGTAGTAGGTAGTGGGAAAGGGGATGCCGTTGCTGAGCCGCGGGGCTGTGGTTGCCACCAGCGGATTGCCGCAGACACACCGGGCGCCGATTTCGACGACGTCGCGAACCGGGCGCCCCAACTGCCGGCTGAGCGTCTCCAGATCAGCTGGTGTGGGTGCAAGCGGATTGCCTTCCGTCACTGTGGTCCTTCCTTTTCGAGTTTTTGTCGCCTATCTGTTGTCAAAACCGGGCTATAGCAGCAGATAGGCGGCGAAAACTTCCCGGGAACCAAGGTTAGTCGGTGGCAGCGCGCTCCACTGATTCCCAGAGCGCATCTGCCCACGGCAGGTCCTCCGGAGAAGCGGCTGACTGCTGGTCTTCGGAGGTCTCGACGGCTGTTCCACCCTTGACCAGGTACCGGGTTTCGCCGGGCATCACCAGAAAGAGCCGGTCCCGCGCCTGCTGCTTGATGTAGGCGGGATCTTCCCACCGGGCGATCTGCGTTTCCAGGGCGTCCTGCTCCTGCTGCAGTGCGATTATGCGGTCCTGCAGGGCAGCGGTCTCCGCCTGCTGCTGCAGGTAAGTGCGGATGGACGGCGCCAGCAGCACCGTGATGGTGACGAGCACGACGGCAAGTGCCAGCAACCGCCCGGAGAAGGCCTTGGCGGGGATCGGCTCTGCGTCTTCCGCCGGAACGATGAAGCGCTCCGATGACCGACGGAACGGAGAGCTCGCGGTTCGGATGGCTCCGGCCAACTGGGAGCGTTCCGCTGCCCGGGCCTCGGACGGGGACGTTTTCTTCCGTGGCGGAGTTGCCGCGGAGGACTGCGTCCGGGGAGCGTCCTGCTTTTCCGTCTTGTGGCTTGCGCTGGAGGGCGTCGGACGCGCTGAAGCACCCTGGGTACCAGGGCGCTTCAGCGGCGGTGTCGGCTGCCTCTGCCCGTCCGTACGCGCTCGTGTTGTGCGCGGAACGCTAGGGCGTCGGGTGGACATCGGACTCCTCGCTCAAGCTTCGTTAGGCCGCCGGTCCGGGCGAAAGCCCACGGCCGGCGGTTACCTGCTTAACGAGGGTAACGCCCTAGCCCGGCGATCAGGCAGTGAAACGCGGGAAGGCGGAACGACCGGCGTAACGTGCGGCGTCGTCCAGTTCCTCCTCGATGCGCAGCAGCTGGTTGTACTTGGCAACACGCTCGGAACGCGCGGGTGCACCCGTCTTGATCTGGCCGGCGTTCGTTGCCACGCAGATGTCCGCGATTGTGGTGTCTTCCGTCTCACCGGAGCGGTGAGAGGTGATCGTGGTGTAGCCGGAGCGCTGGGCCAGCGAGATGGCGTCGAGCGTTTCCGTGAGCGTACCGATCTGGTTCACCTTCACGAGGAGCGAGTTGGCCGTGTCCGCCTTGATGCCGCGCTCGAGACGGACCGGGTTGGTGACGAAGAGGTCATCGCCGACGAGCTGGACCTTGTCACCGAGGGAGTCGGTGAGTGCCTTCCAGCCGTCCCAGTCTTCCTCGTCCAGCGGATCCTCGATGGAGACCAGCGGGTAGTCGCGTACGAGCTCTTCGTAGTAGGCACGCATGGCCGCGGAATCGAGTGCCTTGCCCTCGAAGTGGTAGGCGCCGTCCTTGTAGAACTCGGAGGCGGCAACGTCGAGCGCGAACGCGATGTCGGTGCCGGGGGTGTAACCGGCGCGCTCGATGGCGGTAGTGATGAGGTCGAGTGCATCCCGGTTGGAGGGCAGGTTGGGGGCGAAGCCGCCCTCATCGCCGAGGCCCGTTGCGAGGCCCTTTTCGTTCAGGACCTTCTTGAGCTCGTGGTAGACCTCAACGCCCCAGCGCAGGCCCTCGGAGTAGGACTCCGCGCCCAGGGGAACGATCATGAATTCCTGGATGTCGACGTCGGAATCGGCGTGCGATCCGCCGTTCAGGATGTTCATCAGCGGAACGGGCAGAACGTGCGCGTTGGGTCCACCCAGGTAACGGTAGAGCGGCAGCGCGGAAGACTCGGCCGCTGCGCGGGCGATCGCCAGGGAAACGCCGAGCATGGCGTTCGCCCCCAGGTTGGACTTGTTCTCGGTACCGTCCAGGTCGATCATGGCCTGGTCAATGGCGCGCTGGTCGCCGGCATCGAAGCCGAGCAGTCCGGGCTGGATCTGCTCGATAACGGCTTCAACAGCCTGGAGGACGCCTTTGCCGAGGTAACGGTCCTTGTCGCCGTCGCGGCGTTCGTTCGCTTCGAAGGCGCCGGTGGACGCACCGGAGGGGACGGCGGCGCGGCCGAAGGTGTCGTCGTCGAGCAGTACCTCGACCTCAACCGTGGGGTTGCCGCGGGAGTCAAGGATTTCACGTGCGTGGATGGCATCAATAATTGCCATGGAATGCTCCTGTTCATCAAGGGTGTATGCAGGTTCTGCATACGGACAGCGGAAAACGTGCTCAGCCCGGACGGGCTGATGCGTCTACGCGGGGATTCATACTCAGCCTAATTCAAAGCGGCGCTCAATGACCGTCCGTGACGGCACTCTTTCCTTCCGGAATGCCGTGAGGAGCGTCGACCGTCGTCTCGGCGGGGACGCCCCCACCGGGGTGCGCCAGATGTGCATCCTGGTACTTGCGCACTGCAACGCGGAGCGCCCGCTCCGGATCCAGTCCGGCGTCGACAGCCTGTCCGACGACGGCGAGCAGCACCTCACCGAGCTCTTCCTCCGATGCCGGGCGCGCCTCACCGGTACGTACGACGCCGGCAGCCTCCCGTCGGACTGCTCCGTCGCGTTTTGCCCGCTTGAGCGTTTTCGCGGCCTGAGCGAGCGCCGGAAGACCCTGCGGGATGCTGGCGAACGGCGTCGAATCCGACGGCTGTTCCCGCCGCTTGACGCTGTGCCATGCCGCCTCAATCTCCTCGACGGACGCCGGAAACACCTCCCGCAGTCCGCCGTCGGCAGTGAAGACGTGGGCATTGCGCCGGATCATCTTGTCGGTGAGACCGTCAACGACCTCGGCCATCCCAAAGAAACCGTGTTCCTCCTGCAGGCGTGCGTGAAGCACCACCTGCAGGAGTACGTCGCCCAGTTCGGAGCGCAGTTCGTCGGCCCCTGCCGGCTCCTCCAAAGCATCGAGGAGTTCGTAGCACTCTTCGACGAGGTACTCGGCGAGCGACTCATGCGTCAGCGCGCCCATCCAGGGGCAATGCTCACGCAACTGGCGGATCACCTCAAGCAGCCGCTCGAGAGAAGCTCCTGCGTGCTGCGCTCTTCCGGTCATGCTCCGCCGGTGCCGTCGTACCCCTGCGCAATGAGCTCGGCGAGCGCGGTGCGGCTGTCGAGGGGCAGGAACGCAGCCTCCACGGCGTTGAGGGTGAGCTCAAGGAGATCATCGAGATCGTAGTCGAAAGTCTCAACGAGAAGCTCGAATTCGTCGGTGAGCGTTACGCCGCTCATCAGCCGGTTGTCCGTGTTGACTGTGACGTTGAAGCCGAGCTGGTAGAGCAGGTCGATCGGGTGGCTGGCGATGTCCTTACCGAACGCCTCGATCGCTCCGGTCTGCAGGTTCGACGACGGGCAGACCTCCAGAGGAATCCCGCGGTCACGGACCCAGGCGGCCACCTGGCCGAGGCTGGCCATTCCGACCGGGGAGTCGGAGCCGCCGTCGTCATCGAACTCCACGGTGATGTCCTCGGCGATGCGCACGCCGTGGCCCAGCCGCTGTGCCCGCCCATTCACGAGGGCGTCCACGATGCTCTCGACGCCGGCAGCCTCGCCCGCGTGGACGGTCGCCGGGAACTGGTGCTGGGCGAGGTAGGTGAATGCGTCGGCGAACCGGGCGGGCGGGAAGCCGTCCTCGGCGCCTGCGATGTCGAAACCGACTGCGCCGCGGTCGCGGTGGCGGACAGCCAGTTCGGCGATTTCCTGGCCGCGGTCAGCGTGCCTCATGGCCGTGATGAGCTGACCCACCTGGATGGTGCCTCCGCGTACTGCGACGGCCTCTACGCCCGCGTCGAGACCATCCTGGACTGCCTCGACCGCCTCGTCGAGGGACAATCCCCTGGTCAGGTGTTGCTCAGGTGCCCAGCGCACCTCGCCGTAGACCACGCCGTCGTCGGCAAGATCCTCCACGAACTCCTGCGCAACGCGGGAAAGCCCTTCTCGGGTCTGCATGACCGCAATGGTGTGGTCGAACGTTTCCAGGTAGCGCACCAGGGAACCGGAATCGGCCGAGTCGCGGAACCACTGACCGAGCGCAACCGGGTCCGTCGAGGGAAGCTGGTGGCCAACCGCTTCGGCGAGCTCAATGATCGTCGCGGGCCGCAGGCCACCGTCGAGGTGATCGTGCAGCGACACTTTCGGCAGGGCGCGAATGTCGAAGGAGATATCGGTGGCAAGGGAAGTCATTGGTTCAGTCACAGGCCAAGACTACGCGAGGCCAGAGGCTCCCCTGCAGGTTCCACAACGCTGTCCAGTTTCACGACCTGTGGTTGCAGCGGCTCCGGCCGCGGCCGCGTTGGGGTCGATCCCCGGACGGCGCTGATGACGCGGTCCACGATGAACCCGAGGATCACGGCCACTGTGATCGCGACGGTGACACCGAGCAGGTGATTGTCCGCGAACCAGGCTCCGGCAAGGGCACCGATGCCCACGGAGTAGCTGCCCCAGGCTATTGCCGAGATGCAGGTCAGCGCGAGGAACCGCCGTTGTGAATATCCGGTTGCGCCGGCGGTGAGGTTGACTGCAACCCGCCCGAACGGGACAAAACGCGCAACCAGGATCAGGGACGCCGCCCGTTTCTCCAGCTCGTACCCGGCCCACTCGAAAGCCTTCTGCGAGCGCGGGCGGCGCATCCACCGGAATCGCTGGGTGCCCACACCGCGGCCCATCGCGTAGGCCACGTTGTCGCCGATGAAGGCTCCGAGGGCAGAGACGAGCATCAGCAGCCAAACGTTGGGCACTCCCTGGGTGATCACCAGCGAGGCGAGACCCACCACCACTGACTCGCTCGGGAAGGGCGGAAAGAATCCGTCTACGGTGCAGCAGATGAACACCAGCAGGTAGACCCACGGCTGTTCGGCGGTACTGAGGATGAACTCACTCAGTCCATTCGTGACAGCATTGATGGCGTCCACTACCTGCGCTCCTTGGATTGTACGGATCGGCTCCCGAATGCCGCCGTCTCAGGTGGGTCAGTGACCACTTCAACCATGCCAGCAGCGAATCAAAGGGGTCCATGGGGTATACCCCTGTTGCTCCCCTGATCCAAGCTTTTTACAAGGTTAGGGTGCGGCGGGTCCCGAACGCGTCGCCCGAAGGGCTGATCTTCCCCCGGGGCCTCTCCGCCCCGGGTACTAGGGGATGCCCCTCCGTTGGTAGGGGATGCCCCCTACGGGTCAGGCGATGCGGTCGATAATGAGCTGCTGCGCCGGGCGTGAACCTTCCGGGGCAATGACGACGGCGGTTTCCAGTGCCTCGCGCGCGCGATCGAACTTCTCGGGGGTGTCGGTGAGCAGGGTCATCAGCGGTTCACCGGCACGCACCACCGCTCCGGGCTTGGCGTGTAGCCGGACACCGGCCCCGGCCTGGACCGCGTCCTCCTTGCGGGCCCGTCCGGCTCCGAGGCGCCAGGCGGCTACCCCAACGGCGAGGGCGTCAAGCTCAACCAGGACGCCGTCGGCCGGCGCGTAGACGGTCTCCGATTCCCTGGCCACGGGAAGCGCTGCGCGCGGATCCCCGCCCTGCGCCTCGATCATGCGGTTCCAGACATCCATGGCCCGACCGTCCTTGAGTGCCTGCGCGGGGTCCGCATCGTTGACCCCGGCGGCGCCCAGCATCTCTTCCGCGAGCCTGACGGTCAGTTCAACCACATCCTGCGGGCCTCCGCCGGCGAGTACCTCCACGGATTCCTCCACCTCGATGGCGTTGCCGGCGGTCAACCCGAGCGGCGTGGACATGTTCGTCAGCAGCGCTACCGTGTTCACTCCGGCGTCCGTTCCGAGTGCCACCATGGTCTCTGCAAGTTCACGGGCCTGCGCTTCGTCCTTCATGAACGCGCCGCTGCCGACCTTCACGTCGAGGACGAGCGCGCCCGTGCCTTCCGCGATCTTCTTGCTCATGATCGACGAGGCGATCAGCGGAATTGCCTCCACCGTTCCGGTGACGTCACGCAGCGCGTAGAGCTTCTTGTCCGCGGGAGCCAGCCCGGCACCGGCTGCGCAGATGACCGCGCCGACGTCGGCCAGCTGCGCCATCATTTCGTCATTCGAGAGCTGCGCCCGCCAGCCCGGGATCGATTCGAGCTTGTCCAGGGTTCCCCCGGTGTGGCCGAGGCCGCGTCCGGAGAGCTGCGGCACGGCGACGCCGAAGACGGCGACAAGCGGCGCGAGCGGGAGGGTGATCTTGTCGCCCACTCCCCCGGTGGAATGCTTGTCACTGGTCGGCTTCCCCAGGGACGAAAAGTCCATCCGCTCGCCGCTGGCGATCATGGCCGCCGTCCACCTCGAGATTTCCTCACGGTCCATGCCGTTGAGGAGGATCGCCATGTTGAGGGCGGCCATCTGCTCGTCGGCGATCGCGCCGCGGGTATACGCGTCGATGGTCCAGTCGATCTGCTCCGGGCCCAGCGTGCCTCTGTCCCGCTTGGTGCGGATGATGTCAACGGCGTCGAACTGCTCGCTCATGTGGTTAGTCCCGTCCGGGCACTGCCCGTCTCTGCGAGATCCTGCGGACCGAACGCGTCCGGCAGCACCTCGTCCATGGTTTTGATCCCGCTCACCGTCATCAGCAGCATCCCCGGAGCGCGGAATTCGTAGAGCAGCTGCCTGCACCGGCCGCACGGCATCAGCGCGTCACCGTTCCCGTCCACGCAACTGAATGCAACCAGCCGGCCGCCACCGGTCATCTGGAGCTGGCTCACCAGCGAGCATTCGGCACAGAGAGTGAGCCCGTAGGACGCGTTCTCCACGTTGCAGCCGGATACTATCCGTCCATCCTCCGTCATTGCCGCAGCCCCTACGGGGAAATTGGAGTACGGCACGTACGCCTTCCGCATGGCTTCGATAGCGGCTTCCGCGAGGCCCGCCCACGGGATCTCCCCGGCCTTGCCTGCGGTGGCGGCCGTCGTCGTCGTCGTGGGAGTTGTTGTTTTTGATTCATCCGATGCGCCCATGGTGCTACTCCTTGACGTACGGGATGCCGCCGGCGGCCGGCGGACGGGACCGCCCCACCAGGCCTGCGACAGCCAGGATCGTCACGATGTACGGCAGCATGGCCAGGAACTGGCTCGGGACATCCGTACCGATGATGGAAAGGACAAAACGCAGGTTTGTAGCGAAGCCGAACAGCAATGCGGCGAAGAACGCCCCGATCGGGTTCCAGCGTCCGAAGATGAGCGCAGCAAGGGCAATGTAGCCCTGGCCCGCCGTCATATCGCGGGTGAACGTGCTCACCGAGACGAGTGTGAAGAACGCACCGCCGAATCCGGCGACAGCGCCGCCCAGGAGGACGTTCCAGAACCGGGTGGCGTTGACCTTGATGCCCATCGTGTCAGCAGCCTGCGGGTGCTCACCGACGGCCCGCACCCGCAGCCCCCACTTGGTGCGGAAGAGCCCAAGCCAGATCACGATCACGGCGATGTACATGAAGTACCCGACGATGGTCTGTTGGAACAGGATCGGCCCGATCACGGGGATATCCGCCAGGAGCGGGATGCGGATGTCCGGCAGCCGCGGTGGAGAGTTGAACGTTGCCGAGTCACGGCTGAGCAGCGTGGACGCAAGAAACCCGGTAAGCCCGGAAACCAGCACGTTCAGAACCACGCCGACAATAATCTGGTTCACGAGATACTTGATGCTGAAGATCGCAAGGATGAGCGAGACCAGCATGCCCGCAAACGCAGCCGCGAACAGTCCGACGTAGACGTTGCCCGAAACCGATGCGGCGACGGCGGCTGCGAACGCGCCGGAGAGGAGCTGGCCCTCGATAGCGATATTCACGACGCCGACCCGCTCACACAGCACACCCGAGAGTGATCCGAAGATCAGCGGGATGGCCAGCGTGACCGAGCCTGCCACGAGGCCTGCCAGGGAGATGGACGGCCGATCGGCGATCCCTACCACCCAGGTCAGGAACCCTGCAACGAAGAGCACCGCATAGGCGATGCCGGCCCAACGGTTGATTTTCTCACCGCGACGAACCTGTAGAAACGCGTAGACCGTGATTGCAATCAATGCGAGGGCTACGGCCCAGCCCACCACGTTTGCCGGCAGCTCGATGTCCGCGAGCCGGAAGCGGTCGGAATCGTCCGAGACCCGGAAAATAGCGGTGGTTGCCGGGCCCCCGAGTGCGAATACAAGCAGCGCAACGAGTGCGCCGAAACCGAAGCCGATCGGTGCCTTCCAGTTCCGCCCGGAGGGTGCTGTTTCCCGTGTATCGGTCACGGTTGTCGCGATGCTCATGCTGCACCTCCCGATGCGGTGACCTTCCGGTCTTTGGCCGTCCTGCGCTCTTTGCGGGGCGTTTTCTTCCGGTCAATCCGGAAGATTGCCTTCACCAGCGGCGGCGCCGCGATGAAGAGGACGATGAGGGACTGGACCACAAGGACGATGTCAATCGGGGTACCGGTCAGGGTCTGCATCTGCACGCCTCCGGCACGGAACGCACCGAACAGGACCCCGGCGAAGAACACGCCCCACGGATGGGAACGGCCCAACAGCGCAACGGTGATCGCATCGAACCCGAAGCTCGCGGCGATGCCGCTGGTGAGTACGCGTTCCGTTCCTGCCACCTGCGCAACACCGGCCAGTCCGGCGAGGCCGCCTGCAAGCATCATGACGATGACGTAACCCTTGGTGACACTGATACCCGCGGTGCGTGCCGCGAACGGGTTCGCCCCCACTGCGCGCAGCTCGAAACCGATCGTGGAGCGGTTGAGCAGCCACCACACCCCGTAGGTCGCAGCGATCGCCACAAGGAAGCCGAGGTGCAGCCGGAACTGCGGACCGAGGATCTGCGGGAATACCGCCGTTTCGTACAGGCGGGGACTGATGGGGTTCGATGACCCGGGGTTCTGGAACGTGGGGGTGGTGAGGAGGTAACCGACCAGGTAAATGGCGATGTAGTTGAGCATGATGGTCACAATGACCTCATGCGCGCCGGTGCGTGCCTTCAGGATGCCGGGGATGAAACCCCACAGTGCTCCGCCCACGAACCCGGCGATGACCACGAACAGCAGGTGCAGGCCGAACGGCAGCTGCCAGGAGAAGCCGATCCACCCCGCGAACATGGCGCCTAGGATGATCTGCCCCTGGGCGCCGATGTTGAACAGTCCCGCGCGGAAAGCCACCGCCACGCCCAGACCGGCGAGGATCAGCGGCGTGGCCACGGTGAGCGTTTCAGTCAGCGGCCGGAACATCAGTGCGAGGGAGTCGGCGCGCGGGTTGAACACTGCCCCCTGGAACAGGGCCACGTAGGCCCCGCTTGCCGCTTCCCATGCCGCTGCGAGTGTGTCCCCCGGTCTGCTGAAGAAGTACGACGACGCTGCAGCCACATCCTCGTCAGTCAGGGCAATCAGGATGCCGCCGAGAATTATTGAAAGCACGATGGCGAGGACCGCCACGAGCGATGATCCGGTGGCAATGCTCTTCAGGATGCCGCGGCCACGGTCCTCATGGTCTTCGGGCGCCGGCGTTGTGTCGCCCGTGCCCGGGCTGGGCGGCGGGGCTGCTGACTCAGCTTCCGGCCTGTCGACGGCGCTCATCGGCTTTCCTCCCCGGCAACCCGGTCCTTGTGGGTGGCCCGTCCGCGTTCACCCTGGACGGCTGTGTTCTGCCCCGGGCCTTGCCGCAACGCTTCCTCAGCGGTCGTGCCTGCCATCATGAGACCGAGCACGTCGCGGGACGTGTCTCCGGGGACCACACCCATGAGCTCTCCTCCGTGCAGGACCGCAATGCGGTCCGCGAGTTCACTGATTTCATCGAGTTCTGTGGACACAATCATGACCGGTGTGCCGCCGTCGCGCTCGGTGACGATGCGCTTGTGCAGGAATTCGATCGATCCCACGTCCACACCACGGGTGGGCTGCGAGGCAATGAAGAGGTTCAGCGGCCGTGAGAGTTCGCGGGCGAGGACCACCTTCTGCTGGTTGCCGCCGGAGAGCGTGCTGACAGGCGCTTCCGCGCTCTGCGTTCGAACATCGAACTCCGCGACCTTTGCACGCGCATTCTTGAGAACCACCGACGGTTTCATGGCGAGTCCCTTGGCGTAGGGAGGCTCGTTGTACCAGTTGAGGATCATGTTCTCGGCGATCGAGAAGCTGCCGACCAGTCCGTCCACTTTGCGGTCTTCGGGCACGAATCCCACGCCTTCGCGGATGATGTCCTTGACCTTCATCCCGAGGAGTTCCTTACCGTTCAGCTGAATCGATCCGGATGCGTGCGGGTGCAGTCCGAGGATGGCCTCGGTGAGCTCGGTCTGGCCGTTGCCCTGCACTCCGGCAACTGCGAGAATCTCCCCTTTGGATATCTCGAAGCTGACGTTGTCCACAAGGTTCTGGCCGCTGGGTCCGGGCACCGTCAGGTTTCGGACCTTGAAGGTCGTTTCACCGGGGGTGGCCGGCGCCTTATTGAGGTTGAGGCTCACCTGCCGGCCGACCATCATGGAGGCCAGATCACCTGTGCTGGCTGTGGGATCAACGGTTCCGACGACGGCGCCCCGGCGGATCACCGTGATGACATCGGACACTGCCTTCACTTCGCGCAGTTTGTGGGAAATGAAGACGATTGCGGTGCCGCCGGTCTTCAGTTCTTCGATGATCTGGATCAGCTCGTCGGTTTCCTGCGGGGTGAGCACGGCGGTGGGCTCATCCAGGATCAGCACTTCGGCCTTTCGGACCAGCGCCTTGATGATCTCCACACGCTGTTGCACGCCGACGGGAAGATTCTCCACGAGAGCATCGGGGTCGACGTCGAACCCGTAGCGGTCGGAGATCTCGCGGATACGTGCGCGGGTCTTGTCGAGGTCCAGGATTCCGCCCGCTTTGGTGTGCTCATCACCGAGCGCGACGTTCTCAGCGACGGTGAAGACCGGGATAAGCATGAAGTGCTGGTGCACCATGCCGATTCCCGCAGCCATCGCATCACCGGGCCCGCGAAAGGTAACGGGCTTTCCGTCAACGAGGATGCGCCCGTCGGTCGGTTCATAGAGTCCGTAGAGGACGTTCATGAGTGTCGACTTGCCGGCACCGTTCTCGCCGAGGAGGCAGTGCACCTCACCTGGATTCACAACCAGATCAATATTGTCATTGGCAACAAGAGAGCCAAATCTCTTGGTGATTCCCTGCAGTTCGAGCTTCACAACCCCAACCAACCTGTCCTTTGTGGGAGCCGGGAGTCCAGGATCCAGGCAGTTTCACCTGCCGGTTCGCGGACCGCCCGCGGATACAGATTTCTTCAACCGTAACGCGAACACGCCGCCCGCTCCGTAGGACGGTGGAACCATCCTGGGAGCGGGCGGCGCGTTACGCCGGGCTATTGCTGGGGACTGGCCTCAGACTCGACTGTGATATCGCCGGAAATGATGCCTGCCTTGATTTCCTCAAGTTCGGCCGCCATCTCGTCCGAGACGGCTTCTTCCTGATCGTGGAACGGCGCAAGCGCAACACCGCCGTTCTCCAAGGTGCCGACGTACGGCTCGTTGCTGAAGTTGCCTTCAACGTCTTCGGTGATGACCTGCTCCACTGCCTCGCCCATGAGTTTCATGACGGAGGTGAGGATGTACTCGGTTCCGCTTTCGACTGTCTCGAAGCCGTCGGAGTCAACCCAGATCACCTTGTTGCTGCCACCATCTGCGTTGGCTTCCGCAACGGCCTCGATGGTGCCGAGCCCAACGGGACCGGCAACCGGCATGATGATGTCGGCGCCTTCATTGATGAAGTTCTGGGTGTTGGTTTTGCCCGCAGCCTGGTTCGAGAAGTCACCGACGAAGGTGCCCGTCTGTGCTTCCTTGTCCCAGCCGAGCAACTGGACGTCAGCGTCCTTCTGCTCGTTGTAGTAGGCGACGCCGTCCGCAAAACCATCCATGAAGATGGTCACGGTGGGAATCTGGATACCGCCGTAGGTAGCAACCCTGCCGGTTTCCGAGGTGCCGGCGGCCAGGTAGCCGGCCATGAAAGCAGCCTGGGCCGTGTCGTAGATGATCGGCTTCACGTTGGGAAGATCAATCTGGTTATCATCGACGATCGCGAAGTTGGTGTCCGGATTGGCTTCCGCAGCTTCGGCCGTGGTGGCTGACAGCAGGAACCCGACGGTGACAATCAGGTCGCAGCCGGCAGAGACCATGGAATTGACGTTCGGTGTGAAGTCGGTCTCGGCCTGGGACTCGGCCTGCTTGACTTCAATCCCGAGGGACTCCTCCGCAGCCTGGATTCCCTCATAGCTGGACTGATTGAATGACTGATCGTCGAACCCGCCCTCGTCGGAAACAATGCAGCCGGTGTAGTCGGTCCCTTCGGCAGCGGGATCGGATGCGCCACCGTCCGTCTCGGCCGGCGGCGCCCCGCAGCCGGCGAGGATAAGGGCTGCTGCTCCCAGTGCTGCAACGGACATGCCGGTGCGGCGCCCTATCAAGCTCCGTGAATTCTTCAATGTTCCTCCGATAAGAAGTAAGCCCACGATCAAGAGATCAATGAGTGTCCGTTTGCGATCCCTTACCCGGAATACAAGCTCTGTTTTCATTGATGTTCGTGGCGCCGGTCCCGCCTCAATTCGGGACTCGATGACGATGCTTACTCTAGCGCCGGAGTGACCGGGCACACTACCAAAGCGCCGACCAGTTTCCACATTGTTCAGGTTTTGTTACCAACGGGTAGGTTGACCTACCGGACGGCGGAGGCGTCAGGCGTCGAAGCTTCCTGCGACGGCCCCCAGGCGCCCGCGAGGTGAGCCAGCGAATCAATCCGGGAGCCGACGTCGTACGTGGTTCCTGTGACCATAAGTTCCTGCACCCCGGTGAGTTCCACCAGCTCCTCCAGGCGTGCGGTCACCTGGTCCGGCGTCCCGACGGCCTTGATCGCCGGCAGGTGCTCAAGCATCAACTGCTCCTGCTCCGTGAACAAACGCCCCGCAGCCTCCTCGGGTGACACGATCGGCGCGAGTCGGCCGGACCGCAGCGACAGGGCCATCACCTTTGCGGGGCCGGCGAGGTACTCGGCTTCCTCCGCCGTGTCTGCCGTGAGGGCGGAGGTGGCCAGCATGGCATAGGGCTCGGCGAGCGCAGGCGAGGCCTGGAAGTTGGAGCGGTAGAGGCGCATGACGGCCGCCGGGTCCTCGTTCCCGAAGTGGTGTGCGTAGCTGTACCGCAGGCCGAGCATCCCGGCCAGCTGAGCCGAGTAGCTGCTTGAGCCCAGCAGCCACACATCAGGGAACGACGACGGCGACGGCGTCGCCGCCAGCCGCACCGTACGGTCGGGTGTCCGGTTGTCGCCGAGGAGCGCGAGCACTTCGAGGACGTGCTGCGGGAACTCTTCCACGCCGAGCCCGTCGACCTGTCGGCGCAGGGCCATGGCGGTCATCTGGTCGGTTCCCGGCGCGCGGCCGATGCCGAGGTCAATCCTGCCCGGATGCAGGGCCTCGAGCAGAGCGAACTGCTCAGCGACCACGAAGGGCGCGTGGTTCGGGAGCATCACGCCGCCCGAGCCAAGGCGGATCTGTGCGGTGTGGGCGGCCAGATGTGCGATCAGCACGGCAGGACTGGTCGATGCGACGGCGGGCATGTTGTGGTGCTCGGCAACCCAGAAACGGGCCAGTCCCAGCCGGTCGGCGGCCTGCGCGAGCCTGGCGCTGTCGGCGAGCGCATCCGAACTGGTGCGGCCGGACCCAACAGTGGCGAGATCGAGGACGGACAGGGGTACGCGGGGGTTATTGGAGCTGCTCACGGAGATTTGCAACTGCCGCGGCCGCGCCTGCATTCCCTGCTGCTCGCGGGCCGGCCGCTAGTGGGCCGGTTCTGACCGTGAAACTTCGGCCCTGGCCACTCCCAGTTAGTGTCTCAGGCCGAGAACGGCGCGCATCGCGGCAGCGGCCATCACGCGCACGCCGCATCCGATTGCCTGCTCATCGGGGCGGTAGTCGCCACGGTGGAGGTCATAGGTTTCCCCGCCAGGGGTGCGCGTGCCGAGCCGCATCATCGCCCCGGACACCTTCTGCGTCATCCAGGCGAAGTCTTCACCGCCCATGGACTGGGGAGTGAGGACTACGGCGTCCGGTCCGAGTTCGGCCCGGGCTGCGGCCTCGATCAGTCCGGTCTCCGCTTCGGTGTTCACCACGGGCGGCACTCCCCTGGTGTGCTCGAGCTTGACGTCGACACCGAACGGCGCGGCGAGCTGACGCACGGTCTCATCCATCAGGTCACCAGCGGCTTCCCACGCCTCACCGTCGAGGCAGCGCATGGTGCCGGACATGAAGCCGTGGGCCGGGATGGCGTTCGGAGCCGACCCCGCGTGCATCTGTCCCCAGACCACGGAGACGGCGCTGCGCACGTCGATGCGGCGGGACAGGACTGCCGGGACGTTGGCCGCAATATGGGCCAGCGCGAACACCAGGTCTTCGGTCAGGTGCGGACGGGACGTGTGCCCGCCGCGCCCGCTCAGCTCCACACGCACGGTATCGGAGGCGGAGGTGATGGCGCCGATGCGGGTTCCCACGAGGCCGACGTCGATGCGCGGATCACAGTGGAGGGCGAGGATGCGCGGAACCTCATCGAGTACGCCCTGGGCGATCACGTCCAGCGCCCCGCCCGGCATGGTTTCCTCAGCGGGCTGGAAAATGATCCGCACCCGCCCGTGAAGGGGAGATTCGGCGTCGATATTGGAGAGCACGAGGGCAACGCCGAGCATCACAGTGGTGTGGATGTCATGACCGCATGAATGCGCTATGCCCGTGGAGGTTGAGGCATAGGGCAGCCCGGTCTCCTCGAGAACGGGGAGCGCGTCTATGTCCGCCCGGAGGGCGATCCTGATGTCGCCGTCTCCAACGTCCACGTACAGACCCGTGTTCTGGAGACGCTTGGGCTTCAGCCCTGCCGCTTCCAGCTGCTCCACAAGCCGGTCGGTGGTGCGGTATTCCTTGTGCGACAGTTCCGGATGTGCATGAATATCGCGCCGAAATCTCGTCAGCTCATCCAGCAGCGGAGCGACCCACACACCGATATGTGGGACGACCGGAGCTTCGGTGGTAGTTTTCTGCACGGCACAAGCCTAACGAACCTGTCCGCGGCCGCTCTAACCGGACGTCATTGAGCGACTCGCGGGCCCGCGGGCGCGCTCCTAGAGGACGTCGACGTCACCGCTTGCCCGCAGCGATTCAACGGCCTTTTTCACTTCCTGGGCATGTTCCTTGGTGGTGACCAGAAGCGCGTCGGGAGTATCCACAATTACGACGTCGTCAATCCCGATCAGCGCGATTACCCGCTTGGTATCGGACACCACAATGCCCGAGGCATTCTCCGAGAAGACACGCGCACCCTCCCCCATCACCGTGAGTTCAGAGTTTTCCATGGCTGGGTTCAGCCGGCCGATCGCAGCGAAGTCCCCGACGTCGTCCCAGCTGAAGTTTCCGGGAATCATGGCGACATCACCGGCTGCGGCCGCCGGTTCGGCGACTGCATAGTCGATCGCAATCTTCGGCAGGGTGGGCCACACCCGACGGGCCACCTCATTGCGGGAGCGGGTGTTCCAGGCGGCAGCGATCTCCATGAGTCCCGCGTAGAGGACGGGCTCGTTGGCTTCGAGGTGCTTGAGCATGAGTGCCACCGGGGCCACGAACATGCCGGCATTCCAGCTGTACTTCCCACTGTCGATGTATTCGCGGGCGACCGCTACCGACGGCTTCTCCACGAACTCGATGACCGAGTTCGCGCTGGGAGCCCCTGCGATATCCAGCGGCTCGCCGGCGCGGATATAGCCGAAGCCGGTGGACGGGTGGGTGGGCAGGATACCGATGGTCACGATGTAGCCTTCGGCCGCCGTATGGACTGCCTCGCGCACCGCTGCCTGGAAGTCCTCCACCGGTGCAATCACCTGATCCGCGGCGAAGGACCCCATGATGATGTCCGGATCGCGGTGGTAAAGGATTGCCGCGGCGAGGCCGATCGCCGCACCCGAGTCCTTAGGTTCGCTCTCCAGGACGAGGTCGGAATCCTTCAGCTCCGGAAGCTGCGCCAGCACAGCCCGGCGGTGCGCCTTGCCGGTGACCACCATGATCCGCTTGCCGCTCAGCGGATGGAGCCGCTCGTATGTTGCACGGATCAAGGTGCTGCCGGAGCCGGTCAAATCATGCAGGAACTTCGGGGCTGCTGCACGGGACAGCGGCCATAGTCGGGTGCCTGTTCCACCGGCCGGGATCACGCCGTGAAAGCGGTCCAGGGGGCTTTGCTCTTGAGTACTCATCGCTCCCACATTAACAGCAGAGATTAATGCGGCGGTGTTACGTGGCCTGCCAAAGCCACAGGTTTCGGACAGAGGGGTTCGGAAACCGGGCCATCCGGACTAACATGAGGCCATCCGGATGGCCTCATGTTAACAAGGTCACAGTGAAGGGCGCCCTAAATTGAACCCCCCAACAGCCGCACCTAGATTAGGCTTGTTGAAAGAGTGCTCTCGCGGGGCGACATTCCAGCGTTGAAGACGCGCTAACGCCTCCGCGACACAGGGAGGTTTTTCAGTGTCGAAGACACCAGCAGGCACCCTCTACCGTGGCCGTGAAGGCCAGTGGTCCTGGGTAGCGCATCGTATTACCGGCGTCGTGATCTTCTTTTTCCTACTGGTGCATGTACTCGACACCTCGCTGGTTCGGGTATCCCCGGAGGCGTACAACATCGTCATCGAGTCCTACAAGAATCCCATCATGGGTCTCGGAGAGCTGGGACTGGTAGCCGCAATCGTCTTCCATGCCTTCAACGGCCTCCGCGTTGTCCTCGTTGACTTCTGGAAGAAGGGTCCCAAGTACCAGCGGCAGATGCTGTGGGCCGTCATTGGACTCTGGGCAGTCACCATGATCGCTTTCTCCATCCGCCATCTCTCTGTTGTTTTCGGAGGTCACTAAGCCATGGCTACTCCCACTGTTGAATCTCCCCGCTCCGGCCGCATCTCACCGCAGTACCTGCGCAGCGGCGGCTCCAAGGGCAACTTCGAGATGTTCGCGTGGCTGTTCATGCGGCTCTCCGGCGTGGTCCTGGTTGTACTGATCTTCGTGCATCTCTGGACCAGCATGATCGCCGGTGAAGGCATTGAAGGAGTTGACTTCGGCTTCGTCGCCGGCAAATGGGCGAGCCCGCTGTGGCAGGCATGGGACCTCGTGATGCTCTGGCTGGCCATGCTGCACGGGACCAACGGCGTCCGCGTGATCATCAATGACTACGCCGAGAAGGACTTCACCCGGTTCTGGCTCAAGAACATCCTCTACCTTGCGGCGACCGTCATCATTGTGCTCGGCACGCTGGTGATCTTCACCTTCGATCCCTGCCCCGTAATCGACGGCGTTCCGCACGTCGCGGACTACTGCCCCGCACCCTAGGTCTCAAGGCGGCTAGTCGCGCGAGCAACAGATTCGGCTAGGTACATCTTTAGATTCAACAGAAAGAGCACAGTATGCAGGTCCATAAGTACGACGTCGTTATTGTGGGCGCAGGTGGCGCCGGCATGCGCGCCGCGATTGAATCCGGCCAGCGCGCGAGGACGGCTGTACTGACCAAGCTCTACCCAACCCGCTCGCACACGGGTGCGGCGCAGGGCGGCATGTGTGCTGCCCTCGCCAACGTCGAGGAAGACAACTGGGAATGGCACACCTTCGACACCGTGAAGGGCGGCGACTACCTGGTTGACCAGGACGCCGCCGAGGTCATGGCGAAAGAAGCGATCGACGCTGTGCTGGACCTCGAAAAGATGGGTCTGCCGTTCAACCGCACGCCCGAGGGCCGCATCGACCAGCGCCGGTTCGGCGGTCACACCCGCGACCACGGCAAGGCCCCCGTCCGCCGGGCCTGCTACGCCGCTGACCGCACCGGGCACATGATCCTCCAGACCCTGTACCAAAACTGCGTGAAGCACAACGTCGAGTTCTTCAACGAGTACTACGTGCTCGACATGATGTCGTTCGACGAAGAAGTGACCGTCGACGGCGTCACCCGCATCCAGAAGCGGGTTGCGGGCGTCGTCGCCTACGACCTCGCCTCCGGGGAACTGCACGTCTTCCAGGCCAAGTCGGTTGTGTTCGCATCCGGCGGCGTCGGCAAGGTGTACAAGACAACCTCCAACGCGCACACACTGACCGGCGACGGCATGGGCATTGCCTTCCGTCGCGGTATCCCCCTCGAGGACATGGAATTCTTCCAGTTCCACCCGACCGGCCTCGCCGGCCTGGGTATCCTGCTCTCCGAGGCCGCCCGCGGTGAGGGCGCGATCCTGCGTAACTCCGAGGGTGAGCGTTTCATGGAGCGGTACGCCCCCACCATCAAAGACCTCGCCCCGCGTGACATCGTTGCGCGCTCGATGGCCAACGAAGTACGTGAGGGACGCGGCGCCGGGCCCAACAAGGACTACGTCCTTCTGGACCTGACCCACCTGGAGCCGGCGCACATCGACGCGAAGCTGCCGGACATCACCGAATTCGCCCGCACTTACCTCGGTGTGGAGCCCTATACCGAGCCGGTGCCCGTTTTCCCGACGGCGCACTACGCGATGGGCGGCATCCCCACCAACATCAAGGCTGAGGTGCTGCAGGACAATGACACCGTTGTCCCGGGCCTCTACGCCGCAGGTGAAGTTGCCTGTGTCTCCGTCCACGGCTCCAACCGCCTCGGCACCAACTCGCTGCTGGACATCAACGTTTTCGGCAAGCGCGCCGGCATCGCAGCAGCCGAGTACGCCGTCACGGCGGATTTTGTCGAGATTCCGGAAAACCCGCTTGTGGAGACGCAGCGTCTTCTGGACACGATGCGCAGCTCCGAAGGCGGCGAGCGTGTGTCCCAGATCCGCCAGGAGCTGCAGGACGTCATGGACGCCAACGTCCAGGTGTTCCGCACTGAGCAGACCCTGAAGGAAGCCCTCGAAGTCATTGACAAGCTCGAGGAGCGCTACACCCGCGTTACCGTCCAGGACAAGGGCAAGCGTTTCAACCTTGACCTGCTTGAAGCCGTTGAGCTCGGCTTCCTGCTGGACATGGCCAAGGTCATGACGGCAGCTGCCCTGCACCGCAAGGAATCCCGCGGTGGCCACTTCCGCGAGGACTACCCCGAGCGTGACGACAAGAATTTCATGACCCATTCCATGGCCTACAAGGATCCCTCCGCTACTGAAACCAGCGGCGTGCGCCTTGAGACCAAACCGGTAGTCTTCACCCGTTACCAGCCCATGGAGCGTAAGTACTGATGAGCACCCCAACTGTCGAAAAAGAACCGGCCTCCAAGATCGACCTCGCGCCCGGCGTAGGCGGCGGTGGTGAGATTCCCACCTTCGACATCACCCTGAAGGTACGACGCTACAACCCTGAGGTCTCTGACGAGGCTCACTGGGATGAGTGGAAACTCACCATGTACGGCACGGACCGCGTGCTCGATGCCCTGCACAAAGTGAAATGGGAGCATGACGGCACCGTGTCATTCCGCCGCTCGTGCGCTCACGGTGTGTGCGGCTCCGACGCGATGCGCATCAATGGCCGCAACCGCCTGGCCTGCAAGACCCTCCTGAAGGATCTTGACACGTCCAAGCCCATCCTGGTGGAACCCATCAAGGGCCTGCCGGTGGAGAAGGACCTCATCGTCGACATGGAGCCGTTCTTCCAGTCGTACCGGGAGATCATGCCGTTCCTCGTCAACCGCGGCCACGAGCCCACCCGGGAGCGGGTGCAATCAGCCGAGGAGCGCGAGCGTTTCGACGACACCACCAAGTGCATCCTGTGCGCGGCATGTACCTCGTCCTGCCCGGTCTTCTGGACCGACGGACAGTACTTTGGCCCGGCCGCGATCGTCAACGCGCACCGTTTCATCTTCGACTCACGTGACGACGCCGGTGACATGCGCCTCGAGATCCTCAACGACAAGGAAGGCGTATGGCGCTGCCGTACCACTTTCAACTGCTCGGAAGCCTGCCCCCGTGGCATCCAGGTCACCCAGGCAATCGCCGAGGTCAAGCAGGCCATCCTGTCGCGCAAGCTCTAATATCCTGAGTTTCAGCACTACCGCACGAAAAACGGCGCGCGGCTACCGGAAGGTGGCCGCGCGCCGTCGTCGTTCTCCCCTCCCCCTTCGCAGGAAGGTCAAGGGGAGTTACTGGGCTGCCCTGCTGCGCTGGCGCAGCGACCGTGCACGGCCTCCACGCGCTTTGGAACGGGCGGTTTCGGCGTCGGCTGCGCCGATCGCGCCCCACGCCGTCGCCAGCAGGTAGATCTGGCTCAGCAGAAAGAACCAGACGAACAAACCGAGGATAACGGCGAAGGGCGCGAGCAGCGGGTTGCGGTCCACGCCCCCCAGCAGGACGGTGCTGAAGGTGCGAAGGACCGTGCTGCCCACTCCTGCGATCAGTGCAGATTGCACCAGAACCATCCGCGGCATCTGCACTGCAGACGCCGCCCGGAACAGGATCACCGCCACAAGCGTGTCAAGGAGGAGGGTTACCACGCTGCCGGCGATCTGCGTCAGCGGTCTGGCGGCGCTATCCAGGCCCAGCCACGGGAGAACCAGGTCAAGGATCGTGTTGGCCACGACCCCCACCACGGTGGTCACGATGAGAGTCACAGCGAGAACCAGCAGTATCACCAGGTCCTTGAGCTTCATCAGGATCGGATTCGTCTCGACGGGTGCCACGTTGAAAATACCGCGCATCCCTTCACGCACCCCGCCGATCCATCGCAATGAAGTGAACAGCATGATCGCCGTGGAAATGAGCAGCGTGACACTGAGGCTGGCTTCCAGATCGAACAATTCCTCTGGTGTGACTAAACCGTTTCCACCGCTTTCCCCATCTGTGTCGATGAGACCGGGGGTGGTTGAGTCCACCGAACGGACAATCATCTGCTGCAGATCCGTGTTCCCGGCGATGATCAGCCCGACGATCGAGAACCCGACGACCAGCAACGCAGCAACGGCGAAGAACATGTAGTACGCGATGCCGGCGGCCATCAGCGGCCCGTGGCGCCTCGTGTAGAGCTGGATCGCCCGCACGGGACGGAAGGCGTTCAGCTTGGCGATCAGGTACTGGACAGTAGCCAGGAGAACGGGAACTCCCCCGCCCTTTTCGCGCCTGGTGCGGCCAAGATTGCGGCGGGCCCGCAGCACCTGCAGTTTGAGCTTTACCCGTTCCGTGGGAAACGGTGTATCAGGCCCCTGCGTCTTCGCCGGCGGCAGCGTTCTGGCCAAATGTGAGCTCTTCCCGTAGTTTCCACACGCCGGTGACGTCGTGCTCGTACAGTCCCATGGTACGTACGGAGAAGGTGGCCTCGAAGTCATCGAGTTGCTGCTCGGCCGAATCCATGTTGGCTTCGCTGACGTCGTGGGCAACGGTGACGTGCGGATGGAAAGGGAACTCGAGTTCACGGGCGAGTGGTCCTGCCTGCAACCGGCGGTGCAGGTCCACGCAGGAATCAAACCCTTCGGTGACGTTCACGAAGACCACCGGAGTGAGCGGCCGGAACGTGCCCGTGCTTTTCAGGGTCACCGTGAACGGGCACTGGGCAGAGGCAACCTCGCGTACATGGCGAATAGTGGACTGCCAGTCGGTTGAAGGGGTAGTGGTGATCAGCGTGATGTGGGGCGGAACGAGGGCAGCCATCGGATCTCCGAAGGAGGCACGCCAGCTCTCGAGTTCTCCGGCGATAGGCTCCGGGATTGCGATGACCACTCCCACGAGCTTGCCCTCGACAGCACGCCGACCCACTACGTAGGTCGGTTGACGCTGCTCGGTGTCGCTGATGGGCCGGCTCATGATTCTAGAGGGCACCCGCCGGTCCGCGGCCCCGCGCCGGGAGAAACCCTACTTTTGAAAACACATCAGCCAGCGTAACCGACGCGATCTCCTGCGCCTTGTCGGCGCCGACGGCGAGCAAGCGGTCGAGCTCCGCAGGGTCATCGAGCAGCTCCAGTGTCCGTGCCCGAACCGGCTCCAAACGGTCAACCACGATTTCCGCCAGCTCAACCTTGAGATGCCCGTACATGCGGCCCTCAAAGTGCCCGACGACGTCAGCCATGTCCTTGCCCGTCATGAGCGAATAGATGGAGAGGAGGTTGGATACGCCAGGCTTCTCCTCGCGATCGAAGCGGATCTCGGTGCCGTCATCCGTCACAGCGGACTTGATGCGCTTGGCGGTGACCTTCGGTGCATCCATGATGTTGATCAGGCCGGCGGCAGAACTCGCAGACTTGGACATTTTGGCGGTGGGGTTCTGCAGATCATAGATCTTCGCCGATTCCTTCTGGATGAAGGGCTTGGGCACAACGAACGTCTCGCCGAAACGGGTGTTGAACCGCTGTGCGAGATCCCGGCTCAGCTCGATGTGCTGGCGCTGGTCCTCCCCGACGGGAACGCCTTCCGGCTGGTACAGCAGGATGTCCGCAGCCTGCAGGATCGGATAGGTGTATAGCCCGACGGAAGTGGAATCGGCGCCCTGCTTGAGCGACTTGTCCTTGAACTGGGTCATGCGGGAAGCCTCACCGAAACCGGTGATGCAGTTCAGGACCCAGGCCAGCTGGGCATGTTCGGGAACGTGGGACTGCACGAAGAGAGCGCACTTATCCACGTCCACGCCGCCCGCAATGTATTGGGCGGCAGTGAGCCGCGTACGCTCCGCGAGTTCCGCTGGATTCTGCGGAACCGTGATGGCGTGCAGGTCCGGAATGAAGTAGATCGCGTCATAGGTGTCCTGCATCTTCACCCACTGCACAAGGGCGCCCAGATAGTTCCCCAGATGAAGGGAACTGCCCGAGGGTTGCATACCGGACAGGACTCGCTGGCGAATTGTGGTGGAGGTGGTCATATCAATCCTGGGGTTGGAAGAGCTTGTAGTCGACGACGAGCGGTGCGTGATCAGAGAAACGCGCTTCCCATGAATGCGCGCGGTCGACGACGGCGGAGGTGGCGGCTGCTGCCAGTTCCGGGGTGGCAAGGTGGTAGTCGATGCGCCAGCCGGCGTCATTGTCGAATGCCTTGCCTCGCCAGGACCACCAGGTATACGGGCCATCGACTTCTCCGGCGAGATCGCGGTGCACGTCAACCCACCCCACGGCGTCGCTGAAGAAGTGGTCGAAGTAGGCCCGTTCCTCGGGCAGGAAACCGGCCTTCTTGAGGTTGCCCTTCCAGTTCCGGATGTCCAGGGTGGTGTGGCCGACATTCAGGTCCCCGACCACCAGTGCATGGTCCCGGGTGCTGCGAAGTTCGGTGAGGCGTGCCGTCATCAGTTCAAGGAACCGGTACTTGTCATCCTGCTGCGGCGAGCCGGCCTCGCCCGAGTGCACGTACGCGCTGACGACGCTCAGCGTGGTCCCGTTGAGATCGAAATCGGCTTCCACCCAGCGTCCTGATGACGCGAAGTACTCGTCTCCGATGTGCTCACGGGTTTCGGTGGGCGCTATGCGGGAGGCGACGGCGACGCCGGCACGACCCTTCGCCGACGCCTCAGCGTGCAGGATGTGCCATGAATCACCGAGGAGGTCGCGTACCACCTCGTCCGGCGCACGCACCTCCTGCAGGCACAGGATGTCGACGTCCCTGCCCACCAGCCACTCCTGCATACCGCGCCGGTAAGCGGCGCGGATACCGTTGACGTTCACGGTGGCGATGCGGAGTGCTTCGGGGTGCTTGCTGCTTATCAGGGTTGGTGCCGAACTCACCCGATCAACCTTACCGGAGCCCTAATCGACGACCGTGCCTTCGACCGGGCCGTCGTCATTGTTTTTCATCATGCTTCTGGCGTTGTGGGAGGTGATTTCGATGGTTTCCAGTGCACGGTCCACCATGTCCTGGTCCTTGCCGAGGTGATCGCGGATGACACGCGCCTGCACCTGGACGATCTTGAAGCTGTGGTCGAGCTTCTCATCCCGCATGGCGGAACTGGTACCGGCCGGCCCCCGGCCGGCCATGCCGCCCCCCGCGGACCGGTTGAACTCCTCGATCCGGGCGCTGGCCTTCCGTGCCGCAGAGCGCACCGTGAAGACCACGAAGCTGAAAACCAGCAGCCAGCCAAGGGAGATAATCACTACGAGCCAGCCGACGACGTCGTTCTCATTGGCCGCGAACACCACGGCTACAAGGAATACGACCAGCATGATGGCCATCCCGACGCCGCCCATCCGCAGGCTCAGGCCCTTGCCCGCGGTTTTTCCAGAAGTTCCCAGTGGTTGCATTCCTCTATTGTCGCAAACCGCCAGAGCCGGCCGGACTGCTTCCACCACCGGCGAAAAGCTGAATGGGACACCAATCGAAGCCCGGAAAAAAATAAATCAATCTCACACCCATCCGTGACGTACCCCACGGCGAACTAGGGTTATGCGTGCCTCTCCGGCCCGCGTCCCATTCGCTCCATGGAGGAATCATGAACAAGAAAGCTCTTTTCGCAGTCCCCACTCTCGCTATGGGTTTGCTCGCAATGGGCGGCGCTCCCGCCATGGCTGATGGTGCCGACGGCACCTACTCGACCAACCTCGGCCAGATCAACGGCAGCTCCGGCGCCGGGTCGGTCTCGGTCACCCTTGAGGGCAACCAGGCGACAGTCGACCTGCAGGTTTCCGGCCTGGCCGAGACCTTCATGGACGCTCCGTACCCGCACGTCCAGCACATCCATGGTGGCGCTGAGGGTGTTTGCCCGACGCCTGCCGCTGATGCTGACGGCGACGGCGTCATCAGCACCACCGAGGGTGCTCCCGCCTACGGTGGCATCCTCACCACGCTGACGACCAGCGGTGGAACCAGCCCGGAGGAAGGCCTGAATGTTGAGCTGGGCGGCCAGGGTGGCAGCTACACCATCCAGCGCAGCTTCGACATCAGCCAGGAGACCCAGGATGCTCTCAAGGCCGGTACCGCGGTTGTCGTAGTTCACGGTCTGGACCCCGCGACCCTCTCCCCCGAAGCTCAGGAGAAGAACAGCGACCTGACCGACACCCTTCCGTTGGCAGCAACCTCACCCGCTCTCTGTGGCACCCTTGTCGCACAGCAGATGGGTGACATGCCTCAGGGTGGCGCTGACACCGGTGTCGAGCAGCAGACCGGCTCCAACCTGGGCATGATTGCCCTCGGTGGCGGCCTGGTTCTGGTAGCAGCAGCAGGCGGCACCTACGCCGTCCGTCGCTCAACCACCAAGTAGGGACTGACCTGATCTCATGATCAGCTCCAACTCCGGCCGCCGCAGAAACTTCGCAGTTTCTGCGGCGGCCGCCCTTCTGATCCTGACCGGTTGCGGCACTGGAACCGGCAGCGAGGGCGCTCAGACCCCCACTACGACGACGGCGCCCTCAACTACCGCGCCGGCCTCACCAACTGCTTCCCCAAGCCCAAGTGTTTCGGCGTCCGCGACGGCTGAACCCGCGCCCAAACCGTCGCTCCCGCCAGTTCTTGAAGCCTCTGCACCGGTTTCATTTACGATCCCGGCCATCGGTGCGGGATCCGAGTTACTCTCGCTCGGCCTTCGGGAAAACGGCAGCCTGGAAGTACCACCCGATGGTCCAGGTGCTCCAGCCAGCTGGTACAACCAGTCCCCCACTCCCGGCGAGCGCGGACCGTCAGTCCTGCTGGGTCACGTCAACGCCACCGGCGGCGGACCTGGCGTCTTCGCTGATCTGCGGAGCCTCAAGCCCGGTGATCGTATCGAGGTCATGCGCGCAGACGGGTCGTCTGCCACATTCGCGGTGACTGTCGGCGAACAGTATCCGAAGGACGAATTCCCGACCCAGAAGGTATACGGCAACACCGACGGCGCGGAGATCCGCCTCATCACCTGCGACGGCTACGACCCGGCAACCGGAGAGTTCGACGACAACTACGTGATCTTCGCGCAGCTCGTTCTCTAAGCGTTCGTCCCGCGATCGGGGTGCTAGACCTCACCTGTCGTGGTGAGAATCTGTGGCCCGTACTCTGTAATGGCTATGGTGTGCTCTGAGTGTGCTGTGCGTCCGCCGTTCGCGCTACGCAGCGTCCAGCCATCTGCGTCCATCCTGAGGTTCTTGGTGCCCGCCATCACCCACGGCTCAATTGCCAGGAGCATGCCCGGCCTCAGCGTGAATCCCCTGCCCGGGCGCCCGATGTTCGAGATGTGCGGGTCCTGGTGCATGGTGCTACCCACACCGTGCCCGCCGAACTCGGTGTTGACCTCGTAGCCGGCGTCGGTCAGGACGGTTCCGATCGCGTAGGAGATGTCACCGATCTTGTTGCCCGGCTGCGCTGCTGCGATTCCGGCGGATAGCGCCGCCGTCGTTGTGTCAATCAGGTGCTGGTCCTGCTCGTTGACCGGCCGCCCCACAATAAAGCTGACAGCCGCATCGGCTACCCAGCCGCCCAACTCCACAGCGAAGTCGAGGGTGAGGAGGTCGCCCTGCCGGAGCGCATAGTCGTGCGGCAGGCCGTGCAGCACCGCGTCGTTCACCGAGGTGCAGACGACCTTGCCGAAGGGGCCGCGTCCGAAGGAGGGCGCGTAGTCGACGTAGCAGGAACGTGCGTGTGCCTCGTCAATCATTGCCCGCGCCCACGAATCGAGCTCCAACAGGTTGGTACCCGGCTGAGTGCGTCGCTCGAGCTCCTGTAGGGCCAGCGCCACCAGTTGTCCCGCGGGACGGGCTGCCTCGAGCTCGCGCGGGGTGAGTATTTCGATCACCACGACACGAGACAAAACGGATGCCCTGCGGGGTCGAGGTAGACCCTGAAGCTCCCGGTTCCCGAATCCATGCTGGTGGCCCCGAGCGCAAGCACCTTCTGTTCGGCCACGTCCAGGTCGTCCACCCGAATATCGAGGTGCATCTGCTGGGGGATGTCCTGCCCCGGCCATTTGGGCGGCGTGTACCCGTCGACCTTCTGGAAGGCAAGCGCCGGACGGTCCGGGGCATCACCAATGGTGATCCACCCATTGTCCTCCTGCTGGACACGGATCATGCCCAACAGGTCCTCGTAGAAGGACGCCAGCTGGTCTGGATTTGAACAGTCGAACACGGTCGCATGCCATTTACCGATCATGGTTCCAGTATCTTCCCGGAAGTGCAGCGCAGGAAAGGAGACCAGGTCAACGGCTGTCCTACTTCAGGAACAGTTTCCGCAGACGCGTAGTGGTCAGGACCATCCCCACGAGGATCATCACGAGGTAATAGGCGACGTGAATCATCGTCGCCGGGGTGAAGATTCCGACGCTGAGCTGTCGGAGCAATTCGACTCCGTGCCAGAGCGGAAGCGCCTGGATGAACCACTGGATGGCCTGCGGGTACACGCTGAGCGGGTAGAAAGTCGCCGAAAACAAGAACATGGGCAGCATGACGAAATTGATCCAGTCCATCTGCTGGAAGGTCTTCATATAGCTGGTGATACCCATGCCGAACGAGGCAAACCCAAACGCGATCAACACCGACGCGGGCACCATCAGCAGCGCCCACGGCGTAGTGATCAGACCCATCAGTCCCATCACGGCCGTGAAGCCGGTGGCATAGAGCGCTCCGCGAAGCAGCGCAAGGAAAATCTCCCCGATTGCGACATCCAACGGCCCAAGCGAGGTGTAGAGCATGCCCTGGTACAGCTTCGCGAAGTTCATCTTGAAGAAAACGTTCCAGGTGGAGTCGTAGACCGCGCCATTCATGGCGGAGACCGCGAGGAGAGCCGGCGCAATGTAGGCGGCGTAACTGATTTCCTGCCCGCCGGGCCCGACGACGGTTCCCACCAGGGCGCCAAGTCCCACTCCCATTGAGATGAGGTACAGCACCGGCTCGAAGAATCCGGACACCATGACCAGCCAGTTGCTGCTCTTGGTCGCCCGGAGGCCACGGGCGATCACGGCCCTGGCGTTGCGGGCGTACAGCGCACTGAACGGGCGGTCTTTGACCTGCACCCGGTAGTCCTGGTCGGTCAGCACGTTGTTGCTCACTGACCCAGCCTCCGTTCATACACGCGGCGGGCCAGAATCCAGCCGAGAAGCGCGAGCCCTACGAGGTACAGCACGTGAACCGCCGAGAGCCAGAAGGGCTCGGCGTAGCCGTAGGTTAGCACCCGCCCGAGCTCCGTGCCGTGCCACAACGGGGAGATCCAGCCGATCCAGCGCAACCCCATCGGGAGAGTTTCCAGCGGGAAGAAAGTACCGGAGAACAGAAACAGCGGTGTCACGATGAAGCGCATGACCATCGCGAACTGGCCCTTGTCCTCGGTGATGCTCGCCGAGTAGGCCATAAGCGGAAGGCCGAAGGACAGTCCGCAGACCACGGCGACGACGATTGCCACCGAGCCCCATGCCGACGGGGACGCGCCAAAGGCTGCAACGATCGCGAAGTAGATCGCCGACATCAGGAAGAGCCGCAGGGAGATGGCGATGATGTATCCGTTGACGATCTGGTGCACGCCCAGCGGTGAGGCGTGCGGACCGTAGTACACGCGCCGCCACTTGAACCCGTCCATCACCGGGTACGTGAACTCGGTTGCCGCCGCCATGATCGTCGCAGAAGACAGGAGCGCCGGAGCGATGAAGACGAGGTAGCTGACACCGCCGAACGCACTCTCAGCGCTGTTCCTGTCCACGAGCGTGGCCAGGCCGACTCCCATCGCAAAGAGGTACATGACCGGGTTTCCCACGCTGTAGGCGAGGAGCGTCCACCGGTAGCCGTTCATCACCCTCAGAGCGTGCTCGGCGTAATACCAGGAGCCATACTTCCGGGCCCGCTGCGCCGAGACCAACGGTGAGTGGGCGGCAAGGGTGCCCGACGTCGTCCGTTGCGTTGTCTTGTGGCCGGTCGCCGGTTGGCCCGGCGTGCCGGTGTGCTGGCTAGTCAACGAGGCTCCTGCCGGTCAGGCGCAGGAAAACGTCCTCGAGCGAGGACCGGCGCACCAGGGATGTGATGGGATGCAGCCCGCGGGCAGTGACCTGCTCGAGGGCAGACTCGCCGTCGTGGGTGTAGATCAGGACACGGTCTGGCAGGGGCTCAAGACGTTCACCGATACCGGCGAGGTCTGCTGCCACGGTTGTGTTGCGCTCGGACCCGAAGCGCAACTCAAGCACCTCGCGGGTTGAGTGCTCGCGGATGAGCTTGGCGGGAGAACCCTCAGCCATGATCTGTCCCTTGTCAACGACGACGAGGCGGTCGCAGAGCTGTTCGGCCTCATCCATGTAGTGGGTCGTGAGGATCAGGGTAACCCCGGACTCCTTCAGGCGGAACAGACGGTCCCAGAGAATGTGCCGTGCCTGTGGATCGAGACCGGTGGTGGGCTCGTCCAGGAGGAGGATCTTCGGTTCGTTGATGAGCGACCGGGCGATCGTAAGGCGCCTCTTCATGCCGCCGGACAGCGAGTCCACCTTCGCCTTTGCCTTATCCGTGAGCTGTGCGAATTCAAGCAACTCGTCCGCTTTGGGCTTGAGGTAGCTCATCGGCAGCCCGAAGTAGCGGCCGTATACCAGGAGGTTGTCCCGGACCCGGAGTTCCTCGTCCAGATTGTCCTGCTGGGGCACGACGCCCAGGTGCGCCCGCACCTCAGGGCCGTGCTGTTCCGGGTCCAGCCCCATGATTGTCAGCTTTCCGGAGGTGCGCTGGGAGACGCCGCCGATCATCTTCATGGTTGTTGACTTGCCGGCTCCGTTAGGGCCGAGCAGGCCGAAGGATTCACCCGCGGGTACGTCGAAGGAGATGCCGTCTACGGCGGCGAAATCACCGTAGTGCTTGGTCAGCCGGTCGGCAGAAATAACGTAGCTCGGATTAGTTTGGTTGGGCACCAGATTAGCCTAGAGGATTTCTCCAATTGGCAAAAGCCAATCACTGTAATGTGTGGACAGCAGATGTCCGCGTCCATCCCCGTACCCATAATGCAGCCGACCGCCACCCTGATGGGCAGCGGCCGACAGACAAGCCGCCGCAAGGACTAGGAGCCGGCGATGCCCGCCTGCCGCTCTGCCGCCTCAACCACGTTGGCCAGCAGCATGGCGCGCGTCATGGGTCCCACTCCCCCCGGATTGGGCGAAAGCCAACCCGCGACATCGGACGCGCCCTTCGCCACATCACCGCGCAAAGTGGCCTTGCCCGTATCGGGGTCGACCACCCGGGTCACACCGACATCGAGGACGATGGCACCCGGCTTGAGATCTTCAGCCGTAATCATGCCCGGCATGCCGGCAGCTGCGACGACGACGTCCGCCTCGCTGAGATGCCTCGGCAGGTCCACCGTGCCGGTGTGCGCGAGCGTGACCGTTGCGTTGATTGAGCGCCGGGTGAGCAGGAGTCCGAGCGGCCGGCCCACGGTCACGCCACGGCCGACGACGAGGACGTTCTTGCCTTTGAGCTGAATGTCGTGACGCAGCAGCAGTTCAACGATGCCGTGCGGGGTGCAGGGCAGCGGCGAATCCATCGTGGCGTTGACGTTCAGGACGAGCTTGCCGAGGTTGGTCGGGTGCAGCCCGTCGGCGTCCTTTTCCGGCGCCATCCTTTCGAGGATGGCGTTCGCGTCAAGATGCGCCGGGAGCGGCAGCTGGACGATGTAGCCGGTGGTGGCGGCGTCGTCGTTCAGCTCGTCAATGACCTTCTCAAGATCCTCCTGGGTAATGTCGCCCGGGAGGTCGTGGCGGATTGAGTTGATACCGACCTGCTGGCAGTCGCGGTGCTTTCCGCCTACGTAGGAATGACTCCCCGGGTCGTCGCCGACCAGCACCGTACCCAGCCCGGGCGTGACCCCCCGGGCCTTCAACGCGCTCACGCGCTCTGTCAGTTCGTTGCGGATTGCGGCCGCTGTTGCCTTGCCGTCAAGAATCTGTGCGCTCATCTACGCGGCTCCTTTGTCGAGCTGTCCTGCATCCAGCTGTTCTGCGTCCAGCTTTTCCAGCAAATACGCCTTCCCGCGTTCACAGCACCCTGTGAAGCAGCATTCGTCCGTGGGTATCTCATATTCATCGGAGCGGGCTGCTTCCGATTCCAACGCTCCCGGCGGGAGGTCTTCTACCATTCCTCATGTCCGGGGTAGAGAGGGAAGTCGGCGGCGAGGCGGGATACGCGCGCACGCAGCGCTTCGATGTCGGATCCGGGCTTCAGCACCGCTGCGATGATCTCGGCGACCTCGGTGAACTCGGTGGCTCCGAATCCGCGGGTAGCCAGCGCAGGCGTACCGATGCGGAGGCCGGAGGTGACCATCGGCGGGCGCGGGTCGTTCGGAACAGCGTTGCGGTTGACCGTGATGCCGACCGAATGCAGGAGGTCTTCCGCCTGCTGGCCGTCCAGCTCAGAGTTGCGGAGGTCGACAAGCACCAGGTGTACGTCGGTGCCTCCGGTCAGAACCGATACGCCGTGTTCGGTGACGTCGTTGCCCATGAGACGCTCCGCGATGATGCGTGCACCTTCGAGGACGCGCTCCTGGCGCTCCTTGAACTCTTCCGTTCCGGCGATCTTGAATGCCGTTGCCTTCGCCGCGATGACATGCATCAGCGGTCCGCCCTGCTGACCTGGGAAGACGTTCGAGTTCAGCTTCTTGGCCCACTCCTCCTTCGCGAGGATCACACCCGACCGCGGCCCGGAGAGGGTCTTGTGCACGGTGGAGGTGACAACGTCGGAGTGAGGAACCGGGCTTGGGTGCAGGCCGGCTGCAACGAGGCCCGCGAAGTGCGCCATGTCGGTCCAGAGCAGCGCGCCGACCTCGTCGGCGACTGCGCGGAACGCCGCGAAGTCAAGGTGGCGCGGGTAGGCGGACCAACCGGCGATGATGACCTGGGGCTTTTCAGCAAGAGCCTGCTCGCGGACGCGGTCCATGTCGAGGCGGTGGGTATCGCTCTCCACGCCGTAGGCGGCGACCTCGTACAGCTTGCCGGAGAAGTTCAGTTTCATGCCGTGCGTAAGGTGACCGCCGTGGGCCAGCGAAAGGCCCATGATCTTCTCGCCGGGCTTGATCATCGCAGCGAGGGCGGCGGCATTTGCCTGGGCACCCGAGTGAGGCTGCACGTTGGCGTATTCCGCGCCGAAGAGGGCCTTGACCCGCTCGATGGCAAGGCTTTCCGCAACATCAACGTGCTCGCAGCCGCCATAGTAGCGGCGGCCGGGGTAGCCTTCCGCATACTTGTTGGTCAGGACCGAGCCCTGCGCCTCGAGGACTGAGCGCGGCGCGAAGTTCTCCGACGCGATCATCTCGAGGGTGTCGCGCTGCCGGGCCAGCTCATTGTCGAGGACCGCAGCGATTTCCGGGTCCACCTCGGACAGCGGTGCGTTGGTGACGGACTGGGTCACAGAGGGAGAGGATGAAGTCACGGGAGGCTCCTGGTGATGAGAGAGGGCGTTCTACAGGTCAGGCTACCTGTTGACCCGGGCGCACCCGAAGTTCCGGGTACGGGCAACAGAGAGGGGACATGACCCACGGCCCAGGCGTGCGATCCGTGGTCGGCGCTGCGCGCCGTCGTCGTACTTCCTTCTTTCAGTGAAGCCGCCCGACAGCGCATGCCGCTTCCTGGTGGTTGCCCACCTAACGCCAGTCGCGACTCAAGCCATTCTAGACGGTGACCGGCCGGTGCTTTCGACTGTGTCGGAGGGTGACGGCCACGCGGGCTTTCGCCGCCTGCAAGCCCGGTAACCTTGGAGCGTGATTGAAGCTGTACAGGCCGGTGTTCCCGGCAACGAGCCGTCGTCGTTCATTCTGACCCTTTCGTGTGATGACCAGCCCGGCATTGTCCACGCCGTATCGGGCGCACTGGTGGCGGCTGACTGCAACATCACCGAATCTCAGCAGTACGGCAGCCCCGATTCCGGGACGTTCTTCATGCGCGTGGCCACCACTACCCGGTCCGATCGGAGCGCAGTTGAGGCACACCTTGCGCCGGTTGCCGAAGCGTTCGGGATGACCTGGGGACTGCACATCGAAGGGACTCCCGCGCGCACGCTGATCATGGCGTCCAAGTCCGCCCACTGCCTCAACGACCTGTTGTTCCAACAACGGGCGGGGATGCTGCCGATCGAAGTTCCCGTCATTGTCTCGAACCACACCGATCTGGCTGACCTGGCTGAGTTCTACGGCATTCCCTTCCACCACGTTCCGGTGACGGGTGATGGAAAAGCCGCTGCAGAAGAACGCCTCCTTGAGCTGGTTGACGAGCACCAGATTGAGCTCGTGGTTTTGGCCCGCTACATGCAGGTGCTCAGTGACCGCCTCTGCTCGCAACTCATGGGACGTGCGATCAACATCCACCACTCGTTCCTGCCGTCATTCAAAGGTGCACGTCCTTACCACCAGGCGCATACCCGTGGCGTGAAGCTGATCGGCGCGACCGCCCACTATGTGACGCCCGCGCTGGATGAGGGCCCGATCATCGAGCAGGAAGTCATCCGGGTGGATCATGCCCGGACCGCCCCTCAGCTGGTTGCGATGGGCGCCGACGTCGAGAGCCGCACGCTGGCGCAAGCCGTGAAGTGGCACGCTGAACACCGCGTCCTGCTCGACGGAACGCGGACAGTCGTCTTCAACTGACATTGTCCATTTACAGGAGAGACCCATGAGTGATGAAGCACCCCTGCGCTACCGCGTACTGACCGGCCCCGACGACCGCGCCTTCTGCGCCCGGGTCAGCGAGGCGCTGGAGAGCGGATACAAGCTCCACGGCTCCCCTACCGTGACGTACAACGGCGAACGGGTGATCGTGGCGCAGGCGGTAGTGCTGGAGGACTGACCGGTCCCCCCTATACGCCGCGGAAGATTGAGCAATCCGAACCGTAAAGCGCGACTTCGCGCCACTCCGCCCGGTGAGCATTCGGTACCTGCCCTGGTCCGTCAACGCGTGCCAGGCTCCTGCGTTGACGTAGCAGCCCTGACGGGTACGTACTAGCGCGCCAGTACGTGCGGCGCGAAATTCGCTCTCGGTGGGCAAGATTGAGCAATTCTCGGGGACTAGGCTGGACAGATGGGACACATTATCGAGTTCGGCGGCCATATCCCCTCGATCCCGGAGTCGGTGTTCGTCGCGCCAACGGCGTCCGTCATCGGCCACGCAACGTTCGGGGAGAACTCAAGCGCCTTCTACGGCGTGAGCGTGCGCGCCGATACCGAGGCTATCTCCGTCGGCGAGGGGACGAACCTGCAGGACAACGTCGTCGTGCATGCCGATCCCGGCTACCCCGCCACGGTAGGAAACCGCGTCAGTGTCGGGCACAGCGCCGTCGTTCACGGATGCACGATCGAGGACGACTGCCTTGTCGGCATGAGCGCCACCATCATGAATGGGGCAACCATCGGGTCGGGTTCGCTCGTGGCGGCCGGCGCCGTCGTGCTCGAAGGAACGCAGGTGCCGCCGAATTCACTGGTGGCCGGCGTGCCCGCGAAGGTGCGCCGCGAGCTGAGCGAGGACGAACTGCAGGGCGTCCGGGATAACGCTTCGCGCTATCAGGAATTGGCCGCACATCACCGCACTGCGTTTACTTCTTGACTACAACTGCCTTCATGTAGGAATCTGTAGGCATGCCCGTTGACTCTGCCGCTCCGTCGCGGCCCGCCCCGACCCGGGGCTCCCCCAAACCGGGCTCGCAGTCCGCGCTTCGGAAGCTGAATGAACAGCGCCTTGTTCAGGCTCTGGCCACCGGCGGCCCGCAGACCCAGGCCGAACTGGCCCGCCAGACCGGGCTTTCGACGGCGACCGTGTCCAACATCGTCCGCGGAATGGCCGATTCGGGCGTCGTGACCACCAGTCCCACCACCAGCTCGGGCCGAAGGGCCCTCTCCGTTGCGCTCAACGACAACGGCTCGGTTGCGGTGGGCATCGACATCGGCCGAAGGCACCTGAGGGTTGTCCTGACCGGGCCTGACTACCGCGTTCTGCGTGAGGAAGCCATCCCCCTTACACCGGGGCACACCGCCAAAGAAGGACTCGACGCCGCTGCGAATCTCCTCGATCAGCTCCTCATCGATTCCGGTACTTCACGAAGTGCGGTCCTAGGTGCGGGCATCGGCATTCCCGGACCGATCGACCGCCGGACCGGCACGGTCGTACAGGGAGCCATCCTCCCCGAATGGGTAGGGATCAACATCCTCGAGACCTTCGGCGAGCGGCTGGGAATCCCCGTATTTATTGACAACGACGCCAATCTCGGGGCTCTGGCGCAGGTCACCTGGGGTCCGCACAGTTCGGTCGACAACCTGATCTTCCTCAAAGTCGGATCGGGCATCGGTGCCGGGCTGATCCTCAACGGCGCCCTGTTCTACGGCAACGTCGGAATCACCGGAGAACTGGGACACACCACCATTGACGAGCACGGTCTTATCTGCCGGTGCGGCAACCGCGGCTGCCTTGAAACCGTCGCCTCGGCATCGACCATGATAAGTCTGCTGGAACGCACCAGCGACCGTCCGCTCACCGCGCCGGACATTGTGCGGTTGGCCCTGCGCGGCGACACAGCCACGCTTCGCGTAGTTGACGACGCCGGCCTGGCCATCGGACGGGCCGTCGCCCATGTCGCGAACCTGATCAACCCGGAACTGATCGTCATCGGCGGCTCCCTCACCGGGCTCGGGGACATTCTCCTCGACCCGATCCGCCGCGGGCTGCTGCGGCACGCAGTCCCCGTGGTCGGAGAGTCAACCACCGTCTGTATGGGATCCCTCGGGGACCGTGCGGAAGCACTCGGAGGCGCCGCCGTCGTCCTTTCCCAACCTAACCTGATCTCAAGATAGCTTCTAATTTCTCGGTTAATTTGCGTCAAATTTGCGTTCAAGACTTGACTGCAACACACTGCAGAGAGTTAACTTTTTCTCCGGGGCCACTAATGGCCTGCAGACAGCGCAGTCAGTTGCGGGAAGGCCTCCATGGATAACCACATCATCCTCGAGATGCAGTCGATCACTAAGGAATTCCCCGGCGTGAAAGCGTTGGACAACGTCTCCCTCTCCGTTATGGCGGGCGAGATCCATGCGATTTGCGGCGAGAACGGCGCGGGCAAGTCCACCCTCATGAAGGTCCTGTCCGGCGTGTACCCTCACGGAACCTACGAGGGCCGGATCGTTTTCCAGGGCAAGGAAGTTCAGTTCAAGGACATCCGCTCCAGCGAAGCTGCGGGGATCGTTATCATCCATCAGGAACTCGCTCTCGTTCCCGAACTGTCCATCGCCGAGAACATCTTTCTTGGCAACGAGCCGACACGCTTCGGAGTCATCAACTGGGACAAGGTCAACCGAGACACCCTTGAGCTAATGGCGCGCGTGGGTCTGCGCGAGGAACCGACCACCAAGATCAAGGACATCGGCGTCGGCAAGCAGCAGCTGGTCGAGATCGCCAAGGCGCTGAGCAAGTCAGTTAAGATGCTCATCCTCGACGAGCCCACGGCGGCGCTCAATGAATCCGACTCCCAGCATCTCCTGGATTTGATGGCAGGGCTCCGCTCCAAGGGGATCTCGTGCATCATGATTTCCCACAAGCTCAACGAGATCGAGCAGATCGCCGACTCCATCACCATCATCCGCGACGGCAGATCCATCGAAACCCTCCATGTGAAGAACGACGGCGTGGACGAGGACCGCATCATCCGCGGCATGGTTGGGCGTTCGCTGGAGTCACGATTCCCCGAGCACACGCCGAAGATCGGCGAGGTCTTCTTCGAGGTCCGTAACTGGACCGTCGGCCATCCCGCCGTCGCGGATCGTCTGGTCTGCAAGAACTCGAATTTCACGGTCCGCCGCGGGGAAATCGTGGGAATAGCCGGCCTCATGGGCGCCGGACGCACGGAGCTCGCCCGATCGGTGTTCGGGCGGTCCTACGGGAACTTCAAGTCGGGACAGATCTTCAAGGACGGCAAGGAGATCCAGCTCCGCAACGTCGCGAAGGCCATCGACCACGGCCTGGCGTACGTCACGGAGGACCGGAAGTCGCTTGGACTGAACCTGCTCGATGACATCAAAGCCACTACCGTGGCCGCCAACCTGCAGAAAATCACCAAAGGTCTTGTCGTCGACCGGGACCAGGAATTCGCTGTTGCCGAGGAATACCGGAAGTCGCTCCGGACCAAAACTCCGAGCGTGAACGAGGGCGTCGCCAAACTGTCCGGTGGCAACCAGCAAAAAGTGGTTCTCGCCAAGTGGATGTTCACAGATCCAGACTTGCTGATTCTGGACGAGCCGACCCGCGGCATTGACGTGGGCGCCAAGTACGAGATTTACGGCATTATCCAGAAGCTCGCGGAACAGGGTAAGGGCGTGATTGTCATCTCCTCCGAACTTCCCGAGCTGCTGGGCCTCTCGGACCGCATCTACACCATCTTCGAAGGCTCCATCACCGGTGAGCTGACCCGCGAGGAAGCCAACCAGGAATCCCTGATGAAACTCATGACCGCCAGCAGAAAATCTGCCTGACCGAATCCCCTAGGACGCACCATGAATTCTCTCAAGCGAATGTTCGGCGGTAACACCCGGCAGTTCGGTATGATTTTCGCCCTGATCGCCCTGATTCTCTTCTTCCAGTGGCAGACCGGTGGCAACACCCTCACGCCGACCAACGTCATCAACCTGTTCAACGGCAACGCGTACATCCTGATCCTTGCAATCGGCATGGTGCTCGTCATCATCGCCGGCCATATCGACCTCTCGGTGGGCTCCGTGGCAGCCTTCGCCGGCGTCGCCGTCGCCATCGTCATCCGCGACTGGGGTATTCCCTGGTACCTCGGAATCGTGATCGGGCTTCTCCTCGGCGCACTGATCGGGGCATGGCAAGGCTTCTGGGTCGCCTACGTGGGTATACCCGCATTCATTGTGACCCTCGCGGGCATGCTCCTGTTCCGCGGGGCAAACCAGTATGTGGGCGAATCGAACACCATCCCCGTGCCTGAAGCCTTCCAGTTCATCGGTGCTGGTTACCTCCCCGAGGTGGGACCCGTCACTGGTTACAACAACCTCACGGTGCTCCTCGGGCTACTCGCCGTAGCATTCTTCGTGTACCAGGAGTTCAGCAACCGGCGGCGCGCCGCGCAGATCGGCTCCGAGGTGCCGCCGCTGTGGACGTCCGTAATCAAGCTCGTCATTCTTGCCGCCGCCATCCTGTACGTCACGTCCCTGTTCGCCACCGGCCGCCCGGGAACCTCCTTCCCCATCCCCGGACTCATCCTCGCCGTGCTGGTAATCATCTTCGCCTTCATCTCCAACAAGACCGTCGTCGGTCGCCACGTGTATGCGGTCGGCGGCAATCGCCACGCGGCGGAACTCTCGGGGGTGCAGAGCAAACGCGTGAACTTCCTGGTAATGATGAACATGTCCATCCTGGCCGCACTCGCCGGAATGATCTTCGTCGGCAGGTCCACCGCCTCGGGCCCCTTCGACGGCGTCGGCTGGGAGCTCGATGCCATTGCGGCAGTGTTCATCGGCGGTGCAGCAGTGACCGGTGGCGTGGGAACGGTAATCGGCTCCGTGATCGGCGGGCTCGTCATGGCTGTTCTCAACAACGGCCTGCAGCTGATGGGCATCGGCGCCGACATGACACAGATCATCAAGGGCCTCGTGCTGCTGATCGCAGTCGCGTTTGATGTGTACAACAAGAGCCAGGGCAAGCCCTCCATCACCGGTCTGCTCACCCGCAACTTCGGCGGCGGCCGGAACAAACCCGACGCGCCTGCCGCCGCGCCGGAGGAAAACCCCGCTGCCCGGGAGACAGTCGGCACCAAGCAGGTCCTCTAAACAGACGCCGCTGGTTCTGATCAAAGCTTTCACTGACCAACAAAGCAAGATGCTAAAGAAAGAGAAATCGAATGCGCAACTTCGGAAAATCCCTTGCAGCACTCACTGCAATTTCAGCATTGGCGCTGACCTCTTGTGGCCGTGAGGATCCCGGCACGGCAACCGGGACCGGCGGCGGCACCGAGAGCACCTGCGAAGGCTTCGAGGAAGGTGCGGCCATCGGCGTAGCGCTCCCCCAGAAAACCTCGGAAAACTGGGTCCTGGCCGAGCAGCTGTTCAACGACGGGCTCAAGGAGTCCGGCTACGCGCCGTCCGTCCAGTTCGCCAACGGGGGCGTGTCGGAGCAGCAGGCCCAGATCAGCTCGATGATCACCAACGGCGTGGAGGTCCTCGTGGTCGGAGCGATCGACGGCGCTCAGCTGGGCAACCAGCTGCAGCAGGCCAAGGACGCCGGCATCACGGTCCTCGCCTATGATCGCCTGCTCACCAACACCGAGAACGTGGACTACTACGTGGCCTATGACAACTTCGAGGTGGGTGAGCTGCAGGGCCAGGCCCTGCTCGACGGGTTGGCGGAGCGCAAGGGTGAGGCTCCATACAACATCGAGCTGTTCGCCGGCTCCCCCGATGACGCGAACGCCCAGGTCTTCTTCGACGGCGCAATGAGCGTCCTCCAGCCCAAGATCGACGACGGCACGCTCAATGTCGTCTCAGGTCAGACCTCCTTCGATCAGGCGGTGACCCAGGGCTGGAAGGCCGAGAACGCTCAGCGCCGCATGGATACGCTCCTCAGCGGTAACTACGCCTCCGAGGAACTGCACGGTGTGCTGTCACCGAATGACACCCTGGCCCGTGCCATCCTCACGTCGGTCTCAGCTGCCGGCAAGGAAACCCCGGTCGTCACCGGCCAGGACTCCGAGGTGGAGTCGGTCAAGTCGATCATGGCCGGTGAGCAGTACTCGACCATCAACAAGGACACCAGCAACCTGGTGGAACAGACAATCACGATGGTCGAAGCCATGGGCGCCTGTGAAGAGGTCGAGGTCAACGACACCGAGTCCTACGACAACGGCGTGAAGGTTGTTCCGGCGTACCTGCTGGAACCGCAGATCGTCACCGAGGCGAACGCAGCTGAGGCCTACGCCGACGATCCGACCCTGTCTGAGATCGTCAAGTAACCAGCTCGATAAAGGATCCCCGGCCGCAATACTGCGGCCGGGGATTCTCTTTTGGTGCACAGCTCCCGCCGTAACGGGTGGACTGGCCCTTCCTCATTGGGAAGTATGAGAGAATGACAACAAACCACCGATTCCCTGTGCCCCCCTGCGTCGCGCCGGACGCACCTTCACCATTCACCGCCACCGGTGCCCCCCTTCGCTGGGGCGTGGTCGCCACCGGCAGGATCGCCCAGAAGGTGACCGAGGACATCGCACGGCTGGAGGATGCCGTCCTGCAGGCGGTGAGTTCGCGGCTGGAGGAGCGTGCACGCGCGTTCGCCGACATGTACGGCTTCGCCACCACTCATTACGACGACGGCGGCGCCCGCGGGTTCGAGCTGCTGGCCCAGGACCCCGATGTTGACGTCGTCTACATCGCGACACCGCACGGTCAGCACTACGAGGTGTGCAAGGAAATGCTTTCGGCCGGGAAGCACGTCCTGTGTGAGAAGGCGTTCACCGTCAACGCGCGTGAAGCGGAAGACCTTATCAAGCTGGCGCGGGAAAAGGGTGTCTTCCTCATGGAAGCCGTATGGACCCGCTTCCTGCCGAGCGTGAACCGGGCCTGGGACATCATCCATTCGGGCGAACTCGGCGAAATCCGCTGGGTACAGGCGGACCTCGGATTTCCTGCCGTCTACAGTCGGGAAGCCCGCCTCTGGGACCCGCTCGCAGGCGGCGGTGCACTTCTGGATCTCACCGTCTACCCGTCCACGTGGGCGCTGGGCGCCCTCGGTTTCCCCACCTCTGTCGTCGCTGAAGGCACGTTGAACGGTGACGGCGTCGACGCCCAGAACGCGCTGACCCTCACCTACGCAAGCGGCGCTCACGCCCAGCTGTCGTCGTCGTTATTGGCATCCGGACCGAGCCACGCTACTGTCGCCGGGACGAAGGGCTGGCTGCGCACCTCCGCTCCGCTGCACAATCCGCGGGAACTGTACGTGCATCCTCATGGCGGCGAAGCGCGCGTTGAGGAGTTCGACCAGGCTGGCAACGGGTACTCCTACGAGCTGCGCGAAACGACCCGCTGCATCCAGGAAGGCCTGACGGAGAGTCCGACCATGCCGCTGCAGCACACGCTCGACACCATGAGGATGTTCGACGGCGTCCGGGCGCAGCTTGGCGTGCGGTACGCCAACGACGACCGGTAAGCGGACGCCCTGAGGGCGGCCGCCTGGCGGCCGGGCTAGCTGGCGACGTTCGCTTCCGGTGCCGACTGCACTTCATCGGCCAGGCCGCGGCGTCGCCAGTAGGCTGCCAGGAGCGCACCGGAGACGTTGTGCCAGACCGAGAAGATGGCCGCGGGAAGAGCTGATTCGGGCGTCATGTGCGTCCGTGCCAGACCGGCGGCGAGGCCGGAGTTCTGCATTCCGACCTCTACTGAAGTGGTACGACGGGAACGAATCGGGAGCTTGAAGAGCCGGGCTGCTGTGTACCCGAGGGCGAAACCGAGGCCATTGTGAAGGACCACTGCCAGCAGCACGAGCAAGCCGGCCGAGAAGATGGCCTCAGCGCTCAGGCCTACTACAGCCATGACTACGAGCGTAATCGCAGCGACCGATACCCAGGGCAGAACGGGCAGCGCAGCCGCCATCAGGCGAGGAAGGAACAGTCTGGCGGCCAGTCCGAGCGCCACCGGAATCAAAACGATCTGGACAATGGAGAATGCCATCGAGCCGGCGTCGACCGGGAGGTACTGGCCGGCAAGCCACAGGGCCAGCAGCGGCGTCAGCACCGGAGCAAGCAGCGTCGACACAGTGGTCATCGCGACAGACAGCGCTACGTCCCCCTTCGCAAGATAGGACACCACGTTCGACGCGGTACCGCCGGGGCAGCAGCCGACCAGAATGACGCCGGCTGCAAGAGCTGCCGGAAGTCCGAGGATGGAAGCGATGAGCAGTCCCAGCAGCGGCATCACCAGGTACTGCGCAACAACTCCGATCACCACGGGGACCGGTCTCTTCGCAATCACCGCGAAGTCCGGCGGGGTCAGTGTGAGACCCATCCCGAACATAATCACTCCCAGAAGGGGGTTGATCGCTGGAGCCAATCCCGTAAAGGCTGTCGGCATCAACAGTGCTATGGCGCCACCGCCCAGAATAAGCAGCGGAAATATCGTGACTGCGATGCGGGCGTTACGTTCCTCGGAGGATGCAGCGGGGTGTTGCGATTTCATGCCTCCAGGAGTAGCACGAGCGCTTCTTCCCCGCTGCATCCAGCCCGGAACTGTTACGAAAGGTACCTATTCGGTGCCCTCATGGGCGACCCATAAACACCTCATTGGCGAATCAGCGATGCGTTTCACCGACAAAAAGGCCCCGGACCCGCGCCGTGCGGGCGGGTTCGGGGCCTCTCAGCAGGAGACGCTTAGCCCAGAGTCGACAGAACCTCGGTGAACTTCTTCGACGGGCGCATCACGGCGACGACCTTCTCGATGTCAGGGTGGTAGTAGCCGCCGATGTCCACAGGAGATCCCTGGACTGCGAGCAGCTCCGACACGATGGTGTCTTCGTTGGAGGTCAGCTGTTCCGCAATATCGGAGAATGCGGACGCCAGTTCAGCGTCCCCGCTCTGCTCGGCAAGCTCCTTCGCCCAGAACTGCGCAAGGTAGAAGTGGCTTCCGCGGTTGTCGATCTCGCCGACCTTCCGGCTCGGCGACTTGTTCTCCAAAAGGAAGGTTGCCGTGGCGCGGTCCAGGGTGTCCGCGAGGATCTGCGCGCGAGCGTTTCCTGCGGTGGTGGCCAGGTGCTCGAAGCTGACGGCGAGTGCAAGGAATTCACCCAGGCTGTCCCAGCGCAGGTGGTTCTCGCGGACAAGCTGCTGCACGTGCTTGGGAGCGGAACCGCCCGCGCCGGTCTCGAAGAGCCCGCCGCCGTTGATCAACGGAACGATCGAGAGCATCTTGGCACTGGTCCCGAGCTCGAGGATCGGGAAAAGGTCGGTGAGGTAGTCGCGCAGAACGTTGCCGGTGACGGAGATGGTGTCCTCGCCCCGACGGATTCGCTCCAGGGTGAACGCCGTTGCCTTCACCGGAGAGAGGATCTCGAGCTGGAGGCCATCGGTGTCATGCTCCTTGAGGTACTCCTGCACCTTGGCGATGAGATTGGCGTCATGCGAACGCTCCTCATCCAGCCAGAACACGGCCGGCGTTGCGGATGCCCGCGCGCGGGTCACCGCAAGCTTGACCCAGTCGCGGATAGCGATGTCCTTGGTCTGGCATGCGCGCCAGATATCTCCCGGCTCTACGTCGTGCTCGATCAGAACGTTTCCGGAGCCGTCGACAACCTGGACTGTGCCCGGCGCGTCGATTTCGAAGGTCTTGTTGTGGCTGCCGTACTCCTCTGCCGCCTGGGCCATCAGGCCGACGTTGGGCACGGTTCCCATGGTGGTGGGATCCAATGCACCGTTTGCACGGCAGTCATCAATCACTACCTGGTAGATGCCTGCGTAGGAGCTGTCCGGCAGTACCGCAAGGGTATCCGCCTCTTCTCCGTCCGGGCCCCACATGTGGCCGGAGGTGCGGATCATCGCGGGCATGGAGGCGTCCACGATGACGTCGCTGGGCACGTGCAGGTTGGTGATTCCCTTGTCGGAATCAACCATGGCCAGCTTCGGGCCGTCCTCGATGCCCTTGCGGATGGCCGCTTCGACCTCTTCACGGGTGCCGGACGGCAGCTTTTCGAGGCCGCTCAGGATGGAGGCAAGACCGTTATTCGGGCTGAGGCCCGCGGCCTGCAACTGCTCACCGTAGGCCGAGAAGACCTCGGGGAGGAACGCGCGAACGATGTGGCCGAAGATAATGGGGTCAGAGACCTTCATCATGGTGGCCTTCAGGTGTGCGGAGAACAGGACGTCCTCGTTCCTTGCCCGCTCAACCTGCGCCGAGAGGAATTCATCCAGCGCCTCCGCCCGCATGACTGTTCCGTCGATGACCTCACCGGCCAGAACGGGGAAAGCCTTCTTCAGCACGTTCGCGGTGCCGTCCTGGCCCACATGCTGGATGGTCAGCGACTCATCCGAGTCCATGACGACCGACAACTCGTTAGACCGGAAGTCGCCGTCGCTCATGGTCGCGACGTTGGTCTGCGAATCCGGTGACCAGGCGCCCATGGAGTGCGGGTTCTTGCGGGCGTAGTTTTTCACCGACTGGGGCGCACGACGGTCGGAGTTGCCTTCGCGAAGCACCGGGTTGACCGCTGAGCCCTTGATCTTGTCATACCGCGCACGGACGTCGGCTTCCTCGTCGCTTGAGGGGTTGTCCGGGTAATCGGGAAGGGCGTAGCCCTGCTCCTGAAGCTCCGCCACAGCCGCCTTCAGCTGCGGAACGGAGGCGCTGATGTTGGGGAGCTTGATGATGTTGGCTTCGGGCTTGGTGGCCAACTCCCCCAGCTCGGCCAGCGCGTCACCGATGCGCTGCTCCTCGGTCAGATAATCGCTGAACGTCGCGATGATGCGTCCGGCCAGCGAAATGTCGCGGGTTTCCACCTCCACACCCGCCGTCGATGCGAAAGCCTCGATGATCGGCAGGAACGAATACGTGGCCAGCATTGGCGCTTCGTCGGTGTGGGTATAGATGATTTTAGCCATTGTTAGGCGTCTCCCTGGGGCTCTTCTTGTGCTGAATCTGTTGGTGCTTCAACGTCTCTAACGTACCGGTTTAGTGGAAGAAGTGGCGCGCACCGGTGAAGTACATGGTGACACCCGCGGCATTCGCGGCGTCGATTACTTCCTGGTCGCGTACGGACCCTCCCGGCTGGACAACCGCACGTACACCGGCGTCGATCAGGATCTGCACGCCGTCAGCGAACGGGAAGAACGCGTCCGACGCCGCCACGGAACCGCGGGCGCGCTCGTCACCCTCACCCGCGAGCGTGTTGGCCCGCTCCACCGCGAGCTTGCAGGAATCCAGGCGGTTCACCTGTCCCATTCCGACGCCGACGGCGGCACCATCGCGGGCGAGCAGGATCGCGTTGGACTTCGCAGCCCGGCACGCGGTCCAGGCGAAGGCCAGATCCGCCAGCGTTTCAGGATCCGCTGCCTCCCCTGCGGCGAGCGTCCAGTTCTCCGGATGGTCGCCGTCGGCGTTCACGGTGTCGGTGACCTGGATAAGGACACCGCCGGAGACCTGGCGGATCTCGGTCGGGTAGCGGTCATAGCCCTCGGGAAGGGCCAGCAGGCGGATGTTCTTCTTCTGGGAGAGGATCTCCACGGCTTCGGGCTCGAATCCGGGAGCGATGACAACCTCGGTGAAGATGTCCTTCACCGTCTGCGCCATCCCTGCCGTCACGGTGCGGTTGGCTGCGATGACCCCGCCGAACGCGGATACCGGATCGCACGCGTGCGCTTTGGCGTGGGCATCAGCGATGGGGTCAGCCGCGGCCGATGAACCGATAGCCACACCGCACGGGTTGGCATGCTTGATGATGGCGACGGCCGGCTCACTGAAATCGAACGCGGCACGCAGGGCGGCATCGGCGTCGACGAAGTTGTTGTAACTCATTGCCTTGCCGTGCAACTGGTCAGCCTGCGCGATTCCAACGGGTGCGGCCTGGTCAACGTACAGCGCTGCCTGCTGGTGCGGGTTCTCGCCGTAGCGCAAAACCTCGGAGCGCTCCAGCGCCAGGCCGGCGTAGGCAGGCCAGTCGATGATGCCGTCGTCGTCCTCGTCCTGGAACTGGGTTGCCGTCCAGGTGGCCACCGCGTTGTCATAGGCAGCGGTGTGCGCGAAGGCGCGGGCAGCCAGCCGCTGGCGGGTCTTCAGATCGAAGCCCCCCTCCCCGGCGGCGCGGACAACGTTTTCGTAGAACGACGGATCCACCACGATGCTTACCGCGGCGTGGTTCTTCGCGGCCGAGCGAACCATGGCCGGACCGCCGATATCAATCTGTTCGACGACGTCGTCCGCTGAGGCACCGGACCGCACCGTCTCCACGAACGGGTAGAGATTCACCACGACCAGGTCGAAGGCTTCGATATCCATCTCGGTCAGCGTGTCCATATGGGCGGCGACGCGGCGGTCAGCGAGGATTCCTCCGTGCACCCGCGGGTGCAGGGTCTTGACCCTGCCGTCGAGCATTTCGGGAGAACCGGTGACTTCCTCGACCTGCTGCACGGGTATGCCTGCTGCAGCGATGGTCTTTGCTGTGGACCCGGTGGATACAATTCGCACGCCGGCGCCATGCAGCCCCTGAGCGAGTTCCTCCAACCCGGTCTTGTCATAGACGGAGATCAGCGCGCGGCGGATCGGAACACGGTCAAGGTTGGTCAGTGTCACGCAGGTCTCCAGGGGAATAAGTGCTGTGGGATCGTCCCCAGTCTAAAACACCGCGGCCTTGAGACCTCCGGACGCACAGCTCGGTTACGGTCCGTTCTGCATCGGGACCGGCCGGACATGGCGGCGGCGGTAAGGTGTTCGAGTTATTCGCAACGGGCGAGCTCGCGCCAGGCGGCGCTGTCAGGACGGAATTGTGAGCACTTCTACCGATCTTCCCACCGGCGACCAGGTGGTTCAGGACCTGCCGTGGCGGTGGCGTGTGCAGGGCAAGATCTTCCTGATCGGCGGTCTCGGGTTCATGTTCGACGCCTGGGACGTCACGCTGAACGGCTACCTCATCCCGCTGTTGTCCGAGGAGTGGGGACTGACGCGGGGCCAGGCTGCGTGGGTCGGCACCTCCAACCTGATCGGCATGGCCGTGGGTGCTTTCGCGTGGGGCTCGATTGCAGACATCATCGGCCGGAAGAAAGCCTTCACGGCAACGCTCCTGATCTTCTCCATCTTCACCGTGCTCGGCGCTCTGTCCGGGGACCTCGTGTGGTTCTGCATCTTCCGTTTCATCGCGGGCTTCGGCCTGGGCGGGTGCATCCCGGTGGACTACGCCCTGGTGGGCGAGTTCGCGCCGCGGAAGCACCGCGGTCGTGTGCTTACCGCCATGGACGGATGGTGGCCCATCGGAGCAGGACTGTGCGGTGTGGTCTCAGCGCTCCTGATCGGGGCGTTCGGTGACTGGCGCTACCTGATGCTGGTCATGGTGCTGCCCGCCCTGCTCGTATTCTGGGTGCGCCGTTCGGTTCCTGAGTCGCCGCTCTACCTCGTGCAGCGGGGACGCACCAAAGAGGCGAAGCTGGTGATTGACCGGCTGGTTGAGAGCACCGGCGCAACCGTACGCGAGTGGCGGCTGCCTGCCGCCGCTGATGATCCGCAGCTAACGCTCGGTGGACTGACAGGCCAGTTCACGGCACTCTGGCGCTTCAACTGGCGCATTACCCTCGCCGCCTGGGGCCTGTTCCTGTCAATCCTCCTCGTCTACTACGGCGCCCTGACGTGGATGCCGCAGATCCTCATCGCCTCGGGCTACCGTCAGTCCGTGGCCTTCCTGACAACGGCAGGCATGACCGGGATCGGGTTCCTCGGGGTCGTTGCTGCCGCGCTGCTCGTTGAACGGGTGGGACGGAAGTGGATCCTCGCGGTATCGGGCCCGCTGTCCGCCGTCGTGCTGGTGATCTTCGCCCTGACCGTCGATCTTCCTGCCGTAGCGACCGCGTGGCTGCTGGCATTCGGCTTCACCATCCAGGTGGCGATTCCGGTGCTCTACACGTATGTATCCGAGCTGTATCCCACGGAGCTGCGGGGCTCGGGGTTCGGCTGGGCATCGACAGTGTCGAGGGTGGGTGCAGGGCTGGTGCCGCTGATCTTCGGTTCCCTGCTGTGGCCCTATCTCGGACTGCCGCTGACCTTCGCGGTGACCGGTTTGCTGGTGCTTGTCGCCGTGCTGTGGATGGCCTTCAATGCACCCGAGACCCGCGGCGCCCAGATTTGATTTGAACCCTAATGTGGTCTGTGCCCAGTCATTTCCGCCGGCTCGACGGCGTTAAGGCGAGGTCGCGGAGAGTCTCGATGAGCAGGGCCCGCTCCTGGACCTTTATGCGTTCGTGGAGGGTGTCCTCGGTATCGTCATCGAGAACCGGCACCGCCACCTGCGCGAGGATGGGACCCGTGTCCACGCCGGCGTCGGCGATCATCACGGTGCAACCGGTCACCTTCACACCGTAAGCGAGCGCGTCGCGTACCCCGTGGGCGCCGGGAAAGCTGGGAAGCAGCGCGGGGTGCGTATTGAGGTACCGGTTGGGGAAACGGTCGAGGAAGCTCTGATCCACGATGCGCATGAACCCCGAGGATATGACGTAATCGGGTTCGAAGGCCGCCGTGCACTCGGTAAGTTCCGCGTTCCACTCCTCGCGGCTGCCGTACTGCTTGAAATCCACGACGAAGGTGGGGATGCCGGCGGCGGCAGCCCGTTCCACCCCGTAGGTATCAGGCCGGTCTGCGCCGACGGCAGCAATCTCCACCGGCAGATCCCCGGCCTTTACGGCGTCGATCACCGCCTGCAAATTGGAGCCTGTACCGGAAACGAGGACAACGATGCGCATGCATCCAAGCCTACTGGCCGAGGGGCCGGCACCGAGCGCAACGAGGTGTGGGAGGCCGGCAGCCGCTACCGGGCGGTGTGGACGCGGTGGCACTGCCACTGTTCTAGGGTTGAAGCATGAAGAAACGCCCGTCCTCCGATCCTGCGGCAAGGCCTGCAAAGCCGTCGCAGCAGTCTCCACCGCCGTCGGAGAAGGAGATTGCATCCACCCGCACCCAGTTGCGTGCCTTCATGCTTCTGCTGCTTGGCGCCCTCCTCGGCGCCAACTTTCCCCTGCCGTGGAAGGTGCTCGGGCTCGTCTTTGCGCTGGCTGCCCTGACTGTCGGCATCATCGCGATGGTGGGAGTAGTCCGGCAGAAGGCCCCGGCCCTGGTTCGGATGTCGACGACGGTAGGCCTGATTGCCTCGCTCATGCTCACCATCGGAACCGGTGCCGCCATTGCGCTCTGGCCCCTCACGGAGCGCTACGAGGAATGCATGGCAACAGCGCTGACGTCCAAGGCGCAGCAGCAGTGCGAAGACGACCTGCGTAACCTCAGCGGTCTGCTGGAGCCGCGCTCCAGCCAGCAAAGCTAAGAGCCGACGTCGTAGCTTCCCATCAGCGCCAGCCGTCGCCGTCCGAACCGGTGGGCGGCTACCGCCGCTCCCGCTCGAGCAGCGGACCTGCTGCGTAACCGATGACGACGCCGGCCCCCACTTCCGCAGCGATCCACAGTCCCACCCACAGCGGGTCGGGACCGATATCGACGAAGCGGCCGACGCCCACCGAGGCGCGGGAAAGGAGTGCGAGCACGGCGGTGCCTGCTCCGGCCAGCACTCCCACGAACAACCCGAGTGCCAGGGTTGAAGCCGCCGCCGTGAACCAGCGCGTATCAACCTTCAGTTGCAGCCACTCATCGAAATGGTTCTCACCCTCACGGAAGAACCACCAGCCGGCCAGTATGCCCGCCACGACCGGCAGGGCGAGCGCGGCCATCCCGTAGTCGAGCGCTCCGGAAGGAACGGCTCCGAGGATGGGCAGCGCCGGCAGCGGTCCCGCCGTGGTTGCAAGCGGGCTGATGGAACTTCCGGTTCCCAGGGCGAACCCCGCGCCGGAAGACCACGCAAGCGTCCAGACCGCGAGGTTGGGAATGAACCCCAGTTGACCGATGGTGACGACGGCGCCGCCCACTATGCCCGCATCCAGTCTTTGGTAGATGGTGGCGATGGCGGCCCAGTGAATCGCCAGCGTTACCGCGAGCAGGAGCGCCGACAGGCCCAGCGCGGAAATTACGGCAAGGCACGCCGCACGCACCGCGGACCACACATAGGATCCCGCCCACCGGGAGTGCTGGCTTGTGGTGGCGATCCACTCTGCCAGATCCACGCCGATCAGGCGTCCCCAGGATCCCGCCTCGCGGTACGCGCCGATGATCAGGCCCGTCCCGGCCGCGATGAGCGGCACACAGGCGCCGGCCACGAGCGGTGCCGAGGTGGCGCCGTCGTCCGCCAGGTAGGCGGCGCCGAGGCCGACGAGGGCATACACCGCGAGGGCGCCGAGGAGTGCCTGCCACAGCTGGTCCGTGTAGGAAGCGCGTGCCAGCCGCCGGCCCGCGCGCCAGGCAAGGAGGAACGGAATGAGCGTCAGTCCGAGGGGAACCGCCCACAGAAGGCCGGTACCGCCGTCGGGAAGTGCGAGCTGAAGCGGCGCACCGTGCAGAACCAGCCACGCCTGGGCAGCGAGCTGCAGTGTTCCCAGCGCGTCACGTCCGGCGAACCCGCCCGTCAGCCACACTGCGCCGAGGGGGACCAGGACAATCAGCGCGGAAATCGCCGCTGCCTGTCCCAGTTCGAAGGCGCCCTGCAGCCACAGGGGCATAGGCAGCGCTCGGAGCTTTGTGGGGAGTTTCATCCCCTCCATGGTGCCATCGGCGGCGGCATCAGCCTCTGAACGACTCGGCGAGGTAGCTCACGCTCGCACCCGGCGGCTCCGTGAGGCTCAGGCGAGCAGCTCAGTGAGGCCCTTGATCAGTGCCGTCGCCGCACCGAGAAAGGCAATGACGATGACGGCGAAGCGGGCGTGTCGATCATGGATGTACCGGGCGAGCCGCTCCGCCGTGAAGATTCCGATGACGATCGACACCGGGATGAGAAGCCACATCCAGGTCTCCAGCGGGGGCACCTGGCCGGGGTCAATGAGCAGCTTCACGAGCACCGTGACGGAATTGACCACGGCGAAGAACGGCTGCAGCGTGGCGGCGAACGAGCGCTGCGGCCACCGGGACATCAACGCATACGCGCTGATGGCCGGCCCGCCGACGCCGGCCATGGAGTTGGTCAGGCCCGCTGTTAGCCCAGCGATGACTTTGGAGCGGTTCCCGGTGGCCACCACCGAGGAGCGCTGGAGCAGGAGCGAGGCAGTGAGTCCGGTGAGCACGACGGCGCCGACCGTCGCCGCGAGCGGTGCGCTCGGCAGCCCGGCGGCTGCGAATGAGCCGCCCACTGATCCGAACACTGCTGAAGCGGCGAGCCAGCGGAACATCGCCCAGTCAATGTCCTTCCACACGCGGGGCATGATGAGGGTGGCGGACACCACACTGCAGATGTTGACCAGGAGGACGCCTTCATGCGGGCCGAGGATCAACACCAGAAACGGCGAAACCAGCAGCGCAAATCCCAGCCCGGCGATGCGCTGGGCGACGGCACCCACCACAATGAGGCCGAGCACCAGGATGAACAGCGCGATTGTCACCCTAGATACAGTACGTCGGGCAACAGTTACGCTGGTGTCCATGTCGCATGCAGCAACGGCCCTGGACACCGCTGACTGGCGCCGGCAGGTGTTCACGCTTTACCAGGAAGTCCGCGATGCGGCGGCCGCTGGTTCTCCCGCGCTGGCCCACGCCCACTGGCGAACCGGCCGCGACAGGCTCTTTGCCGGCCACCCGGCGTCACCCCTTTCTCCCTCGGTGCAGCAAAACTTCGCCGGCCTGAACGTCGCCCCTTACAACTCGGACTTCCGCTTCGAGGCTGAGATTGACGATGACGGCGCCGGCCAGCTTATGGAGGTGACCTCCGGTACCGACGGAGTGGTGCCGTTCGAGCGGCTCGGCACTGTGTCGCTCGACGGCGTCGGCCGCCTCGCGCTGTGGCGGCTGAAGTCCTACGGCGGCGGGCTGTTCCTCCCCCTCCGTGATGGTTCGTCCGGTGCAGAGGGTGGAAGCTACGGCGGCGGCCGGTACGTGCTCGACACGATCAAGGGTGCGCATCTCGGCGAGCGCGGCGGACGTCTGATCGTGGACCTGAACTTCGCCTACAACCCGTCGTGCGCCTATGACGAGGCGTGGGCGTGCCCGCTCCCCGGCACTGACAACCGGCTCGAGGTTTCCCTGCCGGTCGGCGAGCTGTACACCGCCTACTGAACCAGAGTTCACTCAGGCGCAACCTGCCGCTCGCCGGGTGCACAGACCGCGGTGCCAGTATCGGTGTTGTGAGAGTTGCTGTGGTTGCCGAATCGTTCCTTCCGCACATGAACGGGGTGACCCACTCCCTGTTGAAGGTGCTGGCCCACCTCCGAAGCCGCGGTGATGACGTGCTGGTGATTGCGCCGTCGTCGTCGTGGCTGGACAAACCCGGCTCCTCGGCACATGAGGCACCTGCCTCCGTGGAGGGCTTCCCCGTCGTCACTCTGCCGTCGGTTCCGCTGACCGGTTACGCGAATGTTCGGCTCGCGGCCGGGACTGTGGCCAGGGTGCGGCGGATCCTCGCCGACTTCTCGCCCGACATCGTCCACGTGGCTTCCCCGTTCGTGCTCGGTTGGCGTGCGGTGCAGGCGGCTGCGCAGCTCGGCTTGCCAACCGTATCCGTGTACCAGACTGAGATTCCTGCCTACGCCGCCCGGTACGGTGTGCCGTGGCTGGAGAACATGCTGTGGCAGCGCGTCGAGAACATCCATCAGGCATCGACGCTGACGCTAGCGCCGTCGTCGTTCGCGTTGAATCAGCTCGACTCCCGGGGTATCCCCCGGCTGCGGCTCTGGCGCCGCGGTGTTGACACCGCCCGGTTCACCCCCGCCAAGCGCGACGGCGACTGGCGCCGCAGCGTCCTTGCGGGACGGCCGCCCCGCTCGAAGATCGTCGGGTACGTCGGCCGTCTTGCAGCCGAGAAACAGGTCGAGGACCTCGCCGGCCTCGACGCCATCCCGGGCACGAAGCTGGTGATCGTCGGCTCGGGGCCGGCGAAGGAGTCGCTGCAGCAGAAGCTTCCCGGCGCGCACTTCGCAGGGTTCCAATCCGGGGAGGCGTTGGCGCGGATGATGGCGTCCTTCGATATCTTCGTCCACCCGGGCGAATCGGAGACGTTCTGCCAGACCATCCAGGAGTCGATGGCCTCGGGAGTTCCGGTTGTCGCCGTGGGGCGCGGCGGTCCACTGGACCTGGTGGATTCGTCCAGAACCGGCTGGCTGTACCCGCCGGGTGAATTGGACCAGCTTCACGCCGGGGTGATGGACCTGCTCGGTGATGACACGAAGCGCCGTGCGTTCGGGCGCGCGGCGTCCTCCGCGGTCCAGGGGCGCACCTGGCCGGTACTGTGCGAGCAACTCATGTCCTATTACACGGAGGCAATCGAGGTGCACCGCCGGACGCCGGTGAGCCGGCGGGGCACGTACGCCGTCCATTAACCGAACCGGCACCCGGACCGGCGGAGCAGGCAACTGAGGCCTCGCGAGCCGGGGAGCAGGCTCGGCGGATGTGGCACACTGGCCGCATGCAGACCTTCCTGCCCTATCCCGACTTCGCAGCCAGCGCCGCCGTCCTCGATCAGGCCAGGCTCGGCAAGCAGCGGGTTGAGACACTGCAGATCCTGCGTGCGCTGGTTCTGCCCGATTACGGCTGGCGCAGCCATCCGGTTACCCGGATGTGGATGGGATACGTACCCGCGCTCACCGTCTATGGGCTGGCGATGGTCCGGGAGTGGGTCTCGCGCGGGCACGCGGACAGCACGGCGGCGCTGATCAGCGAGTTCGCGCCCGATTCCGCTGCCGCGTTCGAGGCGGGCGCCGGACCCGAACCTGCCCTCCCGCCGTGGACCGGAAACCCGGAGGTCCATCTCAGCCACCAGTCGAACCTGATTCAGAAGGCACCCGAGTTCTACCGGGAACGCTTCCCGGGCGTCCCGGAGGACCTGCCCTACTCCTGGCCTGAGCCGGAGCTTGAACTCATTCCGGTCGAGCCGATCGGTGAACGGCTCTGGATCTGGCACGGTCCCCTGGACACTTCCGACGGCGATGCGCTGCTGCTTCCCGGACACCCGCCGGCCGGCCGCGCCGTGCCGAAATGGTCCCGCCAGTACGCCGCGTTCACTGAACTTGCCCGCGAAGGTGATGCAGCCGCCGTCGTGGTGGAGGGCGGTGCCCGCCTGCAGCGGGGCACGCTCGGTCCGCTGGCCATCGAGAACGCCGCGGACGACGACGACGTTCCCGGCACGGCGCGTCGCCCCATCTCCCTCTCGGGCTGGCTGCGGCGCAGCGACTTCGAGTATCCGGCCCTGCTGCAGGATCCCCGGCGGTTTTATGCGGTCGAAGCGCTGGCAACAAGGGGTTAGCTGTACTACAGCCCGTAGAGCTCGAATCCGACCGCGGGGCCCCCTTTGCCTCCGGAGTTCCGGCTGGTGGCGGAGCGGACCTGTTCGGTGGCCTGTTCCTCCACGGGCCGGCTGTCCAGTGCTTGCAGGTACTTCGAATGCGCGGCAAGGGACAGGATCGCTTTCTCAACGCTATCCTCGCTGACCGGCATGGCGTGCGTGGGGTTCATGCTGAGAATGGCCGTCCATTTCACCTGGTGCCGCGGGCCCTCAAGGTCCGGGAAGATCCATTCATTGGCTGCGTCGGAGACGGCGTTCAGGACCGACCGGCCCAGTGCCCGGTGATCCTCGGAGTTCCACATTCCCGGCCCCCACGTGTCGCCATGGTTCAGCGTCACGATGCCGTCGGGCTGGTGCCGGCGAATGGCCCGCGCCAGGTCGCGGCGAAGATCGAGGGACTCCGTCAGGCGTCCGTCCGGGTAGTCAAGGAATTCCAGAACGTCGACGCCCACGCGGTCACACGCCGTGCGCTGCTCGCCCTCACGCAACGGCCCGCTCTCCTGCGGCGGGAGCCCCGCGATCCCGGCCTCACCGCGTGTTGCCAGCACGTAGCGGACCTCCTTGCCCTGCGAGATCCATTCGGCCACCGCGGCGGAGGTGCCGTACTCAGGGTCGTCCGGGTGTGCCATGAGCACCAGCGCACGCTGCCAGTCCGTGGGGAACGGTTTCAGAGTCACAGGGCGCCTCCGGCCGTGGGCGGCATGTTCGGGTCCTTGCCGGCGTCGCCAACGGTTTCGCGGGCAAGGAAGTTCTCGACGTCGAACAGGTTGTCCGCCCGCTCAACGATAGCCAGGAGGGTGGACATGGAGGCGACCTCCTCCACCTGTTCCTTCAGGAACCAGAGCATGAACTGTTCCCCGAGCGCGTCGGTCTGCGCCCGGGCCTGGGCGAACATCGCCTCGATGTCGGCGGTGACCTGCTTCTCCTGGGACAGCGCTAGCGCGATCGGTTCGACGACGGACGTGAAGTCATTCTTCACCGGTTCCACGCCGGGGATCTGCACATCCTGACCCCGGTCAAGCATGTACTGAACCATCATCAGAGCGTGATTCCGCTCTTCCAGTGACTGCCGGTAGAAGTGCGTGGCGAGACGCGGCAGGTCCTGGCCGTCGAACCACACGGCGATCGCCAGGTACTGTTGCGAGGCCGCAAACTCGTTTCCAATCTGCCGCCTCAACAGTGCAGTGAAACTCACGTCTGCCATGGTGTCCTCCGTTGCAAGGCACCCGCATGGGGTACGTCGGGATGGGTCGGGGTCCTTCTAGGCAGGCTTATCATTGGAGCAGCAGCCGTGCAAGCAATCTGCGAGTGCACCGGCACCACCGCCTTTGGAACAACCGTTGGAGGATCCCATTACAGATACTGCCGCCCAGCATGATGTGTATTTCGGCGCCCCGGAGGTCGAGAACGACACCGAGCTGCTTGAGTCCGCCTCCAGCGCTGCCGTTGCCAGACTGAGCGACCGCGATGACATCACCACGGTCAAGCGTAGGTTCGCCCTCATCAACATGCATACAACGCCGCACCAGGCAATGGTGGAGGACCTGTTGTTTGTCCGGGAGGCGCTTGAGCGTGCCGGTATCGAGTACCTGCTGGTCCGCGGCAATGATGAACGCCCCGTCGTCGCGGTTGACCTGAAGCACCGTGAACGGCTCCGGGAGGCGCTGGTGGAGGCGTGCCGCAACGAGCCGTTCTACTCGCGGACCGTGGACACGAAGCGGCGGACAACGCTGCTTGTGGCCGACGGCGCCCTTTCCCCGAGCGAGAAGGCCCGGATCTTCCGGTTGTTCCGTCCCCGCATCGAACCGATCGGCGGACTGACCTTCGGTCCTTCTGCCGGTGTGCAGATCGAGCTCTGGTCCCTCGACGGTGACCGCATCGAGCTCCCCATGGAGAACTCCCTCACGCGGCGCACCCTGCCCTCGAACGAAGTGGTGCGCGGCTCCGTGACCCGCCATGGTCTGGTCTGGCCGACGATCGACAACATGTTCGCGGACCATGCGACGGATATCGATTTCGAGATCGACCTGGTGTTCACGTGGGTTGACGGAAGTTCACCGGAATATCTGGCAGCACGCGCTGCCCGAATGGAGAACGCCGTCGTGGGCGAGGGGGATGATCACGAGGCGCGGTACCGCCAGATCAACGAGCTCAAGTACGCGCTGCGCTCCGTTTACATGTTTGCGCCGTGGATCCGCCGCATCTTCATCGCCACGGACTCGGAGCGTCCGGAATGGCTGGCTGATCACCCATCCGTGACACTGGTTCGTTCCGAGGAGCATTTCAAGGACCCCTCCGTACTGCCGACCTACAACTCACAGGCGGTCGAGTGCCAGCTGCACCATATCCCGGACCTGTCCGAGCACTTCCTCTACTCCAATGACGATATGTTCTTCGGCCGCCCGGTGGGACCGGACATGTTCTTCTCCCCCGGCGGCATCACGAAGTTCATCCAGGCGGACACCCGCATTGGGCTCGGCGAGAACGACGCCGAACGTAGCGGATTCGAGAACGCTGCACGTGTGAACCGTCGGCTCCTCCACAAGCGCTTCGGCCGGATCACCACACGCCATCTCGAGCACACGGCCGCTCCGCTGCGCAAGAGTGTCATGATCGAGATGGAGAACGAGTTTGAAGCGGAGTTCGCTGCGACGGCCGCGTCCAAGTTCCGTGCCAAGGACAACATCTCCGTCACCAATTCGCTGTACCACTACTACGCCCTGTTGACCGGCCGCGCCGTGACACAGGAATCGGCGAGGGTGAAGTACATCGATACCACCATGCGCTCCGGACTGCGCAAGCTTCACAAGCTGCTGGACAAGCGCAACATGGACCTTTTCTGCCTCAATGACGGCAGCTTCCCGGAGATTCCGGCCGAGGAGCGCGCCCGTGCTGTCACCGACTTCCTGGAGAAGTACTTCCCGGTGAAGGCTCCCTGGGAAAAATAGCCGAAGCAGCCGGTCAGACGCTCGTGAAGGCTCTCGCCGGCGATGCCTCCGCGATCTGCACACCGGCCGCTGCGAGGCGGCGGCGGGTTTCCTCGCGGGGGACGGTCTCGCCCACGGCGGTGTGCGTCCCGACGGGGACCACCGAGTGCACCACGGTGTCCTCGTACACGTGGACCAGGTTGTAGGCCTGGGCGCCGTCTCGACCGCGTGTGCCGCCGTCGTCGTACGTGAGGTCCTGCGTGTAGCAGGTGGCGGACGCCACCGACACCGGGATGCCCGCGAAGAGCGCGCTGGTTGAGTAGTGCAGATGCCCGGCGAGGATCGCACGGACATCGGTGCCGCGGATGACGCCGGCAAGCCGGTTCTGATCACGCAGTTCCACCAGGACCGCCAGGTCCTGGACACATGGGACCGGCGGATGGTGCAGAGCGAGGATTGTTCCGTATGGCGCCGGGGTGAGGAGTTCATCGGCGAGCCAGACGAGCTGCTCATGGCTGATCTCGCCGTGGTGGTGGCCCGGCACCGTTGAGTCGAGCGTGATGATCCGCAAGCCGTTGATCTCGTAGCTGCGGTCAAGTGGAGCGGTGTCCGCGGGCTCGTTGAGCAGTTCCGTTCGGAGAGTGGCGCGGTCGTCATGGTTGCCCATGGCCCAGATGACCTCGGCGCCGAGTTTGTGAGCTGCGGGGTCAACGATGTCCCGGAGCTTTGCGTACGCTTCAGCTTCGCCTTTGTCCGCGAGGTCGCCGGTGAAGACGATTGCGTCAGGTCGCGACCCGGACGCCTCCAGATCGGAGAAAATCTGCTGGAGCCGAGCCTCGCTGTCCACTGCCCCATACAGGGGTTCCGGACCGCCCACCAGGTGGGTGTCGCTCATGTGCAGGATGAAATGTTGCGGCCGTGGATGCTCGGCCGTCCGGAAGTTCATGATCGCCTTTGTCGATAGCTCGAATAGCTTTCACTTCATTTAACCCTCATCAAAGCAGAGGCATTCCTACCTTGAGATGAACGTCACACGGCGAGTCTGTTAAAACTTCCTCGTCCGTGACGGGACTCGATGAAGGGGATTCGTTGCCGCCTCAGGCGAGGATGGCCCTGTAGCATCCCAAGGTGGAATTAGTAGCGCAGTGGTGGGACCGGATCGTGGCCGGCTTCAGCAGGAGTCAGCCGCCGGAGCTGACGTTGACCGAGGTCGTGATCATCCTGCTGGCGGCCGCCGCCCTGTCCGTACCCAACGCAACCTGGCGCTACTTCGGACTCTTCAGCACGATCGTCCACGAGCTCGGCCACGCCTTCGCCGCGCTCGTCACCGGGAACCGGCTAGCCGGCATCCGGCTCAACTTCGACCATTCCGGCCTCACGACGTCGTTCGGTCGCCCCGGCTGGAGAACGGCGTGGACAACGTTCTGGGGGTACCCGGTTCCGGCCGTCGTCGGGTCCGTTCTGGTCTGGGCCGGTTTCGCGGGCTGGGCACAAGCAGCTCTCTCCGTCGGTGCGCTTGTGCTGCTGCTCTCCCTGCTGTTCATCCGCAATCCCGGCGGTGTGCTCATCCTGCTGGGCACGGTGGCGGTCTCCACCGTCCTGGTGGTCGCCGTTCCTGCCGAGTTCGCCGGGCACACGGTGGTTGCCCTCGGGATTGCACTGCTGGTGGGGTCCATCCGCGACCTCGGCAAAGTGGCCGCAGTCCACCTCCGACGACGGCGGAACCGCGGCCAGTCCGATGCCTATCTCCTGTATCGCTCCACCGGAATCCCGGCGGTAGTCTGGCTGACCCTGTTCACTGCGGTGATCGTGGGTTCGTTCGCCTGGGCGTGGACGGTCGTCAGTGCAGGGCTGGGACTGCCCTCCGCTGCCTAATTGCTTAGTCCGTGGCAGCGGACAATTGCGGCGGACAGTTGTGGCGGCGGACACGGGAATGGACGTAGGCTCGAAGCGGTCCATCCACTGTTCTCAAAGGAGCTCCGATGAAACTCAGCCACATTCCCCTCCGTCTCAGCACCGGCGCATTCATCCTCAATTCCGGCCTGAACAAGCAGGAGATCGACAGGGATACGGCTGCCTACCTGCAGGGAATGGCGGCCAACGCATTTCCGCAGGTCAAGGAGCTGGATCCCAAGAAGTTCGGCAAGGTGCTCTCCGCCGTCGAGATCGGGCTTGGCGCCGCGCTGCTGCTGCCCTTCATCCCGAGCCGCCTCGCCGGTCTGGCCCTCGCAGGGTTCTCCGGGGGACTGCTGGCCATGTACGTCCGCACACCCGGGATGACCAAGGAGGACGACATGGACATCCGCCCCACCCAGGAGGGCACTCCCGTTGCCAAGGATGTGTGGATGCTCGGAATCGCGCTCTCGCTCATCATGGACAGCCGTCGGAAGCGCTGAACCGAACGAATTGAGCACCGCTCACAACTCGCCATAGTCTTGCTCCTATGGAATCTCCAATTGAAGGCTATCTTTCGCGGATTCATCGGGAGATTTCGGAGCTGAAGGACGGAAAGCCGTACAGCACTATTCCGGCCATGGCCAACGTCAATCCGGACAATTTCGGGATCTGTCTCACAACTGTGGACGGGTACATCTACGAGGTTGGGGATACTCGGGAAGAATTCAGCATCCAGTCCATCTCGAAGCCCTTCACCTACGGCCTGGCACTTGCGGACCTCGGCCTGGACAAGGTGGATGAGAAGGTCGACGTCGAGCCTTCGGGGGATTCCTTCAACGAGATTTCCCTCGCCCAAGGAACAGGACGGCCGGCGAACGCAATGATCAACGCGGGCGCCCTCACGGCGACCTCCCTGATCAAGGCATCGGGCGGCAACACCCGCATCAAGCGCATCGTCAATACGTACTCCGCCTTCGCGGGCAGGCAACTGTCCATCGACGAGGAGATCTTCTCCTCCGAGCTGGAGCATGGTCACCGGAACCGCGCCCTGGCGTACCTGCTGCGGTCCTTCGACATCATCGAGCATGATCCGGTGCCGGTCATCGAAGACTATTTCCGCCAGTGTTCCGTCCTGGTGAATTGTCTGGACCTCTCCCTCATGGCGGCAACCCTTGCCAACAGCGGCCGGAACCCCATGACAGGGAAGCAGGTTATGGAGATCGTGCCCGTGGAGCGGGTCCTCTCGGTCATGACCACCTGCGGAATGTATGACGACGCCGGATCCTGGATCAGTACCGTCGGGATGCCCGCGAAGAGTGGAGTAGGGGGCGGGACCATTTCCGTGCTCCCCGGACAGGTTGGCCTGGCCGTCTACTCCCCGCCGCTAGACGAGCACGGCAGCAGCGTGCGAGGCATGGCCACCAGCCAGCGGCTCTCGCAGGATATGGAGCTTCACTTTGTCCGCGCGGCCCGTGTCGGCAAGTCCGCGATTCGCTCGACCTACGACATCTCGGCGGCTCCCTCGGGTATCCGCCGTGGCGACGAGGCTATGGACCTCCTCCGCGACCATGGGCACCGCGCCCGCGTGGTTGAGCTGAACGGTGACCTCCTTTTTGCGGGCACGGAGTCGATGGTCCGGGAACTGAGCTCTCTTACCGATGAGGTGGAGCTCATCATCCTCGACCTGCGTCGTGTGGATGAGGTTGCGGACGTATCGATGCGCCTCCTCGCCGAGGTTCGCCAGAACCTGGTCGATGATGGCCGGGAGCTGGTGCTGATAGATGCGGAAGGCACGCTCGCCGATACTTTCCGCGACGTCGACCGTGAGGTCCCCACTTTTGATACCCGGACGGCGGCTGTCGAATGGTGTGAGAACCGACTGATCGAGACCTACGGCAGCGAGCTGGATCTGCCGAGCCGCGTCGACATCTCGCAGTGCCCTGCCCTGAGTCCGCTCAGCAATGAGGACATCCAAAAACTCGCAGAGCGGATGGAAGACCGAACCTACAACGACGGCGACGTCATCCGCCGCATCGGTCAATCCTTCGGCGGAGTGTTCTTCATCCTGTCCGGCGGCGTCACCACGTCGGTGGTCGGTCCCGCCGGGCACCGGGTGAAACTGACCACGCTGAGTGCGGGGATGACCTTCGGGGAACTCGCGCTGGGCAGCGATGATCGTCAGGAAACCACTGTGAAGGCCACAGGGAAGGTCACCATCAAGCTCCTCACTGCCGACGCGATAGCGCGGTTGGAGTCGGAGGACGAGCGGCTTGCGCTTGAACTATGGAAAGCCCTGACCCGTGACGCCTACACCCGGGTGGATCTCTATCTCAGGGAAACGGCGGTGCGAGTCCGGGACTGATTCCCGCGGCTATTGACGCCGATCCGAGGGGAGCATTCCCATCACTATGGCGTCAATCCACTCACCGTCCCAGTGCAGGGCGTCCCGCAGCCGTCCTTCAACCTGGAATCCGCACTTCTCGTAGACCCGTTGCGCGCGCTGATTGAATGCGTACACCTCAAGGCTGATGCGGTGCACCCCGATCACATCGAAAGCATAATCGACGACGGCGCGGGTCGCCTCGGTCCCATAGCCCCGCCCGAATCTTGAATCCGCGTTCAGACCAATCCGAAAGCCGATGGAGCTGTTGTCTGCGTCGTAGTCGTTGAGCACCACTTCGCCGATGTGGATCCCGCCGGAGTCCAGGATGATCGCCCAGTCGGCCCGCCCGTCCGCGGTCGCCAAGCCCGCAAGCCAGGCCTCGATCTGCGGTCGGGTGAACTGGGCGTGGGTCCCGGTCAGGCGCATTGACTCGGGATTCTGCAGCGCCGACCAGGTTCCCTCGAGGTGTTCCGGACCCAACGGTTCGAGCCGCAGGCTCGGTGTGGTCAGGACCTGCGGGGGCGTGAAGATCGACACTGGGCGGCCCTAGTGTGCCAAGGGAGCGGCAGCTACGTCGTCGCCGTCCTGCTGCGACGGTGACTTCGATGACGGTGATGATGAGGACACCGGCTCGGCGGGTGCCGGCTTGCGGATGAAGAGCGCCGCGACGACGGCGAACAGGAAGATTACTGCCCCACACATGAACGCCATGCGGATGCCGCCTGCCAGCGCAGGAACTTCTGCAGCACCGGCGGCCATGAGCGCGCCGGTTTGCAGCGTCATAACGGACACGAAGAGAGCAATGCCCGCAGCTCCTGCCAGTTGCTGCATGGTCCCGACCACCGCACTCGCGTGGGAGTACAGGTGCGGGCGGACAGAGCCGAGCGCGGAGGTGAAGAGCGGAGTGAACATTCCGGCCAGTCCAATGCTCAGCACCACGTGGCTGGCAAGCACCAGCGGAACCGGAGTGGCCGCGTCGACGAGCGTGAGCGCCCAGAACGCGGAGGCAACCAGTATGGATCCCGGAACTACGAGGATGCGGGGGCCGTGCCGATCGAAGATCCGGCCCACCACCGGTCCAAGGAGTCCCATTGCCAGTCCCCCGGGCAGCAGCATCAGTCCGGCGGCCGCAGGTTCGAGACCGAGCACGTTCTGCAGGTAGATGGGGAGCAGAATAATTGTTCCGAACAGCGCCATCATGCTGATGGCCAGCACGAGGATTGACACGGTGAAGGTGCGGGATTGGAAGGTCCGCAGGTCAAGCAGCGCCCGGTCACGGCGCTGCAGCGCGATCTGCCGTGCAATGAAACACGCCAATCCTGCAAGTCCGACGGCAAGCGGAAGCCATCCTGGAATGCCTGAACCGCTTGCGGCAGCCTCACCAAACTGGCTCAGGCCGTAGACAATCCCGCCGAACGCAAACGCGGAGAGGATGACGGAGAGTACGTCGATCGGTGTGCGGCGGGGCGTTGTCACGTTCTGGATCCGGATGCCGCCGAGCACCAGCGAACCGACCGCGATGGGAAGCACCAGCCAGAACATCCACCGCCAGTCCAGCACGCTGAGGATGACGCCTGAGATCGTGGGACCGATTGCGGGCGCCACTGAGATGACAATCGAGATGTTACCCATCGTCTTGCCACGGGACGACGGCGGCACAAGGGTCATGACGGTGGTCATCAACAGCGGCATCATGATTGCAGTTCCGCCGGCCTGGATCACGCGGCCGACGAGGAGCATGCCGAACCCGGGCGCCATCGCGGAGACAAGGGTGCCGATGCTGAAGAGTGTCATCGCGGCGAGGAAGACCGGCCGCGTGTTGAAACGCTGAATGAGGAAGCCGGTGATGGGGATGACAACCGCCATCGTGAGCATGAACGCGGTCGTCAGCCACTGGCCGGCGGAGGCAGTGATCTGCAGGTCATCCATGAGGCGGGGCAGCGCCACGCCCATGATGGTTTCGTTGAGGATGACAACGAAGGCCGAGACCAGAAGCAGGGAAATGACCAGCCTGTCCCGGGGTGAGATGTAACCGGGATCGTTCGGAACGGTGCCGTCGTCTGCCTGTGTGCTTTTGTCCGTCTTGTGCGGCACGAAAATCCCCCTGAAGGTACTGAAGGGCGCGCAGAAACGTGCGCAGCCAGAAGTAAAAGCACCCGGCGCCGCTGCTTATTCCCGACCCGCCTTCTCGGGCGTACTGTTGCTCATGAGCCCCACTGATGGAGAGGAAGCTGGAATGTCTATCCCGCCGCCCCATGAACCGCATCCCGATCCTTCTCAGCCACGGCCCCCGGGTGAACCTGCACCGGAACCGCAGCCCTCGCCGTCCCCGTACCCTATCCCCGACCCGGGACCCGACACTCCGAACATTCCGCCGGAACCCGGCCCCGGGCCCTCCCCCGACCGGCCCATCCCGGAACCGGGGCCGACCATTCCGCCCCTGCCCTGATCCTTGCGTGCGTCGGCGGTACTGTTGCTCCTGAGCGCCCAGTGAACGCCGGTCGCGCGGCGTGCAGGTCCGCGTCGGCTGACTGGACATCGTAGCCCGCCGACCAAATGGAGCCTGTTTCCCAGTGTCCGACCTCGCCGATATCGCGTCCGAGCTCTACTCGCGGCCCCTGGACGAATTCACTGCAGCCCGGAATGACCGCGCGAAGAGCCTCGACGACAAGGCGCTGGCCAAGGAAGTCCGTGCTCTACGCAAACCGTCGGCTTCAGCGTGGCTGCTCAATATGATGACCGCCCACCGCGGCTCGGAGCTGCGGAAAGCGCTGGAGCTCGGGGCAGCGATGCGCGAGGCGCAGGAACAGCTCGATCGGAGCGAGCTGAAGAAGCTCGGAACACAGCGCCAGCAGCTTATTTCGGCGCTGGTCAAGGACGGCGTCGCTCTCTCCGAGGAACTCGGACATCCGGCAAGCACGGCGGCGGCCCTGGAGGTGGAACAGACCCTGCGGGCGGCGATGGCCGACGCCGGTGCCGCCGCTGCCGTCTCTACCGGCCGCCTCATTCGGCCACTGGAAGCCACCGGCTGGGAAGCCGTGGACCTCACGGGCGCTGTGGGCGGCCCCTTCGAGGCCGGCATTGACGGGGCGGGGTCCGATGCGCACGAAGGCGGGCACACTAAACCTGAGCCGGACCCGGCTGCCGAAGCGCGTGCCGAGTTGGAGGATGCCGAGGACAGGTCCGAGGAAGCTGAATCGGCCCTCAAGCGTGCCCGTGCCCGGGTGGACCAACTTGAGCGCGACCGCGAAGCACTCGTCTCCCAGGTGAGGGAACTGCGGAAGCGGATCCGCGCGCTGGAACAGGACATTGACGTCATCGATGACGACGCCGATGACGCTGTTCGCGAGCGCACGGAAACCGAGCGCACGGCGAGGGGGGCCACCCGCGAAGTTGAGCGGGCCCGGAAGGCGGTCGAGAAGCTCCGCCGGTAACGCCGCGATAACGATCGGTACGGCCCAAAAAGGAATGACGCTCAGGAAGTGTTCCGTCGCCGTGAGGGATTCTGGCCCGGCAAGCGATTTCCTCGGGGGCTCCCCCAGAACACCTGCCGGTTCCTTTACCGACCGTTAGATCACGGAGGCATTACGGAACGTTGCGGGTTACGCGGGCCCGGTTTAGCGTCGAAGTTGGCGCTGGCGGTTACGGCCGCCGGCGGCCGCCACTCATACTGTCAAAACAATTGAGCCTGAACATTTGGGAGCGGGAAAAATGGCTAAGGTTCGAGCAGACAAGCGCAGGCACGCCGCAGCAAGCGGTCAGGACGACAGCAAGTCGCGCCGCCGTAATACCTGGCTGATCGTCGTGGCAGCCGTCGTGTCCGTGTTGTCACTCGCGCTCGGTTGGCTGCAGTTGCAGTCAGTGCAGCGTGCCATCGGCATGCCGGTCCCAGACCTGATGGTCGGAGGGTACGACGCCGCGTACCTCGAGTCAGTCCGTGCGGTCATGGACGAGCCGGTGATCGAGCGTTACCAGGCCGCGCACTACCTGTGGGACCTAATTTTTCCCGTGGCGTTCGCCGCTTTTATCATCCTCCTGGTCCACCGATTCGGCCGGCGCTCACCTCTCCGCTGGCTGTTCTACGCCGTCGCCGTTCTGTACGCTGTGGTGGACATCGCGGAGAATTTCGTGATCGAAGCCGCCTTTGCCTCCGCACAGCTCACGGCCTCCCTAGTGATGTTCGCCAGTTTCCTGACGACGGCGAAGTTCGTGCTCTTCGCCGCTGCCATCCTGGCCTTTGTGCTGTCCTTCCTGTTGATCCCTACCTCAAGCCGGCAACGCACCGACCACTGACGGTCAGCCGGCCTGCGCGGGCCGCTCGGCGAGGGTGATTTCCACTTCCGCTATCGTGCTGTGACTTTGTGGAGGCACACGCCCGTGAGGGCGCCGTCGTCGGCTTGAGCGGTGAGGAACGTACACGCGGGTTGCCTGCGGCGGTCCGTCGGCGAGCCGGGATTCACCAGCCGCATTCCCTTGGGTGTGGTGGTGTCCCAGGGAATGTGGGAGTGCCCGAACACCAGCACATCCACCTCGTCGAACGCGGCATCCATGCGCTTTTCCCGGCCGGGGGCTGCACCGGTTTCGTGGATCACGGCGAAGCGCACACCCTCCAAGGTCACCCGGGCGATTTCCGGCAGACGCTCCCGCAGGTCCGCGCCGTCGTTGTTCCCAAAGACGCCGATCACCCGCTGCGCGCGGCGCTCAAGCTCGTCGAGCAGCTCAACGCTCACCCAGTCGCCCGCGTGAACGACGACGTCGGCGGCCTCCGCCGCGTCCCAAACCTCCGGCGGGAGGCGCCGCGCACGCTTCGGCAGGTGTGTGTCGGCGATGATCAGTAACCGGGTGGCCATGGCCCCAAGTCTGGCACGACCCTTCGGTCAGGTCCCGTGTGGGAAGCTCGGAGGATGACTGTATTGATTGCGGGATGCGGGGACCTCGGCACGCAGGCGGGACTCTATTTTGCGGACGCCGGGCAGCGGGTTGTGGGGTGGCGGCGGTCCGCTGAGAAGCTGCCGCCGCAGATCGAGGGCGAATCCGTCGACCTCAAGGGCGAACTCCCGTCCCTTCCCGAAGACACCGACGTCGTCGTCATTGCGTTGACGGCTGATGGGCGAAGTGAGGCCGCCTACCGGGCCACCTACTACGACGGCACAGCGAACCTGCTCGACGCCCTTGCCCGGGACGGGGTGACGCCGCGGAGGATCGTCTTTGTCTCCTCGACGGCTGTGTACGGCAACGACGACGGCGGCTGGATTGACGAAGGCACCCCGCCCTCACCCTCGACCGCCACCGGCGCGGTACTGCGGGAAACGGAGAAACTGCTGAGCAACCGCGCGCCCCAGGCGGTTCTGCTGAGGCTCTCCGGTATCTATGGACCCGGTCGCACACGGCTGATCGACCAGGTGCTGAACGGGATGGTACGAGCAGACAGTGCACCGCACTGGACCAACCGGATACACCGGGATGATGCGGCGGCGGCCATCGTACACATCGCAGGGCTCGAAGCCCCCGCCGAGGCTTATGTCGGCACAGACCGTGAGCCGGCAATGCTTTCCCATGTGCAGGAATTCCTTGCGACGGAACTCGGCGTACCTGTTCCTCCTCCGAGTGCCGCTGACGATGCGCAGGCCACGGGAAAGCGCTGCAGCAACGCGCGGCTGACCGCGAGCGGATTCGAATTCACGTTCCCGACCTACCGGGAAGGGTACCGGGCAGTTCTGCAGGGAAACGGCGTCCGGCACCCCTGACTACCTCCGGATCGGTTCGACCAGGCTCCGAAAAAGAAATACTAAGCCTCCTTTCTATTTTCTCGATGTGTGCTTACTGTTGGAAGCGTGCAACCCGGCGGACAGCCGTCCCGCCGCCCTGACAGCTTCGTGAAGCCATATTGATGGAGGTTCCATGGAAGAAACACTGAGAAGCGGTCTCGCCTCGGTCATTGAGTTCCTACCAAAACTGTTGCTGTTCCTCGTCATCCTGGTGGTCGGGCTACTCATAGCGAAAGCGATCTCCAAGGCGCTGGACAAACTGCTCGAACGCCTGGGCTTCGACCGGGTCGTAGAACGCGGCGGCGTCAAGAAAGCACTCGCCAAATCGTCGCTGGATGCCAGTGACATCATCGCGAAGATTGTCTACTACACGCTGGTGCTGTTCGTGCTCCAGTTCGCATTCGGAGTCTTCGGGCCTAATCCGGTCAGCGACCTGCTCGAAGGAATCATCGCCTTCCTGCCGAAGATTATCGTCGCAATCATCATCGTCATCATTGCCGCTGCCATCGCAGCAGCGGTCAAGAGCCTGATCCAGAACACCCTTGGCGGACTTTCCTACGGGAACATCCTCGCGAATATTGCAAGCATCTTCATTCTCGGCATCGGCATCATTGCGGCCCTCAACCAGGTGGAGATTGCAACCACCGTAACTACGCCGATCCTCATCGCCGTACTGGCCGCGGTTGTCGGCGTCATTGTGGTGGGCGTCGGTGGCGGGCTCATCAAGCCCATGTCCCAGCGCTGGGAGCACTACCTCAACAGGGCAGAAGAAGAAGCGCCGCGCATCAAAGCTGAGGCCCAGTCCTCGCCGTCGGCCTCGGAACAGCTCAAGGGCGCAGCTCAGGGAGCCAAGGCGCGCACCCAGACCACGGAGACCGCCGGCAGCACTCAGGTGAACCGTGCAGACGATCCCGCCGCGCCGCGGTTCCGCTAGTCCATCCCCTCGTAACGAAGTCACCAATAGATAAGGAACACCTCATGAACATCGACAAGCAGCAGATCATCGACCTCCTGAAGAACCAGGGCGACCACGACAAGGCACAGCAGGCTGAGCAGGAACTGCCGAACCAGGTGGACACCGAGCGCGACTCCGGCCTGCTGGAAAAGCTCGGCATCAACCCGGCGGACCTCCTCGGAAAGCTCGGCGGCGGCGGCGGTCTGGGCGGCCTGCTCGGCTGATTCCCTGGACCGTCATGGAGGGTGCGCGTCGCGCACCCTCCATTTTTTGAGAGTTCGCACGCCGTCCTCTGGAGGTGGGAGTGTCATCAAAACCTGACGACCTACCTTGAGCCGGCGCTTTCATGAAGAGGACAGTGCACTTTCATGAATGGACGGCGACAACGGAGAATGAGGAGGTGCCTGACATGCAGCTACCCCCTCCGCCCGACAGAATGCCCACCCCAGCCGCCGGACCGAAACCTGGCTGGCAGGTCGCAGATGCCGCCGGCGAAGTACTCGACGGACGATACCTGGTTGGGGACCTGCTCGGCAGCGGTGGCATGGCGGAGGTCCGCAGAGGTCACGACCAGCTGCTCGACAGGGACGTTGCGATCAAGCTCTTCCGCGGTCAACCCGGGGCCCGACTCACAGAACGGGAGCGCGTCGAAGCGCAGCTGTTGGCCAGCCTGGATCATCCGGGCCTGGTCAAGGTGCACGACGTCGGCAACTCCGCCACCGCCGGCTGGGTGGTTATGGACCTGGTCGATGGGCCCGATCTTCACCGGTTGCTGCGCAACGGGCCGCTGGAGGCCGAGCAGATCTGGGCCATCGGACACGACGTCGCCCGGACCCTCGCCTACGTCCATGCGAAGGGAATCACTCACCGCGACGTCAAACCGTCCAACATCCTGACCCGCGATGCCGAGCCTTCGTCGGGCCGCTTCGGGTACGTCCTGACGGATTTCGGCATCGCCCGGCGCGCGGACGGCGACCGGCTCACCGCAACGGGCGAAACGATCGGCACCGCCGCATACTTCAGCCCCGAACAGGCACGGGGCGAAGCGGTCGGGGCAGCGACTGACATCTACGCCCTCGGCCTGGTACTGCTGGAGTGCCTGACGGGTGAGCCCGCCTTCGAGGGCCGCGGAATAGAGACCGCGCTTGCACGCCTGCACCGGGGCCCCGCAATTCCCGCCTCCGTCAATCCGGCGTGGCGCGACCTTATCGCTGACATGACCGCGGGCACGGCCAACGCCCGCCCCACCGCGGCGGAAGTCGCGGGGCTGCTGGCCTCCGGACGGAATGCTTTTCTAGCTGACCACCACCCGGCCGAGGACACGGGTCCCGAGACCACTGTGCTGCCGGGTGCTGCCTATACTTCCCACTCCACCCGCCGCGCTTTCGTTCTCGGACTCAACGACGACGACGACGGCAGCAGCGGTGCAGCGGGAAGAGGCGGCGACCGCCGGACGTCCGTGGTCGGCTCCGGCTCAACCTCCGAGCGGGAACCGACGAAACGGTCTGCGCAGCCGCACGGTCCTGCCACGTCCGTGACCAGGGAGCCTTCACAGCGCAGGCGGCTCTGGTGGGTGGCGGCCGCCGTCGTCGTGGTGCTGGCACTGGTGTTGCTGGGTGTGATCCTGTCGGGCATCCTTACGCCGGCGCCCACTCCGGAACCGCTGCCGTCCGTGCCCGGGGTACCCGGGGAAAGACTGTCCGAACTTTACGAAAGTGTGCAGCCATGAGTTCGAAGCGATGGATTCTTGTACTGGCGCTCGCTGTTCCGGGCCTGGCAGCATGCGGCGGGCCCGAAGCCATTGAGCCGGGCACCGCCAAAGCACTTCAGCAACAGGTGAGGGACCTTGCCGCGGTGACGCAGGAGGGGAACTTTGAGCTCGCGCTTGAACGGGCCGAGGCACTGAAGGCCAACGTGCAGCAGGCTCAGGACGCCGGCACTGTGACACCCGGGCGGGCAGACCAAATCCAGGGCAACATCACCGCCTTCATCGAGTCCATCCAGCCGGAGGAGGCACCCGTGCCGGAGGAAACGCCTGCGTCAGTCACACCCTCGACCGAGCCCGCACCCGCTCCCCCTGCAGCCACGGTGCCGGGCGTAACGGAAGACAGTGCGGACCCGGAGAACACCCAGACGGACGTTGAGAGAGAAGCCGCGGAGGATGCGGCCAAGGAAGCACAGAAGCAGGCCGAAAAGGAAGCTGAGGAAGCCCAAAAACAGGCGGAGGAGGAAGCCGAGGAACAGCAGAAGCAGGAAGAGGAGAACCGCGAGCGCGAGGAGGACTAGCCTCAGCGCGATCGGTTGGGTCTGCCCTGGGCACAACCCGACGACCCGGGTTGCGGGCCTCTCCTGAAACACTTGCCATAAATCTGTCCGCCCAGGCGGCTGTGGGACTACGCTCATCTCACACCGAAACATGGAGCCGGTTGGACCGGCCAGGGCCAGAAGGGTGACGCTCATGTCAGAGCAGCAGATTTCCAGGGGCGCAGAGGACACGTCACTCCTGAAGGTCCTGGGAAACTGGGACGCCCTGGCGCTGGGGTTCGGGGCAATGATCGGTTTTGGCTGGGTGGTGCTGACCGGCGGCTGGATCGGTTCTGCCGGAACCATGGGTGCGGCGTTGGCCATGGTAACCGGCGGCATCATCATGGGAGTGGTCGGCCTGACGTATGCGGAGTTGACAGCCTCGATGCCCAAGGCGGGCGGTGAACACAACTTCCTCCTCCGCGGAATGGGGCCTCGCTGGTCCTTCGTCGGTTCATGGGCGATCACCGGCGGGTACGTCACGATCGTTGCGTTCGAGGCTGTGGCCCTGCCCAGAACTGCGCTGTACCTGTTCCCGGGTCTGAACCAGATACCGCTGTGGGAAGTGGCCGGAAGCCAGGTGTACCTCACCTGGGCCCTTGTCGGTGCGATCGCCGCCGTCGTAGTTACCGCGATCAATATCCTCGGCGTGAAACTCGCCGGCGTCGCGCAAACCTTTGTGGTGCTGTTCCTCCTGCTCATCGGCCTCATCCTTATCTTCGGGTCCTTCACCGGTGGTTCCACAACCAACATGGAGCCGTTCTTTGCGGGCGGACTCGGTGGGTTCTTCGCCGTGCTCGTTGTGGTGCCGTTCCTTTTCGTCGGTTTCGACGTGATCCCCCAGTCGGCGGAAGAGGTGAACATCCCCGCCCGCCAGATCGGCAAGCTGGTTGTAGTCGCTGTACTGCTCGCAACTATCTGGTACGTCATGACTATCCTGACCACGTCCTCGGCCATGCCCGCGGACGATATTGCCCAGGCAGACATCGCCACCGCGGATGCGATGGGAGCCCTCTTCGGAAGCGACCTGATGGCCAAGGTACTGATTGCCGGCGGCATCGCCGGGATCCTCACCTCCTGGAACTCGCTGCTGCTGGGCGCCTCACGGCTCATGTATTCCATGGCCCGCTCCGGTATGCTTCCCTCCTGGTTCGGCAAGTTGCATCCGAAGTACCGCACGCCCGCCAATGCTCTGATGTTCATCGGCGCGTTGTCCTTCCTGGCACCATTTTTCGGCGTATCGATGCTCGTCTGGCTGGTTGACTCCGGCGCACCCAGCATTGTGATTGCGTACATTCTGGTGGCAGTGGTTTTCGTGATCCTGCGTCGGCGGGAACCTTCCATGGAACGGCCGCTTCGCGTCGGCGGACCGGGCAACGGCGGCCTGGTCATCGGGGTCGCCGCTGTAGTTCTCTGTCTTGCCCTCCTGAGCCTGTACCTGCCCGGAATGCCGGCGGCGCTCACTCCTCCGCCGTGGATCCTGTTCGGCCTTTGGTGGCTGCTCGGAATGTTCTTCCTGTTCCGGATCCCGCGCGGAATCGAACCGGGTGAGGACGCCGAGCACCGGCTCCTGGCGGCGCTGAACAAGCGTTAGGGGCGCAGCAGCCGGCGCCGGCGCCCTCCGGCGCCGGGTTCAGGTTCCGTCGCCTACTAGGCTTACCTGCATGCGCACTCTCCGCCGCCTTCAATTGCTCGACCTGACTCGTTCGCTGCTCTCCCGGGCGGCCATGGCGTTCGCAGCCGTGCAGGCGATGGTGATTGCCGTCATCGTTCTTGTTGATGCAGTGCAGAAGAAACGGCGCAGCAAACGTCCAGGGTTCCCCCACCCGGGCATCTTCGAATCCGAAGTGGCTGGGTCTGCGACCACGGTCTTCACCTATGGGCACGACCTCTACGAAGACATGCTCGCCTCGATCCGGAACGCCCGGCACACAATCATGCTGGAGACTTTCATCTGGAAGGGCGACGCCCTTGGACGCCAGTTCAAGGAAGCGCTCAACGAGGCCGCCGACCGGGGCGTGAACGTGTACGTGATCTATGACGGCTTTGCGAACCTCGTTGTACCGCCCACCTTCTACCGTTTCCACCCCAACGTGGCGGTGTTCCGGTTCCCGGTGGTGCGCCCCTCCATCGTGTTCACCAATATCCGGGGCACCGGGTTCGACCACCGGAAGATCCTGGTCGTTGACGATTCCGTTGGATACGTCGGCGGTTACAACATCGGCTCCGTTTACGCGTCCAAGTGGCGGGACACGCACCTGAAGCTTGAGGGAAGGTCGGTCTGGGAACTCCGCCAGGCATTCGTGTCGTTCTGGAACGCCGCACCCAACAAGCGCCACCGCCCGCTTGAGGAAAAGAGCGCAGAGTTCTGGGAACCGCGGTTGCGGGCCGTCAACAACGTCCCTGCGAACCTTGTCTTTCCGATTCGCGGCGTTTATCTGGATGCCATCAACCGCGCGCACAGCCACATCTACATCACCACGGCCTATTTCATCCCCGACCAGCAGATCCTGGACGCGCTCCTGCGGGCCAGCAAACGCGGTGTTGATGTGCGGGTTATCCTGCCCGAGGACTCAAACCACGTGGTCTCTGACTGGCTGTCACGTGGTTTCTACTCGTCGCTACTGCGCGAGGGCGTCAATATCCTCCTCTACCAAAACGCCATGATTCATGCCAAGACCGCCACAGTCGACGGCAAGTGGTCCACCGTGGGAACGGCGAACATCGACCGCCTTAGCCTGACCGGGAATTACGAGATCAACATTGAATTGTTCGATGAGGATCTTGCCGCCATCATGGAGCGCATCTACGAGATCGACAGCAGCAACTGCCGGGAACTCTCCCTCAGGGAATGGGAGAGCCGCCATATTGTGGCGCGGGTCAGCGAAGCGATCCTCGCACCGCTGCGTCCGTTCCTCTAACCTCGCGCAACGTCTTGCTCAGCGACGCCTTACTCAGCGGCCGGCTGCGTAACCCTGCGCTCCGCGCGGGTTAGCGGCGGCCATCAGGACGCCGGTCGAGGGGTCGCGAACAACCGAGGACAGGCGGCCAAGTGCCCAGTCCCCCGCCCGAGTGATGATGTGTCCGCGCTTTTCGAGATCCGCGATCACGTCCTCCCCGAGCCGATCCTCCACGACGGCGCCGCCCGGTTCCCAGATGCGCGGGAAAAACGAGCCCGGGATCGACGTCGTATGCAGGGACGGAGCGTCAATGGCCTGCTGCGGCGAATACCCGCCGACGATCGTGCGGAGTATGTAGAGCAGCTGCCACTGATCCTGCTGATCGCCGCCGGGTGAACCGAGGGCGACAACCGGCTTGCCGTCCTTGAGGATCAGGGTCGGCGTGAGTGTGGTGCGGGGCCGCTTCCCGGGCTGCAATGACGACGGCGCACCCTCTTCAAGCCAGGTCATCTGCAGCCGGGAGCCCAGGCAGAATCCCAGTTCAGGGATGGTCGGGGACGACTGGAGCCAGCCACCCGAGGGCGTCGCGGAGACCATGTTGCCCCACTGGTCGACGACGTCGATGTGGCAGGTGTCGCCGCGTGTCTCACCGCTGCGGGAGACGGTCGGCTCCCCTACGCCGGCGAAGCCGTCCTTGCCTGCCAGCGCGGGCGGCGTGTATTCGGTGCGCAGCGGCGGCGTGAACGGCGTGTGTCCGGGAACCGTGCCCGGGCGGAAATCGGTGGACGCCTGGTCTGTGATGAGCGCCCGGCGCTCCGCAGCGTACTCAGCGGACAGCAGGTAATCCATGGGAACCGAAGCATCACCGTAGTAAGCCTCGCGGTCGGCGATGGCCAGTTTCTGGGCTTCCAGGATGGTGTGCGCTCCGAGAGCAGTGGACGGGTCCAGGCGGTCGTCGTCGAACCCGTCCAGGATGGCAAGAGTCTGCAGCAGGGCGGGGCCCTGGCCCCAGGGGCCGGTTTTGGCGATGGTGTATCCGCGGAATGTGAGAGTGGTCGCTTCCTCGTAGCCCGCCTGGAAGTTCGCGAAGTCCTCCAGGCTCATAACCCCCACGTGGTCCTGTCCTGAGGAGTGTCGGTGGGGGGCCTTGATAAATTCGACAGCGGCCTGCGCAACGAAGCCCGCGCGCCATTCGCGCCGCGCAGCGTCAATGCGCTGTTCGCGTCTGGATAAGGCACCATCAGCACTTCCGGCGTCAATGAGCCGGTCGAGGACAGAGGCATACGCCTCGTTTCGAACGATGTCACCGTTCTCGGGGATCTTGCCGTCCGGCATCCAGAGCGCCGCGGAGGTGGGCCAGTGGTCAGTGAACAGATCCTTCACTGCCTTGATGGTCGCTCCAACGCGGCCGACGATGGGGTGCCCGTTACGGGCGTAACCGACGGCGAAGGCCAGCACATCATTCAGTTCCCATGTGCCGTGGTCGCGCAGCAGCAGAAGCCAGGCGTCGACGGCGGCCGGGACGGCTGCAGCCAGCGCACCGGCGCCGGGGACCAGTTCAAGACCCTCGGCGAGGTAGTGCTCCCGGGTCGCAGCCGCGGGTGCGGGGCCCTGGCCCATCAGGATCACGGGCTCGGAAGGGTTCTCAGCGGTCGCGAAGACACCGGTCATGTCACCGCCGGGTCCGTTGAGATGCGGTTCAACCACGTGCAGAACAAACGCACCCGCGACTGCGGCGTCAAACGCGTTGCCGCCGCGTTCCAGGACAGCCTGTGCTGACGCCGTTGCGAGCCAGTGGGTTGAGGCCGTCATGCCGAAGGTGCCCTGAAGGGTGGGGCGCGTGGTGAACGAATCCGGTGTAACGAAAGCAGTCATCGAGGTCCGTTCATGGTGGCGTTGAGTGTGGTCCCGTTCTAGGCGTCGAAGTGCGTTGTCGGGGTCGTCTGATTGACCGATTCGACGACGGCAGCCGCGACGGCGTGGAGCTTGACGTTTCGTGCGCTGGAAGCTGCCTTGAGAATGTTCACGGCTTCTTCCTGCGTGCAGCGGTTCTGACCCATGACAATTCCGACTGCGAGATCGATTGTGGTGCGGGTTTCCATCGCGGCGGTGAGATCGGCCCGGTGGTCCATCAGACCGGCGATCCGGACAGCGAGCCGAAGCGCGTTGGACGCATTGGCCGCAAATCCTTCGGCAGCCGCGATCACCTCGGGAGTGAAGACCATCGGCTTCTCGCAGTACAGGTTGAGTCCGGCGTCCGCATTGTCCTGAAGCAGTATGGGGACGCCGAGCGTCGAACGGATGCCGTGCTGTTCGATGGCCTTGCGGTAGTCACCGAACCGGCCCTCTTTTTCGTAGTCCTGGATCACTACCGTGTAATGCTCACGGGCGGCACGCAGGCAGGGGCCGTCGTCGAACGCGTACTGCACCTCGTCCATGTTTTTGGCTTGTTCGCTGCTGCTGGCGACGGTCGCTGCGCGTTTTGGACGCAGGAGTGTCACCGCGGAATAGACGGTGCTTCCGGTGGCTTGAGTGAGTTCGCGCGACGCGATTTCCACCATGCCGTTGAGGAAGACGTCGATCTCTTCACCGTTGAGGATCAAGTCCTGCAATTCGCTGCGGACTGAATCCTCACCGATATCACTACTCACGCCCGCACCCGTCTCTAAACTCGTGATGTCTCTGCACATTAGCAGAGCAGAAATCGCGCACAATCCTTCTGGCAGGATGAGTCGCTTGTGGCCCCGAGTCCAGCCCCGTAGCCTGAGGTGATAAACAGTCTACTTACTGTTGGAGGCCGATCTTGAATATCAGCGACGTCAAGTGGAACGAGCAGGCCCGCGAGAAGATCCTTTCGGACGCGGACAAGGCGCTGCAGGAAGCAGTGAAAGAAGCTGCGGCAACGCAGTCCGGTGCAGACCGGGACAAGGTTTATAAGTTCCTGTATGAAAAGCTTCAGCCCCAGTTCGTCGACTTCGAGCCCGGCCCCGACCTCAGCAAGTATGCGGATGCAATAGCCGACGGCGAATTTTCCGCGGAGTAGCAGCCAGGAGGCTAACGACGGCGCCACCACGGTGAGCGCCTGGCCTCCTCCTGCGGGGTGGCTTCCTCCTCAGCCCGGGCGGTTCGTGCCGCCCGGCGTTTGCGCCAGCGTTCGAGTTCCTTCTCCACGTCCCGGGTCTTCGTCACGACGGGCGGTCCGCCAAGAAGCTGCCTGCGGGCGTCGATGACCTGCCGGTTGAAGTCCTCGAGTATCTCCCGCGCCCTGCTTTCCATGTACTGCTGGTCGAGCTTGTCGTCGAGTTCGGCGTCTTCCTCGCGGAGGCGGAAGGGCGCCGGTGCGATGCCGGAGAGCTGCTCGCGTTCGATCAGTCCTTTGACCCACCAGTCAGGGTCAAGCGTTGCGCCAAGGCCGGGGATCGGTTTGCCCGCATACTTCAGGTTGTCGAAGTCACCTCGGGCGGTGGCCTGCCGGATCTCGAAATCGGCCTTGGCAGCGAAATCGGTGATCAGCGGCTGTTCTTCTTCATCATCCTCGACCTGCTCGATGGCCTCCGAAGCGCTGCTTCCGGACCGGCGGGCGGCACGGTACTCAGAGACCCGCTGCATTCGTCGGCCGCGCTCGCTTCTGTCGTTCATCGGTACCCCGCTCTCCCTGGCCCTGCCTTCCAGTATTCCGACGTTCCGGAAGGCAGGGCAAGCGGCTTCCTTGCCGTTGAGGGGCGGTTGAGAGCTAGTCGCGCAGCCTCCGCAGGCGATACGTCAGCTTTGCGCGCCTGTTGCGGTCGTGGCCCAGTGGCTGGGTTTTGTCGATGTGCTCCTGGCCGTAGCGGACAAGCAGCAGATCGTCCGCGGCTCGGACGTGGCCGGGCGCAAACTTGTACTGGACCTTGCGCGCAATGTCATCCCAGTCGGCAGAAGCGATCAGCTCTGACGCCTGGACAACCGTTGTGATGCCATGTGTCTCCAGCACTCCGCGCAACCATGCATACTGTTCGACGCGACTGCGCGGGTTGTTGGGGAGGGCCTGCTCGAGGATGCGTTCAAGCGCCTCGCTCGTGAGGTTCACCGGCAGAAGGTTGGCTGATTCCTCGGGGTTGGCTTTCTCCATCGCGACAACGCTGCTGATGGTGCTGAACTGGTTGTCGGCCAATTCGATCAGCCCGGAGGCCAGCGTGAATGCGCGATTCACTTCGGGTGGCACGGGGCCGGCGCTCTTGTAGCGGATGTCATGCTCGAACTCCGCCCAGGCATGCTGCAGGATGGTCCGGAACTGCACTTCGAATCGTTCGCCAACGTGGTTACGGCACCCGTTCGGGGCAGCATCCTCGCTGATTTTCAGGATCAGGTGCTGACCGGAGTAGCCGAACTCGCCCTTCTCACGCTGCTCAGCGGTCTTGTCCACGTGGGTGATGACCTCGAAGGAGTTGCGTAGCGCCGTGATTGCCCGTTCAACATCCAGCTGAAGGTAGGTGATGACCCGGACACCGATGACGTCGTCGATGTCGTTCAGTCCCTCCGCATACTTCAGGGTTCCATCAGGATTGCAACGCCGGAGCTTCTGTTCGAGCGACTGGTGGTCTTTCACCCGGTACTCGATGGCATGGTAGTTGAGGCCGTCGTCGTCGAGGCGTGCGGCGATGGAGTCCTGTATTGCATTGGCGGCTGCCCGCTTCTGGTGCTGGGACGCGGCGTACTCCTCAAGCCATCGGTTGATGAGCCGGTCGTGAGTGGGGTCCGGGTCCATACGCCTCCTGCCTCCCCGCGGGTCGGTGAGTGCTTCCAATGTAGTGCTGACGGCCGGTCAGCGGGCGGGTGAACTGACGCTACTCGCAGCCGACGCCGTCGCCGTCCCTGTCCAGATGAGTTCCGTAGCCGGGCTGCCCGACATGGACCGGTGTTGCACCGGCCGCGCGGGCGGCTGAACAGTTCTGGTAATAGACCGCCGCCGGAGCGGGAGCGGGTGCGGGTGCGGGAGCGGGGGCCGGGGCTGGTGCTGGGGCTGGTGCTGGGGCAGGAGCAGGTGCCTGTGCCGGCTCGGGTTCCGGAGCTGGGGTGGGCGAAGGCTGACTGGTCGGCGCGAGCGTATCCGCGCAGTTGGACAGGACCTTGGCCATGGCGTCGTGCTCCGCCTGGGTGACCCAAAGGCTGTAGGTCGCCTTCACCGAGATTTGCCGGGCAACGTATTCGCAGCGGAAGGAGCGGTTCGGCGGGAGCCAGGTTGCGGCGTCGCCCGCGCCTTTTTGAGCGTTTGTCGGTCCGTCCGTCGACTGAAGGTTTAGCGGGTCGTTGGCGAAGGCGACTCGCTGATCGTACGTGAGCTGCTGGGCGCCCTTTTGCCATGCGTCCGCGAGCGCAACCATATGGTCGATCTGCACATCGCTACTGGTGTCCTGGCCTCGGAGGAAGGGAATCGTGCTGCCAGTGTACGGATCGTCGAGCGTGCCGGACCGAACTTTGCACGGTACGGAGTTGGTGTGGACTATGTCGCGAAGGTCCCGGTTGAGCATGTCATTTCGGGTGTCGCAGCCGTTGCGGTCGACGTCGAGCCATGCCTGGCCGAACTGGTCGCGGTCGTAGCCAGTCTTTGGGGCGCGGCCCTTGATAGGCAGCGTCTCCAGCAGCGCAAGTGCCCTGATGCCGTATTCCGGTTGCTCCCGGGGCGCGTCCGGCTCGCCTTCTGCTGGTGCAACGGTTTCGCTGTCGACGGGGGCGACGTCGGGACTTGCTGACGGTTTGGGCGTAGCGGAGGGTGAAGGCTTGGGCGTTACTGACTCAGTGGGCTGCGCAGACGGCGCCGCGGTAGCGTCTTCCGTTTGTTCAGCGGTCGCTGTCGGGACAACGTCTCCTGTGGGAGGCAGAAGAGCGCCACCCACGATCACGGCGACAATGCCGGCGGCCGTGACGATGGATCCGGCCTTGCGGCCGGCAAGTCGAGCCCAGGACGGGCGACCCGTCACAACCGTGTAGATCCCGGTAGATAGCGCGAGGAAAGCGGCCATAACGAGCGCGACGCCCACACCTCCCGAAATCAGGCCGACGGCGAGGAGAAACAGACCGAACCCGCCCATGATCAACGTTGATTTGTTGGCCTTGCCATGCTTCTGACCCGATACAGGATTTTGGGCAGGCGTTAGCGGCGGCTGATTCAAGAGAGTCCCCAGAGAAGTGCGAGTAATGGTCGTTACATCGTATCGGGGGCAAATAGCACACTGCGCAGGGTTTGTGCAGTCCTCGGATAAAGATGTGGATATCCTTGACGGCTTCTCAGTCAACTGCCTAGTCTCGTGTGACCCGCGTCTCATCACTCGCGGTATCTACATGAGGGGAAACCATGAAGAAGACAACAGCAGGACTAGCAGTAGCAGCAGCGGCTGGTTTCGTCGCACTGTCAGCAACACCGGCGGCGGCGGGACATTTTCCGTTCCCGAACTGCGGCGCGGCCGCAGCACTCGGCGTCTACAACATCCCGGTGGGTAGCCCGGGGTACGCGCCGCATCTGGACTCGGATAGTGACGAAATCGGTTGCGAAAGTGACACCGTCGCCTACAACCCAGCGTTGGTGGTGGACCACGCAGTTCCTGCGCCCACCACTCCGCCTCAGGTACCCACGGTGCCGGTCGGCGGCGCCGAGACCGGCGTCGAGGTAACTGCCGCCGACAACACTGCTGCCCTCGCATTGGGCGGAGGACTGGTGTTGGCACTCGCTGCCGGCGGAACGTACGTCGTCCGTCGTCGTGCGGCGTAGCAAGGCAGGTTATCGAAAGTGTCGAGTGATCGGATACTTTCCTACACATGACTAGCCTTGTCCGGGACCGTTGCGGGAGCTTGCTGGCTGCTGCAACGGTCCCACTGCTGCTCCTCACCGGCTGTGCCGCACCGAGTCCTTCTGACGCCGCGGGAGCCCAACCCACTTTCACTGTCGCCGCGCCGTCTGCCGCCCCGGAGGACGAGCCGACGACGGCGCCCGCCCAATCCACCGCGCCCGCTGAGCCTGCACCGACGGAGGCGCCCCAGCAGGAACCCGCTACTCCGGAAGCGTCATCCGCTGAACCCGCACCTCCCCCCGAGGCAAAGCCGCAGGTGTTCGAGCGTTCTTTGCCTGTCACGCTCTCAATCCCGACCCACGGGGTCCAGTCCGGGCTGTTGTATCTCGGGCTCCAACCGAACGGGTCGCTCGAAGTGCCGCCCGGACATCCCGGTGCGCCAGCAGCCTGGTACCGGAACTCCCCCACCCCCGGTGAACCCGGGCCTTCTGTCTTCCTCGGGCACGTCAACGCCAGCGACGGCGGCCCCGGTGTCTTCGCCTGGATCAAGCAGCTCAATCCGGGCGACACCGTTGAACTGACCCGTGAGGACGGCACTGTGGCGGTGTTCGCCGTCGAACGGGGTGAACAGTATTCGAAGCACGCCTTCCCAACCCAAGCCGTCTATGGCAATACCGAAGGTCCCGAGCTACGCCTCATCACGTGTGACGGCTATGATCCGGCGACCGGCACCTTCAACGACAACTACGTGGTCTACGCCAAGCTCGTCGTGTAACGGAGATTCAGGAATATCCGACCCGCAGATCGGTTGTAATCGCCATGGAAACCAGTGCAGACTCAGGCGTTCAAACCATCGGCTTCATCGGCAGCGGGAATATCGGCTCACAGCTCGCACGGCTCGCGATCCAGAACGGGTACGACGTCGTTCTGAGCAACTCCCGAGGTCCGGAAACGCTCATTGGCCTCATCGACGAACTGGGCGATTGCGCGCGGGCGGCAACGCCGGACGAGGCAGCGGAAGCCGGTGACGTCGTCGTCGTAAGCGTTCCGCTGAAGGCGATCGATGCGGTGCCGGCCGCCCCGCTCAAGGGCAAGACCGTGATTGACACCAACAACTACTACCCGGAACGGGACGGGCAATTCCCCGAGCTCGACGACGAATCGACCACCACCAGCGAACTGCTCCAGCAACGGCTTCCCGGCACTCATGTGGTCAAGGCATTCAACAACATCTATGCAGCCCACCTCACCAGCAAGGGAACGCCGTCCGACACACCGGGGCGCCGCGCGCTTCCCATCGCAGGAGACGACGACGGCGCGAAGCGGAGTGTTGCGTCGCTGATCGACCAGTTCGGGTTCGATACGGTCGACGCCGGCCCACTCGCCGAAGGATGGCGGTTTCAGCGAGATACGCCTGTCTATGGACCGGAGTACCACGCTGATCAGGTACGCGAGGGTCTCGCTCAGGCGAAGCGCTACGCCGACATGGCTTAGCCCGTCAGCGTTGGCTGAACGGGTCAGAGGTCATCACGGAAATCCCGCAGGTAAGTGTTGATGCGGCGTGCTCTCTGCACCTCCGCCGCGTCGACCTGAGCGAACAACATCGATTCCTGGCGGTCAGCCTCCGCCAGGACATTCCCGTGCGGACCTGCAATACAGCTGAGTCCGGTGAAGTCCGGGCCCGCATGATTCGCATACGCGATGAACACCCCGTTCTCCATGGCTCTGCACGGGACCATGAGCGTCGAGATTCGGTCGGCGTTGTATGTCCGGTTTGTTGGCAGCCCGTCGACGTCTCCTGTTGTCGGCACCGCCGTGGGGATCAGCAGTGCCTCGGCCCCGCTGCGCGCTGCACCTCTCACGAACTCAGGGAACTCGACGTCGTAACAGATGCCGAGCGCTACACGCAGGCCGGCATAGTTGAGGACCTCGGGCGCTGAGGAACCGGGCTGGAAAACCGACCGCTCCTCCTCTCCGAACAGGTAGGACTTCCGATACCGCGTTCTTTCGGTGCCTTCCGCATCGAAGAAGGACGCGCTGATGAACCGCTGGTCTCCGTCACGATCGACGGTGGATGCAACCAGAGCCAGTCCGGATGTGCGTGCGATGTCCGCTAGTTGACCCCGGATGGACTGACCGTCCGAATCGAACACCTTCGCCGGAGCATAACCGGTCGAAAACAGCTCAGGCGTGACCAGAATGTCGACTCCTTCGTCGCTCGATCTGGACGCCGCTGCTGCCAAGCGTTGCAGGTTTGTCTGCAGGTCGCCCACCACTCCAGTGGCTTGCCACGCTGCGATACGCACCACTCTTGCCTCCTTTGACGGCAGTTCTCCTGCTCGCCGGGTCTGTTGACAGAGCACCATCCTAGGCAGAAAATCATTGCGGAAACCGAAAGGTATTCGGTTATATGGCGAGGAGGCCGTGATGAATCGTGACGCCGATTTGGTGCAGCAAGAACTGCGCCGACGGATCGGGATAATCAGGACGGAAGAAGCGGGGGACCCGGGACGCCGGGCACTATCGAACCGGGAGCTGCTGGTTTACGTCGGCACAACCTTGCTCATGTGCCTACTCGGGGTATTGGTGATGGCCCTGTGAGCGCCTCAAAGAGCACTGCGGTAGAGGAAGTTGAGCACGCGAATACCTTCGGATCGCTGCCGCTGCTGAGGTCAGAGCGAGTCTGGAACGCGGTGGACTTCAGTTGGGTGAACGTTGCCCTCGCGATCGCCACCTGGGCCTTCCTCGTTGGTGGTGCGACGGCGTCGTTCGTTGGCTTCCAGCAGGGCGTTGCGGCGATGATCATCGGAAACGCGATTGGCCTGTGTTTCATGGTGCTGGCAAGCACGGTTGCCAGCCAGCGGTATGGGGTTGAGCAGTACACCATCCTGCGACCGGTTTTCGGTGTCGTCGGCGTTGGGGTCCTCGTGTTCAGCGTAGTCCTGATCACCGAGATGGGCTGGTCCTCCCTCCTCGGGATCATGGTTGGCCGCGCAACCACTCAGGTGGCGAACGTTGCGACCGGCGCTGATTTCGGTGAGTACGGCGTGATGGTCATCATTGGTGCCCTCGTCGCCATCGCAGTGGCCTGGTTCATTCTGTCCCGTGGCCCGGTGACTATTGGCCGGCTCAACAAGTTCATCGGACCCGGGCTGCTGGCCATTACCGCGTTGCTCATGATCTTCCTCGTGATCAACACATCATGGGCAACATTGCTCGACTCCGCCCCTCTCGCTCCCTTTGACGATCCTCAGCTGAACTTCGCCATCGCGGTCGAATTCAACGTAGGTGTGGGCGTTTCCTGGTATCCCGTGATGGGGTCCCTTGCACGCATGACCAACTCCCCCCGAGCAGCCATCTGGCCTGCCTATGGCGGACTGCTCATCGCCACGCTGCTGGCGCAGGTAGTCGGCATGGGTGCTGCGCTGACGCTGGGCGACTCAGACCCGACAGTCTGGATGATCCCCTTCGGAGGCCCCTTGCTCGGCGCTTTCATCCTGCTGTTCATCTGCTTCGCCAACATCACCAGCATGTCCTCAATCGTCTATTCCACCGTTCTCGCCCTGCGTCAATCGAGCGGAAATTTGTTGCGGGGGCTGCACTGGAAGTGGCTCTGCGCGGCGTTCTTCGTCCTGCCGGCGGCGCTGGCGTTCTTTCCCCAGTTCATGTACGAGCGCTTTGTCCTCTTCGTAACGCTGAGCGGTGCCTTCCTGGCAGCGATGTGCGGTGCGATCATCGCCGATTACTTCATCCTGCGTAGGCAGCGAATCGATCTGGCGGAGTTGTATGCCCCTGGATCGAGCAGCGCGTACCATCTGTCCGGTGGCGTCAATTGGGCAGGTATGGCAGCCGTCGTCGTCGGCGCAGCCTTCTACCTCTGGCTGTACAACCCGGTCACGCTTGAAACGCAGCCCGCATTCAACGTGATCACGGCATCGCTACCGGCGGCCATCGTTGGCGGGCTCGTCCATTGGGTCCTCGCAACAGTCCTGTACAAGAGGCGTGGTTTGGGTGCATTCGATGCCGGCGAGCCGATCACTGCGAAAGGAACCGGCAAGTGAGCCTAGTGTCCCGCGCCGCTATACACCGGAGTGGCTCCCAGCTGGAGATCAACGAGGTAGAAGTCGCCGAACCCGGCCCGGGAACCGTTCTGGTGCGTCTGGGTGCCTCAGGTGTCTGCGGTTCCGATCGCCACGTGCTTGACGGCGAGTGGGAATTGCCGTCTCCGACTGTCATGGGCCATGAAGGCGCCGGAGTCGTCGAGGCAATCGGCGATGGTGTGCGGGATGTACGGATCGGGGACCACGTGGTGCTCAGCTGGTTCTACCCTTGCCGACGCTGCACCGCGTGCCTCTCGGGCCGGGCATTTGTCTGCACCGGCAGCCGCTCGGAAGAATGCCTGTTGCCGGACGGCACCACACCGCTCTCCCTCAACGGTGCCCGGGTTTATCCGTATCTCGCTGTGGGCTCCATGAGCGAGTATGCGGTCGTTCCGGAATCGGCAGCGGTGAAGATTCCCTCGGAGGTTCCGTTCGACGTCGCCTCGCTCCTCGGCTGCTCTGTTGCTACCGGTGTGGGCGCGGTCGTCAATGATGCAGCAGTCTCGCCAGGCAGTTCCGCCGTCGTGGTGGGCGCCGGAGGTGTGGGGTTGTCAATCATCATGGGCCTCAACCTCGCCGGTGCTTACCCGATCATCGCCGTGGACCTCAGCAAGGAGAAACTGGAACTGGCCGCAAGGCTGGGCGCCACCCACACGGTGGTAGCGGACGCCAACACACGGCAGGAAATCCTGGGGATCACTGACGGCGGGGCAGACTTCGCTTTCGAAGCGATCGGTAGGAAGCAGACGATCGAATCGCTTCCGGGTCTGCTGGTGCGCGGTGGCACAGCCGTTCTCGTAGGACTCCCACCAGCTGATCAGTTGATCAGCTTCGACGGGCTTGCGTTGGCCGAAGGAGGCATTCGGATCATCGGTTCGAACTATGGATCCACAGTTCCGGGGAGAGATTTTCCACGCTTGGCTGCGCTTTATCTGGCAGGGAAACTGCCGGTGGATGAGCTGATCTCTGATCGCATCAGCCTTGACGACGTCAATGAAGCATTCGATGCCATGCGTCGTGGCGAGCGCGCCCGTAGTGTGGTTGTCTTCTAGCTTCCACCCAGACGAGGGAATCCGATGGTCCGGCCAACCAGTCCACTTCTGACGTCACAGAAGATCCACCGGGCTGCACTCGACCTGTTCGACGAGCAGCGCGGGTTCTCGATTCCCCGGCTGGCCAAAAAACTGGGGGTGAGTCCGTCCTCCCTTTATCACCATGTGAAGGGAGGACGGACCGAGATCATTCAGGGGATTCGGTCGCTGATCAGTCAGGATGCCAATAGCCGCGGAGATTTTCCTCCAGGTGAAGGCACCTGGCAGGAACAGGTCCGTCGTTGGGCCGTCAACTACCGTGATGCGATGCAGCGGCACCCCGAGGCTATTCCCGCGTTGGTCGGAGAACCGGTCGACGACGACGCAACACTGAATATTTACGAGAGCCTCGCACAGGTCCTCGCGTCAGCCGGATTCAAGGGACCTGCTCTCCTCGGCGGCCTTGCGATGGTGGACGTTCTGGTCCTGGGGTCGGCCATCGACGCCGCATCGCCTGAGCCGCTCTGGTCCGCATCAGAATCGCACCATCCGGCGCTTTCCGCAGCACTCGCTGCCCAGCCCACCGGGCGGCGTCAGGACCTCGCTTTCGAGCTGGGCCTCGACGCCGTGATCGCAAAACTGGAAGCGATGCTCACCTCTACAACCGGACCTGTTCGCGGTGTTTCCCGCGCACAATCACCCACGACCTGAGGGGATCCCTCAGATGCGGTGTAGTTCGTTGCCTCTCATGTGGAAGCACCCGCGGCTCGCGTGCCGTTCATGCAGCGAGCCCTGGCCGAGGTTCGTCAGGAGGACAGCGTCTGAGACCACCTCGGCCAGGCTCCCGGTCCGCGCGTAGACGGCGCGCTGGCGGTTGCACCCCGTTCCGCGGATGAGGGTTTGGCGGAGGAGGGACTCGACGGTGAGCTCCTCCCCCTGCTCTTCCAGGACTGGACGGACGTACTCGAACAGGCTGCGCGCAACCTGTCGAGCGTCGCGGAGGACGTTGAGTTGCGGATCGGGCAGTTGGCCGTCCAGCCCGAAGCGACTTGCACGCCACGCGGCGAGCCGCAGCTGTGCTGCGGGCATGGGAATGGGCGGAACGCCGTCGGCCCACTCCCTCGCTGCGGTCTCAACGAGCGCTCTCGTGAGCGCAGCCTGCAGGAGAGCATCATCGGCCTGTAGGCAGACGTCTGCAACACGGACTTCAACGGTGGGATGGTGGCGGCTCAAACGGGCGTCAAAGTAGATCTGCCCCTCGTCGATCGGAACCTCGGTGGCGAGCAGGGTCTCGACGAGGTCGCGGTAGGCCGCAGCCGAGCCGAAAATCTCGTAGACACCCGCGGTCGGCCAGCGGCTCCAAGCCTGGCTTCGGTAGCTCGCGTAGCCGGAATCCTCACTATTCCAGAACGGCGAATTCACGCTCAGGGCTGCCAGCACGTGAAGCCAAACCCGGATGCGGTCGAGGATGCCCACGCCTTCTTCGTCGGACTCCACTCCGACGTGGACGTGACAGCCGCACGTCAACTGGTCCCGAAGGGTCGAGCCGAACTGATCCTGCATCTCCAGGTAGCGCGGCTCGGGAGTAACTGCAGTGTTGGTCACCATCGGCGAGGTTGCGAGAGCTGCTATTCGGACGCCCGCGCGGGAGGCTGCATCATCGGCAATTGAGCGTTGTCGGAGGATATCCGCGCTCATATCCTCCAGAGTTGTTTGTGGCTCAGTGCCTGTCTCAATCTGTTCCTGCTTGCACTCCCGGGTCAGCGCGCCACCGCGCGCGGCTAGGAAGACGGCTTCGGCTGCTGCCTCAGGGCACAGCGACCAGGGATTGATCAGGAGGAATTCCTCCTCCACACCAAAAGTCCGCATGCAACCACCCGTCCATGAAGTCGCCCCAGAAGAGATACATGGCTCGCTGCTGAACTACTGTCAGGATAAGCAATGGACAGTTTGCTTATCAATAGGCGGCGGTGCCGCTCCTCACTCCTGCCTAAGCGGAGAGAGGGCGTGCGGTGCGCATCGTCGTCGCACCCGCAACAATGAGCAGCACCAACAGACCTGCTGCCCAGGCAAGTCCGGCGTAGCCCACCATTGCCAGGACAAGGCCCGCCGCTCCTCCGCCTAATGCGCCGGCAAGGTTCATGGTCAGGTCAGTGCAACCCTGGATGCGTGCGCGGGCACTACCGGTCGCGAGGTCTGTCACCAGAGCGGACCCTGAAACGGTGGACGCGCTCCAGCCGAGTCCGAGGAAGATCAGGCCGATTGTCACCATGACGGGGCTGGCTTCACCGAACGCCACGAATGCCAGCGCGACGGCGAACAGCGCCTGCCCGATGAGGATGGTTCCCACCCGGCCCACCCGGTCGCTCAACCAGCCGAACACCGGTGACAGGGCATACATGCCGGCGATGTGCAGGCTGATGGTGAGCCCTACGATGGTGAGCGTCACGCCGTGGTTCACCAGGTGCACCGGCGTCATGGACATCACCGACACCATCACCGCGTGGCTGAGAGCCACCGCCCCGATGGCGAAGATGAGCGCTCCCCTGCCACGCACTGATCCCGGGACGTCATCCCTGGGGTCCGGCGGCGTCGCCTTGCTCACGAGATACGGGTCCGGCCGCAGCGCAACCAGGTACACAGCCGCCGCCGCGATCTGTGCACCAACGGCGATGAGGAACGGGCCGGTCAATTCCGGCATGCCGAGCGTATCGGCCACTACTTCACCCGGGCCGATCAGGTTGGGCCCAAGCACTGCTCCGACGGTGGTGAACCAGACAACCAGTGACAGATCGCGACCCCTCCGCTCGGGGGTCGCGATATCAGTGGCAGCGAAGCGGGACTGGAGATTGACCGCTGTGCCTACACCGATCAGAGCGAACGCGAGGAGCAGGAGGGGGAAGGAACCGAGCGCAGCCGCGCCGATCACGGTGAGCGATCCCGAAGCTGCAATGAACGCTCCGGTAGACAGGGCGGCCCTGCGCCCCAGTCGCTGGGCGAGGCGCGCCAACGGAATGGCGCTCGCCGCGGCGCCGAGAGTACTCAAAGTGGCGGCAGTGCCGGACAGCGCCTCCGAGCCCGAAATTTCCGCGGCCATGACGGCACCGATGGAAAGCACCGATCCCATACCGATTCCGCCGAGGATCTGGGCCACGATGAGGACCCGGACGGTGTGGCGTTGGATGGCCGGGAGGTCCGGGGCCGTCGTCGTGCTGTTGGCGGCCGGAGACCTGCTGGAAGTGGGCATGAATTCAGGGTATTCCGGCGTCCCTCATCGGTATAGGGCCACGCGGAAGATCTGCCCATGAGAAGCTCCTGCTGTATATGGTAAGCAGTATGACTATCTCAGGATCGGACGGGCCGGACAGCAACCACCAGAGGCCTGAATCGGCTTCGGACAAGACAGTAGAGGCGCTCGGGAAGTTCTCCGAGGCGCTCGAAGTAGTGGAGCATGCCCGCGGACTCCTGTACGGGTTCCACCGGTTGACGGGGACGGCAGACCTGGCCCTGGGCGAAGCTGTCGGCCTGTTGCGGGAGGCGGGGCATGACTCACTCGCGGATGAGGTGGACCGCGACGTTCTGGGCCGGAACGTCATCGAGGGGAGGTGGACCTTCCAGATCGTCGAGGACTATGACGACCACTACTACGCGCAATTCAAGAAGCTCGAGAAGCGCGCCCGTGACGAACTGGTGGAGGGCAAGCGCCATCTGTTCGAGGCGGAGATGAAGGAAGACCGTCGGACGCACGGCCGCCCCCACCACGAAGCACTGCCCCCGGAAGCAAGCCAGTAGTTCCCCGAACGAAGGAGCACGTTATGTCTGATGAAACTTTGGGAAGCCCGACGCCGGAGCCGCAGGGCGGTTTTGCACGTGACCCTGAGGACTGGGTCACCGGGGATGAACCCATGACCGATGCCCAGCGCAGCTACCTCGACACTCTTGCGCGGGAGGCCGGGGAGGAAATCCCAGCCGACATCACCAAGGCACAGGCCTCGGAGCACATCGACCGTCTGCAGAAGTCGAGCGGCCGGGTGTCCGGTGGAAGCGACGAAGCACAGACCGGCGGGTAGCCGCTGCGTCAGGATGGGAGGAGGGCCAGCCGGGTTGGCTGGCCCTCCTTCTGTCATCTAATCCTCGGGCGTTTGATCGCCCGGCGGGATTCGCCGGTCCCGGATTAGCTGCGAATACCAGCGCGAGCTGTCCTTTGGTGTGCGCTCCAGGGTGTCGTAGTCGACGTGCACGATGCCGAAGCGCTTGGAGTATCCGTAGCCCCACTCGAAGTTGTCCATGAGTGACCACACCTGGTAGCCGCGAAGATCAACGCCACGGTCCATCGCCCGGTGGGCAGCGGTGAAGTGGCGGCGCAGGTAGTCGATACGGCTGGGGTCGTGAACCCGCCGGGTTCCATCGGCACCGATCTCGACGGCGTCGGGGAAGGCCGCGCCGTTCTCCGTGATCATCAGCGGCAGCTCAGGCCAGCTTTCATGCAGCGAGACTAGCAGGTCCTCGAGCCCGGACGGCTCGATGTTCCACCCCATCTCGGTGTAGGGGCCGGGCTGCTGGAGGAACTCGACCATGTCTGCGCCCGGCCAGGCCGTGCCGGCGGCATCCCCGTGCCCGTCAGCGTTCTCCTTTTGACCTTCGCCGTCCCACATGCGTACGCGGTTTGTGGAGTAGTAGTTCACACCGAGGACGTCCAGGGGCTGATGGATGACTTCAAGGTCGCCATCCTGCACAAAGGGCCAGTCCGTAAGACTCGCGGTGTCTTCCAGTACGTCCTCCGGGTAGACGCCCTTCAGCAGTGGGTCCAGGAACAGCCGGTTGGCAAGGCCGTCCACCCGCCGCACGGCTTCGGGGCCGGTCTCCCCCTCCGGTCGGAAGACGTGCAGGTTGAGGGTGATCGCGAAGTCCGGATTGTTCGTCACTACGTCCCGGAGCGCCAGGACGGCCAGGCCGTGGGCGAGATTGAGGTGGTGTACGGCGGCGAGCGCGGATGCCGGTTCTGTCCGCCCGGGTGCGTGCGCGCCGGAGCCGTATCCGAGGTAGGCGCTGCACCACGGCTCGTTGAGGGTGGTCCATAGTGCGACCCTGTCGCCGAGACGTTCACCGACGATGCGAGCGTAGTCCCCGAAGGCGAACGCTGTTTCGCGGTTGGTCCAGCCGCCGTCGTCCTCGAGTGCCTGCGGCAGATCCCAGTGGTAGAGGGTGACGATCGGCTTGATGTCCCGGGCGAGCAGTCCGTCGACCAGCCGGTCGTAGAAGGCGAGCCCGGCCTCGTTGGCGGGGCCGCGACCGGTGGGCTGGATGCGCGGCCACGCGATCGAGAATCGGTAGGACTCCAGCCCCAGGTCTTTCATCAGGTCCAGGTCGGAGTCGAGTCGGTTGTAGTGGTCACAGGCGACGTCGCCGGTGTCGCCGTTCCACACTTTGCCCTCGGTGTGGCTGAAGGTATCCCAGATGGAGGGGCCGCGACCGTCGGCGTCGTGGGCGCCTTCGATCTGGTAGGACGCGGTAGCGGATCCGAAGACGAAGCCGGGCGGGAACTCGAGGCCGACGTCTCGGTAATCGGGGCTGCCCGTCACTCGGGTGGCTGTCTCTTCACTGTGTTGGGTCATGGCGTAAACACTGCCTTTCCGTTCGCGGTAATGCTAGTCATGGTCTGTTGTTGAGAGGTCGATGGCGCCGGTTGTGGAGTTCCGGCGGAGCGTGGTTCTTTGCCCGAATCTGAGCGTCACAGGTTCCACAGTGCCGTTGACGGAGATGAGCCGCTCCCCCGCTGCCTCGGCATGCTGCGGAGTCAGCACGGCTTTGCTAAGCAGGCCATCCTTCCAGGTCACGTCGACGGTAATGCCGGGCCTGGCGATGAGGCCACGAACGCTGCCGCTCCGCAACTCCGCGGGCACTGCAGGGAGCAGGCGGATTACCCAGGAATGGCTCTGCACCAGGATTTCGGCCAGTGCGCCTACATAGCCAAAGTTCCCGTCGATCTGGAACGGCGGATGAGCGGCGAAGAAATTGTTGTAGAGTCCGCCGGCGTGTGGGCCGTTGGTTTCGTCCGCCGGCCGGAACATCAGCTGGAGCAGGTCCGCGACCTTTCCGGTCTGCTCCAGCCTTGCGCGCAGGCAGACCTTCCAGATCAGCGACCAGCCGGTGGAATCGTCGCCGCGATGGTCGAGGGAGAGGCGAACGGCGTCGGCGAGCTCCGGCGTCGGGCCGTTACCGGGGTAGGCGAAAAGCAGGTGCGAGAGGTGCCGGTGCTCAGGTTCCGCCTCTTCCGCCTGGTGCCCCCACTCGAGGATCCTGCCGTCGGTGCCGACCTGTGGCGGCGCGATTCGAGGGAGGGCCCTGCGTACCTCATCCAGGATGGGGTGGGCGGTTTGCCCAACAAGCGGGGCCAGCGCGAGTACCGTCTCGAACAGTTCGGAGATAAGGGTGCGGTCCATGGCAGTCGACGTAGCGACGGCGGCCCGTCCCTGACTGCTCAGATAGCAGTTCTCCGGTGAGGTGGACGGTCGCGTTTCCAGGTGCGCACCGCCTTCGTCGATCAGCCAGTCGCAGAGGAATTGCGCGGCGCCGACTGCCAGGTTCCACAGTCGCTCGATCTGGTCAGGGCTGGCCGACCCGAAGCGCCGCTTCTCGTCGAGCTGCCGGACCAGCCATGGTCCGGCCATCGGCCATTGGGACCAGCTGGCGTGACCGGCGGTCGGCGAGCTGAATGCCCACGCATCGGAGTTGTGATGCGCCACCCAGCCGCGTGCGCCATACAGAGTGGCGGCGGTACGCCGGCCTCGATCGGCGAGTGCTTCCGCAAGGTCAAAGAGCGACTCGTGACACTCAGCCAGAGCGGCCGCTTCTGCACCCCAGTAGTTCATTTGAGCGTTGATGTTCAGCGTGTAGTTCGAGGACCAGGGAGGGCGCAGATCGTCATTCCAGATGCCTTGGAGCGTGGCCGGAAGAGTGCCGGGGCCCGATGAAGCGAGCAGCAGGTACCGCCCGTAGTCGAACAGCAGGGCAACCAGCGCCGGATCAGCGACGAGGACGCCGGCGGGATGCGCATTCGCCTCCCGCAGCCGCACGTCTGCCGGTACGTTGTCGCGGTCCGGCAACGCATCCGGACCCGGCTTCAGGATGACCGTGACGCGGTCGAACAGCTCGCGGTGAGCCTCGGTGTGCCTGGCGTGCAGGGCGTCCCAGCCCCTGTCGAGTCCCGCATGGGCACGACGGCGCGCGGCCTCCGCGCAGTTCCCGGAGGAACCTTCCGGTGCACGGCCGATGCCGGTGAACGTGGTCTCGGTCGCGACCGCCATCACGAGCTCGCTAACGCCGGTGAGTACGGTGTCTCCTCCATCGTTCCGAGTAGCGATACCGTCATGTTTCATGGCGAGACACAACGCGCCTTCAAGCGGCTCAATGCCGTCGAGTTCCTCCTGGAGCGCCGGCTCGTCCGGTTCGTGCCCCGGCGCCACGTCAGCGGGCAGCCGCAGTTCCAGTACGACGTCGCTGGGCCTGGTGGTGCGCCCGGTTTCCCTCAGCGGCGTGGAGACGGCGAGGGCGACGTCAAGCGGCGCGGTGGACTGAAGCCGGTGGACGAGCACCCCCTCCACCGCACTGATGAACGTCTCCTGCGTGATGCTGCCGCCGTCGATCTGCCCGGTGGTGCGGTGAGTGGCGTCGGAGAGAGACAGCCTGCGCTCCTGCAGCTGAGTGCGTTGGTCCACCGAGATGACGACGTCGGCGAAGGGCAGATACGACTGTGAGTAGGTGGATTGCAGCCCTTCCAGGCTTCTTTCCGCGTCAACCGGCCTCCCCTCGGCGATAGCAGTCCTTGCCTCAGCGAGCACGCGCGAGGCCGTCTCCGCTGAGACGCCGCCCCACCGTTGCTCGCTGGCGGGGCTCCCCGACCAGGCTGTGCTGTCGTTCACCTGCAGCCGCAGCGTCGGACCGTCTGCCAGGACCATGGCGCCGATCCGGCCGTTACCCAGGGGCAAGCCGTCCAGCCAGGTATTTGCCGGGCTGGCGTAGAAGAGGGCGCTCACTGGTTTGAGTGCTCGCGCACAATCACCGCGGTGCCGGGAGCCAGGGTGGTGGCGCCCCGGACCGTTGTGTCGGTCAGGAGATCGTGACCGTGGACATCGACGTCGACCGCTTCGTCCGAGTGGTTGAGGAGGAACAGGTAGCTGGAATCGCCGGCATGGCGGCGGACTGCTTCGACACCGAACCCGGCTGCCGGGTGGTCCGGGTGGACGCCGGCGTCGTCGAGAATGCGACGGAGGTGTTCGCGCAGGGCATCCTCGGCCAGTCTGGTGGCGAAATAGTGGGCCGTGCCGGAACCGTATTGGTGAGTGGTGACGGCAGGATGCCCCGAGAGAGGGTGCTCGGTGAAGTCGGCAACGCTTGTCGCGCCGGCGAGGTCGACACTTTCTGCCCAGCAATCAGCGGTTGAACCGTCGCTGAGTTTCAGGGCTGTCTCCGCGAGCTGGGGAAAGTGCTCCTCGACCCGGATGCCGAGAAGTTCAGCGAATGCTCCGGTGAAGCCACCGAGGCGCACGTTGAGGTTTTCATCGGTGCTGCCCGAGAAGTACCAGATAGCGGTATGTCCACCGGCTGCCACGAAGCCCTGGAGCGCTTCAGCCTCCGCATCCGAGGCAGCCAGTTTGCTGGGAACCAGGATGAGGTCGTAACCGGTGAGGTCCTGGTCGAGCCGGACAAAGTCGGTATTGATACCAAGCCACCACAGCGCGCGGTGGACCCATTTCACGGCGGGCAGGAATGCGACGTCGGTGGACGGCAATGCGGGCGTGTCCACCGACCACCAGGCATCGGAATCCCAGACGATCGCCACCCGGTTCTGGTTCACGCGACGCCCTGCCGCGGGCGCCTGTGCGAGTTCGCACAGCCCCGAAAGACTGGTCCCGAGCTCTACGATCTCGCGGAACGTCCGGGAGTTCTCGCCAACGTGAGGAACCATCGGCGAGTGGAAGAACTCGGCGCCGGCGCGCGGCGACCGCCATTGGAAGAACAGGGACCCCGTGGAGCCGCGGGCAAGGTACTGGAGTGTATTGAACAGGAGCCTGCCCGGATCGCGGGCGAGGATCCGTCCCTGCGCATAGTTGTAGACCATGGTGGTGGCCTGTTCCATGAGCACCCAGGGGCGTCCGCCGTTGAAGGAGCGTGCGAGGTCGCTTCCAAAGGCAACCTGAACATCACCTTCGATGCCTGGCGTGTCCGGGTAATGGTCGACGGAGACGTCGTCGATCTCAGCGGCCAGGTCCCACTGGTCGTAGTGGTTCCAGCTGGGAAGCATGAAGTTGGTGGTGACGGGTACCTCGGGTCGGATGCTGCGGACGATCTCGACCTGCTCCCGAAGACAGTCGCGCAGCAGGTCCGCCGAGAAACGCCTGAAGTCGAGAACCTGGGAAGGGTTCGGCAGGTACTGGGTGGCCTGTGGAGCGAAAATCTCCTCCCAGTCGCCGTAACCCTGGGACCAGAACGCCGTGTTCCAGGTGGCGTTCAACTGCTGGAGGGTCCCGTACTTGGTTCGGAGCCACTCGCGGAAGGCTGCATCGGCCTGCGGTCCGTAGGAGACCGTCCCGTACTCGTTGTGGAGGTGCCACATTGTGAGGGCGGGATGGGATGAGTAGCGCTCCGCCAGTGCTGCGGTCACGCGCTTCGCGGCGGATCGGTATGCGGGGGCTGCTGGGTTGTAGGTGTCCCGGCTGCCGTGAATGAGCCTTACCCCGTCCGCGGTCACTGGGAGTGCTTCCGGGTATGCCAACGAGAACCAGGGCGGTGGCGAAGCGGTGGGCGTGGCAAGGACAACGCCGATGCCGTTCTCGGCCATCAGGTCCATGACCCGGTCCAGCCACCCGAACTCGTATTCACCTTCCCGCGGTTCGATCGAGGACCAGGAGAAGACGCCGATGGTCACCCGATTCACACGGGCTTGGCGCATAAGGCGCACATCTTCGTGCAACACGGACTCAGGCCATTGTTCGGGGTTGTAGTCACCTCCGAACACGAGTTCATCGGGAGACCGCAACGTCTCGTCAGTATGCATGGAGCGAGCCCCCTTAGAGCTGGCCTGGTAGTTATCGAAGCGCTTCGATAACCTTATGGTCCTATGAGGTGACGCGCAACACTCTTCCTTCGGAGGCTTTGCTCTCAACCCCGCCGCTTCGTGCGTACCTCGTCGTGCCGACTGAACGCGGGCTGACCGGTGTCCTTCTGCGTGCACCGGACGGAGGCGCGAAAAAGAACCGATCGGTGCTCTGCGAGATGTGCCGGGATGTCTTCTCGAAGGAGGACGTGCTGCTCTGGGTGGCTAAGCGAGCGGGACAGGCCGGACGCAACGGGAACACGGTCGGGACGCTGATCTGTGCCGACTTCATTTGCTCTGGCAACGTCCGTAAGGCTCCTCCAGCCAACGAAATCAATCCGGATCCCGCCGTCGTCGTGCGTCGCCAGATCGAGGAGTTGCGCGTCCGGATTGGGAAGTTCCGGAACCGGGTGGCCGAATAGCGGCGCGTGAAGGCACCCGGCTCTAGCCCGCCTGCTGCAGCACCTTCGCCAGGAGGGCCGGATCCACTGAACCACCGGAGACGACGGCGGCCACTGTGCCGCCGTCGTTCTGGCTGGGAACCACGTCGTGCATCCACGCAGCGGTGGCAACCGCGCCGGACGGTTCGACCACGAGCCTGCCGGCAAGTGTGAGGTGGCGCATGGCGGCCAGGATCTGCTCTTCGGTGACGGTAACGACGTCGTCGACGTAGCGCTTCACGTGCTCCCACGGGTGCACGCCGAGGGCGGGCGTCCGGAGCCCGTCGGCGATCGTGCGGTAGGTCTGTTGTTGCTCCCAGGTGACGCGGCGGCCTTCGCGAAAGCTCTGGGCGGCGTCGGCGGCGAGCTCCGGTTCGACGCCGATCACGCGCGTTTCCGGGTTCAGGGCTTTGACCGCCGTCGCGATGCCGGAGATGAGGCCACCGCCGGAAATGGGGACGAGGACGGTGTCGACGTCGGGCAGTTGCTGCATGATCTCCAGGCCGACGGTCCCCTGACCGGCGATGATGCGCGGGTCATCGTAGGGCGGGATGTGGATGTACCCGTGTTTGGCGACAAGTTCGTGGGCGCGGACGTCGCGCAGCGCGGACGGCACCACCTGGACTTCGGCGCCGAGCGCTCGGACGGCGTCAATCTTGGTGCGCGGGGCCGCCTCCGGCATGACGATGACCGCCCGCAGGTTGAGGCGATTTGCAACCCAGGCAACGGCTCGGGCGTGATTGCCTGAGGATTGCGCGACGATTCCGTGTTCGTGCGCCTGGTCCAGTACCTGCGCGATGGTGTTGTAGGCGCCGCGCAGCTTGAAGGCGCTGGTGGGCTGGAGTGATTCGGCTTTGCAGTGGAGGATCTCCTCCGGGCGCTGCGGGTGCGGGAGCTGGATGAGCGGTGTTCGCAGGACCAGGTCGTTGATGCGTTCGGCGGCGGCTTCAATGTCGCTGAGGGTGACCAGTGTGGTCTCTGCGGCAGACTCGCGGGTTTCCATGGCTCGATCCTAGCGATCTACATCAGCACCGTCAGCGCAATGAGGATCCACGATGGCAGAACCACGCCCGAGATGACAGTTTGGGCTGCGGTGATCTGTGCCATGAGGGAGGCGTCGCCGCCCAACCGTCGGGCGAAGACGTAGGAGCTAGTCGCAGTGGGTAGCGCCTGGAACACCACGCAGACCACGGCGGCCGGTCCGCTGAATCCGAGCAGGATACACAGTCCCAGCGTCGCTGCCGGCACCGGAACGAACCGCAGCAACAGTGCCGCCATCACGGGGCGCAGGGACTCGCGCGGGAAGAACCGTCCGCGCAGCCCGGCGCCTACGCAGAAGAGCCCGATCGGCAGTGCCGCTCCACCGAGCAGTCCCAGGACCGCAGCCATGAGCTGTACGACGGCGGCTGGTACCGGAGCGTCGAGCACGCCGTCCGCTCCCGGTGCGGAACCGATCAGATTTGCGGCAAGTCCGATTGCGCACGCGAGGATCAGCGGGTTTCCGAACACGGCGAAGACCAATGCGGAGCCGCGGAGTTTGTGGTGTCCGTAGTGGGCCAGCGCTATTGTCGACGCGAGATTGCCGAACGGCACAAGGACGGCGTTGGCGAGTGCTGCGATGGCGATGCCGTCGGCTCCGAAGAGTGCGGCCGCCGTCGTCACTCCGATGTAGGTGTTGAAGCGGACAGTGCCCTGGAAGACGGATGTGAAGGCAGGGCCATCACGGCCGGCTGCCGGGCGGCGGGCAGCGTAGGCGAGCAGGGTCGCGAAGGTGGCCGAGGCTGCCAGCACCAGGACCATCGGTCCGGGCTCGATCGATGCGAAGTCGGCTCCGGCGAGGCCGATTACGAGCAGGGACGGAAGGAGCACAAAGTAGGTCAGCTTTTCGAGCCCGGACCAGAACTCGGCACTCGGGATGAACTTATGCCGGAAAATCGAACCCAGACCGATCAAAACGACGGCGCCGACAAGGGCAATGACAACGTCTAGGTCGATGACGTCACGCCCGATCGTGGTGTGTTGCGAATGCCGTTAGTGGCGTTGATGCTCACGTGAGGAGCGTAGCAATCGCAGGTCGCGCCATGCGCCTGTAGACCACAGTGCCCAGAGCACCAGGAGCGGCTGGAAGAACAGTCGGATGAGTCGGGCGCGGTCGGTATTCAGACCAAATGCGTCCGTGCCTTCTACGTACTGGGCGATGTTGCCGGGGAAGATGAGGACGAAGAAGGCGGCGACAATCCAGCCCACCAAGACTCTCTGCCGCTGAAGGACAATCAGTGCCGCTCCAAGACCCAGTTCGACGACGCCGGACGCCACCACGACGACGTCCGTATCCAGTGGGGACCAGGACGGCACCTGTGCGGCGAACTCGGAACGGGCGACTGTCAGGTGGGCGGTGCCGGCGGCGAGCAACAATAACCCGAGAAGTATGCGCGCTGCTGTTCGAGCGGGAGATTTACGGGGTGGTTCTGCGGTGGCCGCCATTCGGCCCAGCCTAATGGGCAGGGTCGCGCTTTTCCTCTATTAGGATGATCGCAGCGCATTTCGCGCGGCTGGTGCGGGGTTGGGGATCCTTCATCATCCCCTGCACCCATGAAGGCGCGACGTTGCTGCACTTTCCTTCCACCAATTCGGCGGCGCACACTCCTGCACAGAAGGATGTGTCCCGGCTGGCGTCCCTGCTCAATGACGACGTCTGGGCCTTCACGAATTGTCGGGTAGATGCACCGGGGCTTCCCGTCGCCGAGGTCGACTGGTTCTTCTATAACACCCGGACTGGTTGCCTCATGGTCAGCGAGTGGAAGAGGTTTCCGTCCCCCGTCTCGTTTGCAGCAGACACGGGCAAGCCTTGGTTGCTCGCCGACGGAACCGGAGTGAGCAACCCCATCGAGCAGGTCACAAAGCAACACGAGGTCGTACGGTTGGCCATCCGCAGGTCGAGCATTTTGGCTGTGCATTTTCCCGGCCTCGACGACCAGCAGTTGAAGCTTGCACAGTGCGTCTATTCCCCGCAGGTTGATACGGCGACTGTCGTGGAGCGCATCCGGTTCGGGAAGGTCTATGGAACGCTGGAGGAACTGGCATCCGTTGTGCAGACCCTTCCCAGCCCTGTGCCTCTTCACTTGCCCGACGACGACGGCGGCCGCCTTCCGCTCGCAAAAGCCCTGTGTGGCCTCTTCCGCTGCAGCATGTCGGCCGGAGTGGAAGCCAGGCTGCGCCCGACCGCCACGAAGGCTCCCCCGACTCGTGCCGTCGTCGTACAGCGAATCGGTGAGATCCACCGGGAGATTGCGAAGCTTCACCTTGAACTCGCGGAACTGACTCTCGCTGCGGAGGAACCGGCAAGGCCGGCCTCAACGAAAGCGGTCTCAGCAAAACCGATAGCGCTTCAAGCAGTGCAGCCTGCCGCTCAGAAGCCGTCAGCTCAGTTGACCGAACATGCACGTATGGCAGCTCACCTCTCACGTGCTTTCAATAACGTCAATGGCAGTGCTGAGGCGGCGAGGAACGCTTTGAGCAGGGCCTGGATTGCAGTCCTTCGGGATCCTGCTCTGCACAGAAAAAACGGCGTCAGCCTCGCGGTTTTCGGCTCGGCAGCGACGCCCATGGTGAAAACGAAGCACGAGTCCCTACAAAAGCTCGTCGGTATGCAACTGGCCAAGTGGTGCCTTCTCCAGGCGGAACAGTCCGGTCTGAAAGCGATGGCTGTTCCCGGGAGCCCCTCGAACATTCGGCTTCGGTGACTCAGAAGCGAGCCGCTCCCCGGGACATCTCCCGGGGAGCGGTTCGATTCGAAGCGTCGGCGTACCTTCTAGACCTCAGCCCAGGATCGCGTTTGCGATGAAGAGGAGCGGAATCGAGCCGGCCCAAACCGCCGTCGTAATGCCGGACCAGCCCTTCAGCGCTGCCGTCCCGTCGAGTCCGGCGAAGCGTGTGACCACCCAGAAGTAGGAGTCGTTGAAGTAGCTGAAGACCATCGAACCGGCGGTGCAGGCCAGTGCGGCAACGACCGGGTCGATGCCGAGCGAGGTCACCAGTGGTGCTGTTACCGAAGCCGCAGTGATCATGGCAACCGTGCCTGAGCCCTGGGCAATGCGGACGAAGGTGGCGATGAGGAAGGGAACCAGGAACGCCGGCAACGGCGTTGCGGCGATAGCCTCCGCGAGGGCATCACCCACTCCGGAGCTGCGAAGAACCTGGCCGAGTGCGCCGCCTGCGCCGGTGATAAGCAGGATGAGCCCGGCGGAAGCAGCAGCTTCACCGAACCAACCCTGTACTTTCGAGCGCGGCGTCCAACGCGGCAGCAGCATGTACACGGCGAGGATGACGCCGATGACAAGCGCGACTACGGGGTTACCGATGAAGGCGAACGGCACGGCCCACGCTGAGGGCTCGTACTCTCCAGTTCCGACCACGCCCTGGTTGTTCTGGTCGATCGCGCCGGTGACGGTGTTCAAGATGATGAGCAGCAGCGGAACGAGCAGCGGCAGGGAAGCGACGAACGCACCGACCTTATGCGGCTTGGCTCCTGCCGGCGGAGTGCCGAGATCAGCGTTGTCGACCTCGACGGATGATCCCTGGTGGACGTTTGCGGCGTCGGCGTCGCCCAGCGCGCCGTGGTGGTCGTCGTCGTCGCGGCTCGAACCGCCGTCGTGGTCAGCAAGCGCAGTACTCGTCCTACCGGCCGTCTGCACGACGGCCGATCCGTAGACCATTTCACGAACGGTCTCATTCATACCCGGCTCGATCTTGGGGCCGATCCACCGAGCGTAGATGACCACGATCGGCAACAGGATGACGGTGAAGACGAGGCCGGCGAGAATGAGAGCGCCCAGGTCCGCCTCGAGTATGCCCGCCACTGCTAGCGGTCCCGGGGTCGGTGGGACGAGGTGGTGGGTGAGAGTCATACCGCAGCCCAGAGCGAGCGCCAGAGTGATGTAGCCTGCCCGTTTCACCCTGGCAATGGAACGAGCCAGCGGGTTCATGATGACGTAACCGGAATCGCAGAAGACCGGAATCGACACCAGCGCGCCCACGCTTCCAAGCGCCCAGGGCTCGCGTCCCTTCCCAAAGAGTTTCAGGAACGCCAGGGCCAGAGAATTGGCGGCGCCGGAGACCTCGAGGATCTTGCCGATTCCAACGCCCAGGCCAATGACGATGCCAATGGACGCCAGTGTGTTGCCGAATCCGGTTGTGATGGCAGAAACGATGTCCAACGGAGCCTGCCCCGCCACAATGCCCGTAACCAGGGCGGCAATGAGCAGGGCGACGAACGCATCAAGTCGCGTTCTCAGCACAAGAATGATGATGGTGGCGATGCCAAGAACAAGCGCCAGAAGTAGTTGTAGATCCACGTAGTGCTCCTCGTCAGCTAAGCAAGCCTCGTTGCTCTCTTAGATCTGCACTTGCCCGCAAATTGCGTTGACGAGCAGTGTGCTGGATGTCACACTAGCACCGGACATATGACATCTGACAAGCTTTCAGCGAAGGAAGTTCGAATCGAGGATGGTGGTAGCAGCGTGCTTACTGCCGAAGACGGGAGGTGCTCGCAGTGCCACGCACTTCGCTGTCCGAGTCAGTATTTGAGGACATCCTTGAGCGCATTATCAGCGGAGTCTACGCACCCGGTCAGTCGCTTCCGGCGGAAGGTGAACTGGCTGCTGCGTCAGATGTGAGTCGGCTGACGGTGCGGGAGGCCCTGAAGAAACTCCAGGCGCAGAACATTGTGCAGGTCAGGCGTGGTCTCGGAACCTATGTGAATCCCAGTGCGCAGTGGAGCGATCTTCAGGCCATTCTGAGATCTGCGTCCGCGGCCTCCTCCTCCCCCGACGTCTCACTTCGGCTTCTTGAAATCCGTCGCATGGTCGAGATCGGCGCCGCTGAGCTGGCGGCAGTGCATGCTACGGAGGAGGACTTCACCCGTATGGAGTCCGCCAATGTGGCGTTGAGTCGGGCGCACCAGGCGGGCGACCTCGACGCCGTTACCGCCGCCGATTTGGCCTTCCACGACGCAGTCTTCCGCGCGTCCGCCAACCCCTTCATTCCCGTGATTCTCGGCCCACTCAGCAAGCTGCTTTACACGATGCGGCGGGAGACGTCGTCGTTCCTGGAAGTGCAGCGGCACGCCATGACGCACCATGCGCTGGTGCTTGATGCCCTCCGTACCCGCGATCCGGAGGTGGCCGGCAAGGCCATGCAAGCGCATATCAACCAGACCTACGACGACTATGAACACTTCATCCATCACAACGATCAGCACCAGGAGCAAATGTGACTGAACCAGCAGAATTTCCCTCTGAACGCACGGCCGTACTTACCGGCGCAGCTTCCGCCCGCGGCATCGGTCGGGCCACCGCGGATCGTTTGGCCGGCGAGGGGTGGCACATTGCGATCCTCGATATTGATGGCAGCGCTGCTGAGGAAGCAGCGGCGGATATCGCACAGCGCCACGGCGTGAAGGCCATCGGTGTCGCGACCGATGTCTCTGGCGAAGCATCCGTCGACGCAGCGATCAGCCGCGTTGAAGCCGAACTGCCGCCCATCGTCGCGTTGGCCAATCTGGCGGGAATCAGTTCGCCGACTGAATTTATGAAGGAGACGAAGGAGGCCTGGGAACGCGTATTCGCAGTCAACATGACAGGCACTTTCTTCGTCACGCAGCGTGTTCTGCGCGGAATGATCGATCGGAAGCTGGGTCGGGTAGTGAGCATTTCTTCCATCTCGGCGCAGCGCGGCGGCGGCACGTACTCCAAGGTTGCCTACAGCGCATCGAAGGCCGGGATCATCGGATTTACCCGCGCCTTGGCCCGGGAAATGGGGGAACACGGCATCACCGTCAACTGCATTGCGCCGGGCCCTGTCGACACCGACATCATGGGCGGCACCCTCACCGAGGAGCGGAAGCGCGAGATGTCGAAGGACATCCTGGTTGGACGCGTGGGAACGGTGGACGAGATGGCCGCCCTCATCGCCTTCCTCGTCGGTCCCGACGCCGGTTTCATCACCGCGGCCACGTACGACATCAACGGCGGCCTGCAGGTTTCCTGAGACCAGCGTCAGAACGGTGGCGGCACCTGGTCATGGGTGTGCGCGCGGGCATAAAACGGTTCGGGCACCGTGGTGTACGTTTTTCCCGCGAAGGATGTCGACTGCATGGTTCCCTCGACCGGTTGTCTGTGTTTCCAGAATCCGAGCGTCTTGAACATGTGGTGCGTCTTGCAGAAGGCCGCGAGGTTTCCCGCGCGCGTTTCTCCACCCTGGGACCAGGGTGTCGTGTGGTCGATCTCGCAACCCGCAGCCACTCGGTTGCAGCCGGGATGACGACAGGTCTTGTCACGGACCCGAACCCAGTCCTGCAGGTCTTTAGGCGGCTTGTACCTTGTCCTGCCGACCGACAGGACTGCTCCGGTTTCCGGGTGGGTCAGCAACCGCGTGAACGACGGCGCGTGACCGGCCAGCCTCCTGGCTGTTTCCGCGTCTATTGGTCCGTAGCCGTCCAGCTCCGCAGGTTCCTCACCGCCGAGCAGGGTTATAACCGGCACGGTCACGAACACGCGCGCGGCAACGCCCCGATAGCCGTCAGAGGCGGACCCACCGCCGGCGATACTCGTCGTCGGGTCGATGCCGCAGGTATGCGTAAGCAGGTCGGAGAAAACATCTGCGCGCAGTTGGCTGAGTGTTCGCTGCTCGTCTGGGCATTGCAGAGCCCTGGCAGTCACGTCGATACGGTGCGCGATCCCATACGCCTCTTCAGCGGGCAGGTAGGCGCTCAACCAGGCCATGCCGTCACGGTCGGGCTCCACGGTGACCGTACGCTCACGGACTTTCTTTTCCCGGCGCACGGCAAGCGACTGCGGGTGCAGACGCTCACGCAGCCGCCGGGCCCGGTTACTCAACTTCGCAACCGTTGTTCCCTGTGCGATATCGAGCAGCTGCATTTCGAAGTCCGGGATCTCCGACTCGGGGACACCGCAGCACTCCTGGGACACAGCCACCGCGTGCCGACGCGAGATCCTCCCTAGCTGAAGCGCTTCCACGGTGGAGGGGAAGAAGTTCACCAACAACTTCGACTGCTCAATCAGCTGCCCTGCCGAGCGGTCCGGAATCTTCAGCATTGCGCCAATCTCAGCTGATGCGAGGCTCTCTCCATACTCCTCGGCGACGAGACCGCCATAGCCCTGCTCGGCGATGGCCCCTACAGAGAGTTCCGAAAGGCGGGCCACCAGCTTGGCCTCCTGAGCATCCAGCCAAGCCCGCAAAGAAGCAAGCTCGCCCAGACACTCCAGCGACGCCTCCAGATCCCGATTGATGACCGGGTGATGCGACAGCTGACCAGCCAACGGGCCCATGACGGAATCCGACGCCCACAGCGCCGTCTCCTCAGAAACCCAGGTTGAATGCTTCCCCGTCATGAATACATTCGATCATCCGGGTCTGACATTTCCGCAGGCTCACGATTGAGACGGCGGGCACGGGCGTCGAGAGACGAAGCGAAGAATCGAGACAGGAAGCGAGTCGCCGCCACCGCCACCGCCACCGCCGACACAAACTAACCGGCCGAAGCGAACATCCGCCCCTCGGGATCAAGCGTCTTGAGCAGCTGAGCTGCTATGGCGGACAGCTGGGACACCTGCGGCGGCGTGAGCTGATCAAACACCAGACTTCGTACATTCTCGACGTGACCGGGGGCAGACTTCACCACTTTGTCCCAGCCTGTGCTGGTGAGCGTGACGTTCTTCGCCCGGCGGTCTTCGTTGCACTCGCTACGCTCCACGAGCGACTTCTTCTCCAGGCCCGTCAGTACACGGGATATGCGCGGCAGCGTTGCATTGGTCATCGACGCCAGAGTTGTGATGCGCAGGGCGCGCCCGGGAGCTTCCGACAGCGACGCCAGCACAAAGTATTCAAAGTGCGTCAGGTCCTCATCCCGCACCAGCTGACCGTCCAGCGCGGCAGGTAGCAGCTCGAGCACGGCCGCCGTACGTATCCATGCTGTCTGTTCTTCTTCACTGAGCCATCGAGTCATACCTTCATTCTACGCAATAGTTGCAGCTACAACTAAACGGTGCTAGCTTGATCGTTGTACCTACAACAAATACCACCAAAGGAGTTCCACATGACTTCGTTCATCATTTTCGGCAAGGGCAACATGGGCAGCGCCATTGCAGACGTTGTTGCAGCCGGAGGCGCGTCAGTCCAGCACATCGACTCCTCCAGCACCGGGGCCACCATCAACGGCGACGTCGTCGTCCTCGCTGTCCCCTACCCCGCGCTCAAAGACATCGTCGCGCAGTACGGTGACCAGTTGGCCGGAAAAATCGTTGTCGACATCACCAACCCGCTGAACTTCGAAACCTTCGATTCGCTCGTGGTTGCCTCAGACAGCTCCGCCGCTGCCGAACTGGCGTCCACCCTGCCGTCGTCCAAGGTCCTCAAAGCTTTCAATACCAACTTCGCCGCAACACTCGGCTCGAAGAGCGTCGGCCAGAACCAGACCACCGTGCTGATCGCCGGTGACGACACCGACGCCAAGAGCACCCTCGCCGAGGCCGTCAAGGCTGGCGGAGTGGACGCCGTCGACGCGGGCTCACTGGCCCGCGCACGTGAGCTTGAAGCCATCGGCTTCCAGCAACTGACCCTCGCCGCCAGCGAGAAGATCCTGTGGACCAGCGGATTCGCTCTCGTCCGCTAAAACCCCATTACGACGGCGGTGCCCGCCTTGACGGACACTGCACCACCCGGACCCGAACGGAAAAACTATGAACACCACCACCCTGACCACCATTGCCCGCACAATTCTTCGCGTCGTCGTCGGCTTCATCTTCGCCGCACACGGCTGGCAGAAGTACAACGAGTGGACCATCGCCGGAACGCAGGCCGCCTTCGGTGACATGGGCATTCCGATGGCCGAGATCGCCGCTCCCGCGGTCGCCACGCTTGAGCTCGTAGGCGGGATCGCGCTAATCCTCGGTCTTCTCACCCGTCCCGTCGCCGCATTGCTGACCCTCGACATGCTGGGCGCCCTGGTTCTGGTGCACCTTCCCGCCGGCATCTTCGTCGCCAACGGCGGCTACGAGCTGGTACTCCTGCTCGGCGCTGTATCACTGGCCCTCGCACTGGTCGGCCCGGGCCGCGCTTCGGCCGACTACATGCTGTTCGGCCGCCGGAACTCCAAGGTGAGCGTACTCGCGTAAGCGTCACAAGACCTGAACGAGGGAGGGAATCCGGGAGGGGTCCCTCCCTCGACGATTCTCAACACCGCGCCTAGCATGAGTCATGGCCGACGTAGCCAATGCCCCTTACCAAATCGAAGGCGTTGAACATCAATTTGTGCAGCTGCCCGGCTTGCGCATGCATGTGGCCGAAGCAGGACAGGGAGATTCCGTCCTTTTGCTGCATGGTTTCCCTCAGCACTGGTGGGAGTGGCGCGCAGTAATTCCTGAACTGTCAGCGCATTACCGTTTGATCTGTCCGGACCTTCGCGGCGCGGGATGGACCGACGCTCCTCCCGACGGCTACACACGCGCTCAACTTCTTGCCGACGTCGTCAATCTGCTCGACACTCTCGAACTGGACCGTGTGCACTTGATCGGCCACGACTGGGGTGCCCTTCTCGGCTTTCAACTCTGCCTGCGGCATCCGGAGCGCGTGCGGAGCTTCCTCTCCCTCGCAGTCCCCCACCCCTACATGCGGTTCAATGCCCGCATGATTCCCTCGATGCGCCACGCCTGGTACCAACTGCCGATCGTGACGCCGGGGATCAACAGGCGCGTGCTGAGTGATGGCAAGCAACCACTGCCGCGACTTCTGTTCCGCGCCTACGCCTCCAACCCCGCACCGTGGAACGACGCCGACATCGAGTTCTTCCTCGCACCTCTCCGCAACCGGGACCAGGCCCTTGCGGCAGCGAAACTGTACCGGCACTTCATTCAGGCGGAAGCCCAGGCCATCATGACCGGCGCCTACCGGAATCAACGGTTGACCACGCCCACACATCTACTGGTAGGTGCGGACGACCCGGTGGTGAAGGCCGAGTTCCTCGGCGGCTGGGAAGAGTTCGCCGATGACATGGTCATAGAAGCGGTCGACGGCGCGGCCCACTGGATCGCTGATGAGCGTCCGGACGTCGTGGTGCAGCGGGCGCGGGAACTCTTTGCCAGATACTGACCAACGCACCACCAGGTATGACTCCAGGCCATATTGTTGAACAATCCTTGAATCTCGTGCATGCTGAAGGGACCATATAAACGAGACGAGGATCACCATGGCTTTCATCGACCTCAACAGCGACGTCGGCGAGTCCTTCGGTAACTGGACCATGGGCGACGACGCCGCCATCTTCCGCTCGGTTTCCAGCGCCAACGTGGCGTGCGGCTTCCACGCCGGTGATCCGTCCACCATCGCCCAGACCTGCCGCGATGCCGTTGCCGCCGGCGTCACCATCGGCGCCCACGTGGGTTACCGTGACCTCGCCGGCTTCGGACGCCGCTTCATGGACTGCTCCCCCACAGAACTGGCCGACGACGTCCTCTACCAAATCGGCGCCCTCGACGCGATCACCCGCGCAGCCGGCGGCACCATCCGCTACGTCAAGCCCCACGGCGCCCTCTACAACACGATCGTCGCCCACGAGGTCCAGGCGAAGGCAGTGGTCGACGCCGTCAAGGCCTTCGGCGGCGACCTCCCCATGTTGCTCCTGCCCGGCTCAGTCGCGCTCAAGAAAGCCGGAGCCGCCGGACTCCGCGGAGTGTCGGAAGCCTTCGCCGACCGCGCCTACAACCCGGACGGAACGCTGGTCTCCCGCCGCGAACCCGACGCCGTCCTCCACGACGAGGACACCGTCACCGCCAACATGGTCCGCCTTGCCACCGAAGGCACGATCGTCGCCCGCGACGGGTCCACCATCAAGACGAACGCCGAAAGCATCTGCCTCCACGGCGACACCGACGGCGCAGTTGCGATGGCCGCCGCCGTCCGCCGAGAACTGGAAGCGGCCGGCGTCGGTATCCGGAGCTTCGTGTGAGCCCTGGCATCCCCCAAAAGGACATCAGATGGGCCGGGCCACGCGCCCTGCTGATTGAGCTTGCGTCGCTCGAATCCGTCCTCGCTATGCACGCGCAACTGGTGGAGCACCCGCTCGCCGGACAGGTGGACGTGCTGGCTGCAGCCCGGACGGTCCTGGCCGTCTTCGACTCTCGCTCCCACGCCCAAGCTGCCCGAACCACCGTCGCCGCTCTCGACACGACCCCGGCCAGGGACGGGCTTGCGTCCGGTGACCCGGTGCGGATCGAGGTGGTGTACGACGGCGATGACCTCACCGAAGTCGGCCGCCTCACCGGCCTCGGCCCCGACGGCGTCATCAAAACACACACCGACCAGCTGTGGACGGCAGCGTTCGGCGGTTTCGCCCCCGGGTTCGCCTACCTGGTCGGCGAGAACGAGTCGCTCAGCGTGCCCCGCCGCGATACACCGCGCACAGCCGTGCCCGCCGGCTCAGTGGCGCTGGCGGGCAACTTCTCCGCCGTCTACCCGCGACGTTCCCCCGGCGGCTGGCAGCTGATCGGCCGCACCGCCGCCCGGATGTGGGACCTGGGCCGCGAACAGCCCGCCCTCCTGCGTCCCGGCACCACGGTTCAGTATGCGGCGGTCCGCGAACTGATCGAACTTAGCGTCGAGAAGCACGACGACGGCATTCCCCATCCTGCGGTTGGGTCGCCGTTCCTTGAGGTCCTCACGCCGGGACCGCAGTCCACTATTCAGGACCTCGGCCGGCCCGGGCTCGGTGACCTCGGCGTCTCTGCCTCCGGCGCCGCCGATACCGCGAGCGCCCGCCAGGCCAACCGACTGGTCGGCAACGAGCCGGGCGACGCCGTCGTCGAGAGCGTCCTCGGCGGACTCGCCGTCCGGGCTCATGGAGAGCTGACGGCCGCACTCACCGGCGCCCCGGCACCAGCCGAGATCCGCAGCGAAGCCGGCACCCGGTCCGCCCCGATGAACGCACCCTTTCCCCTGCACGACGGCGAAAGTCTCCATCTCAATGTGCCCGACGCCGGACTGCGCACCTACCTGGCGGTCCGCGGGGGAATCGACGTTCCCGCTGTGCTCGACAGCCGTGCGACGGACCTGATGTCCGGCATCGGCCCTGGCGTCCTTGAGCAGGGCACGGTGTTACCGGTCGGCGAGGTGGAGCGCGGCCACATTGTCGGCACGCCCGAACCCTCGACGCTGCCGCAGACACTGCTGAAGCCGGGCAACGAGCCGGTGCAGCTTCGGATCACCGCCGGCCCACGCGAGGACTGGTTCACGCCTGATTCCCAAAAGGCACTCACCACGCAGGCCTGGACGGTCACGGCCGAGTCCAACCGCATCGGCGTCCGCCTCGGAGTCCAAAAAGGCCGGCCCCTCGAACGCTCAGTCACCGAGGAACTGCCCAGCGAAGGTGTGATGGCGGGATCACTGCAGGTGCCGCCGTCGGGCCTTCCCCTACTATTCCTGGCCGACCATCCGGTGACCGGCGGATATCCGGTGATCGGCGTCGTCGTGCCGGAGGATCTCCCCATTGCCGCCCAGCTGCCGCCCGGCACCACCGTGAGTTTCATCGAAATGGAGCCCTAGCCATGAAGAAGGTCCTGATCGCCAACCGCGGTGAAATCGCTGTCCGGATAGCGCGCGCGTGCGCCGATGCTGAGCTGGCTTCCGTTGCGGTGTACTCCGATCCCGACGCAGATGCCCTGCACGTCCGCCTCAGCGACGAGGCCTACGCGCTCGACGGCTCCACAAGCGCGGACACGTACCTCAATATCCCGAAGCTGCTCGACGTCGCCGCTCGTGCCGGCGCGGACGCAGTGCATCCCGGCTACGGTTTCCTCTCGGAGAACGCCGACTTTGCGCAGGCAGTGCTCGACGCCGGGCTCACCTGGATCGGCCCGTCACCGGACGCGATCCGCAGCCTGGGCAACAAGGTGACCGCCCGGGAGATCGCGGTACGCGCTGGTGCTCCGCTGGTCCCCGGATCCGACGGGCCGGTTGCGGATGCCGAGGTGGTCCGCACGTTCGCGGAACAGCACGGCGTTCCGGTGGCTATCAAGGCCGCGTTCGGCGGGGGCGGTCGCGGGCTCAAGATCGCGCACCGTCTCGAGGACATTGACGACGCCTTCGCGTCTGCGGTACGCGAGGCGACCATGGCGTTCGGTCGCGGCGAGTGCTTCGTCGAGCGTTTCCTCGACAAGCCGCGGCACGTCGAGGCGCAGGTACTGGCGGACACGCACGGGAACGTCGTGGTGGTCGGGACCCGGGACTGTTCGCTCCAGCGGCGGAACCAGAAGCTCGTCGAAGAGGCACCCGCACCGTTCCTGACCGATGAGCAGCGCACCCGCATCCACGAGTCCGCGCGCGCGATCTGCCGCGAGGCCGGGTACACCGGCGCGGGGACGGTCGAGTATCTCGTGGCACCCGACGGCGTGATCTCCTTCCTCGAGGTCAACACGCGCCTGCAGGTCGAGCACCCGGTGACCGAGGAAACCTCCGGCGTCGACCTGGTCCGCGAGCAGTTCCTTATTGCCGCCGGGCTGCCGGTGTCCATCACCGAGGACCCCGCGCCGCACGGTCACGCCATCGAGTTCCGGCTCAACGCCGAAGACGCCGGCCGTGGCTTCCTGCCCTCCCCCGGGCCGGTCGACGTGTTCGAAGCACCCACCGGGGCCGGGATCCGCGTCGACACGGGCGTCCGTTCAGGGTCGAGTGTGCCCGCCGAGTACGACTCCCTGATGGCCAAGCTGATCGTCTACGGCGAGGACCGTGCACAGGCACTTCGCCGCGCCCGCACCGCCCTCGACGAGCTGCGGATCGACGGCGTTCCCACCGTTGTCCCGTTCCACCGGGCAGTGGTGCGGGATCCGGACTTCACGCGGACCGACCGGCTCGGCGTCTACACCACGTGGATCGAGTCCGAGTTCTCCGAGCGCCTCGCTGCGTCCTTCAAGAGCGGACTCGCCGGTCCCGTCGCGCGGCGGGAAACACTCACGGTGGAGATCGACGGCAAGGCCGTCCAGCTCGGCCTGCCGGGCCAGGTGTTTGCTGCGTTGATGAGCGGCGGCGGTGCCGCCGTCGTGCCGTCTTCCGTCACGGAAACACACAATAACGACGGCGCCGTCACCGCCCCGATGGGCGGCAACCTCGTGAAGTGGCTGGCCGACGACGGCGTACAGGTGGCAGCCGACCAGCCCGTCGCCGTGCTGGAGGCGATGAAGATGGAGACCGTGGTGTCCGCCTCGTCCGCCGGCACGTTCCGGCGCGGCGGGCAGGAGGCCGGTGCCGCCGTCGTGCGCGGTGAAGTGCTGGGCGAGGTCGTCCCTAAATAGAACTAGCATCGAAGGCGATGACTACGGTGAGCAACGAGGCGGGCGCGGCTGAGCACGCGCATACGACGGCGTGGATCGCGTCGGTGCTGCGGGCACGGATTGCGGCGGGCCAGCTGACGCCGGGGTCGAAGCTTTCTGAGCAGGCACTCGCGGAGTCACTGGGGGTTTCGCGGAACACGCTGCGCCAGGCGTTCACCACGCTGGCGGGCGAATCGATCGTGACGCGGATTCCGAACCGGGGCGTCTTCGTGGCGTCCCCCGGTGTGGAGGAAGTACGGGAGATTTACCGGGTCCGGCGGACTATCGAGCCTGCGGCAGTGCTGTGGTCTGAGCCGTCAGCGCAGGAACTCGATGCAATGGAATCGATCATCCGGCGGGCGAAGGCCGCGCGAGACGCCGGATCGGTGCCTGACATGGCCAACGCGAACCAGGCGTTCCACGAAGCGGTGGTGGGGCTGACCAGGAGCGAATTGCTGCAGGAACTCATGGGCCGGGTGCTCGCGGAGATGCGGCTCGTTTTCCACGCCATGGCCTCCGCGCCGGACTTCCATACCCATTACGTAGACCGCAACGCGCAGCTCGTGAAGCGGCTTCGCGCGGGCGAAAACGAGAAGGCCGCTGCCGAGCTGCGCGCCTACCTCGAGGCGGCAGAAGCTGAGCTACTGGGGCACCTCGAAGAATAACCCCGGAACTTTTGTGCACTTCCGGCGACTTCACGACGCCGGAAGTCACCCGAAAGTGCGCAGAAGTTCCGGGTGCAGCTCAGGGCACAAGGTAGTCGCTGTCCCGAGCATCGGTGATGAGCATGTGTCCGGGCGCGTGACCTATGGCCAGCGGCGGCCGTGACCGCATGACCGCTGCCTGGGTCCGCTGGTGAGTCCCTCACTCTAACCGATGGGCTGAACCTCGACACCGTCGGCTGTCGCGGTGAGCACCGAGTTATCGGGAACGCTGTGCCAGCCCGGACTATCGTCGGACGGCTCACTGGCCACGACAAACCCCTCCGGCCCGGAGCGCCAGTACAAAGTGTCCCCCACAGCTGTAGCCGTGATTGTTTTGCCGTCCGTCAGCAGCAGGTTCAGGCGCGCCTCGGCGTGCTCCAACACTGTTCGGGCGCTACCGGCGAGCGCCTGATCGGGCCCCTGTCCGGCCGCCAGGAACTCGAGCACCAGCGCCCAGACCAAGGCCGAATCGACATGTGCCTCCATGGTCAGCAGACGGGACGCAGGGATCGCGTCAACGATCCCCTCCACGGATCCGGGCCAACCGTTGATCCGCCCGTTGTGGCTGAAGAGCCAGGTGCCGTCCGTGTAGGGAGCTGAGGCCGATTCGTCCTGGGTGGTGCCCACGGTGGCGGACCGCACCGCGGCGAGCGCCGCCGTCGTCGTTGTGACCCGGGCGACGTCCGCGAAGGAAGGATCGGCCCACATCGGTACTGCGCGGCGGTAGCGCGCGGGTTTGGGGTCGCCGTCCGCGTACCAGCCGACGCCGAACCCGTCAGCGTTCACGGTGCCGAATTGCTGGAAGCGCGGCGCCCAGGATTGCTTCAGCAGGCCGTGCTCGGGGGCGAGCAAAAGCGTGGCGAGGGGGGTGGGCGACCCCAGAAAGGCCAGGTGCCGGCACATGCTAGGCGGTCTCCGCTGGGCGGGCGTCGCGTGCGGTCCGGAAGCCTGAGAAGATCTGCCGGCGGATGGGATAGTCCCAGTTTCGGAAGGTCGCGCGGGCAGCGGCGGGGTCGGTGGCCCAGGAACCGCCGCGGAGGACCTTGTAGTCGCTTCCGAAGAACACCTGGCTGTACTCCTCGTAAGGGAAGACGGTGAAGCCGGGGTAGGGCTGGAAGTCACTCGAAACCCACTCCCACACGTCCCCGATGAGCTGCCGGACACCCAGCGGTGACGCACCCTCCGGGTAGGAGCCGGCCGGTGCTGCGCGCAGGGCCGTTCCGGCGAGGTTGGCATGCTCGGCAGCGGGCTCCTCATCTCCCCACGGGAATCGGCGGGACCGGCCGCTGGCAGGGTCAAAGCGGGCGGCTTTCTCCCACTCGGCCTCGGTCGGCAGCCGCCGTCCGGCCCACCGAGCGTAGGCATCGGCTTCATACCAGCAGACATGCTGCACCGGTTCGTCCGCGGGGACGGGCTCGACGGCGCCGAACCGCTTGCGCATCCACTGCCCGTCGGCGCGGTGCCAGTATTTCGGCGCCTTCAGGCCTACCTCGTTCCGGTGCCGCCAGCCGTCCGGGTGCCACCAGGAGGATTCGTCATAGCCGCCGGCAGAGATGAACTGCTCATACATGCCGTTGGTCACCGGTGTTGTGTCGATCCAGTAGGCAGTCAGGTCCACCGAGTGCGCGGGCCTCTCGTTGTCCAGCGCCCATGGTTCGACCGACGTGCCCATGGTGAACGGACCGGACGGGATCAGCACTTCGGCGGGTAGCGGCAGCTTCGCACGGGTATCAGGCAGCGGTGTCTCCGGCAGGATCCGTTCACCGTCGCGGATCTGGTGGGTTGCGAGCATGGTTTCGGCGTGCTGCTGCTCGTGCTGGACGATCATGCCGAACGCGAACCCGTTCTCCAGCAGCGGCTTGCCCTCCAGTTGGGTGCGATCCAGGATGTCCAGCGCCTTGTCGCGTACCTCCGCAAGGTAGCGCCGGGATTCGGCGGGCGAGAGCAGCGGAAGCGTGGGACGTGTGCTCCGGGGATGCTGGAAAGCGTCGTACATCTCGTCAAGATCGCAGCGCAGGGGCGGGCGTCCCCCAACGTCGCGCACCAGCCACAATTCCTCCTGGCTGCCCACGTGCGCGAGGTCCCATACCAGGGGCGACATAAGGGGCGAGTGCTGCTTGACCAGTTCGCCGTCGTCGTAATCTGTCAGCGCCAGCGTCCGGTTCCGTGCACGCTCAAGCCGCCGGGCCAATTCCAGCCGGAGCTGTTCGGTGTCCGTCGGTTCAACTGCTGCTGTTTCAGCGATGCTCATGGAGTCGCTCCTCAGGGTGATCGGCTGGGTTCTCAAGGGTGAAGGCCGGAATGCGTCCCGTGCGCTGCCATTCGGCGAGTGAGACGTCTGCCGGGGTGAGTCCCCGGGCGGTATATCTCTCGATGAAGGCGGCGACCCGGGCCCGCGTTTCGGAATCCGCACCCAGCCGCGGCAGGGCATCGTAAGAGGCCTCGGCGCAAGTCAGCGCAGCCTCGGCGAGCTCCGGGCGGGACAACCCCTCACGGGCGGCGGCCAGCGGCGATCCGGCGTCAGCGGGAAGAGCGCGGCAGGCCTCGCCCGCCAGTGCAGCAGCCTGGGGGTCTTCAATCAGGGCCGCGACGACGGCGGTTGGCACCTCCCAGTCCCCGCCTGCCTGCGCGTCAATCACCCGCAGTTCAAGGAAGCCGCGGGGCCGGACCGGTGGAAACAACGTGGTCAGGTGGTAGTCGAGATCCTGCAGTGTCACCGTCCGGGGGCCGGCTCCGCGAAGCCAGTTCCGGAAGGTCAATGCCCGGGGAACGTGCCAGTTGCCGTCGCTGTTGTCGGGTCTGATGCACAGGACGTTAGCGTCGAGCGCGTAGCGTGCCCAGTCGTGTCTGGGATCATCCGCGAGCGGCGCCGGCGCTGCGGTGCGGGTCGGGTCGATAGCGAGCCAGGCGGCCTGGCGGGTGCTGCGCCACCCGCTCGGTTTGCCTCCGACAAACGGCGAGTTCGCGAACATGGCCGTCAACAGCGGCGCAAGGAGATGCAGGTGGCGCCAGCGTTGGAGTGCGCTGCCGGGACCTGCGCCGTCGGTGCCCGCATCGAGCGAGATCTGAAGGGAAGCGGTGGAGCACATCATGGTCCGGCCGGCTGGACCGGTGCGATCGAATTGCTGCTCCATCGCTGCGTAGCGGGGTTGTTCCAACGTGCGCCGCGGCGGCCGGAACGGGTCGAGGGCCAGGTCGCCGAGGAGAAGTCCTGCTTCCGCCAGCAGTGTGGCGACCCGGCTGAGATCCTTGCGCGTGGACGAGATCACTTCGGGAAGGCTCGGTGCGCAGGCGGAACTGATTTCCAGCTGGCCGCCCGGTTCGAGGGTGATGAGCCCTCCGCCGGGAAGCGGTTCCGATACGCTGCCGACAGCATCACGGACCTCTGGTACCGGAACCGGAACGGCGCCGTCGTCGATGCGGTGGACCGTGCGCTCAACTTCGATGCCGATCTTTCCGGGCGGTCCCGTCTTGAAGCAGACTGAAGCAACGTAGATCTCCGCCTCTTCCTCCGACAACGGCTTCACCGTCTGCGCAGACCGCATCTGCCTACACCGCCTTCGCCACCGTGACCGCATAGCGGTCCTGGGAGTCGCTCCATTGGCCCGCGATGTGGAAACCGGCAGCCTCGAGTTCAACTGCGATAGCGTTCCGGCTGAATTTCGTGGAGATCTCGGTTCTCAGTTCCTCGCCGGCCTCAAAGTGGACCTGAAGATCCACGCCGGGCAACGTCACAAGCATGGGTCTCCGTGCGCGCAGGCGCATCTCAATCCAGCTCTTGTCCGGGACCCACTCCGCGACATGGTCGAATTCATCGACGTCGAAGTCCGCACCCAATTCACGGTTCAGCACCCGTAGGACGTTCTTGTTGAAGTCCGCCGTCACACCCTGGGAATCGTCGTAGGCCGGCACCAGTATCTCTGCCGGCTTCACCAGATCCGTTCCGACCAGCAGGGACCCGCCCCCGGGTCCCAGCAGTGCGTGGATATTTTCCAGGAACCGTGTGCGCTGTTCCGGCTCGAGGTTGCCGATGGTGCCTCCCAGAAAGGCAACCATGCGGTGGCCTTCCCGCGGCAGGACATGGAGTTGGTGCTCAAAGTCGGCAGCGACCGGGCTAAGTTCCAGTTCCGGGAATGTCTCGGAGAGGTGGTCCCCCGCACCCAGCAGTGCGCCGTCGCTTACGTCGACGGCGACGTACCGCTGCAGATGGCCCTCCTCCTGCAGGGCCGACAACAGGAGGGGCGTCTTGCTGGAGGAGCCTGAACCGAGCTCGATCAGCGTTTCCGCGGGAGCTGCCGCGGCCATATCCGGTCCATACCGCTCAAGGATCTCGCGTTCGGCACGCGTCGGGTAGTACTCCGGCAGTTCCGTGATCTGCTCGAACAGGTGGCTGCCGCGATCGTCGTAGAACCACTTGGGTGGAAGCCACTTTGGCGTCGCGGTCAGGCCGGTGAGCACATCCTCGCGCAGCGCGGATTCCAGATAGTGCGGGGGCAGGTAATGAGCGATCTCCGCGGGACCGTGCACCGCGTCTTCAGCGCCTGTCAACAATTGATCACCTTCCAGCCGCACCAGTGGGGTTGAAACTACCGTAAAGCATTTCCACCCCCGCCTGACCGGCACGTCGCCTCGTTTCCCGTTTGGAATGCATTCGTAGCTGCGGCTGCTGTGGTTGTCTGTGGTTGTCTATGCGCCCTGTCCGGCCTGCGCGTCCTCGGCCTGCGTGATCGCCCAGGCCGCGTTGATCAGCCCGATGTGTGAGAGGCCCTGCGGGAAGTTCCCGATCAGGTTGCCGTCCCGAATGTCGATTTCTTCCGAAAGGAGTCCCAGATCATTGGCGTATCCGGTGACTGCATCGAAGATCTTCCGGGCCCGCTCCGGCTGGCCTGCCATGGCGCGGGCAGCGGCCAGCCAGTAGGAGCAAATGATGAAGGCGCCTTCGTCTCCCGAACCCGTCCACCGCTGGACCAGGTTGCCGGTGGTGAGTTCCCGTTCCACCGCGTCCAGCGTGGCCAGCATGCGGTCGTCACCAGCCGGCAGGAATCCCATGATCGGCATTAGAAGCACACCTGCGTCGAGATGGTCGGAACCGAAGGCTCCGGTGAAGGCCTGGGCGCTGCTGTCCCAGCCCTTTTCGAGGATTGCACCGCGAATCCTCTCCCGTTCGCGTTCCCAGGCCGGTATCTTACGCGCGGCGCCGAGGCGGTCGGCGAGATTGACCGCCCGGTCCAGAGCCACCCAGCACATCAACTTGGACGTCAGGTAATCCCGTGTTCCTTCCCGCCCTTCCCAGATACCGGAGTCATTCTCCTGCCACGTCTCCGCAGCCCGATCGGCAACAGCAACCAGGAAGTTCCGGGTCTCGGCGGGAAGTTCACCGAGTTGTTCGCGCAGCACCCACGCGCATTCGAAGACTTCGCCGAGGACGTCAAGCTGCTTCTGGTCCCAGGCGTCATTGCCCACGCGGACCGGCCGCGATCCCGCGTAACCCTCCAAATGGTCCAGCTCGTGTTCAGTGAGATCGTGCTCCCCGCCGACGCCGAACATGATCTGCAGGTGTCCGTCACCGAGTGCTCCGGCAGACGTGGTGATCCAGTCGAAGAACTGCTGCGCCTCATCGGGACAGGCCGCTACCCAGAGCGCCTTGAGGGTAAGGCTGCCATCACGAAGCCAGCCGTACCGGTAGTCCCAGTTGGCGCTGCCCCCAGGCTCCTCCGGCAACGACGTGGTCGGGGCCGCAGCGACCGCTCCGGTAGGACCGTAGGTGAGTGTCTGGAGTACCAGGGCGCTGTGGTGCACCTGTTCCCGGTACGCACCCCGGTAGCCCTGGTGCATCTCGCTCCAGGACCGCCACCCGGCAATGGTGTTCTCGAGTTCACCGGCGCCGTCGTCGGCCACGGGTGGGGAACCGACGGCGCCCCGGTGGCGGAGTGCGAAAACTGCAGCCTCCCCTGCCTCGAGCATGAAGGTTCCGCCGATGGACCCTTCCCCGGCGGTGAGGCTGAGTCCGGCGGTCAACGTCAGGCGGTCAGCACCGCCGCTGATCTCCCACCCGGTGGTGGTCTGCGTGAAGTGCGGCGTGATCAGGCCGTATTCCGGTCTTGGCACAAGCTCGACCGTCACCTCAACAGATCCACGGGTGACCTCGACCCGGCGAAGCAGCATATGAGGGGAACCATGTCCCACCTCATGCCCTCGTTCCCCTGGACCAAGCGCCAGGACATCGGTCACCCGGGCCTCCCCGCCGTCGCACTCAAACGTCGTTTCGAGCACCATGGTGCCCGGGAGATAGCGACGGGTGGTCGTGTATTCGCTGGTCGGGCGGATTGTCCAGTGGCCGGCGTCCGAGTCCAGCAGGCGGCCGAAGACGCTGGGGGCATCAAACCGCGGCGGGCACCACCAGTCGATGGATCCGTCTCGCGAAGCAAGGGCGGACCCCTGGCAGTCTCCAAGCAACCCATAGTCCGCGATCGCGGCCGCTTTGCCATCCGGTGTCTGCACAGTGCAACTTCCTTGTCGGTTCTCAAGCTAAACCCTCCCCAGAGGTCAGGGTCAAGGGTTCCGGTGCCCGTGCGACGTGACGGCAATGAACATAGCCAGTTGAAGCGGAGGTGGCGGCCGTCGTCGGCTTCTAGACTGAATCAATGACTGCAACACTCGTGGCCAAGGCGCTCTCCGGTGGCCACGCCCACCGCACCCTCTTCTCAAACCTGGATCTGACCGTCACGCAGGGTGACGTCGTAGGAGTGGTGGGAGCGAACGGTGCCGGCAAATCCACCCTGCTTCGGCTTCTGGCAGGGGTCGATGAGCCGCTCGCCGGCACGGTGATGTGCTCGCCGAAGGACGCCTTCGTGGGCTGGCTCCCCCAGGAGCACGAGCGCACCCCGGGCGAGACCGTGGAAACCTACATCGCACGCCGGACCGGCGCCACCGCCGCAACAGAGGCCATGGAAAAGGCGGCGGAAGAGCTTGGCACAGAAATCAAGGGAACCGACGACCGCTACGCCTCAGCGCTGGAGCACTGGCTCGCGTCGGGCGCAGCGGACCTGGAGGACCGGCTCCCGGCGGTGCTGGCCGACGTCGCGCCCGGCGTAGCACCGGAGGCACCCGTCACCGGTCTCTCCGGCGGCCAGCTGGCCCGGGTTGCCCTAGCCACGCTGTTACTGAGCCGGTTCGACGTCGTCCTCCTTGATGAACCGACCAATGACCTGGACCTCGACGGGCTCGCCCGGCTGGAAGCCTTCATGCGCAACCTGCGCGGCGGGGCGGTGCTCGTCTCCCACGACCGCGAGTTCCTGGCGCGCTGCGTCACCACAGTGGTGGAGCTTGACCTGGCCCAGAACCAGGTCGCCGTGTACGACGGCGGCTACGACGCCTACCTCGAAGAACGCGCCGTCGCGAAGCGGCACGCCCGCGAAGCGTACGAGGAGTACGCCGAGAAGAAGCAGGACCTCGTGTCACGGGCCCGGACGCAGCGCGAATGGAGCTCCCAGGGTGTCCGGAACGCCATGAAAAAGAACCCGGACAATGACAAGATCCGCCGTCGCGCCAGCATGGAATCATCGGAGAAGCAGGGGCAGAAGGTCCGGCAGATGGAGTCGCGGATTGCCCGGCTTGAGGAGGTCGAGGAGCCGCGCAAGGAGTGGCAGCTGCAGTTCAGTATCGGGTCGGCGCCGCGCTCAAGCTCGGTGGTCGCCACGCTGAACGGTGCCGTGGCGAGGCAGGGCGACTTCACGCTGGGACCTGTCTCTGTGCAGATCAACGCCGGTGACCGCATCGGCATCACCGGCCCCAACGGCGCCGGAAAGTCCACGCTGCTACGCCTGCTGCTGGGACATCAACAGCCCGACGACGGCGCCGCCTCCCTCGGTGCCAACGTCGCCGTCGGAGAAATCGACCAGGCACGCGGCCAGCTCGCCGAGGACGAGACTCTGGCCGCATCGTTCGAGGCGGCGGTGCCGGAGCTTGCCCAGGCAGAGATCCGCACCCTGCTGGCCAAGTTCGGGCTCAAGGCGGAGCAAACCTCCGCACGCGTCGGCATGCTCTCCCCCGGCGAGCGCACGCGGGCGGGGCTTGCGCTGCTGCAGGCCCGCGGGGTGAACCTGCTGGTGCTGGACGAGCCCACCAACCACCTTGACCTTCCCGCCATCGAGCAGCTCGAAGAGGCGCTCGAGGACTACACGGGGGCGCTCCTGCTGGTCACCCATGACCGCAGGATGCTCGCCAACGTCCGCCTTGACGCGCGGTGGGACGTCGACGGCGGTCAGGTGCGGGTGCAGTAGGGAACTCCCTGCTGCGTCGTGGATCCGCTGAGCCCAAGCCGAACGTGACCTGTATCACATTCGTGATTTCTTCTTTATCCTTTCTGTACATAGATCGACGCCCGACACCAACCGAAGGACTGCCCCAGCCGCACTAGATCGATAAGGACAGACGCATGAGCCAGGATTCCGAGGGCGTCGTCGCCCAGCAAGGCCAGACGGGAGAACGACCAGAGGAAAGGTTGGGACCGCAGCGATCGGCCGGCCGGACATGGCTCTACCGAGGACTCGGATTGCTGCTGGCCGCCGTCGTCTGGCTCCTCCTTGGCAATACCAACGTCTCAGCGGATGCCCGGGTGGTCGGTGCGGTCGCCACCCTCATGGCCGTCTGGTGGATGACCGAAGCCATGCCCCTGTCGGTCACATCACTGCTCCCGATTGTCCTGTTCCCGGTGCTGACCGCGCTTGAGGTGTCCGAGGTTACGGCCCCCTACGCCAACCCGATCGTGTTCCTCTTCCTGGGCGGTTTCCTCATCGCAATCGCCATGCAGAAGTGGAACCTGCACCGCCGCATTGCCCTGCTGACCCTCCGTCGGGTCGGCACCCACCCGCGGCAGATCATCCTCGGAATGATGATCGCCACCGCATTCCTGTCGATGTGGGTGTCGAACACTGCGACGACGCTGATGATGCTGCCCATCGGACTCAGTGTGCTGACGCTTGTGGTGGAGAATAGCCGGCACGCCGGAGCCACAGCCGGAGCCACGGCCACAGCCGGAGCCGGAGCCGGGGCCGGGGCGGGATCCGGATCCACAGCCGTAACTGCAGCCGAGGACATGACGGAGCAGATCCGGTCGGGCAAGGCCATTAGCGACGTGATCGACGACCGCGATGTTCGCCTGTTCGGCGTAGCCCTCGTTCTCTCGATCGCCTGGGCCGCCACCATCGGCGGCCTCGGCACCCTGCTGGGTAGCCCGCCGAACGCCATCGTGGCCGGTTACATCAGTGAGGAACTGGGCCGCACGGTTGGCTTCGCCCAGTGGATGATGCTCGGCGTCCCGATCGTGATCGTCTTCATCGGGCTCGCGTGGCTGATCCTCACCCGGCTCATGTTCCGCTTCCATCTCGACGAGGTGCCCGGTGGCAAGGAGCTGATCAACAACGAGATCGCCGCACTGGGTCCCATGAGTCAGGGCGAGAAGATCGTCCTGGGCGTCTTCGCTGCCGCAGCGTTCTGCTGGATTGTCCCCGGTCTGCTCTCAGGCGTAGGCGACCTCGGCACGCAACTGCCCTGGCTCGACCTCTTCGACGACACCGTGGTCGCCATCGGAGCCGGTGTGGTGCTCTTCCTGCTGCCCGGGGACAAGCATGGAAATATGACCCTGGTGTGGAAGGACGCCGAGAGGGGCCTCCCGTGGGGCGTCCTTCTGCTCTTCGGCGGTGGCCTGTCGCTCGCCGCCGCCGTCGCCGGCACCGGCCTTGACGCCTGGTTCGGCGAGCAGGTGACCGGGCTCGGAGCACTGCCCATCATCCTGCTCCTCGCCGCCGTGGTCACGATCGTCCTGCTCCTGACCGAGATCACCAGCAACACGGCCACGGCTGCAACCTTCATCCCGATCCTCGGTGGCGTCGCCGTAGGAATCGGCGTCGATCCCATGACGCTGCTCATTCCCGCGGCACTGGCTGCCACCTGCGCGTTCATGCTGCCCGTCGGTACACCGCCCAACGCAATCGTCTTCGCCACCGGTCAGGTCAAGATCACCGAGATGGTCCGCGGTGGCGCGGTACTCAACGTCGTGGGAGTCATCCTGATCACCCTCTTCACCGTCCTTATTGGCCCCTTTGCCCTGGGCCTGATCATCTAGCTGACCGCTGCAGGTGGGCGGCGAGACATCGGTTACCTCTGGTTCCAGCGAACAGATCGGAGTAGACAAGGATCCATGGCGAAGAAAAAGGGAGTGGCGCCGCGATTGGCCGAAGCCCTGGGGATCATCCTCGGCACCGAAGAAATCCCCCTGCGGCTTCAGGCATGGGATGGGTCCGAGGCTGGACCCGTCAACGCCCCGGTAATTGAGTTCCGTTCCCGTCGCGGACTGCGGCGAATGCTGTGGTCGCCGAATCAGCTCGGGCTGAGCCGTGCGTACGTGGCCGGAGATATTGACGGTCCCGGTGACCTCTTCGAAAGCTTCTCCGTGCTCAGTTCCGTCGGCAAGTTCGCCGAGCTGAAGGCCTTCCGCCCTCCCACCCTCGGCGAGCGCTGGAAGCTCCTCCGGACCGCCTTCCAGGTCGGTGCTATCGGACTCCCGCCCGCACCACCGCCGGAGGAAATGGACGTCACCCGAAAGGGGCGCCTCCATTCCAAGAAGCGCGACGCCGCCGCAATCTCACACCATTACGACGTCGGCAACGACTTTTATGCGCTCGTCCTCGGACCGTCGATGGTGTACTCGTGCGCGGTCTGGGAGGACGAGAGTACCGGCCTGGACGCGGCACAGGAAGCGAAGCTCGATCTGGTCTGCCGGAAGCTCGGTTTGCGGCCGGGCATGAGAGTGCTGGACGTGGGTTGCGGCTGGGGCAGCTTTGCACTGCATGCGGCGCAGAACTACGGAGCCGACGTCGTGGGCGTCACGCTCTCGAAAGAGCAGGCGACTCTCGCACGGAAGCGGGCGGCCGACGTCGGGCTTTCCGACCGGATCGAGATCCGGGTCCAGGACTACCGCGATGTCGATGACGGTCCGTACGATGCGATCAGCTCGATCGGCATGGCAGAGCACGTTGGCGGGGAGCAGATCGGACGATACGCGTCCCATCTGAGGGGCCTGCTGCGTCCGGGTGGCAGGCTGCTCAACCACGCGATCTCGTGGAACGCCGGTGAGATGCCGCCGGATCCGGACTCGTTCATCCCCCGCTACGTTTTTCCCGACGGCGAGATGCTCAGCCTCACGGTGATGGTCGGGGCCCTCGAATCGGCCGGGCTGGAAGTGCTCGACGTCGAAGCGTTGCGCCGACACTACGGCCTGACATTGCGCGCCTGGGTGCACAATCTCGAGGAGAACTGGGACGAGGCGGTCCGGCTCACGAGCGAAGGACGGGCGCGGGTGTGGCGGTTGTATATGGCGTCGAGCGCGCTTGGCTTTGAGCGGGGGCTGAACGGCGTGAACCAGGTGCTGGTTCAGCGTCCGGGCGGTGAGCACCCGCCGCTGCGGCGCCGCGAGTGGATGTGACTACCCGCTACGCGAGTCCCCCGCCGGCCCACTCTCTTAGGGCCACAGTTTCGTCGGGATCGAGCTGCATGCCCGCGATGCGGCACATCGTCTCAACGTTGCGCACCCAGGCTGCGGCAAGCTCGGCCGCACTCGCGCCACCCGCGAGCGGAGCCTTCGCGTACAGTCCCTGAATCACGAAATTGATCGCAGACCGGGACACCGGTGTACCGGCCTCCACGCACTCGTCCCTGACCCGCTTTGCCAGTTCATCACGGTTAGTGGATTCCGTGGCCAGCGCCTCCATCGATACGAATATCTGCCGGTACTGCGCCGTCGACAGTTCGGGGGCGTCCGTAACACGACACACCTGCTGGCCGATCCGGGGCGCGGGCGATTCCGCGATGCGCGGCAGGTCGGTATGTGAGAACCGGCGGGAGTCCCAGACCCAACCGGGTGCCGGCGTCGGAGAGTATTCGATGCCGCCACCGAGGTGCGAGACCCAGACACCGAACTTCCCGTGGCCGTCCCAGTCATTGGCCAGTAGCGGCTCGACCGCGGTCGCCCGGTGGGCGACAATCGCGCCGGTCACGGGCCCGGGAGCCTGCTTGACGAAACTTCGAACTGCGTCTGCCGCTGACTTGTGCGAAGTCTTCATGGTGACACGGGGAGCAGTCGGTGCCGCCTGACTCTCCTGGGTGGCTTCCACATCTGTCGACGCGTCGAGCATGGATACGAATTCGTAGGACTGAATGACTGCGTCCGCCATCTCACGGTACGCAGCTGCCACAGCGCCTGCGACGATGACGGTGGTCCGCCGGTCTGCCGCCCGGAAACGCTGCACCAGTGATGTGAAATCCGCATCGGCGGAGGCTATGAAGAACTCGTCAATGTGGGAAGCACTAGCCAGAACGTCCACCGCGTCGAGCACCAGGTTGATGTCTGTGCTGCTTTTTCCCTGCTGGGTCAGTGACGGACAGTCAATGACGCGGAAACCGGCGCGCGTCCAGAAAGAGCGGTATTTCGAGTAGATAGCCGGGTTCAGATAGCAATTGCGGATGAGGAAACGCATGCTGGCCCGGCCCTCGATGCCGTCTGCCGCCTCCGCGATCGCTGTGATCCAGTGGCCCGGGTCTGTGGCGAATCGTTCGGCCGCTGCAGGCTCGAGCATTTTCAGCCCCGTGTACACGTTGTCGAAATCCACGAAGATTGCGGCGCGCGACGGTGCGGGGCGGTTGAGCTGGGCAGTATCCGGCATGGCGTAAGTGTCCCAGCGGACTGGGGAGGTGACAATAGTGCCCGTCCGACGGCGGGAACAGAGGCTTCTAGAAGGGAACCAACGTCGCCATCAGCCCTTCCCCCGGCGCCCGTCGGGACAGGATTCGGCAGAACTCGACCGCATCGAGTTCGATCTCTTCCCCGCCGTCGCCCTCGCTCCACGTTCCGCCGGCCGGGCCGGTGAGCCGTAGCCGGTAGTGCTGGCCGTGCCGCGCCGCCCAGTCGCGGACGACGTCGTCGATCAGGACACCGTCGTGATCCTCCGTGAGAACCATCTCCTTGCCGGTGGCGTGGCTGAGGTCGACTCGGTGCATCCAGGGGTCACGCGTGAGGATGATGTCCGTCAGGTAGCCGATGGTCCACCATTCCGACATGCCCTCGGCGGACTGTTCCTCGGGCAGCCGGCGGTTGCGGATGAGGGATGGCGTCCGGCGCCGGCCGCGGGCGGCCTTCGGTCCGATCTTGTGCAGCTCGGCGGTGAGCTGCTCCGGCGTCTTATCCGCCCGCTCGGAGACCTGCAGACCGGTGAGCGCATCGATCGGTTCGACGCCGCTGCGCGCGACTTCCTTCTGCGCGGCCTTCATCTGGCGGTTTGTTTCCCAGGGAGTTGCTGCCATCGCGGCCATGCCGCAGATGTGGGCGACCATGGCGCGGACGTCCCACTCGGTGCAGTCGGTGGGCAGCGTCCACTGCTCGGGCGAGAGTCCGTCGACGACGTCGGCTCCGCGCTGGTATTCGGTGCGGGCCAGCCGCATGGCTGTTTTGTGGTCCAGGCCGGGGCGGCGAGGGTGTTCCCGGGTGCCGGTAGCAGCGGTTTGAGTGCTCATGACAATCAGTCCTTGCGTTTCAGGAAGGAGGTGAGGGTGCGGGCTCGAGCGCGTCGACGTACATGTCGACGGCCCGATCCAGCAGTTTCTCCCAGCGGTTGCCGCCGGGGTCGTTGGCCAGTTGGGCGTCGATGAGCCCGCCCAGCATCGCGGTATAGAGGTCGATGTCCTCGCGGCGGGTAACACCGTACGGTGCCAGTTCCTCGCGGAAGCGTTCCCAGGACGCAACGGAGGGTGCATAGGATTCCGGCGTCGGCTCGAAGCCCGGGATGGTGCGCTGGTTCATCAGCTGGGCGCGAGGTGGATCGCTCACACAGAACTCGAAGAAGGTGCGCGAGTTCCACTTCAGGAATTCACGCAGGGAGTCTCGGGGCGCTGTGCGGAGCGCTTTTTCCATTTGGTCGTTGCAGTCGCGCCAGGCCTGCGCGAACATCGCGTCGAAGATCGCGTTCCGGGATTCGAAGTGGGTATACAGCGACGGCGCCCGCATACCCACGCGCGCCGCGACCTCCCGCAGGGTCACGGCGGCCAGTCCGTCCTCGCGCGCCACTGACCAGGCGGCGTTGACGATCTCCCGGCGGGAAGCCTCACGCCGTTCGGATAACCTATTGCGAGTAGGATTTCCTAACACAGTTAGGATTCTCCTCCTGTGCGGGCGCTTGCGTCAATGGATTTTCTCGGCGCCTTATGGGCTGGGTCTTTTCCGACGGACCGCGGAGTGCTTCACTGGAACGCACGACGGCGGCCACGCCGCCTCTCGCCGCTGGAGGTAGCCGAATGCGCAAGATCATCCTGATGATGTCCGTGTCCTTGGACGGATTCTTCGAGGGGCCCGACCGCGACATCAGCTGGCATCGCGTGGACGAGGAACTGCACCGCTACTTCAACGAGAAGTGCCGGGAGATGGGGGCGTTCATGGACGGTCGCGTCACCCACGAGCTCATGGCAGAGTTCTGGCCCACCGCCGACCAGGATCCGGACAGTTCCCCGGTCGAGGTCGAGTTCGCCGGAATCTGGCGCGAGAAGCCCAAGTTCGTATTCTCACGGACCCTCACGGAGGCCGACTGGAACACTACGGTGGTTCCCGACGTCGTGCCTGAACGGATCGCGGAGCTCAAGGCTCAGGCTGGAGGCGACATCGCGCTGAGTGGAGCCAACCTGGCCTCCACCTTCATGCAGCTCGGCCTCATCGACGAATTCCACATCTGCGTCCACCCCGTGGTGCTGGGCAAGGGCCGCCCGCTGTTCGAGTCTCCGGACATCATGCTTGACCTCAAGCTCGATGGGGCCCGCACGTTCGGCAATGGCGTGGTTCTGCTCCAATACTCACGCGACGGCGCTTAGCCCTGCCGTTTAGGACAGGCGGGATAGCACCTCGGAGGCGAACTTCGCCGTGGTTGCGGTGCCCTTCAGATCCGGAGTGGCAGTGCCGTCCGCGAGGGTGCCTTCGAAGGCCGAGGTTAGGGAGCGGGCGGCGTCGGCCTCGCCGAGGTGGTCGAGCATCATCGCCGCGGCCCACAGAGCGCCGACGGGGTTGGCGATCCCCTTGCCCGCGATGTCCGGAGCGGAACCGTGCACGGGCTCGAACATGGAGGGGTGCCGCCGCTCAGGGTTCAGGTTGGCGCTCGGCGCAATGCCGATGGACCCGGCAACGCCCGCCACAAGGTCGGACAGAATGTCCCCGAACAGGTTCGACGCGACGATGGTCCGGATGCTCGTTGGCTTCATGACCACCCGGGCCGCCAGGGCGTCGATGAGTACCTTTTCGACGACGACGCCGGGGAACTCCTTGACCGTCTCGGCCACCACTTCGTCCCAGAACGGCATGGTGTGGATGATGCCGTTGGACTTCGTCGCGGAGACAAGGCGTCCGCCGCGTTCGGTGGCAGCGTTCGCGGCATAGCGTGCGGCCCGGGCGATACCGCGCCTGGTGAAGACGCTCTCCTGGACCGCGAACTCGCCGTCGGTCCCGGTGCCGAAACGCCCGCCGATCTGGGAGTACTCGCCTTCGACGTTTTCGCGCACCACCACGATGTCCAGATCCTCGATGCCGGGCATGGCACCGGTGACGCCGGGCAGCAGCCGCATAGGGCGGAGGTTGATGTACTGGTCAAACTCGCGGCGGATGGGGATGAGCAGTCCCCAGAGGGTGACGTCGTCGGGCACGTCCGGGGTGCCTACCGCGCCGAGGTAGATGCCGTTACCGTCGCTGAGCTGCTCGATGCCGTCGACCGGCATCATGCGCCCCGTTGTGCGGTAGAGGTCGCTGTTCCAGTCGCGGACCCGCCACTGGACATCGAAGCCGTAGAGCCCTGCGACCGCGTCGACGCACTGCATCGCGACGTCAGTGACATCGACGCCAATGCCGTCGCCGGGAATCGAATCGATGACGTAACTGCGGCTCATGTGCATCCAATCCGTTCGAACGTATTGGAAGAGCATATGCCGATCAGACCGGCAGGTTCAGGCGGGCCGCCTCAACGAAAGAAGCGGCCCGGTTCAGACTCAGGCGTCGACGATGATGACCGTGACCACGGGCTTCCGGCGCAGCGAGCGATCGGACCAGCGGACCAGACCGTCAGCAATGGCACGCTCCGCATCCGGGCCCGTCTTTTCGCCCTTGATCCCGGCGAGAGTCTTCTCGACAATGTCGGTCGCCTTGCCCAGCTCGCCGTCCTTCGGGGCCCAGCCCACGGGGAAGAACTCGGGGTCCTCCTCCAGGCGTCCGGTGTCCGGGTTGACGATGGCCAGCACGGTGAGCGCGCCGTCCTCGGCGAGGCGGATGCGGTCCTGGAGGGACTCCTCGGTCGCGGCGCCGGCCACCATGTTCTCGACGTAGACGTAATCGGCGGTGACCTTGCCGGAGACGCGCGCAACGCCGTCCTTGAGGTCGATCGTGGTGCCGTCCTCGACAACGAGGGTGTTCTTCGGCTCCACACCGGTCTTGATGGCCAGCTCGGCGTTCGCCTTCAGGTGGCGGTGCTCACCGTGTACCGGCATGACGTTGCGCGGCCGTACGAGGTTGTAGCAGTAGACGAGCTCACCGGCGCTGGCGTGACCGGACACGTGGACCTTCGCGTTGCCCTTGTGCACCACGTTGGCGCCGAGCTTGGTCAGGTCGTTGATAAGCCGGTAGATGGAGGTCTCATTGCCCGGGATCAGTGAGCTGGCCAGCAGCACGGTATCGCCCTGGGTCAGGTCGATCATGTGGTCCTGGCTCGCCATGCGTGCCAGGGCAGCCATCGGCTCGCCTTGTGACCCGGTGCAGATGATGACGGCCTTCTTCGGATCCATCTTGTCGAGTTCCTTGAAGTCCACCAGCAGGCCGCGGGGCACCGTCAGGTAGCCGAGCTCGCGTGCGGTCTTCATGTTCCGGACCATGGAGCGGCCCACGAAGGCCACCTTCCGCCCGTACAGGTGCGCGGCGTCGATGACCTGCTGGATGCGGTGGATGTGGCTGGCGAAGCTGGAGACGATGACCCTGCGAGGGGCAGTGCGGAGCACCTCGTCGATGGCCGGCGCGAGGTCCTGCTCGGAGATCTGGAAGCCGGGGACGTCGGCGTTGGTGGAGTCGGGCAGGAAGAGGTCCACGCCTTCCTCGCCAAGGCGGGCGAAGCCGGCAAGGTCGGTGATCCGGCCGTCCAGCGGAAACTGGTCCATCTTGAAGTCGCCTGTGGCCAGAACGAGCCCGGCAGGGGTACGGATGGCCATCGCGAGACCGTCCGGGATGGAGTGGTTCACCGCAAGGAATTCCAGGTCGAAGGGCCCGAACTTCTTCCGGTCGCCCTCCTTCACCTGCACGGTCTTCGCGGTGATGCGGTGTTCCTGCAGTTTGGTCTTGATGAAGGCCAGCGTCAGGCGCGCGGAGATGATGGGGATGTCGGCCCGCTCGCGGAGCAGGTACGGAACAGCGCCGATGTGATCCTCGTGCCCGTGGGTCAGCACCAGGCCGACGATGTCGTCGAGGCGGTCCCGCAGGTAGGAGAAGTCCGGAAGGATCAGGTCCACTCCCGGGTGGTGTTCCTCCGGGAAGAGCACGCCGCAATCCATGATGAGCAGCTTGCCGCCGTATTCGAACACGGTCATGTTGCGGCCGATCTCCTCGAGGCCACCAAGCGCAACGATGCGCATGGCACCCCTGTCCAGCTTGGGAGGTGTCTGGCCCGCTCGTCCTGAGGAGTGGCGTGAAGTCCTGGTCATGGGATCCGATCTCTATGTCGGGCGAACAAGCCCGGAGCTCAAATACCGGCGGTAAGGTGCTTCGGGGCGGACGCCCTGCTGGGGGCCGATAGCCCGCGCTGGATCAGCGCCGGCGGGACGGCATTACTTTGTACCGACTTTATCAGTACGCGATCAGAAGCCGACGACGGCGGAGGTTGGTTCCAGTCATCCTCCTGAAAGACACTCCGGCATTTCGTAAGGTAGCCTAGTAATCAGCAGGCTTGCTATCTCACGAAGGAGACCATCATGATTTCCCAGGACAACATTTCCCAAATCCTCGAATCCGGCGGCAAAGTCATCGACAACGACGGCAGCAGCGTCGGCTCCGTCGGCCAGATCTACGTCGACGATCACACCGGCAACCCCACCTGGGCCACCGTCAACACCGGCTTCTTCGGCACGAACGAGTCCTTCGCACCGCTTGAAGGCGCCACACTTGAGGGCAACGACGTCCGCGTCGGATACTCCAAGGCCAAGATCAAGGACGCACCCAACGTTGCTCCTGACGGTCACTTGAGCGAACAGGAAGAGGCCGAACTCTACCGCTACTACGGCCTCTCGACCGGCAACTATGACACCGCCGATTACGGCACCGGAACCACCGGCGGTTACGAGTCTGACCGCGACACCGTCGGCCATGACACCTCCGGCCCGACCACGGACGACGCAATGACCCGCTCGGAAGAGCAGCTCCGCGTGGGCACCGAACGCCGTGAAGCCGGCCGTGCCCGGCTGCGCAAGTTCATCGTCACGGAGAATGTCACCAAGACGATCCCGGTCCAGCGCGAAGAGGTCCGCATCGAGCGTGAACCGATCACCGACGCCAACCGGGATGAAGCCCTCGCCGGCCCCGCTATCAGCGAGGAAGAGCACGAGGTCGTCCTCCACGAGGAGCGCCCCGTAATTCAGAAGGAAACCGTACCGGTCGAGCGGGTCCGCCTGGACAAGGAAACCGTCACCGAGCAGCAGACCGTCACCGAGGAAGTCCGCAAGGAGCAGATCGACACTGACGACGTCGAAGTCCGCAAGGGACGCTAACAATCGCTCCCCATCCCTCGCACGAAGACAGATTTTAGGAGAGACCATGAGCACCAGCGCAGGATCCGCCCATAGCGGATCAAACGGTATCGACGGGGACCACACCCGGCGCAATGACATCGACCGGGACCAGCGGGACCACCTGCTGGAACGGGAGAAAGAAGAATTCGGCGGCGTTAAGATCGGTTCGGCCTTTTTCGGTTGGCTCACCGCCACCGGAACCGGCGTGCTGTTGACCGCCCTGGCCGCCGCGCTCGGCGCAGTTATCGGTAATGCAACGAACACGAACGTGGCGAGCCAAGCCACGCAGGACCCGCAGACCGCCGGAATTATCGGGGCGATCATCCTGGCCGTGATCCTGTTCCTCGCCTACTTCTGCGGCGGTTACGTCGCGGGCCGAATGGCGCGGTTCAACGGTATGAAGCAGGGCATCGCCGTGTGGGTGTGGGCGATCGTTATTGCGATTATCGTCGGCATCCTCGGTGCGATCGCCGGCGACCAGTTCAACATCCTCGCCCAGCTCAACACGTTCCCGCAGATCCCCACCGCGGAGAACCTGACCACAGCAGGCATCATCTCGGCAATCGTTGCCGCGGTCGTAGCCCTCGTCGGTGCGATCCTCGGCGGCCTGGCCGGCATGCGCTTCCACCGCAAGGTCGACAAAGCCAACCTCGTCGACAACCGGTAACCCTCAAGCTCCAGCTTGCCTTTCGGCCCACCTCCTACCCAGGAGGTGGGCCGATTGCGTGTGTGAGAAATTGCCAAATGGACTAACCCTGATGCTTTGTGAGAACCTTCACAGGTTTTGGTGTGGTGCCCGCCACGACGTCCACCGACGACGGCGGCACCCACCGCATCATTCGCGCTCTTTCCTGGAGGGATCCCACACTTATGAGCGATGTCCTATCGGCTATCAACGGCGTAATCTGGAGTGACTGGCTCGTCTATCTCTGCCTCGCGACCGGCGTCTACTTCTCCGTCCGTTCGCGCTTCCTGCAGGTGCGGCATGTCAAGGGAATGATCCAGCAGCTGGTACGGGGTGAGCAGTCCCCCTCGGGCGTCTCCTCGTTCCAGGCCCTGGCGATGTCCCTGTCCGGCCGCGTCGGCACCGGCAACATCGCCGGCGTCGCCACCGCGATTGCCTTCGGCGGACCCGGTGCCCTGTTCTGGATGTGGGTGGTCGCCTTCCTGGGCGCGTCGACGTCATTCATCGAGTCGACCCTTGGCCAGATCTATAAGACCCGCGACCCGCTGACCGGCGAGTACCGCGGCGGCCCGGCCTACTACTTCTCCCGCGCGTTCGCCCACACCAAGGGTGCCGGTTTCTTCAAGGTCTACGGGTACGTCTTCGCCGCCGTGACCGTTTTGGCTGCCGGCGTACTGATGCCCGGTGTCCAGGCCAACTCGATGGCCACCGCGATCGGCGGCGCATGGACCATCCCGCCGTTGGTCGTTGCCGTCGGCTCCGTCATCGCTCTGGCGTTTGTCATCATCGGCGGCGTGAAGCGTATCGCCAGCGTCGCGGCGTTCGTCGTGCCGTTCATGGCCGTCGGCTACATCGTCCTTGCGTTGATCGTCGTCTTCATCAATGCCGCTCAGCTGCCGGAGATCATCTCCCTGGTGTTCCGCAGCGCCATCGGAATGGATTCGGCACTCGGTGCCGTCATCGGGCTGGCCGTGATGTGGGGCGTGAAGCGCGGCGTCTACTCGAACGAGGCCGGCCAGGGAACGGGTCCGCACGCCGCGGCCGCCGCCGAGGTGTCGCACCCGGCGAAGCAGGGGCTGGTGCAGGCCTTCGCGGTCTACATCGACACGCTGTTCGTGTGCTCGGCCACCGGCTTCCTGATTCTCTCGACCGGCGCCTACCGCGTCTTCTCCGGAGGCACCGAAGACGGTGAGGTTCTCGTCGAGGGCGGCCTGCTGTCGGCCACGGCCACCGTCGGACCGCAGTTCGTGCAGACCGGATTCGACTCCGTCTTCCCCGGTTTCGGCGCCGCGTTCATCGCGATCACGCTGATCTTCTTCTGCCTGACCACGGTCATCGCCTACTACTACATGGCGGAGACCAACCTGCGCTTCCTCGTAGGCAACTCATCGCACACCATGATTCCCGGTCTCCGGGCGAGCGTCGGCCGGGTGACCACCATGGCCCTGCAGGTGGCGATCCTCATCGCCGTCGCCTACGGCTGCGTGAACACCGCCGCCGACGCGTGGGCGATGGGCGACATCGGGGTTGGCCTCATGGCCTGGCTGAACATCATCGGCATCCTGATCCTGCAGAAGCCTGCGTTCCAGGCGCTCAAGGACTTCGAGCGCCAGCAGAAGCTCGGCCTCGATCCGGTCTTCGACCCGCGGCCCCTCGGCATCACCGGGGCCACGTTCTGGGAGTCCTACAAGCCGGCAGGCCCGGAAAAGGACGACCGCGAGAAGGAATCCGCGCGGCTTTAGCTGGTAGTGCATCGTGCGCCGCTTTTTTCGCGGCGCACGATGTCCTCAACTCACAACGCCCACTCTGTGGCACGTCCCCACGCCACGAACACCGCCAGCAGCAAAGCCGCGATGTTTATGGCGAACCCTTTCTCCCCTCGCGAGATGTGAAACGCGATCGACAGGGCCATGATCAGCGCCAAACCAATGGCTGCTGCCGGGATCAGGAATGTGGCTATCCGGAAGATACCGGGAAGGACCAGCCCCAGGGCACCGAGGATCTCAAACACTCCAGCGGTGCGCGCATAACCGGGCTTGTCCCTCGCCCAGGTGAGTCCCTGTGCCTCCAATTTCTCAATCGGCAGGAAAGTCTTCGATATTCCGGCGGCGAGAAAGAAAGCCGCTAGAGCGATGGCTATTATCCACAGCGCAATATTCATCTCTTCACTCCTGTACCCCCGACAAGGCAAGCATGCGCCCATTCGGATGCTTTTGCTATGAATTTCCGGCACCCCTCAGCAGGTCACCTCAGCCAGGGGTAGGGTCCTTGATCCTCCGCACAAACGGCAGAAGCAATGGTCCGGGGCCTCTTCACGACGGCGATACTCCCCTGGCGTCGCGAGCCGTCGGCGTTGCAGACCTGTGGAGTAATTCTCCAATCGATTACTCTTCGAGGAGGAAATCGACATTTGGGGGAACAATGTCCGAAGCACAGCCACTATCTGCCCGGCCGCAACCGTCACAGACTGAAACTCTGACCACCCGAATTCCCGGGCACTCGGTCATCGAAGAGCTCATCGAGGCTCACCGACAGGATCCGCCACGTTCTGCCATCGGTCGGCTCTTTGGCGCTCGCCCCTTGGGCGCGGAGAGCGCGCCCTGGTATTGGGGTGCCCTCGGTGAACGGGAGGTTGGAGGCCTATTGACCCAGCTTGGTCCCGAGTGGACGGTGCTGCATGCCGTTCCAGTTGGCCGGGGTTCGTCGGACATTGATCATGTGCTTATTGGGCCCTGTGGCGTTTTCACCGTGAACACCAAGCGCCATGCTGGGCAGGCGGTATGGACTGCGAAGAACACGCTCATGGTGGCAGGGCAGCGTCAACGCCACATCCCAAATGCCGTGTATGAAGCGAAACGCGCCTCCAAGCTCTTGTCGGCTGCAGTTAGCCACCCTGTCAATGTGAGTGGTGTAGTCGTTATCGTCGGGGCCAAGACCCTCACGGTGCGCGAGAAGCACCCAGATATTGCAGTCCTTACGCCTCGTCAGCTACTGCGCTTCCTCAACCATCGGCGACCGATTCTAACTGCCGAGCAAATCTCGATGGTGAGCGTCGCCGCAGCGCGACCGCAAACCTGGCACAAGAATCCGCAGCCTCAGACGCAGCCAAGCGCACTGGAGGCGGCTTTTCAGGAACTACGCCTCACGGTCGACCAAGCACGACGACGGCGCGTCGGTTGGGCACTTGCATCGTTTGGAACGGTCCTGGCGATGTTCTCAGGAGTGCTTCCATCCCTGTTGTCCGCGCTTGTAGGGTGATGCCCCTTCCTCAGAGTCGCACGAACGAATCGGGTGGTGGACCGAAGACCCGGCTCGTCGATTTCACCACCGCTTGCCCTATGGCATAGTTCATTCCGCCGCCGATGGCCGCTCCCAGTCCGAATGGGATTGTTCGACCCAATACAAGTACACCCTGGCGCGTACCGTATTTCGTGACGAAATTGTGGCCCAGCACACGGTTGACTCGTCGGATGCTCTCCATCGGGATCGCCCCAATCGCAGCCTTGGCCCAGTGCTTTCCCGTTCTGCCCGCTACATCGTGAACAACGCGGTCGGCGCTGTTCCCGAGCAGGATAGCGAAAAGGAGGGTGCGTCTCCGTTCGATCTCTTGGATGCGCACGTCGTGGACTGCCGCTACAGCGAACACGTAGAAGACGGTCGCTTCCAGCGAAACCACCGATTCACCTGCGGAGAGCGCCAGACTCACTCCTGTGCCAACTCCGGGTGCCGCGGCTGCGGCACCGACGGAAGCCCCGCTTGCGGACGTCGCCGCCAAGAACCGTCGGTTTAGCTTCTTCAGAAGATCCTTTGGCGAGGCTTGAGGGTCCTTCGCCCGAAGTCTGTCGACGTAGGCGATGGCGGCGGGCACCTGCAGGTTAAGCGCTGTATCAACCAGTCGTAGGATCTTGCCCTGGCGATTCGGTTCCGAGGAGTCCTCCGGGCCGGAACTGTCGGTCGTTGAACCTGTTTCTGTCATTTGCTACACCTCGATGTTCATGGTTTCAGCGCGCCAACCGCACCTCAGACGTGTTTTCCTCCCGGAGCGGCAGCAATCGCCCTTCGCTCCGATTTCACCGGCGGTTGCTTCCCACCCATTTCAGGATGCCCATCAAAACCGTCCCGAGTTTGCCTGCCGTCTCCTCAAGAGCCCCGCTCCGCTGAGCAGAGAAGGTTGGTTCGGACAGTGGTGATGAAACACCCACGAGTTCCTGCTTTGATGCGGGAGCGTGCAACAACCAGCCCAACAGCTCCTTCTCGCTCACAGGGCGGATATTCTGACCAGCCTCGATGTACTGCAACGCCTTCCGCTCCTTCCCGGTGCGGTGGGAGAGGGTGACGGATTCGGCGGTCACATCCTGCTGGCCGATGACGAGCATGGTCGTCTTCTTGGTGATGTTGTTGCCGTTCAGACCGCCGAAATCGGCCACCAACTGCATGGCCTCAGAGCGTTCGAGGGTGGCTAGGTCACCAGTGAATACAACGACCTGCCCATAAAGCGGATGAGCTGGATCCGCAGCAGGGTTCGGCTGCGGAAGCTCGGCCAGTGCAGGCGACCGCTGGTACCGGGACGAGCCTGGGGAAGCGGTTCGGCGCACTGCCGGCCATAACTCGTCGATCGTGTGCAAACCTCGCGTTCGAGCAATAGCAACCACAGCCCGCGCGCAGACAGCAGCGTCAGCCCCAGCATGATGGTGATCGAATGGGTCCAAACCGAGAGCCTTTGCGACCAGGGGCAACTTGTTGCTTCCCAGATCGAGGACGCGCTTGGCGAGGTCCACTGAACAGTGGAATGTGAGCTCTGGTGGTTCAAAGCCTGACTCGGTACACGCATTCCGCAGCACGGATCGGTCGAAGGAAGCGTTGTGTGCAACCAGTACGTCGGACCCAACGAAGGTCAGGATACGGCGAAGGCTCGCTTCCCACTTGACTGCTCCAACAACATCCCTGGCTCGAATGCCGTGGACTGAGATATTCCGTGGGTCGAAATGCCCCATTGAAGCAGGTGGTTCAATCAACCACGACGCCGAATCGACGATCGTTCCGCCCTGCACTTTAGTCAGTCCGACCGCGCATACGGACCCGCGATTACTATTCGCAGTTTCGAAATCGATAGCGGTGAAGTTGAGTCCCTGCACTATTCCCCCTGAAGTGAGCGACATCGCTCCCGTAACAATCAAGGAAGCATATCCGGCGTTGCAGGTATCGACGCCCTTTCATGACGGCATGGCCCCGTGTCGGACTTGCACCACTTCATCGCTGAACTTCCTCCTCTACGAGGTCCACCAATGCATCCACCCCTCGTGACGCCTTGATGGCCTTCCCAATCTGTCCCGCTGCCTCGCGGTAGGAAGGATCGGCGAGGATCTTCCGCACCGCCTTGGCGACGTCGTCGGGCTTGGCACGGTTGATGCGTAGATTGATACCGGCGCCTGACCACGCGACGCGGGCACACACCTCCGTCTTCTCCTCGCTCTGGCCGGCGACCACCTGCGGCACACCGTGCCGCAGAGCGAACTGCACTCCCCCGTAGCCGCCGTTGGTCACAAGGACGCTTGTCTTCGGGAGGAGCTCGTCGTACGGGAGGTAGGAGGAGACGCGGACGTTGTCGGGCAGCGGTCCGGTGAGCGTGTCTTCGGGGCGGCCACCGGTGCTGACGACCACGAGAACGTCGTCGTTCGCGAGGCCGTCGATGGTGGGGCGGATGAGGTAGTTGTAGTCGCGGTTGGCGACTGTCCCCTGGGTGACGTGGATGACGGGACGGCCCGCGTCGAGGTCGTCCCACCACTCGGGCAAAGCGAGGTCCGTGGTGTCCTTTCCGCCGCCCTGCGAAACGGGGCCGACAAAGTGAACATTGTCCGGTAGGTCTGAGCGTGGGTACTCGAACTCGGGGACCGTGAACTGGGCGAGTATGTCGGCCCGGCGGGGCCAGTCCATGAAGAAACCGGGGAAGCCCTTGCGCGTCACGCTGCGCGCCACTTCGTTGGCATACTTTTGCACCGGCCCGAAGATCACCTTTTCGGTCACCCCCTTCATCGCGCGGTTGCGGACGCGGCCGATGGGACCGGGCATGGGTCGGATACCGAGGCCGAAGGGGGCGGTGTCGCGGCTGGCGAGGCTGAGGGGCGTGATCCCGCAGCTCACGATAGCCGGGCGATTGGCTCGCGGCGTGTTGAGCATCAGGGCAGCACCCATGAAAAGCGGGTCCGAAAGCACAGCGTCGGTGGGCGTGGCGCCGAGGGCCGACTGGACGGCGTCGTACTGGGCTTTGCCCGGGCGCATGAAGATGTTGGTGAGGTCGTATCGCATGCCCTTCGGGCCTTTGAGGCCAACCCGGCCGGGGAATTCCTCGTCCGGTTTGGTGTCGTCGAAGTCTGCTTCGGCCGGCAGCGGGAGAAACGTGGCTCCAGTGGCGGCGACGCGTGAGGCATAGCGTTGACCGGTGAGGAAACGGACGCTGTGGCCGCGGTTCACCAGCCCGGTGGCGACCGCGAGCATCGGGACGACGTGCCCGGTGACGGGGCAGGAACAGACGAGTGCCGATGCCATGATGGGCTCCTGATGAAGTGGGTGCGTTGCCTACCAGTAATCACCCGGCCCCTTGGGAATTTCTGGTTATACGGCTCCTCCGAAGTACACCTCGACTTCGTGTACCAGTCCGTCCTGCACTCGGCTGGCCTCGACGTTACGGTAGGTGCGTCCGGCGACGTTGTACTCGTACCGGTGAAGCACGACACCGCCAACCTCGACGATCTGCAGGGTTGTAGGCGGTGAATCGAAGTGGTCAGCCGTTGGGAAGCACCGCTCCAGCCAGGTGTCTCGATCGAGGTGGTCATCCTGCAGGCTGGTGAAGGTGAACTCATCCGACATCAGAGACAGCGCGAGGCCGGCGTCCTGCTCGCGGAAAGCACGAATAAATTCGAGGACCGTTTCCGGCTGTGAAAGAGCCATACTCCGATCTTGTTCCCGGCATCCCCGCCTGTCCAGACCAACCGACGCCAAGCTCTGATCAATAAGGTTCGAGGGGCACAACCGACCGGGACCTCGCAGTGGTCGTGGTGCCGGGAGCATACTGGTGGCATGAGCGACCGTGCCGATTTCCTGAACTGGGTGAAAACCGAGCTGCACGATGCCGAACTCGCTATGCACAACGGTGATGCCGCCCCACGCAGGGCGCTCTGGTCGCGCAACGAACCCGTGAGTGTTCTGGGCGCGTGGCGAAATGCCTTCGGACAGCAGGAACTAACCGAATTGTTCACCGGCCTTGCCGAGCAGTTCTCTGACTGCACCTCGTACAGATTCGAGTTGCTCGCCTACGACGTCGTGGGTGACATGGCATATACAGCGGGATTGGAACATACTTCAGCCTCAGTCGACGGCGAACCCCGCAGCTATGTGCTCCGGGTAACGCAAACTTATCGACGCGAGGACGGTGCCTGGAAGGTCGCCCACCGGCACGGCGACACGGTAACCGGCTGATGGCGGCAAACAGTCGCGGGCTTCAGCCGGTAACAACATAAGGGCAGCAGCAGAACCGCAAGTCCTGCCGGGGCGCTGATGCTTCTCACGCCGGCGGTTGGGCGAATGAGCAGGTCCCTTCCATTTCCAATGTACCTCTGGCGAGGGGGCTTGCCGCAAGACCCGGGTCATGCCTCACACTGGCTCGGATGCACCGGAAGCGGTGCCTCTGAACGGCTGAAGAGGCGGGGTTGGAATGGTTGACGTAATCATTGCCGGAAGCGGTCCGACAGGGATGATGCTGGCCGGTGAGCTTGCCCTGGCGGGCGTAGATGCAGCGATCGTGGAGCGCCGCCCGACACCGGAATTGGTGGGTTCGCGTGCGGGCGGCTTCCACTCGCGCACGATCGAGATCCTCGACCAGCGCGGGATCGCTGACCGCTTCCTCGCCGAGGGCCAGCCCGTCCAGGCGGCGTTCTTCGGGACCACGATGCTGGACATGAGCGACTTCCCAACCCGACACCCGTACACGCTCGGCCTCTGGCAGAACCGTATTGAGCGGATCCTGGCCGGCTGGATTGAGGAGCTGGGCGTGCCTGTCCATCGCGGGCTGGAGGTGGTCGGTTTCGCTCAGGACAGCAGCGGCGTTGAGGTGCGCCTCTCAAACGGCGAGCCGATGCGCGCGCTGTATCTGGTGGGCGCGGACGGCGGACGGAGTGCTGTCCGCAAAGCGGCAGGCATCGACTTCCCCGGCTGGAATGCCACGAGGAGCAGCCTGATCGCCGAAGTGGAGGTGACCGAGGAGACGCCGACGGGAATGCGCATCGACGAGGTGGGGGTCCACGGTCTCCACCTGATGGAGGACGGGCGAACCACGCGGGTGGTTGTCACGGAGAAGCACCTTGGACCGGTGACCGAGCCACTTCTCGCCGACCTCGCCAAAGCGCTGACCGACATCTATGACACCGACTTCGGAGTCCACTCTCCGGCCTGGATCTCGCGGTTCACCGACGCCACACGGCAGGCCGCGGCCTACCGCAGCGGCCGCGTGCTGCTGGCCGGGGACGCGGCGCACATCCACTCTCCGTCCGGTGGTCAGGGAATCGGGCTCGGAATCCAGGACGCCGTGAATCTGGGCTGGAAGCTCGCCCAGGTGGTCAAGGGTGTCGCGCCGGACAGCCTGCTGGACACCTACCACGCCGAGCGGCACCCCGCCGGTGCCCGCGCACTGAAGCACACGATGGCGCAGGCTCTCATGCAACGGGCCGACCCGCGCGTCGGTGCGTTGGCCGATACCGCAGCCGATCTGCTGACGATCGACGAGGCACGAAAACGACTGGCCGGGCTCATTTCCGGGCTTGACGTCCGCTACGACCTGGGTGAGGGGCACCCGCTGCTCGGTCGCCGCATGCCCGACCTCGACATCGTCACCGCCAAAGGCCCGCAGCGCGTGTTCACCCTCCTGCACAAAGCCGGGGCAGTGCTCCTGAACCTCGGAGCACCAGGCAGCATCGACCTGGAACCGTGGGCTGGCCGGGTGCAGTTGGTGGACGCAACGTACGACGGCGAATGGAACCTTCCGGTGATCGGTCCGGTCAGCGCTCCTACCGCCGTGCTGATCCGACCCGACGGACATGTGGCATGGACGGGGGACGGAACTCAGGCGGGGCTGAAGGAAGCACTGTCCCAATGGTTCGGAGCTGCACTGCGCTAGCGAACCGCTGGCTCGAGCGCGGACGGAAGGTGGCCTGCTCACGGCGACGTGGAAGGCATGGCCGGGAACTACGCCCGGTCCGCGGCCCGCGCCAGCGTATCTCCGGCCGACACCACACCGGTCTCATAGCCGAGCACCACCGCGTGCACCCGGTCGCGGAGGTTCAGTTTCATCAGGATGTGCCCCACGTGTGTCTTCACGGTGGACTCGGACAGGAAGAATGCGCGGGATATCTCGGCGTTGTTCAGGCCCCTGCCCATGGCTGCGAAGATCTCCAGCTCCCGTTCGGTGAGCACAGAGAGCCGTGCATCCCTTCGCGGCGCGGCCTCGGGAACACCATCCGGCAGCCGGTTCCCGAAGAGTTCCAGCATGCGTCGGGTGATCCGCGGAGCCACGACCGCGTCTCCCGCCGCCACTGTACGAATCGCCTGGGTCAGCTCCGCGGGGCGGGCGTTCTTGAGGAGGAATCCGCTGGCTCCCGCCCGCAGACCGGCGAAGGCGTATTCGTCCAGATCGAAGGTGGTCAGGATGATCACCCGCGTGGCGGTGCACTTCCGCACAATCAGCGAGGTCGCTTCGATCCCGTCCATCCCCGGCATACGGACGTCCATGATGACGACGTCGGGCTGCAGCTCTACCGCGAGCGCGGCTCCCGCTGCGCCGTCGTCGGCCTCGCCCACCACGGTGATTCCTGGCTCACTGTCCAGAACCATGCGGAAGCCCATGCGGATGAGCGGCTGGTCATCGATCAGCAGTACGCGGATGTCGGCGTCGGTGTTCATGACTCTCCCGTCAGGACTGGCAGTACCGCATGAACCCGCCAGCCGCCGTCGGGAAGCGGCCCGGCCGAGACATGACCGCCATGCAAAGCGGCCCGCTCCCCCATCCCAATAATTCCCCGCCCGGTTCCCACGGAGGGGGCGGGCGATGTGCGGTGGCGGCCGTCATCGTGCACTGTGACAGTCGTTTCCGTGGCCAGATAGGCGATCGAGACGGAGACGGTCTTCGGCTCGTTCGAGTAGCGCAGCACGTTGGTCAGGGCTTCCTGGACTATCCGGTAGATGGTCAACTCACGTGCGGGGTCGGAGGGAGCGACGCCGGTCACCGAGTAGCGGATGGGCAGGCCGGCGGCGCGGAACCGCTCGATGAGCAAGGAAAGCTCGCGGGTTCCGGGGGCGGGTTCCAGTTGGCCGATTGCCTCCTGTGACTCGCCGAGGACGGACAGCAGACGCCGCATATCGCCAATTGCCGACCGGCCGATTTCACCCAATTGCTCGAGGGCTGCCTTGGTACGCGCGGGGTCCCGTTCGGCGGTGGCCGAGGCGCCGTCCGCCAGCGCGACCATGACGGAGAGGCTGTGCGCAACGATGTCGTGCATTTCCCGGGCGATGCGGGAACGTTCGGCAAGCGTGGCAAGCTGCGCCTGGCTGTCCCGCTCGCGTGCGAGCTGCTCGGCGCGCTCCACAAGAGCTCGAACACGCTCTGCGCGGGCATAGGAGTATGAACCGAACATCACCGCGGCGGCCATGCACAGCGCGAAGATCAGTAGCAGATTCCACTCGTCGTAGTTCTCGCCGACCTGGGCTACCACTGCGTGCAGCTCTGGAATCCACAGCTGCAAGCCCGCGAATCCGACGGCGAACGCTGCCGCCGTAGCGAGCCACGCCTGCCGGGGTGAACGGTAGACGGCCACCGCGTACAGCGCGATCGGCACGGCGAGGATGTCCACACCAGCATCGAGAGACCAGGTCAGCACGGTGGTCAAAACGACGACGACGGCAAGCACCGTCAGCGGATAATGTCGCCTGAACAGCAGCGCGCCTCCGGTCAACAGAGCGACGAAGATGTGCCAGGCGCTGATGCCCGGCACACCGGTAGCCAGCCCTATGGCTCGGCTGAGTACCAGCGGCACCGTGTAGGCCAGGGCGACAATACTGTCCAGCAGCCAGGGTTTGGATTCGAGCAGGCGGCGTGCCCGGGGTACTGCCCCGGAGTGCAGGGTTTCCCCGGCCGGCAAGGGTTGGGCCCTGCCGACCGGGGAAACACCCGCCTGTGTCATGTGACGTCTCTTCTTTTGAACAGCACTCCGGCGACGACGGCCGAGATGACTGCCCAGCCCAACAGGATGAGCAGACCGATGAGGACAGTGGGCCAGCCGATGCTATCGACAGGCTGGTACACCATCTTACCGGCGGCGGAGGGCAAAATCTGGGCGATAAACCCTCCAATTCCGGGGATCAGGGACACCAGTCCGGGCGCGAAGAGGAGAAGCCCCAGCATTACGCCGCCACCGGAGGCGGTGCTCTTGAACAGCGATCCGAGTGCAGTGGACAGCACCGCGATCAGCCCCAGGTACACGGAGCCGCCGAGGATCACCTGGATGGTCTGGACGTCCAGGATGTCGGCGCCAAGACCAAACCGGGCCAGGAACGGTTGCACACTGAAGAACGAGATTAGCGACGAAACCAGACCCAGGCCAAAGCCGGCAACGGCACTGACCAGCAGCTTCGCGGCATACACCGGGGTACGTTCCGGTACCGCGGCCAGCGTCATGTTGAGCAGGCCCGGTCCGCGCTCGGCGCTGATGACCAGCACCCCGAGCACGGCCACCACGTACTGGGCGAACGCGTAGCCGAACGCGAGGGACGTAAGGCTGGGGTTCTCGCCCGCCTGGTCGAGGATCACGCCGCGGGGATCCGGGTTCACCTCCGCGGGAACCACGGCGAGCGCCAGGATGAGTCCGGAGGAGAGCAGGAAGATCGATAGCACCGTCAGTCCTGCCGCCCAATAGGTGGAGCGCAACGAGCGGAGCTTGATCCACTCCGAGCGCAGGAGGTGCCCCAGGGTCGGGCTCCGCCGGAGTGGAGTGATTGTGGTTGTCATGGTGTGCTGCTCTCCTTGCTGTCCAGCGGGGTCTGGTACTCGACGGCGCTGCGGGTCAGGGACATGTAGGCCTCTTCGAGTGAGGCTGTGTGGGTGGTGAGTTCGTGCAGCAGGATGCCCTGAGCCGCAGCGACGCCGGAGACGGCGACCGCCTCGAGCCCGGTGACTTCCAGGCCGCCGGCGTCGGTGCGGGTGACGGTCACGCCCGGCGCAGCCAGTGCCTCGGCCAACCGACCGGGGTCGGTGGCCCTGACCAGCACCCGGCTCTGATCGGTGCCCGCATCGAGGACCTCCGCCATGGAGGAATCCCGAATGATCCGGCCGCGGCCGATCACAATCAGGTGGTCCGCGGTCTGTGCCATTTCGCTCATTAGGTGTGATGACAGGAAGACCGTCCGGCCCTCGTCAGCGAGCCTGCGCAGCAGCAGCCGCACCCACACCACGCCATCCGGATCGAGCCCGTTGATGGGTTCGTCCAGGATGAACGACGCCGGGTCCCCCAGCAATGCTGCGGCGATCCCCAATCGCTGCCGCATGCCGAGGGAGAAGGTGCCCGCCCTGCGGCCGGCGACGTCAGCCAGTCCCGTGGCATCGAGGACTTCAAGCACTCGCGTGCGGCCGATGCCGTGGGTGGCCGCAAGCGCCTCCAGATGCGCCTGGGCTGTCCGCCCCGGGTGGATGTTGTTCGCGTCGAGCAGCACTCCGAGCTCATGCATGGGCGATGCGTGCTGGTTCATCCGGTTGCCGTTGACGGCGGTGGTTCCCGCGGTTGGCAGGTCGAGTCCTGCGATGGCGCGCATCGTCGTCGTTTTTCCTGCTCCGTTGGGACCGAGGAAGCCGGTGACCTTGCCGGGCTGCACAGTGAATGAAATGTCATCAACGGCGGTGTTGGTGCCGAACCGTTTGGTGAGGTTGGTGACCTCGATCATTGGATCGTCTTTCTCTTTGGTGATTCGTTACTGTGCGCTTGATTGCGCCTTGCGGGTACCCGCCGAACCGGTTTGCGGGCGCGTGGCCCCGTAGGCAATCCAGGCACCTGCGGTCGCTATCACCAGTGCACCGAGGACCTGGGTGGAGAGGCTGGCTCCGGTGATCACCATGCCCACGGCTCCGAGGACGTAGAAGGTGACTGTGCCGACTATCCAGAGCCCGCCGGCCCAGGCGGGAAGCGTGTCTGATTTCCACACGGCCACTCCCAGCAGCACACTGCCTACGAAGGCGAGTAGAAGTCCGAGCAGATACGTGAACATCATGGCGTCGGGAAACTGCAAATCCATGACACCTGGCACTCCGTCCAGGTACGCGCGCCCAACAGCAGGCGTTGTAAACGTCGAGAGACTCGCAGGCACCATCAGCAGTGCATGACCCAAAACCGTGATAACCATTGCGGGCAGCGCCAGTCCGCCAGCCTTCCCGGAGGCAAGGTAGGCACCCAGCGCGAAGACGCCGAAGATCGCCAGGATGGTTCCGCCGGTGCTGCCCAACACATGGCTGACCAGGTAGGACGGCTCGCTGACGAATTGGGCCCACGCTTCGGGATCGGTTTCCTGGTCCGGTTGGGGCTTCAGCGAGGACCAGGCGGTGAGGAGTCCGTAGACGGGCAGGGCGAACAAACCTGCGCGGATCCAGTGGGTGGTGCTCATCAGATTTTCCTTTCAGGGAGTGGAACTCCTTGATGAAGTTCCTCTTCGAGATTAGGAATTCCGTGTGCGGGGATCGTCGGACGCAAGTGCCGTTGTTTTCGGGCGAACGGTACCTGGGTACTAGGCCCTGCTTGCTTTTGAGCCGGCTGGGGCTATTGACAGCTACGCCCCATAGGGGAGCATCGGAGTACGACCGATACGGAGGACACCATGGCAGCGAACGACGGCGACGCGAACGTACCGATCCAGGTCGAGTTGGTGCCTGACCCCTCTACGGATCCCGCTGCCTCACGGATCCCCCGCGCGGTTGCGGCGGCGGCGATCGCACCCGGTGCGGTGGCCGCCTTCTTTTCAGCGGACGACGGCGAGAGGGCACTCTACAACGACCCGGCGGCTTTGCTCGCCGGTGGCTCAGGTGATACCTGCATGGGGGCTGCGACTCCCTGCCTTGAGGCGGACTTTCCCGCGTCCTTCGACGCCGGCGGTGGGGATGCCGGCGGCGAGTAGGCCAGTCGGGTGAGCACCTCAGACGTGAATTCTGCGGTAGTGGCCCTTCAGATCCGGAGTGGCGATGCCGTCCGCGCCTACCGACGACGCCAGGCTCTGATCAACAAGGTTCGAGGGGTACAACCAGGACGTCAATTGGACTGCCCCGAGGGCAGGTGACCGGCCGACGGATAACCATTACAAGTTTGGCTAGCACCAGCAGAAACTGATGGCCAGACCGAATACGCTCAATGCAGTGGACGACTTCTTCGAGCCAGCGGTTCCAGTACGAGGCGCGCCAGATCGAAACTGCCCCGCCAAAGCCCTAAGCTGGCTTGACCTTGCGCAAAGCTATGCAACGGCCAGTTGTGCGCGAGTCACGTCATCCCCAACCCAGATTTGCACTCCTCGTGCGGTGAGTCCTGGGTAAAATCTCTCAACCATCACATCAGCTGCTGCGGCGGCCTCTTCCTGAGTTGTGAAGGTGAGACCCTTCCAGTGTTGCTCCGCCTGATCATTCGACTTTTGGTTGATACGGAGGTATGGCACCATCAAACCTTCATCATTTCGCGTTCCCCACGCCACGAGGTCTCCGCAACGTTCGTCAACGTATGTCGCCACTGCATCTGGTCCGACATAGAGCTCAAAGGGATGAGATGTGCCTAGAAATTCCGTGATTCGCTCGATGGTGCTCTGGCTGTAGTCAACGATGGTCACAGGGATATCGGCTGGCAACGCGTTTGCAACGAAATGCCGTGCTCCTAGGTCGCTGGGTGGGAATGAATACCCTATGATGGTTAGCTCTACGGCAGACTTCAGGAGATTGAAAGCGTCCCTCCACTGCGCCTGAAGCGCGCGATTTGAATAGAAGGTCCCTTTAGTGCCCGTAGGCGGGATGATCAGTGGTTGAAGGTCAGCATGACGTGCCGCGTCCTCGCCTCGCCTTGGGCGGTCGCGATGTCCTTCCCGCCGCCATCCACCATAAGTCTTGACGATATTTACAGGGTCGGTTGGAGGAGAGTCCAAACCGGAGAATGCCCAGTTGGTCGACCCATGCAACTTGAAGAGATCCGGAGCCGTTTCTGAGTACCGACCTGACCCGGAGACTAGGCCGTGATTAATCGTCGGTCGTCTATTTAGGGGTATCCGATAGATATCCCCCCAGTCCGACAATCTCCTTTGCTGTGTAGCCGCGCGTTCGACCAACGTGTCGTAGTTGAAGGTGACTAGCGTGGCCTCAGAATCGAACCATGTGCCGATAAGACGCTCGAGCCACAGCGGCAGAGGATCCTGCAACGCGCTGTCTTCGGCCGCAGTGATGCAGTCAGTGACGGCGTGGCTGGCATCGCTAAACAAGGCACGATTCCTGAGGTTCTCTGCATAGGAAAGCCAAGGCTGATCCACGGAAAGGAACGACATCCATTGCTCGAGGTCGTTTCCAAAGGGCAGCAATACGCTTTCTTCAATGTTAAGTTGCCGCAGGACATGCTCTCGAAGATTCGTGAGAGTGGGCATCGCATCGCTAATTGCGCGCGAGAATCCCGCTCCTAGCAAAAAGCAACTTTCGCCGTTCATCGAAGTTGAACCCGGGCTTGTGCCACCTCTTCGAATCGGTGTTGTTGAGCTTTTCGCCTAGTGGCCGCTGCACCGTTTTTGAGTCCGGGTTTCTTCAACTCGTCGCGTGTCCAACCGTCTTTGGTGGCGCGTATATAAGCTCGCTTGTCTTCGCGTTCTGTTTCGGCAAGTTGCTCTTTGAGGTCGGTTACACGCTGCCGAGCTTTAACCAAGGCCGTGACGGACTCGATGCGTGAGTCGAGCGGTGCGCGTGCTTGTTGTTGTGTTTGTTCGATGCTGCTGTTTCCCATGGTTCAACCATTCTCCATGACGTCTCTAGACATTTGTTATGCCGGGCACAGGTGTGTTCGTTCGTACACAGGGAATTGTGAAGGTGCGTATGGTTCAGATTGGTGAACCATACGCCCACGTCGTCGGTTCCGTAGCGGATGACGCGTACGGCGATTTGGTAGTGCTGCGCCCGATGCCTGCCCGCCGTCACAGGGCTAGTTCTCCGGTAGTGATGCCGTATTCCTGTTCGACCTTCCGGGAAAGATCAGCCCCGGCACACCGAGGGTGTCGAACGTTCCGGCAATGCCCTTTTAAGACCGACAAGCGATTTTGGGTCTTAAACCAGCAGGGAGCCCCCTACTCGGGGGCTCCCATGAAGCCAACAGGCAGCTTCAGAATGCAGACGGTGCAGTCAGTGCGTTAGGACACCGGCTTGGACCGGTGTTTGGTTAGAGAACAGAGCACTCGTTGATTTCGACGCCCAGGTCGCCACCGTCACTGAATGTGCCCCGCATCGTCACAACTGCTCCAGCCGGAACGGCCGCTGCGTCTGCCGCCGCAAGGCCGTAGCAGTTAACTGTCAGGAAACTGAACTCGCTACCGTCACTCATCCGCACGACGTACGTATCATCACTGAACATCTCGGTGTCGACCTCATCGACGAGACCGGTGACCTCTAGGATCTTCCCGCTGTATTTTGCGTCAGCCGCGGCTTCGTTGCCGTCGAAGTCGGCGAGAAGCTGTGCGGCCTGAACCTGCACTACCTCAAGTGCAGCAGCTTTCGCTGCGGCCTCTTCCGCCGCCTTTTTAGCCTCAGCTTCTTCTGCGGCTTTGGCCTCTTCCGCAGCCTTTGCCTCTTCCGCCGCCTTTGCAGCCGCCGCCTCTTCCGCCGCCTTAGCCTCTGCGGACGCTTCCGCAGCCGCAGCCTCTTCCTCCGCCTTAGCCTCTGCAGACGCTTCCGCAGCCGCTGCTTCTTCCTCAGCCTTGGCCGAAGCTTCCGCAGCCGCCGTGTCGTCTGCTGACGCAGTCTCTTCCACGGCCGACGTATCCGATGCGGCTGTGGTGGAGGCTTCGTTGTCGCCTCCTAGTTGTCCGATCATGAAGAAGAACACGATGGCACCGACGAGCCACCAACGCTTCTTCTTGAACCACGGACGCGATGCTTTGGGATTCTTTGCTTCCCCAGGCTGGGCCTGAGGTGGGGGTGCCATGCTGGACATGGTCTTCTCCTTTGGGAATGTCAGTTCTAGCAGCGGTGTGCGGAGGTGCCAGGAACAATCCCATTAGTGTTGCGCCGTCGCGTGTGCCCCCCCAGTGCCGCATGAAGCGACCACCCATTGTGATCGCTCCAGCAGCGGGATCGTCATCCCGCTAGGAGAAGTATGTCCATCAAACGTACATACGGCAACTTGATTCTTCAACGTTTCTCTCAACCTACGGAGCGTAAGCGCGCTGGTCGTACGAAGCGCGGAATTCGTATAGCCCCTAAATGCTGTTCGGGAACCCGCCGGGTGCACTACCTTCCTTGCTGGCACGGCGTTCGACTTGGAGGAGCCGGCCCTTGATTATCGTCCCGGCGAACCAGATGCTCCTGAATGTCGATGACGTCCTGTTCAACGCGGCCACCACACCTTGGCTGGAGTGTCCATGGTAGTGAGCCGACCGGCAGCCTACAGGCCACCTGGCAGGTCGAGGAACAACTACCACGCGGGTGAACATACACCCCCTCGAAGGCGCCGGTCGGCGTGAAGGCGGCCTTGCAGAACTCGGGGCATGCACTGCGAATACCGATGGCGAAAGAGCTCTACCGCACGGTCCACCGCTCGTGATCCGAGAACGACGACTTCACCGTTCTGATGGAGCCGCGGCGAAGGGAGAAACAAACAACACTGGGATGAAGTACCTCATGCGGGCCTTATTTCTGGGCTATCGAAGCCCAGGCGGTTGACTACTCGGGTCGCAGCAGAGGAGAAGCACGCTCGGGGTCTGAGAGCGCATCCTGAGTGATCGCCACCTCATCCAGATTCAACTGACCCCACGATCGGTCTCCTGCATACGGGCGCTACTGAAGTCTGTTGCACCCACTTTCCGGTGGGTATTGTCGCCATGTGGGACAGGAACATGGTGACGAACGTCTTCAAGTGCAGCTTCGAATTCGGACTGCCACGTTGCCGTTTCCGAGGCAATAATTTGCCCGACTTCATTCGATGCGGTGATCAGCAATCTCCACATGCTGTCACCATCGGCAGATTGCGCCTTCAATCTCGAGTATTCAAGCGCGAGTTTCGCTCCGCACGCTTCCAAAGCAGGCCGACGGAGAACATTCCGTACATGGCTCCGATGGTAACTAGCGAAGTGTCAGCGGTCAGCGTGGAGAGCCACCATTGGCCACCGGCGACCAGCAGCGCACCGGGGATCACCAATGGGCGGGGGCCAACGGCGTTCTACATGCGGCCCACCAACGGCGAGGCGACGCCTTGGAGCAGGCCGCCCGGCAGGAGCAGCAGGCCGGTGGTCAGGACGCTCGCGCCGAGGTCGTTCTGCAGGTAGATGGGGAGGACGGTGACGGTGACCGATCCATGGTCGCGAAGGCGATCATCAGCAGGGCAACGGAGACCCGGAAGTTGTACACGGCGAACGGGCGGAAGCCCAGCAGGGCGGAGTCGGAAGCGCGCTGCAGGCGTAACTGACGGCGCACGAACACGGCGAGAACCAGGACGCCGAGCGGACGCGCCGATCACTTGAGATCAACGCCTTCTGGTGAGACTGCAAGTACAGCTACGCGTGCACAGGCAGCTCTTCGCGGACAAGAAAGCACTGAAATATAGCGAATGGGCCGAGGATTTCGTAGGAAAATTTGAAGAAAGGTACTCCCGCACTGCTTTCCTCTCACGCCTAATGCCTTCATGTCTCTAGCCCCGGCGATGGACATGATTGAAGTAAGCCTTGGAAACTAGTACTCGTCAACTATCCGAGTAACGGCTTTGCCGGTAACCGTCTCAATAGCGAGTATGACGTCTTCAAGTCTCCGCGCAATGAAGTCTAAATACTCGTCACGCCGTATAGGGTCATCTTCATCGTTGGCATCTATAAGGTGAGATCGCATAATTTCGACCAGTTCCTTTTCGCCCTGAGTTTCGCGTAAGGTCTTGAAGTACACACTTGGCGCCTTCGCGCCTATCGCCCGGTTTGTAACCGGATCAATCAATGCTCGGTTGAGCACAAGCTCAGAGTTCAACGGGAGCCCCTCTTTATCGCTCCTGCCATTGAGGAACGCTTTGGGGAAGACGTGATGAGAATCGATTTTCTCTGCTTTGACCTTCTCCGCCGTTAACTTGAGTCCCGTGTGGAAGTCTCGCGCGCCGGCCGTGACCGTCAGGGCAAGAACACCGGCGTTGAGCGCCTTCCGCCTCGTCGTCGCGCTACGCAAGGTCGACTCGGCAAGAGCAAAATTGGAGACCGCCTCAGGGGCATCCTTTGAGGGATCGAACAGCCAGTATTTGAGTTTGGCGTAATCCGCGCCGGCTTGGCTGTTTGCACCTTGGTCATAGTTCGTCGAAAAGACAGTGCACCAAAAGAATTGCTTGAGACGATTGATCACATTCGCCTGCTCGGGTCCCTTAGTGTTTGCAATGCCTTCCCACACTGCCGCCATGGGAACGAGGATCATTGAATAGGGCAACAACTTAGGTACTACCACTCCACATTCAGCTTGTAGCAACTCGAGTGCCCGCGCAAACCCCCGTGAGACGCCTTCCCAGTGTGTCTGGACGTCCGCGGCGGTGAGTTTCCGCAAGACGTCACTCCGCTGCGCTGAATTACGAGCCCTCAGAGTCACTGCCTGGAGCACACTGTACGCGTCGACGGAAAAATCGTCGAGTATTTCATGGTCCGTGATCGCTTGGTCCCAGAGGTCGCGCAAATACACATCGTCTGGGTAAAACCTAGCCGTAAGCAACTCGAAGGGCCCGAGCGGCTTCCCAGTGCTGTTCAAGGTTTCGAAGACTGTCGCCACCGCCTCAATTCTTGTATCACTGGGCAACGTGACGACCGGGAAACCATAAGAGCGAAATGGCGCCAAATAACGCTCGCGGAACTGACGCATGAGTCTCTTGGTTGCCTTCTCGTCCATGACTGTAGCGTGATAAGCGGCGTATTCGTCCAACCATTCATCGAAGTTTCGGTGCTCGTCTACCGCAAAGATGTGCTGTTCAATGCGCGATTCAAGCGATGTCAACGCCTTAGCTTCCTTCGACTCGACTGGATGCCAAATCAGGGCGTCTTCAAATTCGATGTCTTGTGAATCCAAAAGCCGACCATTCACATTGGAGTCCGAAGGCAGTTCAACAAAGCTTCGGACAGACAGAAAGAAGCGCTCCTCTCCCACACCGTTAAGGGCGCGGTACAGGGAAGTCAGCCTCTGCTGGCCGTCAAGGATAAGTTCTTTCGGCTTCGTCGTGCGCGACGGTGCGCCCTCAACAGCGCGCCAGCCGAACTTCTCATTTTCCAGCCCCACAGCCCAGAACAAAAACGTACCGGCCGGGAACCGCGACATCATCGACCTCAGCAAGGTTGCAGTTCGCTTCGGCTCCCAAGTGAAGTCCCGTTGAAAGTCCGGGATGGTAAGAGCTCCATTGTAAATCTTTTGCAATAAGTAGTCTAAGTGCTCAGGGTTCGCGTGGAATACCGGATCTGCATCGTATGCGCCCACCATTCTGATCAAACCCCATATCCGTCAATCGTACTTCTCAACTTAGATATGTAGCCTAGTCGTGAAACCTTCCATGGTTTGGTATTAGGGCAGGAGTTCACCCCTGCGTGTCTGCCCCGAGGCTCCGCCGGGTTGACCGTGCAAGGCGGCTTATTAGGCATTGTTCGCGTTGTCCTCCGGCGTCACCCACGAGCGCCTTCGACGCTGGCGAGGCTTCCAATCTGTGGGAACCGCTCACCTCTCACGCGGTCATCGCATACGTCCGACCCTTCATCCACTCCAACGTCCGCGTCCGCCTCGATCAGATGTCAGAGTTTCCGGGCGTACCCGCCGAATTGCGGCAACCCACGAGATGATCCGGAACTACCGAAACACCACCATCGCGCACTCCCAATCCGATTTGGTCATGCCCCTACCTGTCGCCCTCTCAAACGAGGCCGGCGAAGTGCTGCGAGTTCTAGGCATGTCTGTCATTCATCCAATGCCTAGAGTGATAGCCGAACGCTTCGACCAGCTCCTCACGACAATGGAAGCCATCGTTGACGACGCCACGCGTCCCGTGCTCGAGCGTCTTCGCACCTGGGCTCAGCCCAATCACCAGAAGCGAGCCGACGTTGGCAAGAACCCGAAATTACCCACTCCTATGACCACGACTTCACTGCCACTCGAAGAAGGAAGCAAAACCCCGGATTCACCTACTACTGGCACTTATAGCAAGATTGACGGCGCTTCCCGCTGCATCCGCTGCGAAATGTCTGGAGCCACGCACACGTCTGTCGCGGAAGCCGGAATGCGACCCTGACGCAACGCTGAACGGACTGACTTCACCAGGTTGCGCATGGGTGCACTCCAACGCAACACCTGTTCGGAGGGAGATGGGTTGCATTAGGCGAAAGGCACCAGCTATGACTACCATCCCATGGCAAGAACGCACTGGTCATCATGCCCTCAGTCATGGCGGCCACGACCGGCGCTACCCATAACTAAGCGTGAGGCACCGCAACAGTAAGGTGCAGCCTATTGTTCCGGATTCACCTGCTATTCCGGTACGAGATCGGGTTCGGGGTTTAGACCGGGGCCTGCACTGATCCCTCACCTCCGCGGGATCAGTGCAGGCATGCGGGGCGGTGGCTCCCTGCCAAAATCAGACTGAAACACTGATGGGTACGGCTTGCGTGACGAGTTCCTGGAGCTCCCCCTCAGCAAGCACGCTGAGGTCTCTGTATCCATACACCAGCCTTGCCTCCATCATGATTGCCCCAAGGTACTTGTCCTTGCTGTAAGCGTCTCCCTGCGCCGCATGCTCGAGTACTGCCCGAACCAGACCTGGGATCGTTCCAGCTTCCCTGTCGAACAGGGCATTCAGGCGATCCTCGTTGCGGAATACCTCTTTCGTATAGGCGTAACGGTCGCCCGATGTCTTCGAGAGGCTGAATTCGCACTGAGGATCGTAGGTCAGTGAACTTACCCACCACAGTCGGGCTATCCCGTGACGGATGAGTGTCCCTCGGCTGACATTGAGTAGCAGCCAGCGGTCCCGAACTCGTCCTTTCCAGTTTTTGGCCTCTGCAAGCGGCCACCTCTTTTCCATGTAGTCCCGGTAGGTCACGAAGGCAAGATAGGTCCACAGCCTGCGGTCAGATGCGTTGGATCGGTCAAGCGCACCCAAGAACTCGTACACCAGCGGCGCATTGCCACTGTCGCGGCTCATCTGACGCTTGGCGCCGGGGGCGAGCGCCTCGGGTTCGCCTGTTTCGAAAGGCAGAGGCAAGATGTTTTCAGTCCGCCCGGTGATGTTGTCCGCTGCGGCTAGGAAATCCGCCGGGGAGTCTGCAGCTTCAAGGGCACGTGTGAGTGATACCAGCGCTTCAAATGTCAGTGCATTCGCCGTTTTACTGGGCATCGAAGTCCTCCGCTTCTGTTTCGGTCAGGTTGGTCGTGAGCGCCAGATCCAGTGGCTGACCAAGGATTTTCTGCGCTGATTCAAAGGCAGACGCGTCAAACGACGACGTTTCCTCCACGAGTCGGGTAATTGCGTCGTACCACTGCTTGCCGGACAACTCTTCGTTCTGCCCTGTCGGGTCAGCTTCCCGATTCCTCTTGATGAAGCTGATGGTCTCCATCAGAGCGGGCAGGACCACCAATCCGATCTGCAGTTCGGGGCGTTCCTTCAGCAAACCGAATGCTGCAAGCACACGATCAGGAAAGATCACGAGGACCTGGTCGTCATAGTCGAATCGAAGTTGCAGGCCCTTCTTCATCGTGTTGTCTGAGATGAATCTGAAGCAGGATCCGACAGGAGGTCGAAGGGGGTCGTAAAGCTTGCCGGGCTCAATCTCGAAGTCGCCTCCGTCGGCGAGAAGATCCCCGGGAAGGAGGTTGAAACTGGCACCACCGTAATCCGGATGTTGCCGCTCCAGACGGTAACCATCAATGGCTCGGGCGGCGACAATCTTCACCTCAATCCTCACCTTGTTGCGTATATCAAGTTGGTCTATCCACCCGACGTACCCGGTGCTGTCGGCGTAGATCCCTGCAACTTGTGGGTTGAGATCTCCACTTGCGATGGTGGCACTGCAGCTCCATTTGACGCTGTATCGGGCGCTGCCTTCCTCCAGCAGTTGCAGTATCTGGGGATCGGTCATCCGGACCTGAAATTGGATCTCAACGTCATCCACGGTGGAACTGTAGGTTGGATGCAAGATTTCGATCGTCGATGCCACATCGTCCGATGAATCCAGAACGGGATGGGGGTAGGAACCCCGGATAGTTGCCTTGCTCATTTGATCCCCAGTCGGTAGCGGTGGCCTGATGTGAGAGTGATCCGCACCTGTGATGTCACATGTGCGGTGAGATTGAGACCGGAAAGAACGTTCCCTTCATGAGTAAGGGGCGTTGTCTTTCCGTTCGTGGTGATCGCGCTTTCTGCGATAGGCAATTTGTAGTCGTCCTCGGCCCGGCCGCCGGCACCGAGAGCAACTAGTTCAAGATCACCTGCGATGTCTTCGGACGGGGTTAGCGCGAGGTAGAGATCCCCCGCGGAGGCATCTGACCAGCTACGGAAGCGGACATCTCCTGAACTGATACGGCTGGTTCCTTCACCTGGCTGACCTTCTCCGGGGATGTTTCCGCCCTTGCCCTTCCTCTTTCCCGATCCGCCGCTGTCCTTGCCCTTGCCTGTTGGCTGTTCCCCGGTGTTCGTTGCGGGCGTCCTTACGGATACCCGCACGGTCTTTCGGGTAGCAGGAGGTGCTGGCACTGGTGCTTCTTCAGCGCCCTGGACTGTGGAGGCTTCTGTTGATGTTCCTGGTCCTGCAAATGGCTTCCCTGCGCCTGTCTGGCCAGCCGGACTGTCTGGTAGTTCAACAGGAAGGTACTTCGCCAGGCCCTTGATCTCGACCTGATCACCGATCTGTTGCTTGACGCGGCTCTTGAGTCCTTCCAGAACAAATCTCTTCAGTTCAGTCACGACGGCCCTGCCGTTATCCGCCCTCGCGGGATCCCAGGTGTTGTGCTGCGGCGGTTCGAGCGCACGCAGCACATGATTGCCCTTTTCGTCGGAACACTTGAGCACAGCCGCGTACTTCATCGGAATGGATGTATGCCGGAAGGTGTCGATCTTCATCAAGGGGGCGCGCATTGTGATCGTATGAAGCGTCTTCTGAAGACTGTCATCGACGTCGATGTAGAGGCTGAGCTTCCCGAGTCTCGCGCTGGTCTTGGTGATGGGATTCGGGTCATTGATCGCCCGGTAGAACGCTGTGGCTTCGGCGTCTTCCTTCACATGGTCGGCGAGAGTTGTCGAGTCCAGCCGCCACGAACTGCTATTCGTGACGCCTTCGACGACGAGAGTGCCGCGGTGAATTGCGAGCAGGAAGTTTCTGAGGAAGGCAGTTTTGATGTGCCCCAGACTGGGGTCCAACGCCGCCTTCCTGTAACCGAGGATGTAGGTGTCGGTACCGGGTTCAGTGCGCTGGGCGAAGGGACCGAGAGGTGCGGGGTCACGGGGATAACGGAAGTCATCTGTGAGGTCAAGGTCCGTAAGGAACCCATCACCGACCCGCCAGGTGCCACTGGAGTCGCGATGTGTGGCGAGCGAGCTATACCCAGCAAGGACAACCTCTGGGCGGGCCAAGGGCATTGAGGTGTAGAGCACCGTACTCATGTCCGAGGCCATAGGACCTACTGCTGATCCGATACCGAAAGAACCGCCACGAGTTCCATCGTCGGCAGAGATACCGGCCCCTCGGGTCAACGCGCTGAGGGGTGAGTTCAGCTCGTTCCTCGATTCAGAGCCCGTCAACCCTTTGGTGCCATAGTCGCTGATGCGCAGTACGGGAATCGAGTCCATGCCAGCTGTGGCGTGTGCCTTCGACATTGCTGCGTGGCCCTGTGATCCCTCTGTCTGAAGCTCGACCTGTGCAATGTGGGCGCGGAGGCCCGCGATGCCTGGTACATCAGCTGTGGCCATCTCGGCCAGTTCGAAAACCATAGTCACTGGTGCTTCACCGGCGCGCGCATCAATCGAATTTTGCGCTGTTTCTCGTACCAGAGAGACCTCGGCAAGGGAACCCTCAAAGAATTGCTCCGCTGGTGATATGGCGCCTTGAGCGGCACCAAGACCAGCGCTTTCAAAGTAGAACCCGAAGTTCGATGTCGTCATTCGAATGTCACCTTTCGTGTGGAGGGGGCTGCGGGATCGAAAAGTGCGCGCACTTCCCTCAGCTCTGCCTCGATCGGCCGAAAAAGCGCATCCACTTCCTCGGGTGTGTAGTCGTAATTTTTTCGGTTGGCCAGATTCCCGAGAAGGCTTATCTCGCGAATCAGACGCCCACCCCGCGTTTCCGCGAGACGGCGAAACCGCTCATTTCTGGATTCATTGGGCATCATATACTCGCTTTATGCCGGACATATAACGACTATATATTTGAAATGTAGTCTGGTCAAGCGACATGCCCACTCCGCAATCTGCTAGACCCGCATCGTCAGCGCAGCGAGAGTGCTCCGGGGCTGTTAGGCAACAAACGCTCCGGCACCGCGCGAGAGCGGGTCACCGTAGCTGAGAGATCAAATCACAGTGCATGACGAAAGATTCCAAAAGGGCACGTCGAGAGAACCGGAGAGAGAAATAGCGGTATGAGTCCGGGCTGCATTCCGGTTGAAGGTTTAATGAGCAGATGGGGAATCTGTGGCATGACCGCGTGACGTGGGACAATCTTGAGCAGCGATTCCGGAATCAAGGAGTCAGCCAGGTCCAGGTGAAATTTCTGACCCGAAATCACAACAGCAAGAACCAGATTGCGGGCCTGGGAAGCGACATGACCGCGCTGAGTCATCTTTTCCCGGGCCCGGTCTCGAGCCATAAGCCGTCTTCCGGGAAGCCGAAGGCGGGAGCACCTATCTATCGGTCCTCGCTGCCTTGGGTCTGGCTCACGGAAGATGGTCTGTCTCCGGCGCCCGAAACGAAGCTGATCTACTATCCGCAGTACCCCGAGATCCGGCTGTCGGGGTTTCTTGACAGCTCCCCCGGCGGTCCATCCGAGTTACTGGCTTACAGTGAGACACCAGAGTCGAGGGGGCAGGAAGAAGGACGCTGCCTGATCTTTGGACCGGGGCGGGACCGGAGAGTTCTGGCGGCGGTGGTATCCCAGCATTCTCCAGCCGCTTCGTATCTCCAGCAGTTCAATCAACGTCGAGGGAAACTGGCGGAGATCAGTCTGCGTGCTGATGATGCAAACTCGCGGGACGTTCTCTTTGATCAGCTGCGGCTGATTCATGCCAAGAACCGGATCGAGTCGTACAGGCTCAGACCAGATGGGTCCCGTGATGTGTGCAGGGGTCCCAACTGTCATGGTGTCACCCTCGAAAGCGAACTGGGTATCACCGCCAATGGCCGCGCAGCTCCTGACTATCTCGATTGGGAGGTCAAAGCGCATCGGGTGAAGCATCTGGATGCGCATCTGAGCTCCCGGATCACTCTCCTGACACCGAATCCTGATAGTGGCGAGGCCAAGACCGCCGGTACTACCTGGCTCACCCAGACATATGGGAATCTCAGTTCCTCTGGGGACCGTTATGACCTCTCAGGCATTCATAAGGCGGGGGTTCTTCACGAAAGGACCGGCCTGGAGTTCGGACTGTTCGGTTTTGATCCAGTGCAGGAAAAGATTGTTGATGACGGGTACCTGTACCTCCGTGACCCGCGGAAAGAAGAGGATCTGGGGCGCTGGTCGTTTGCCAAGCTGTTGACTCACTGGCAGACCAAACACGCGAAGGCGGTGTTCGTTCCCTGCATAGCTTCCGGGTCGGATCCGAACCAGTACTCATTTGGAACTCGGGTACATGTGGGTGAGGGAACTTCGTTCCTGCGTTTCCTGGCGGCTGTTTCCAGCGGTGCGGTTGTGCTGGACCCTGGTTTGAACACCCAGCTGGAGAACAGCGTCTGGAAGCCGCATACGCGGTATCAGTTCCGATCGTCGCTGACCAACGCTTCGAGTCTGTACCGGTCCTTCCAGAAGATCGTTCTGTAGGTCCTACACCCACGCGGGTTCAGTTGCGCCATTCCCTTCGGGCATCACTGCTCCTGATCCATTGCGCCAGGTCATCAGCCAAAGCAGGAATGTCAGCGTTTTTGGATTTCAGGCTGCATTCCCAGACGATTCCTACACGCCAGCCTTGATCCGTGAGCTGCTCGTGCACGAGCTGGTCCCGTTCCCGGTTCTTCCGGAGTTTGTCCCGCCAGAACTCTTCCCGTGTTTTTGGCCATCGAAACAGCGGGCAGTCGTGCTGATGCCAGAAACACCCGTTGAAGAACACCACCGCGCGGTGGCGCGCCAGCACAATATCCGGAGTTCCGGGGAGGCTCTTCAGGTTCAGTCGATACCGCAGGCCGCGGTGATGCAGCGCCCGGCGGATCACTATTTCCCCTTTAGTGTTCTTTCCCCGGATCCCCGCCATCATCCGGCTGCGGGTTGCCGGATCAACTGTGTCAGCCATGTCAGGCAGTCAGGGCACCCACAAGGCTGCGATCGAATTCAGGTACATCCACGTCTGCCGGACCGGCCTCGTTCAGCTCGGTGTACTGCGAGGCCTCAAGGGTTTGTTTGGCTTTGATTCCCGCCAGGTGGGGAACGACAATCCGGGCGACTTCCTGCATGACCGGCGCCACCACGCTGTTGCCGAACTGGCGATAGGCCTGTGTATCGCTTACCGGGATCCTGAAGCTGTCATCGAATCCCATCAGGCGCGCACATTCACGCGGGGTCAGACGGCGGGGGCGGCCGGCACCCTGTGCAACAAGGATCTCTGAACCATCCTTGTAATACCGGGCCGACAGCGTCCGCGAGGTTCCGCTGGGATGAACCAGACCAAACCCGAACCCGTTGCCTGCAGCCTTGTGCTTGGCCGCGTATGCCTGCAGATACGCCCACAGCTTGGGGGTCAGCGTGAACTTCGACTGCACATCATTGTTCTCGTGATCAAAGTAGCGGTCCCCGTCCCACTCAAGCACGGGCTCGGTTCCGTCAGTCCGATGAAGAATAGATTCAAGCTTCGGCCGCACCGGGGGAAGCTCCAGATCATCCCAGGTGAAGTCGGTGGGTTCCCGGAAGCCGACGATGATGATCCGTTCGCGGTGCTGAGGGGTGAAGCTGATTCCGTCGATGACCTTTGTATGCACTTCATAGCCGAGCTCGTCCCTCAACGTCTCCATGATGACGGCGAAGGTGCGTCCCTTGTCATGAGACCGAAGATTCTTGACGTTCTCCAGCATGAACGCAGCCGGGCGCTTCTCGTCGATGATCCTCGCGACATCGAAAAAGAGAGTCCCCTGTGTGGCGTCCTCGAAACCGTGAGCGCGCCCCAACGCATTCTTTTTGCTGACCCCCGCAATAGAGAACGGCTGGCACGGGAACCCACCCAGCAGAACATCATGATCGGGAACAAGCGACGCTTCGTACTGCTGGATATCACCGATGAACGTGTGCCCCTCGTCCAGCTCATCCGGGAAGTTTGTGAGATAGGTTTTCTCGGCGTACTTGTTCCACTCGCTTGTAAAAACGCAACGGCCGCCGTGCGCCGCGTAACCCATCCGGATCCCACCGATACCGGCGAACAGGTCAATGAACGTGAACTCTTCGTTCTGGACCTCTGTCTTGAGGCCAAGCAGCTCCCGCAGAGCCGGCGCGAGCATGGTCGGCAAGGCGGTTTCCTTGCGCTCCCAACGTGCCACGGTGCGGGCAGATACGGTCAGCAACTCGCCTAATTGCCGCTGGGTATAACGGGCGCGGGCTTGGGCGAGGAGGTCGTATGCGTTGTTCATTTCATCCTTCGTCTGGGTCATCTCTAGGACATCATGTCTTACTTCTGACCCAGAGAGCGCTCCCGACGCGCTGAGAGGAACGACATTCCTTCTCGATGCCTTAGAACGAGTGTTCTAAACCTATCTGCACCATAAGCAACGAAGAAATTACCCCTAAGCGAATGGCGGGTCCGTCGCTTGCACGCGCACTGGAACGCCGATAACGACCCCTTACTTCAGGCCAAGGAACAGGAGCGCCGGGTCGACAGCGCACCTCATGCAGTTGTTCCAGAGCAGAGCAAGAACGAGCTGCGTCAGTCGGCGTCTCTGCCCATCGGTACCGTTCGGCGTTTGTTCGAGAGAACAGCGCGTACTCGCCCTGTACGATCTCTTCAACATTGATTAGTCGTATCGTTGGGGGCGTGTTTTGACCTCGTATGGGTTCAAACTTCTGAAAATTGAGTTATATCGAGGGCAAGGGCAGTCGGCCTTTGAGTTCGGCAAGGTGAACTACCTCAAAAAGGTACATCGAGATGTTCAGGATGCTATCGAGCGACGACGGGTAGCTCTTGAGCGGGACGGAGCCGCTGCCGTCAGCGGGTCAGCGGGATCAGACGTCACCGTCGATGAAGCAACTGGCATGGCAGTAATCGTCAGTTCCGACGACGTGGTTGACGAGGAGGGCCCGGCAACGCTGGATAAGAGTAGGAAGCGCCAGTCGGTCGTCCGTTTCGAGGCAGTCCAGAAACTAAAGTCAGCTCTACTGCTCGAAATCCAGTACGGGATAGTGGGAGACCACGACAAAGCCGTTGATCCAGAAGATAAGGAGCCTGACGCAGATTTGAAGCGGCTGGCAACCACGCGGCCCTACAGGGCCGTCATTCTCGCTCCTGCCGAGGGCCACACTGGATTTCTTGCTGTAGAGGTGGTCAGCCGTTCCCATGCCGGCCGAGAGCTGCCGCGCCGTCTTCACCAGGCGGCGAATGGCCACGAGTACAAAATCCGAGCGAAGGGACCGGTCGCCGACGAACCTGCCGTGCAAGAACTGCTAGATCACGGGACGGTCGAAGAGGTCGAGCTGACAAAGACCTTCATCCCGTCAGACGCTTCCACCCCTAGGACCGCAGATGGTGTCGTGATGACGTTCCAGATCGGCCACAAAACGTCAGACGAACGTACTATCTTCAGTCGCGTGAAGCAATGGAACTTCTTCAGGGGAAAAGGCGCACCAGAAGGATCAACTTCGGTTGCAGTCGAGGGAGATTTTGAAACTCATCGAGAAGACAGCGAGACGGCCGAATCCTTGGACCCTGCTGCAGAAGCGACTGCACTGGCCGCGATCCTTTGGGAGGATCTGGCCGATGTTGACTTCGACGATGCAAAAGTTAAGGTGCGGTCGCCCAAGCAACGAAAGACCCTTCAACCCCTTGATCACCGCGAAGGGTTCATCTACGACCTTGGTGATCGGAAGCTCTCTAACGACGAGTTCTTAGAGCGAGTTGACGACGCAGCGCGACTGCTCTTCAGCAACTACAGCATGGACATGGAAGCGGACTGGTATCTACCCATATCGGACGATGAAGCGTAGGTTGAAGCATGGCGCTTGCTCGAATTAACGTTGGTTCCCTCTTGGCTGACCAATTCCGGTTTCTCCGCCATGCGGGGACTGGCAAGCCTGCCATTCTGACGCGCGCGCTGGTCATTCTTACAGCCCCGGTTGCTTTTGGCATATCGGTGCTCGCCGGCTGGGAAATGCAAAGTGTGAGCGAACTGAGCGGTGCACTCGGGCTACTCGCTGGCGTATTCCTTTCCGCGTTTTCGATCGTTTTCTCGCTTCGAGTCACCATCGCTTCCAGGCCATCCAGCAACATGAAACAACTCGCGTCGCGACTGATGGATGAAGGAGCCCTGACACTCCTTTCTGCGGGTCTCCTCGCAGGAATTGACGCGATATGGCTTTCAATAATCGCTGCAAGCACCGGCGCAGATCAAGCAGTGGGCATATGGCGAACGGCAATCACAGTCGGCCTGAGCTCATTAGTCGTTCTCTACTTCTTGTTGTCCGTTCGCAGGTTACATGTGCTGTATACCGACACCTTTCCTCCCTACTGGCGAGCCAAGAACGTGGTTGAAGGTTCTCCAAGGGCGCGAAGTCGCAGTTGAACTTTGCTCTACGCATTAGAGTTTCGTGCAACTGGTCGGCACATCGGGACTGGAGAGTCATACGGTCAGTGCAACGCCTCAGTGAAAGTGGTGTTGTTGTGAAGAAGACGTGGTTCCTGCCGGAGCGGTGGGATGAGTTCTACGCGGTGTTGTGCTCTGGGGTCTCGTTCAGTGAGGCTGCCCGGGTGGCGGGTGTGTCCCGCAATGGGGCTGCATATCAGTGGCGTAAAACTGGCGGCATGACATTGATGTTGGGTATTCCGGGCGGGCTGACTGATCCGCCGGCATCGGTTGGAACGTCAGGGAGCGGACGGCTATCGCTGGTCGAGCGGGCCACGATCATGGTCCGGTTACGGGACGGGAAAAGCCACGCCGAGATCGGCCGTGAGCTGGGCCGGGACCGCACGGTGATCTGGCGAGAGGTTAAACGCAATACGAATCCGGACGGCTCGTATCAGGCTGATCTGGCTCACGTACGGGCCCATCAGCGGGCGCACCGTCCCAAGCCGTTCAAACTCACCGCGCTGAATCACGAACTGCTGCGCTTCATCGAGGACGCGTTGGAGGATGGGTGGAGCCCGAAGCTGATCTCCCTCGTGCTGGCTAAGGATTACGCCGATGATAAGAGCATGCAGATCAGCCACGAGACGATCTACCAGTGCCTGTATGTTCAGTCCCGCGGTGAGCTGCGCAAGGACCTCTACCGGTACTTGAGCCTCTCCCGGGCTAAACGGGTGTCCCGGGAGAGCCAGCATGCCGGCGGGCGGGCTAAACCGTTCCAGGACGCGTTGAAGATCGCGTCGCGGCCCGCTGAAGCCGAAGACCGGGCCGTGCCCGGGCACTGGGAAGGAGACCTGATCATCGGTGCCGGCGGTAAGTCAGCGATCGGGACCCTGGTCGAACGGTCCACCCGCTTCACGATCCTGCTGCACCTGCCCGAACGCCATACCGCCGAAGCCGTCGCTGAAGCGATGATCACCGCGATGGGCGAGCTTCCCGCCCACCTGCGCCGCTCGGTGACCTGGGACCGGGGAACCGAGATGGCCGGCTACGACCGGATCCAGCTCGAGCTGCAGGCACCGGTGTATTTCTGCGACCCGCACTCGCCCTGGCAGCGTGGCACGAACGAGAACACTAACCGGCTCCTGCGGCACTGGTTCGCCAAATCCACCGATCTCTCCGGCTACACCGCGGAGGACCTCAAAACCATCCAGGACAAACTCAACCGCCGGCCCCGTCCAACCCTGGACCTTCAAACCCCGGCCCAACGACTCAACCAGATGCTGCAACAGGCAGCCTAACCCCCAACGTTGCACCGACCACTTGACTCTGCCGACAGGCACCAAGGTGCTCAGGTGCGAAACCCCCGGCGCGGGGCTTTCAGCGGTGAGAGCTGGCTGCTCCTTGGCCTGACCGCCTGCACACACCCACCACGTCACCAACATTGGGAGTCTCACCTCGAGCTAGCGGTGGCCGTGCACAGCCTAGTTCCAGCGCAATAACGGGTCGACGGAGAGCGTGCCGCTCAAACCCGGATCACCGGCGGCGCTGGCGTTGGCCCGGGCGGTGCCGAAGCTCCCTGCACCCGAAGCCCTGCCGGGCGGGTGCGCGTATGAGCCGAAAGAGGGACGGCTACCTTCACTGCACTTAGTGCGGGGCCGAGGGCTACGGGAATGCCGATAACGGCCCAATACGTCAACCCGTGCTGCAGTCGTAAAACGGGGGTGCTGAGACCGAGCAAACGGGCACGAAAACCGAAACAGCAATCGCCGGCGTGTCCGAGCAGGGTTCACCCTGTCTCGCGAACCATCGTTTCCGGTCAGTCACAACCGTGGCGCAATACCATTGACCAATGGCGATCAACTTTGACGTGCGTCGAGCTGAACCCGGAGACGCGCCGGGCATGGCGAGAGTTCACGTGGACGTCTGGCGTGAGACCTACCGAGGATTGATGACGGATTCTGTGCTGGACGATCCCGCCCTACTGAGTTGGCGCGAAAGATTCTGGGCCGCCGCGCTGACCGATCCAAAATACAGCCAGAACACTGCTGCCGTGGCCTCCCATGAAGGCTCATTGATAGGCATTGCAATGTCGGGTCCCTCTCTAGACGGCGCCTACGAGCCGCGGCAACTGTACCTCCTCTACGCATACGCGGCATTCCATGGTTCAGGGGTAGGTGCAGCACTCCTGAATGCAGTCATCAACGGCACCGCACCCGCTGCGCTCTGGGTCGTAGACCCTAACCCACGCGCACAAGCCTTTTACCGAAAGCATGGGTTTGTCACCGACGGTACAACGAGAATCGAAGACGACGTGAGGTCAGTACGAATGGTCCGAACGATCTAGCGGCAACGTACCGCTAAGGATCGTTTTAGGTCATCAGAACGGCCGTCCGCAACTAACTTCGCTGAGCCGGGTTAAGCGAGGGTCTTGTTGATGGCCTTGAAGAGGTTCTCGAAGCGATCTAAGGTGACGGCACTTAGTTTCGGTAGCTGGACCTGCCTATGTCGCAACAGGTAATCGGCTGGCGCGCCGTGATCCGCAAAAGGCGAGCCAACAGCGCGAGTGATGCGGGCGATGATTCTATCCTTGCCAGGCACCGACGTTTTAGTGAGCTTCGTACCGAAAGCCAAGTTGTAGAGATGGAAGTAGTCCTTCGGATCGAATAGGTCCTCGATGTCGGATGGTGAGATGCCGTCGGTGAACTGATCCGTGACGAAGATTCGCTTTCGATTTAGGAGACCTCGATCCGCCAGATTGTGTAGCTTCGTCTGCGCTGACGGGCCCCCATCGATCAATGTAGTGACGTCGAGCCCTTGTCCCATGAGCGCTACAAACGAAGGTATGTTGGCTGCTCCTCCCGCTGGTAGAACGCGCCAGGCTTCATTCAGGCCCTCCCGACTCAAAGCGGTCAGCCGCTCGCTTAGGAGCCAGAGGTAGGTGTAGTCGGATGTGCCCTCTACGACGAGGTTGTTTGGGCCTATGAAGAGACTTTGAGCGATGTCATAACCGAGCGCAGCTTGGAGAGGGAAGAGGGAGTCAGCCCCAACTGCCATGGCTTCCTGAGTGGCCACAGATCCGAGCTTGGCGCCCCTATCCTCAATTATTCTGACCCTGTCGAGCTTGGTTGGATTGACCATGAAGGGAGAATGGGTCGTGAAGATGACCTGAGTTGAAGCTGCAAGACGTTCATCAATGTAATTGAGGAAGTCGGCTTGCGCACGACCATGAAGGGTGAGGGCAGGTTCGTCTAGGAGCACGACGACGCCGTGTTCGTAATCCCTGAACTCGCTAAACTGTCGGTGACGGTCGAAAAGTGAGCCATTGTGACGGTTGAAAACTGAGCCACCTGTTCCAAACGATTGGGTGGGTGATCACAGTGGAGGATTGGGCGCTTATTCGGCGGTTGCATCTTGCCGAGGGTGAATCGATGAGGTCGATAGCGGCGAGGCTGGGTATCTCCCGTAACACCGTTGCGAAGGCGGTGAGCGCCGATGGTCCACCGACCTATGTTCGTGCACCGCAGGCCTCCGGGATCAAGGCGGTAGAGCCGGCCGTTCGGGCTCTGCTGAAGGAAAACCCGCGGATGCCAGCGACGGTGCTGGCGGAGCGTGTGGGCTGGTCCGGGTCCCCGGCATGGTTCCGTGAGAACGTGGCCAGGATCCGCCCGGAGTACGCCCCGGCGGATCCCGCCGACCGGATCAGCTATGAACCGGGCGATCAGGCGCAATGCGATCTGTGGTTCCCGGAAGTGCGGATCCCGGTCGGTGACGG
>NZ_JBZCNB010000019.1:0-1112 GCF_058269075.1 Arthrobacter sp. TJ-270 | reverse complement strand
GCCGCGGCTGCCACGGGAACCGCGACGAGGGCCCCGATGATTCCGCCCAATGTGCCTCCTGCCACCACGGCGATGACGACCAATGGTCCGGGCACCTTGACCATTGTGTCCATAATCCGGGGCGTGAGCAGGTAGGCCTCGATCTGCATGTAGATGAGGTAGTAGATGGCGGCCGCCAGCGCAGTCAGCGGTGAGGCGAGCAGGCACACTCCGGTGATGATCAGGGAAGAAGCAATGGTACCCACCAGCGGTATCGCCGATCCCAGGAAGGCAACCAGTGCCAGCAGCAATGGAGTGGGAGCGTTGATGGTCGTGAGGAAAATGGCCGTGAGGACTCCGTTGATCAGCGACAACAGGAACTGTCCGGCGATATACCGGCTGATCGATTCGGAAATGTCCTCGGCGATACTCGCGAAGGGCGCCCGTACGCTGGCAGGAACGAGCTCATACAGGGTCGCTTTGGTTGCCCCCAGGGAGGAGGAGAAGTAGAGGGTGAGGATCAGGACCAGGATGACGCCCGTGACCGCTTCGGCCAGTCCCACTCCGAAGGACAGGACCCCACCTCCCACCATTGCAAGATTTCTCGGGCGGCTGAGGAATACGGACAGCTGTCCGGTCACCGCACCGAGGTCCACAAAGTCGCCCAGCAGCGCCTCAGTCGTTCGGAACCAGCTCGAGGCCATCACCGAGGCGATGAAGGCCGGCACCGCCCGTATCAGATCGCCCACTTCCCTGACCAGCAGCGGAATCAACCAGTACAGCACTGAGGCCAAGGCTGCGAGCAGTATGAGGAAGACCACGGCGACCGACGCCGGCCGAGGGAGGCGCCTGCTGAGGGCGCGGATTACCGGTTCAATTCCCAGCGCGGCGAAAAAAGCCAGCCCCACATAGGTCAGCAGCATGGCAAGGGAAGAAACGACACCCCAAACTACAAGCCCGACACCCACACCCAGGGCGCCCGTAAGCCCGACACGAAACGCCCTGAATCTCTTCGGCTTTTTCTTCCCGCCAACGCCGGACGTCGCTGATTCCGGCGGAACTCCGTCAGGCGTGGCCGGATCAGTGGGCTGCATCCGCCCATTCTCCACCGCCCGACAGGGATTCGAAACCCG
>NZ_JBZCNB010000018.1:0-2037 GCF_058269075.1 Arthrobacter sp. TJ-270 | reverse complement strand
TCCGGCGGAACTCCGTCAGGCGTGGCCGGATCAGTGGGCTGCATCCGCCCATTCTCCACCGCCCGACAGGGATTCGAAACCCGGCTCTCGGTCAACTCGATACAGCGCACCGGTGCATCACCATCGAACTTTCATGACCCCGTCTGGATCCCGCCCTCCTCCGTCGTTGCCCGCCTCACATACGGGCAGCACAGAACCCGCTAAATCCTCTGGTACCGGCAGAAGAATCTGCGCTGCCCCAAGCAGCAATGTCACGCATGTTAAGGATTGATAACGCGCTGATAACGACGTCCGTAATGGCGGTAACGGGTCGATCACCTCATTTTGATTCTCATTGCTAAGCCTGCTTACGGTGTTTGGGAGGCGCCGAACAAAACCCAACCACAAGACGGGCCGGACCGCGCCGCCGGACCCCAACCCTTTAGGAGCAGTCATGGGAACTATGACCAAGCAGACCTGGATGAAGAAAGCAGCAGCACTGTCGATCCTGCCGATCAGCGCATTCGGACTGACGGCCTGCAACACCGAAGGACCCGAGCAGGGCACCGATGTGGAGGACATCTCCGAGGGCGAGGTCGCGGAGACTTCACCGGCACCTGAAGAAACGGAAGCCGAACCCATGCCTCCATATGACGGCCCGTATGACCAGAACTTCTACGACGAAGCCGATGCCTATGTTGGCCAGGAAGTCACAATCTCCGCCGAGGTGACGGAAACCCTTTCGGATGACACCTTCGTGATCGCTGGTGCTGCTGGCACTGCCGTTGATCCGTTGCTGATCGTCGAGCTGGAGGAGATCCCGCCCCTGGATGAGGGCCAGGTCGTCCAGTTGACCGGCACAGTCCAGCAGGACTTCGATATCGCGGCCGCGGAAGAGCAGCTTGGGATCGATCTGGAGGACGAGCTGTACGCCGACTACGAGGGCCAGCCCTACGTTGAGGCCATGAGCGGGGAAATCCTCGAGGACTAGTGATCACCGTCCTGCCATCCCAGTACGAAGTGCACCACAACTGGAAAAGGAGAACACCATGATTTCCCAGAACGACATCTCCCGGATCCTCGAATCCGGCGGCAAGGTCATCGGTAACGACGGCGACAAGGTCGGCTCCGTCGGCCAGATCTACGTCGATGATCAGACCGGCAACCCCAGCTGGGTCACCGCCAACACCGGGCTCTTCGGCTCCAACGAGTCCTTCGTACCCCTCGAAGGCGCAACGCTTGAGGGCAACGACGTCCGCGTCGGATACTCCAAGGCCAAGATCAAGGACGCACCCAACGTTACACCTGACGGTCACTTGAGCGAGCAGGAAGAGGCGGAACTCTACCGCTACTACAACATCGCGACCGGCGGCTACGCCGCCGGCGAGTACACCACCGGAACCGCCGGTGACTATGACCGTGCGACCGTCGGCCATGACACCTCCGGCCCGACCACGGACGATTCAATGACCCGTTCGGAAGAGCAGATCCGCGTGGGCACCGAACGTCGTGAAGCCGGCCGTGCCCGGCTGCGCAAGTTCGTCGTGACGGAGAATGTCACCCAGACGGTCCCGGTCCAGCGTGAAGAGGTCCGCGTTGAGCGTGAACCGATCACTAACGCCAACCGGGATGAAGCCCTCGCCGGCTCTGCCGCCGGCGGGGATGAGCACGAGGTCGTTCTCCACGAGGAGCGCCCCGTAATTCAGAAGGAAACCGTACCGGTCGAGCGGGTCCGCCTGGAGAAGGAAACCGTCACCGAGCAGCAGACCGTCAACGAGGAAGTCCGCAAAGAGCAGATCGACACCGAAGACGTCGACGGCACCCGGGACGGACGCTAACCAGCGCAGTCGCTTAAACCAAACCGATTTCAGGAGGAACCATGAGCACCAGCGCAGGATCCGCCCACGATGGGTCAGACGACTACGACCACCGGCACGTCCGACATCATGACATCGACAGGGACCAGCGGGACCACCTGGTGGAACGGGAAAAGGAGAGGTTCGGCGGCGTCAAGATCGGCTCGGCCTTCTTCGGCTGGCTTACCGCCACCGGAACCGG
>NZ_JBZCNB010000017.1:0-5298 GCF_058269075.1 Arthrobacter sp. TJ-270 | reverse complement strand
GCAAAGGTGAACAAGGGGTGCGGGGTTGTTGGTTGGGAACCGCATAGTGGACGCGTAGCATTTCATGTGTTTTGTGGTGTCAAGTTATCGGCGTATTAGTACCGGTCAGCTTCACGAGTCGTTAGTCCTCGCTTCCACATCCGGCCTATCAACCCAGTGGTCTGGCTGGGGGCCTCTCACACCAAATGGTGTATGGAAATCTCATCTTGAAGCAGGCTTCCCGCTTAGATGCTTTCAGCGGTTATCCCATCCGAACGTAGCTAATCAGCGGTGCACTTGGCAGTACAACTGACACACCAGAGGTTCGTCCGTCCCGGTCCTCTCGTACTAAGGACAGCCCTTCTCAAATTTCCTACGCGCGCAGCGGATAGGGACCGAACTGTCTCACGACGTTCTAAACCCAGCTCGCGTACCGCTTTAATGGGCGAACAGCCCAACCCTTGGGACCTACTCCAGCCCCAGGATGCGACGAGCCGACATCGAGGTGCCAAACCATGCCGTCGATATGGACTCTTGGGCAAGATCAGCCTGTTATCCCCGAGGTACCTTTTATCCGTTGAGCGACGGCCATTCCACAATGTGCCGCCGGATCACTAGTCCCGACTTTCGTCCCTGCTTGAGATGTCTCTCTCACAGTCAAGCTCCCTTGTGCACTTACACTCGACACCTGATTGCCAACCAGGCTGAGGGAACCTTTGGGCGCCTCCGTTACTTTTTGGGAGGCAACCGCCCCAGTTAAACTACCCATCAGGCACTGTCCCTGACCCGGATTACGGGCCGAAGTTAGATATCCAGAGTGACCAGAGTGGTATTTCAACGATGACTCCACCTGAACTGGCGTCCAAGCTTCACAGTCTCCCACCTATCCTACACAAGCCACACCGAACACCAATACCAAACTATAGTGAAGGTCTCGGGGTCTTTCCGTCCTGCTGCGCGTAACGAGCATCTTTACTCGTAGTGCAATTTCGCCGAGTTTATGGTTGAGACAGCGGGGAAGTCGTTACTCCATTCGTGCAGGTCGGAACTTACCCGACAAGGAATTTCGCTACCTTAGGATGGTTATAGTTACCACCGCCGTTTACTGGGGCTTGAATTCCCAGCTTCGCCCACAAGTGAGCTAACCGGTCCTCTTAACCTTCCAGCACCGGGCAGGAGTCAGTCCGTATACATCGTCTTGCGACTTCGCACGGACCTGTGTTTTTAGTAAACAGTCGCTTCCCCCTGGTCTCTGCGGCCCCGATCCGCCTCCCCACAGCAAGTGTGGTTCACGGTTGGGGCCCCCCTTCTCCCGAAGTTACGGGGGCATTTTGCCGAGTTCCTTAACCATAATTCTCTCGATCGCCTTAGTATTCTCTACCTGATCACCTGTGTCGGTTTGGGGTACGGGCAGTTGGAACCTCACGCCGATGCTTTTCTCGGCAGCATAGGATCATCGGATCCCCACCAAAAGTGGGGCCCATCGGGTCTCAGAGACGGTATCAAAACCAGGACCACGGATTTGCCTATGGTCCCTCCTACATCCTTAGACCGGGACAACCATCGCCCGGCCCGACTACCTTCCTGCGTCACACCTGTTAATACGCTTACCTCCCAAGATCAGGTCCCACGCGCCCCACCAACACTGGGTCCGAAGACCACTCGAAGGCGGATTGGGTGGTTAGTATCCCTTGTTCAGTATGGGCGGTTCTTCACCGGTACGGGAATATCAACCCGTTGTCCATCGACTACGCCTGTCGGCCTCGCCTTAGGTCCCGACTTACCCAGGGCAGATTAGCTTGACCCTGGAACCCTTGATCATTCGGCGGACGGGTTTCTCACCCGTCTTTCGCTACTCATGCCTGCATTCTCACTCGTGTAGGCTCCACCGCTGGTTTACACCGCGACTTCACTGCCCACACGACGCTCCCCTACCACTCCAGACGCCTGAACCAACCCACAAGGGGCGGCTTAGCAAAAATCTGAAATCCACAACTTCGGCGGTGTACTTGAGCCCCGCTACATTGTCGGCGCGGAATCACTTGACCAGTGAGCTATTACGCACTCTTTCAAGGATGGCTGCTTCTAAGCCAACCTCCTGGTTGTCTGAGCAACTCCACATCCTTTCCCACTTAGCACACGCTTAGGGGCCTTAGTTGGTGGTCTGGGCTGTTTCCCTCTCGACTATGAAGCTTATCCCCCACAGTCTCACTGCTGCGCTCTCACTTACCGGCATTCGGAGTTTGGCTGACGTCAGTAACCTTGTAGGGCCCATCGGCCATCCAGTAGCTCTACCTCCGGCAAGAAACACGCAACGCTGCACCTAAATGCATTTCGGGGAGAACCAGCTATCACGAAGTTTGATTGGCCTTTCACCCCTACCCACAGCTCATCCCCTCCATTTTCAACTGAAGTGGGTTCGGTCCTCCACGACGTCTTACCGTCGCTTCAACCTGGCCATGGGTAGATCACTTCGCTTCGGGTCTAGATCACGCCACTCACTCGCCCTATTCAGACTCGCTTTCGCTACGGCTTCCCCACACGGGTTAACCTCGCGACGTAACACTAACTCGCAGGCTCATTCTTCAAAAGGCACGCCATCACAGGAACAAAGCCTGCTCTGACGGATTGTAGGCACACGGTTTCAGGTACTATTTCACTCCCCTCCCGGGGTACTTTTCACCTTTCCCTCACGGTACTGGTCCGCTATCGGTCATCAGGGAGTATTTAGGCTTACCAGGTGGTCCTGGCAGATTCGCACGGGATTTCTCGGGCCCCGTACTACTTGGGATACTCTCCAAGCGGCAGCACGCATTACAGCTACGGGACTCTCACCCACTCCGGTCGGGCCTTCAAACCCGTTCACCTATACGCCTGCACTCACTTCACCAGCCCGGCAGAGCTGATACGGAAAGTCCCGCAACCCCAGTGATGCAACGCCCGCCGGCTATCACACACCACTGGTTTAGCCTCATCCGCGTTCGCTCGCCACTACTAACGGAATCACTATTGTTTTCTCTTCCTGTGGGTACTGAGATGTTTCACTTCCCCACGTTCCCCCCACGCACCCTATGTGTTCAGGTACGGGTCACCCAGTCACTCGCGCGCTGGGCGGGGTTTCCCCATTCGGACATCCTGGGATCAAAGTTCGGTTATCAACTCCCCCAGGCTTATCGCAGATTCCCACGTCCTTCTTCGGCTCCTGATGCCAAGGCATCCACCGTGTGCCCTTAAAAACTTGACGATCACACACACAACACACCACCAACCCCAAAGGGACGATGACGGTTATATGCGAACACAAAATTTTAAGATGCTCGCGTCCACTATGCAGTTCTCAAACAACAACCCCAGTAACACACCACCTGCACCCCACAAAAGGAAAACAGGCAGCCATGCCCAGGAACACCAGAAACCCCAAAAACCAGACCCCCCGGAACAACCCACACAAACCGTGCAGACCACCCCGAAAAAGCCAAGCCCCTGTTGCCTCAGGACCCAACAGTGTGCCAAACGCTACCGAACCACCACCAACCAGCCCTTTCCCAAACCACACACCCACCACCAGGACAAACCCGGCAGCAACGCATGCAACCCGTACTCAAACCAGCCGGCACCAACCCGGCACCTATTCATTGATATTCCACCCATGAGCACCCACCGCAGAACAAACGCCTGCGCAATGGGCATACTCCTGACAACCCCCAGCCACCCCATACAGGACAACCAGAAAATTGTAGGCGCTCCTTAGAAAGGAGGTGATCCAGCCGCACCTTCCGGTACGGCTACCTTGTTACGACTTAGTCCCAATCGCCGGTCCCACCTTCGACGGCTCCCTCCCACAAGGGGTTAGGCCACCGGCTTCGGGTGTTACCAACTTTCGTGACTTGACGGGCGGTGTGTACAAGGCCCGGGAACGTATTCACCGCAGCGTTGCTGATCTGCGATTACTAGCGACTCCGACTTCATGAGGTCGAGTTGCAGACCTCAATCCGAACTGAGACCGGCTTTTTGGGATTAGCTCCACCTCACAGCATCGCAACCCTTTGTACCGGCCATTGTAGCATGCGTGAAGCCCAAGACATAAGGGGCATGATGATTTGACGTCGTCCCCACCTTCCTCCGAGTTGACCCCGGCAGTCTCCCATGAGTCCCCGGCATAACCCGCTGGCAACATGGAACGAGGGTTGCGCTCGTTGCGGGACTTAACCCAACATCTCACGACACGAGCTGACGACAACCATGCACCACCTGTAAACCGGCCACAAGTGGCCGACACATCTCTGCGCCGTTCCGGTTCATGTCAAGCCTTGGTAAGGTTCTTCGCGTTGCATCGAATTAATCCGCATGCTCCGCCGCTTGTGCGGGCCCCCGTCAATTCCTTTGAGTTTTAGCCTTGCGGCCGTACTCCCCAGGCGGGGCACTTAATGCGTTAGCTACGGCGCGGAAAACGTGGAATGTCCCCCACACCTAGTGCCCAACGTTTACGGCATGGACTACCAGGGTATCTAATCCTGTTCGCTCCCCATGCTTTCGCTCCTCAGCGTCAGTTAATGCCCAGAGACCTGCCTTCGCCATCGGTGTTCCTCCTGATATCTGCGCATTTCACCGCTACACCAGGAATTCCAGTCTCCCCTACATCACTCAAGTCTGCCCGTACCCACCGCAGATCCGGAGTTAAGCCCCGGACTTTCACGGCAGACGCGACAAACCGCCTACGAGCTCTTTACGCCCAATAATTCCGGATAACGCTTGCGCCCTACGTATTACCGCGGCTGCTGGCACGTAGTTAGCCGGCGCTTCTTCTGCAGGTACCGTCACTTTCGCTTCTTCCCTACTGAAAGAGGTTTACAACCCGAAGGCCTTCATCCCTCACGCGGCGTCGCTGCATCAGGCTTGCGCCCATTGTGCAATATTCCCCACTGCTGCCTCCCGTAGGAGTCTGGGCCGTGTCTCAGTCCCAGTGTGGCCGTCCACCCTCTCAGGCCGGCTACCCGTCGTCGCCTTGGTAGGCCATTACCCCACCAACAAGCTGATAGGCCGCGAGTCCATCCAAAACCACAAAAGCTTTCCACCCCCCACCATGCGGTGAAGAGTCGTATCCAGTATTAGACCCAGTTTCCCAGGCTTATCCCAGAGTCAAGGGCAGGTTACTCACGTGTTACTCACCCGTTCGCCACTAATCCCCCCAGCAAGCTGGAGATCATCGTTCGACTTGCATGTGTTAAGCACGCCGCCAGCGTTCATCCTGAGCCAGGATCAAACTCTCCGTAAAAAAATACAGACACAACACAAACCCCCCGGAAAAAGAAGGATCCA
>NZ_JBZCNB010000016.1:0-13165 GCF_058269075.1 Arthrobacter sp. TJ-270 | reverse complement strand
CATCACGCCCGCCGCAGCACTCGAAAAGCTACTCTTAGACCCATCGAAACCGTCTGTTGCGACGACCATCTGAAACCGCCCTAGACTTGCAAGACAATGGATCGAGACGCAGACGCCGGACCTTTATCGTGCACCTTCTCGGGCTGGTCTTACGGGGATCGGTGCGCCATCGATCCTGCGAGCTTCGACTGTTCGTATGGAGGCCCGAGGAGCCTTCGGCTTGCGCAGCACTGATGGGCTGGATACCGCCTCGTGTCTAACGACTACCGAAAGCACCCGCCATGGTAAGGGGACGAACTACGCCGGCCCAGCGATGTGGGTCGGCGTAGTTCTGCAATCCGCCCCTAGGGATTACCGGTCCTCAAACTCGTCAAGGCTCCACTCGTCTCTCCACTTGATGACTGGGCGGTCGCCGTCGAACGTCAACGGCAACCAGACATAGCTGGCGAGGGAAGTGTTGACCTCGGCGAACTCCTCCATGCGAACATCACCGTCGCGTCCGGGCGCGAAATGTTCCTCGAAGGCCTTTTGTGCTTTGTCGCCATGTTCGAGGTAGTTGGGGAGCCACCGGTCTGCTAGGGCGATATACAGGTCCTTCTTCATGGGGTGCTCGAATACCGATGAGATTTGGGTGTGGAATGACGTTCGTGATGCGTCGCTCGGATGCAAGTCGCCCAGCACAGTGTAGGGGCCGTGAATAGTCTTAGCGACGGCCGCTTCCGACGGATTCGGGTAGTAGCCGGTGGTTCCGGAGGTAAGAAGGTAATGCTGACGGTTGCGCCGAAAATAAGCTGGTGCTTCTCGCACGAAAGGGGGCTGCGGCTGGGGAAAGTGGGTTGAGTAATATCCAGTGACGTCGGTGTAGTCCTCCGTGAGGTCGGCGATGATCATCTCTGAGTGCACGCGCTCGAAGATGTAGTAGCCCTTGCCATCATGGGGGTCAACGACGAGGTCGAAGTCGCCGGCATTCATGCTGAGCGGTCGTAACCAGGTCTGCACGACCGTGTAGGGGCCGAGGACGTGATCCGCAACGAGAACGGTGGACCGCTGTATCGAGCCTTTGCTCATTACTTTGATCCAGCACACAAACTGTCTAGTCTGCTCGTTGTAAATGATGTGTGGTCGGTCCGCCGCTTGTTCGGGATGTAGGGGATGTTCGGAATCCTCTTCCACGGGCGGAACAATCAGGCCGCGGTCCTCCCAGTTGTACAAGTCGGTGGAGGAGTAGCATCGAACACCCCAATGCCAGACGTCGCTGCCGGGGACCGTGTGCTCCTTGTTCTCCCCGTACCAGTAAAAGACGCCATCGACGGTAGTGATGGAGCCACCGTGGGCCTGAATCATGTTGCCGTTCGTGTCGCGCCAAGTTTGCCCTGGGTGAAATGCGGTCAGTGCGCTCATTGCCTTCTTTCTGTGATGAGCAAAGTCAATCCAGATGGAATCACCCTGAGGGAACGGACTCCTCGATAGGAGTGGTTCGTCTCGATAGGAGTGGTTCGTCGGTTTCGGCGCTGGCTTTCAATAAGTGTTTCGAGGTGCCGGGACGGATGCTCACGCTGATCGGACATCTCTCGTGATGTTGCTGTGTGCCGGTTCGCTGTCGTTCCACGAGAAGGTGTGGTCGCCGGGTCCGATTTCCGTGGTTGTCCCATCCGGAAGCTCCACCGCGCCGGTCGTTCCTGATGGAAGCGTGACGGCCAGAGCGTAGGTGCCCTCGGTTACGCTCCAGCGCGAACTGATGGTTCCGTATGGGGAGTCATGGCGTCCGCCGGCATGGGTGAGTCCGCCGCCTGGGCGCGGGCGGAAGAGCACCCGCCGGTAGCCTGGTTCCAGCGGTGCGATGCCTGCGATCTGGCGGTGCATGTAGTCCGCGATGGAACCCAGTGCGAAGTGGTTGAAGCTTGTCATCTCGCCGGGGTTTACCGTACCGTCGGGCAGCATGCTGTCCCAGCGTTCCCAGATGGTAGTGCCGCCTTGGAGGACGGTGTAAAGCCACGAGGGACATTCGCGCTCCAGCAACAGGTCATATGCGACTTCGGTGTGGCCGGTACGCGTGAGCGCGTCCGCGACCAAGGGTGTTCCAGCGAATCCGGTAGCGATCCGGTTGCCGGAAGCCTGGACGAGTTCTGCGAGGCGGTTCCCGGCGCGCTGCGCTCGGGCGTCGTCGAGAAGCTCGAACATGATGGCGATGGCGTAGGCGGTCTGTGCATCGCTCTTCATCGTGCCGTCGGGCAGCACGTACTCGTTCAGGAAGGCTGTACGTACCTCGTCGGCGATCTGCCCGTAGTGCGCTGCGTCATCGTCAAGGCCGAGTACCCGCGCGGTGAAGCTGAGATGGCGAGCCGACAGTGCCAGATAAGCGGTGGCGACGAGGTATTTGTCGGTGCGGGCTGCTGCGGGGTCTTCCGGTGGCGCTGCGGGGTCCAGCCAATCGCCAAGTTGGAAGCCTTCGTTCCAGAGCCTGTCTTCTCCTGCGAGGCCGACGATGAGGTCAACCCACGCCTTTGCACTGGCGTATTGGGTTTTCAGTACTCCGCGGTCGCCGAAGCGTTCATAGAGCACCCATGGCGTGAGTACGGCTACGTCGCCCCATACGGCGCCTGGTTTGATTGGTTCCCAGGACGGCCCGCCCGGAATCCTGGGAATGAACCACGGTACGGTGCCGTCGTCGAGCTGCTCGATGGCGAGGTCCTTCAGCCAGGAACCCAAGAAGCCGGAGCAGTCGTACAGGTAGGACGCAGTCGGAGCAAAGACCTGAATGTCTCCGGTCCAGCCAAGGCGTTCATCACGTTGTGGACAGTCAGTGGGAATGTCGACGAAGTTGCTCCGCATCGACCAGACGACGTTCTGATGCAATCGGTTCAGCAGCGGGTCTGAGCTGTCGAACCAGCCTGTCCGCCGCATGTCCGTGTGGTAGACCCGGGCGCGTACGTCCGCAAGGTCAAAGTCGCCGACCCATCCCTCGATTTCCGCGTAGCGGAAGCCGTGAATGGTGAAGCGGGGCTCCCATTCGACCGGTTCCTCCCCGCCGAGAATGACGACGTCTTCGGAGGCAGCCAGGCGCAGTGTACGCCGGTAGAGTTCGCCGTCCTGAAGTACTTCGGCGTGGCGCAAAGTAATGGTGTCACCACTGCGGCCGGCGGCGCGGATCCTGAGCCGTCCCACCATGTTCTGACCGAAGTCAAGGAGTACGTTGCCGTTGGCTAACTTAGTGACGCTTTCCGGCACGCGTTCCTCGGTGCACCGGATGGGTGGCTGCTCATACGCAATCAGCTCGGAATTGCCTAGTGTTCCCACTGCGACAGGTGTCCATCCGGCCGTTGAATCGGGTGAAGACGGTGAGGACCAGCCCGCCTCGTCGAGGCGAAGGTCATGGCGCTCTCCGTCGTAGAGGCCGCTGAAGAGGATGGGGCTCGGCGCTGCCTGCCAGGTCTCATCGGTGGCGATGGTGTGCAGGACGCCGTCCGCGGTGAGTACCTCCAGTTGGCCGATGAACGCAAGGTCGGTTCCGTAGAGGTCGTGGTAGCCGCCATTGAAGCCAAGCCGGCCGCGGTACCATCCGTCGCCGAGCCATGCACCTAGAACGTTTGATCCGGAGCGGACGAGCGCGGTCACGTCGTAGGTGCGATAGCGGATGCGGTAATCGTAGGAGGTCCAGCCGGGGGCAAGGATGTCATCGCCGACACGCACGCCATTTATTTCTGCTTCAAATACACCGTGTGCTGAAGCGTACAACCGCGCAGACACGACGTTTTCGGGCAGGCCGAATGATTTGCGGACGCGTGATGGCCGGCGATCCGTTCCAGCTACCTCCGGCCATGCACCACCGACAGGTACGGCGGCCCAGTCTGACCGTTCGAAAAGCCCGGCTTCGACTGGAGCCCATTGGCTCCACGGCGTGGTTGATCCATCTTCGCCGTGCGCGCGTGCCCGGATGGAGACCCGCTCGCGTGAGCGCAATGGTGCCACCGGCCAGGACACCAGTACCTGTTCGCGAGATTCGACGAGCCCGGAAGTGTCGGTATGGTCGCTGCGCTGAACCTCGACTTCGTAACCCCGCTGCCGCCAGGTTACGGGCGCGGAGACCCTCCAACTCAGGCGAGGTGCAGGGGTTCCGATTCCAAGTGTGGGTGATCCTGGTTCAACGGTAACAATGCCATCGATGTGAGCTGTGCCGTTCGTCATCCCTTAACCGCCCCGGCAGTAAGGCCCTTCTGAATCTGCTGGTTGAGAATGAGGTAGATCACCAGAATGCTGAACACGTTGAGGCAGATTGCGGCGAAAAGGGGCCCGTACTGTACGGACCCGAACTGACCGTTGAAAGCCAGCAGGCCGACCTGCAGTGTGCGTAGATTGCCAGAGTTGGTGAAGGTCAGGGCGATGAGCAGGTCATTCCAGAGCAGGAAGAACTGCACCAGCCCGACGGTGAAGAGCGCGTTGCGCACCATCGGTATCCCTACGAGGAAGAACGAGCGGATGAGGCCGGCACCGTCGAGAGTGGCAGCTTCAAAGATCTCCCTCGGGACCGCACGAAAGAACGTTGCCATGAGGAACACTGTCAGGGGTAGCCCCGTCGCTGTATACGTGATGATCAGGGGCCACAGCGTGCCAGTCAGACCCAGCTGGAAGTAAGCAGCGAACAGCGGCAGAAGAATCATCTGCGTCGGGACCATGATCCCGGCGAGGAAGACCAGCATCACCGTGCCCCTTCCCTTCCAGACCAGTACCTCAAGCGCGAAACCAGCCATCGCCCCGAGTACCAGCACGAGGAAAAGGGAAGGCCCGACGCTGAGCACACTGTTGAGCGCGTACCGTCCAAAATCCCCGGTCGTCAGTGCAAAGACGTAGTTGTCGAAGTTGTATTGTTCCGGCAGAGCCCACACGGGATTGTTAAGGAATTCGCGCTGGGTCTTGAAGGAGCCAAGGGCCATCCAAACCAGCGGCCCGAACACGATCCCGAGAAGGAGCGTGACGAGGGCTGACGAAAGCACTTTGCCGGCCAGCTTGCGCGAGGACCGTATGCGCCGCGGTCGGCGCGGAGGTATCGGTGGTGATGCGGTAGGAGTCGCGGGAGAGGTTGTGCCTGTCAGTTCCATGACTCAGCCCTTCGTAAGGTCGCGGCGCGAGAGGCGGAAAATGATCACTGTGACGATCAGCGAAAGGAGCGTCAGAAGCGTAGCGATCGCGCTGCCATACCCGTACTCCCCGAATCGGAACGACGTGTCGAACATGTAGATGGTCAGTGGGCTGGTGGAGAATCCTGGACCTCCACCGGTCAGCGCAAGAATGCTGTCGAATACCTTCAACGTTCCGTTGATGGAGAAGATCAGAGACGAGATCAGGACGGGCAGCGACAGGGGCACAACGATATGGCGGACAAGACGCCAACCACTTGCACCGTCGATGCGCGCTGATTCGAAGACTTCGTCCGGAATGTCAAGCAGGCCGGCATAGAGCAAGACGCCGTAGAAACCCATCGACTTCCAAATATCCATGATGATGATGACGAGGAATGCTGTCCCGCCGGACCCGAACCAGTCGACTGAGGCGCCGCCCAGCGCCTGGATGAACTCGTTGACGAGGCCTTCCCGAGGTGCAATCGCGAACATCTGCTGAAACAGCAGGGCGACCGCCACGGTGGGAAGCACGATGGGGAAGAATACCAGGGTCCGCACGACGCTCGACCAGCGACGCAGGATGAACACGTACATCAGGGCCAACAGATACCCGAACGAAACCTGACCAACGGTCATCACAACCGCATACTTGATCGTCAGGAGCGTTGCGTCGTGTACACGCGAGTCGCCTACCATTTCCTGGAAGTTGGCCAGGCCCACGAAGGAGAACCCGATGATCGGGTTGCCTGCGAAGAGCGTATATCCCAGTGACGCGATGATCGGGATCAGCATCACGGCCGAGTAGACCAGCAGCGCGGGTCCTACGAGGATGAGGGTCGACTTCTTGTCGCCCAGGAGTGGATTCATAGCAGCACTCTTCGCGTCGTCAAGGGAGGATTAATTGTTCTTCGAGTGTGGGTGGGCAATTAGTCGCCCACCCACACTTGGAAGTATTACTTCAGGTCGCCCTGTACGAGCTCCATGAACTCCTGCGGTGACATTTCACCGGTTACAAGCGGCGCCGCGTTCTGCTGGGACGTTGTGGTCGCCTTCGGCGTGAACAACGCCTCGAACCACGGAACGGTGGTCTCTGTTGCCGCCAGCTGGTCTTGCACCGTCTGGGTCAGCTCGTCGACCTCGACCTCTTCGTTGACCACGAACCCGGAGATTCGGGAGCTGTCTTCAAGGGCAACTGCTCCGTAATTCTCGGCAATGCACTTGATCCAGGCCTTGCCCTCGTCGCTCTGCGCTGTCTCGGGCGTGAGTGTGAACGGTTGTCCGACGTTGGCGACCAGCTGCGAGCTGTCTCCCGCACCACCTTCCACGTTCGGGAACGGCATGAATCCAATGTTTTCCGAGCCGATCTGGTTGAGCCCCTCATCGGCGAAATTCGACAGGACCCAGCTGCCCATGTAGAGCATGGGCGATGAGCCGTTCATGAACTGGTTGATCGACGTGTCGTAATCGATCGAGCCAACGCCATCACCGAAGAATCCTCGCTCACCGAGTTCGGCAACCTTCTGTGCCGCTTCGACGTACTCTGGGTCGGTCAGCTTCGCTTCACCGTCAGCGACCTTCTGCAGAGCGTCAGGACCGATGTCGCGCGAGATGTAATTTCCAATCAGGCGAGTGATTGGCCACCCCTGCTCACCGCTGGCGGAGAGAGGAGTAGTAAGTCCAGCCTCTTGGAAAGTCGCTGCCGCTTCGACGAGATCATCCCACGTCTCGGGCACTTCGACGCCGTTCTCTTCGAAGAGCTGCTTGTTGTACCAGATTCCCTCGATGTTGTACTCCATTGGGAGGACGATGAAGTCGCCGTAGAGCGATTCGATGGTGGACAGGGCCGCCGGTTCAATCTGCTCGGTGATACCTAGTTCTTCGAAAGCCGCGCCCAGGTCTGCGACCGAACCTGATTCGGAGAGCTGCTGCGTCAACTGGGGAGTGCCCACGGTGTACATATTCGGGAGTGCGCCCTGGCCAGCCAGAAGCTGCACCTGCTGATCGGAGTTAGCCTGCGGGACCGTCTCGATCTCTACCGGCATGGCTTCATTCTCGGTGGCGCACTGGTCGCTCGCGAGTTTTTCCATCGCCGCGGGGACGACCTCGTTCTCGACGTTCGAGAGCACACTGAAGGCGCTGGTATCGGCATCGCCTCCGGCATCGCCTCCGCTACCGCCTCCGCATGCCGCGAGCGAAACCACTGAAACAGCCGCAACCGAAACCACGGCCGCACGTCGGATAGAACGCATTCTTTCCTCCTCGAAAGAGTAAAACTTAGGTGTATTGAAGCGTTTCAAACTCGCGGGAAAAAACGCGTTTTGAAGCCCTTCAAAAGTTACTTGCGCCACTCCATCTTGTCAACCACTTTGTGATGCGGACGCTCTATGATCGGTCACATGAAGCACTATCAGGAGCAGCGTCTACCAATAATCGCCGATGTTGCCAGGCGCGCCGGCGTATCGGCGGGGACGGTCTCCAACGTGCTCAATAATCCCGACGTTGTGAAGGAGGCGACGCGCGACCGCGTGATGGATGCCATCAACACGCTCGGGTTCGTCCCCAACGGTGCTGCACGATCGCTAGCGACTGGTTCCGCCAACACAATCGGTTTCGTCGCAGTCGATCTCACCAACTCCTATTTCATGGATATAGCCAAGGGGATCGAAGCGGAGGCATCTGATCGCTCCCAGCCATTCCGATCCCTTCTCGCGAACAGCGACGTCGACATCACGAAGCAAACGTCCTACCTCGAGTACTTCGAGCAGTCCCGAGCGTCAGGCACAATCCTCGCGCCGCTGGATGGACCCCTCGACGAGGCGGAGCGGATCCGCAGCCGGGGAACCCGCATCGTCTATGTCAACTGGCCAGGCATCGACGGCACGAGTTGCGGTGTCACAGTCGACGAAATCATGGGTGGCCACCTCTCAGCTCACCACCTGATCGAACAGGGTTGTACGCGCCTCATGTTCGTCGGAGGACCGTTGACACTAACGGCAGTGCGAGACCGCTTGACTGGGGCGCAACAGGCAGTGCGGGCATCTCCTGGTGTCACTATGGAACTTCTGGAAACGCGCAAGCTGACCGTTCCTGTGGGTGTCGAAGTGGGCAAGCATATCGCCGCGATGGACCCTCAGTTCCGACCGGACGGGGTGGTCGTGGCCGCAGATGCACTCGCCTCCGGCATGGTGCAATCCTTACTGCTCGCTGGGATCCAGATCCCCAGCGACATCGCCGTCGTGGGTTACGACGACAACCATTTTGCTGCAAGCACCACAGTGCCGCTCTCGACGGTTGCCCAGCCCGGATTCACCATGGGGCGGCTTGCCATGCAACTCCTGATCGAGGAAATAACCCTCCCAACCCAGCACAAGCATCGGACACTGACCGTTCCTCCCAGTCTGATAGAGCGGGGGAGCAGTCAGCCCAGGAGCGCCAACCCGAAATGACTGTACAGGCGGACGCCTGGCAGTGACTAAGGAATATCAGTAGCGCGAGTCGTCCTCGACAGTTGCTGGTTTTCCGTTTAGGAAGGAGCGGTGCGTCCTGGTGCTGGTCCAGCACTGCTCGGCGGCGGGGGTGCAAGCAGTGAGGTTGAACGCGCAATGAGGCGAGGGGTCAGCGTTTCGTGAACCGACTCGGTCCGTCCTGCAATCCTGGAAACTAGTAGCAGCACCGCGCTATGCCCCATTTCATACCCGTTCTCATCAACACTGGATAGCGACATCCGAGGGTGGGCAGAGCACTGGACGTTTCCGTAGCCAACCACTGCCACGTCACCGCCTGGTTTGCCGGGGGGCATATGAGTCAAAGCCGAAAGAACTCCGAAGGCCGCCGTGTCATCGCAGGCGAAAATAGCCGTCGGTGGTGCCGGCGCGCTCACAGCTCGCGCCGTCGCCTGACTCACGGAGGTCTCATCCGGAATCGCTTCAAGGACCTGAGTGTGATCTCCCAGGCCGGCTGCGTCCATCGCGGCGACGTATGCGGATTGCCGCACCGCCTCAGGCGTTTCCGCACGCTCAGATTGGGCCAGTGATGGAGCGGCAACGTGCGCGATACGCGTATGGCCCAGCCCGAGAAGATGCTCAGCCACTTCGGTCGCGCCACGCCGATCATCGCAAACAACCGTGTCGAAACTGTCAGATTTAACGTGTCTTCCCAGCACGACCATCGGCATCTGCGCCGCCATGCGCTCCAACTGATCAGTCCGCCTTGCCGGTAACACCACAAGCATTCCGTCGACCTGTCGATCAGAAAGATTTTGCGCCGCGGCGCTTTCGGTAGTCGTGTCCTTACTCGACACCGCGACGATGACTTGGTACCGGCTCCCGGTCAACGCCTCCTCTACGCCTCGAACCACCTCCGAGACAAAGGGGGATCTCAGTGAAGGAAGAGTAATCCCAATTGTGTAAGTGGCACCCCGCATTGCCCGAGCAGCCACCTTCGGACGGTAGTGCAGTTCGTCCATGGCCTGGGTCACGGCCAAGCGCATAGCAGGACTGACACCGTACGCATCCCGCAGAACTTTCGACACTGCTGCCCGGGATACGCCCGCGAGACGAGCAACATCGTCGATGGTCGGATCCTCCTGCTTCATAAGCGGTCCTTCCCGGGATGGTAGATCGGTACACGAAAGTTATCTCCCTACCCGTGAAGGGGCAGGGCTGCCAGGTGTCCGATGGTGCATTGACGCCCGCCAACCTTTCCGCTCCGTGGACCCCAAGTGACGTCATGGGCTGCAGCATTCTGAGTAGTCGACGCGTAACAAATTACTGAGCGTGCGTTAGGTCACAGAAGCCAAAATCGTTGCCTTCTCGGGCCGGAGTTGCCACGTTGCCTTTTCGGCGACATTTGTGAGCTGGGTCATAATTGGCGGACCCGTAGGGATGCGTTGACAGGCATTGAGTTTTGGTAGTTGGCTTGTTGAAGGGCATCAATTTAGAGCGCTTCAATTTTCTCGACGAAGAGAGAGATATCTATGCGAACTCAAGGTCTCGGTCGCCGTTCCACGGATCCGCGCAGGAAGGTCCGCCGCCGGCGAATCGCTGCTCTGCTGCTTGGGGCCGCGGTGGCCATCCCAGGGGGAGCTGTGGCGATTGCCAACCCTGCCGCAGCAGTTGACTGTTCCACCGTGCCATGGATGGACACCTCCAAGTCTGCGGACGCACGCGCGCAATCCCTGCTTGACGCAAGCTCGCAGCACCAGAAGTACCGCTGGCTTGTCGAGCAGCCTGCCAACAACCCAACCCGGACAACTTGGCCAGGCGACGTGGTCTACCCGGCGCAGGTCGACTGCGCCCCCACCGTGATCTACAGCAACGGCCCGGACGGCGTCTACGGTAGCGCCGGCACCACGGCATGGCCTGGCCCCATCGCGGTAGCGTCCACGTGGGACCTTGAACTCGGGCAGCTCAAGGCCGAAGCGCACGGCCAAGAGGCTTTCGATAAACGCTCTACGGTCGTGCTTGGCCCCGGCATCGCCAGCGGCCGCACCCCGCTGTCCGGCCGTACTTCCGAGTACTTCGGCGAGGACCCGCTACTGTCCGGCCTCATGGGGGCCGCTAACGTGCGCGGCCTCGAGGACCGCCAGGATGGCAAGCCCGTAATAGCCAACCTCAAGCACTACATCGCAAACGAGCAGGAAACCGACCGCAGCACGAGCTCGTCAAACATCGACGAGCGAACCCTCCGCCAGGTCTATGACCTGCCATACGAGATCGCGGTCAAGGAAAGCGATCCGGGCAGCATCATGTGCTCGTACAACCAACTCAACGCCATCTATACATGTGAGAACGACGTCCTCACAACGAACCTCCGTAACGAGATGGGCTTCGAAGGTTACGTCATGAGCGACTTCGGCTCGGTTCATTCCACCGCCGATTCTCTCAACGCCGGCCTCGACCAGGAACTCAACCGACCAATCTGGTTCACCCCCGCTAAGCTCGACGCGGCGCTGACTGCGGGCGAGATCACGCAGGAACGCATCGACGAGGCGGCCTTCCGCGTCGTACGCTCCTACATCCGAGGCGGCCTGTTTGACCACCCGGTGCCGGTGACTCCTGTTGCCAACGTTTCCACGGTCGAGCACAAGGCACTGGCTCGTCAGATTGCCGAGAAGAGCACCGTTCTGCTGAAAAACGACGGCGTACTACCTCTGGCAGATGACCCGGGGACCGTCGCGGTGATCGGCCAGACCGCAGGGGCCACCGCAACGGCCGGAGTGAGCGCCAAGACGGGCTGCGCGTGGTATCTCGTCTTCATCCGCGGCACCGCTCTTAACTGCAACGAGATCGTGGACCCGCTGAAAAGCATTACGGCGAAGGTCGAAGAGGCCGGCGGAAGCGTGGTGTACGACGACGGTGCAGATCCGGCGAAGGCCGCCGCGGTCGCAGCGGAGGCTGACGTGGCCATCGTTTTCGGTCACTACACCATGGGTGAAACCACTGACCTGGCAGACCTGAATCTGGATGCCGACGGTGATGCTTTGATCGCTGCGGTTGCCGCAGCGTCCGAGCACACCGTCGCCGTCCTGAATGCGGGCAGCGCGGTGGAGATGCCATGGCTTGGTGACGTCGACGCAGTGCTCCATGCCTGGCACTCGGGTGAGCAGTTCGGTCCGGCACTCGCTGGTCTGCTGTGGGGTGACACCAACCCGAGCGGCAAGTTGCCGATGACCTTCCCGAAGTCGCTCGAGGACACCCCGACTGGTTCGGATCCGGCACGCTACCCCGGGATATTCTCCGACGGCTCGACCACCCGTCCCGCCGGCACCAATGAGATCCGCCAGGTCAACTACACGGAGGGTCTCGAGGTCGGCTACAAGTGGTATGACGAGCAGGGCATCGAGCCGCTGTTCGCGTTCGGACACGGTCTGTCGTACACGGACTTCTCCTACAGCGACCTCGAAATTGAGCACAGCGACGACCCCGTGACCGGTGCGGTTCAATCGACGGTGTCCTTCACGGTAGAGAACACCGGTGCGGTGTCGGGTGCGGAGATCCCGCAGGTCTACCTGACCCTGCCCGACAGCGCGGATGAGCCCGGCAGGCGCCTGGTCGGCTTCGACCGGGTCGAGCTCGGCGCGGGCGAAAGCACGCGCGTCGAGGTCGTCGTGGACTCCACGGCGAGCAACCAGCCCTTCTCGATCTGGGACACCGAGTCCGACGAGTGGGTCGTCCTCGACGGTGAGTACGGCTTTGTGGTCGGCTCGTCCTCTCGCGACCTCCCGCTCACGGAGGACGTGTTCGTTGACCGGGTAGCACCGGAGATCACCTCAATCTCCCTCAACAAGAGCCAGAAGATCGTCGTCGAGGCGACCGACGAGCTCAGCGGGGTGGCAGCCATCGAGTACTCCACACAGAAGAACGGGCAGGAAGCATCCGCCTGGGCCACCTACACCGGTCCGCTACAGGTCGATGCGAAGAGCGCAGTGTCCTTCCGTGTGATCGACAACGCCGGCAACGTAAGCGCAGTCACGGAGGCGAACCGCAAGGATCTCCGCTGATCCGAGGGCGGCCATGCCGGCCGCCCCCGTCCTCACTTGTCCGCTCCGGGGCCACAACCCCGGAGCGGACTTGTGTCCGAGATCGTCCAAGACCTCACCGAAGTAAGGGTGGGTTCGAACGGTGGAGGGATCCGCCCTGGAGACGTTCTACTGGTGCCTGAGATGCCTTTTTACGCCGGGCTTATATTCCCGAATTCCGCTTCTACCGCGCACCCGATCGCCTCCGAATAGTTGCGTTCCAAGCTGTCGATGTCAGCTTGAGCTTTAAGGGATCCATCTAGCATCAGCTGAAGACTCGAACCATCAGGCGCGACCGAGAATGCGTTGACCGCTGGGTCGGAGGTTAGCAATTCACCTCCCTTCGCTCTTAGCTCTCCCGGTGAGCACGCGGTAGCTTCGACGTTGATATCTACATCGGGGAAGCGGGCTAGGAGGTTCTGCAATTGGGAGTCGACAGGACCATCGGCGGTTTCAGATGGTCGTCGCAACAGACGGTTTCGATGGGTCTAAGAGTAGCTTTTCGAGTGCTGCGGCGGGCGTGATGCCG
>NZ_JBZCNB010000015.1:0-16843 GCF_058269075.1 Arthrobacter sp. TJ-270 | reverse complement strand
CCGGTTCCGGTGGCGGTAAGCCAGCCGAAGAAGGCCGAGCCGATCTTGACGCCGCCGAACCTCTCCTTTTCCCGTTCCACCAGATGGTCCCGCTGGTCCCTGTCATCGAGGCGCCGGGTGTCGTCAATGCGACGGGTGTCGTCGATGCGAGGGTCGTCGTCGAGACGCCGGTCGTGGACCCGGTCGTTGTCTTCTGGCTCGTTGTGGGCTGATCCTGCGCTAGTGCTCATGATCTCTCCTGAAGTCGAATGTGATGTGAGTGACTGGGCGAAGACGGATTAGCGTCCGTTGTCGTCTGTGTCGATCTGCTCTTTGCGGACTTCCTCGTTGACGGTCTGCTGCTCGGTGACGGTTTCCTTGTCCAGGCGGACCCGCTCGACCGGCACTGTTTCCTTATCCACGACTGCGCGCTCCTCATGGAGGACGACCTCGTGCTCTTCCTCGCTGAGGTCGGGGCCGGCAAGGGCTTCATCCCGGTTGGCGTCGGTGATCGGTTCACGCTCAAGGCGGACCTCTTCGCGCTGGACCGGGACCGTCTGGGTGACGTCCTCGGTCACGACATATTTGCGCAGCCGGGCACGGCCGGCTTCATGGCGTTCGGTGCCCACGCGGAGCTGCTCTTCCGAACGGGTCATTGAATCGTCCGTGGTCGGGCCGGAGGTGTCATGGCCGACCGTGTCACGGTCCGATTCGTAGCCACCGGTCGTGATGCCGTAGTAGCGGTAGAGCTCGGCCTCTTCCTGCTCGCTCAAGTGATGGTCGGGAGCGACGTTGGGTGCGTCCTTGATCTTGTTCTTGGAGTATCCGACGCGGACGTCGTCACCTTCAAGCGTTGCGCCTTCGAGGGGTACGAAGGTCTCGTTCGAACCGAAGAGCCCGGTGTCGACGGTGACCCAGCTGGGGTTGCCGGTCTGATCATCGACGTAGATCTGGCCGACGGAGCCGACCTTGTCGCCGTCGTTACCGATGACCTTGCCGCCGGATTCGAGGATCCGGGAGATGTCGTTCTGGGAAATCATGGTGTTCTCCTTTTCCAGTTGTGGTGCACTTCGTACTGGGATGGCAGGACGGTGATCACTAGTCCTCGAGGATTTCCCCGCTCATGGCCTCAACGTAGGGCTGGCCCTCGTAGTCGGCGTACAGCTCGTCCTCCAGATCGATCCCGAGCTGCTCTTCCGCGGCAGCGATATCGAAGTCCTGCTGGACTGTGCCGGTCAACTGGACGACCTGGCCCTCATCCAGGGGCGGGATCTCCTCCAGCTCGACGATCAGCAACGGATCAACGGTCGTGCCAGCGGCACCAGCGATCACGAAGGTGTCATCCGAGAGGGTTTCCGTCACTTCGGCGGAGATTGTGACTTCCTGGCCAACATAGGCATCGGCTTCGTCGTAGAAGTTCTGGTCGTAGGGGCCGTCGTATGGCTCAAGAGCGGGATCGACGGCGTCTTCAGTGACCTCTTCCATGGTCTCCTCGGGTGCCGGTGAAGTCTCCGCGACCTCGCCCTCGGAGATGTCCTCCACATCGGTGCCCTGCTCGGGTCCTTCAGTGTTACAGCCTGCGAGGCCCAGTCCCGCGACGGTGAATATTCCTGCTGCCATCAGCCGCATACTGTGGTTGTTTCGTGCCTTCATGGCGATCCTCCAGAGTGCTATCGGTGGTCGCCGGGGTCCTGAGCATTCCGAATCCCGGCGCGGGTACCTCATAACCGTAAGCACACTGATGATTTGGATTCAAGGACTCATGCCACCACAGGGGGCGCTGCAACAACATCGTTACTCAAGGGCCTGTTGGGTGAAGTCTTCATAACTACCGACACCAAAACCGGGAAGCTTTGCACCTCGGAGATAACGGTTCACGGGTGCCCGCATCGAGGGAGCGCGCCTGTTCGATCATGGGATGGTGCTCCCTAGGATGAGAGCATGACCCGGATCCAGCTGCTTCCCGAACCTGCGCGAGTGATTGTGGACTCCACTGGGGGAGCGGAGTGGTGGGAGATTGTTGGAGCACTGGGTCCGTTCGTTGCCCTCCTGGCTGCGGTGATCACCGGTGTGATCGGGTGGAGGAGCCTGCGCCACTCGCAGCGGGTGCTCGAACAGGAGGCACAAGCCGACCGGTCGGAACTCGAGCAGAGAGCACTGGCCGACCAGAAAGCCCAGTGGTGGCAACGCGTCCAGTGGGCACTCGACTCCGCCTTCTCGAACGACGGTGTTCGGCGCGCGGCCGGGATAGCCATGATCCGGGTGCTTAGTGAGCCGGAGTGGCTGACGGAGGAGGAAATCCTGCTCCTGGACGCCGCCTGGCGGGACGAACTCGAGTGGGAAATACCGGCTCAGTCACACGGTGCCCGAGCACAGGAAGCTGCGCCTCTGAAGGAGTCAGAACAGCGGGCAAAAGTGGAAGCCGCGCGACTCCGGGTTGTTCTCGACCGCCGCCTGGGCCGCAGTACGCCCGAATGGGTTAGCGCGATGGTTGAAGGCTGAGTTACTGGTTTCTAGGAGACGAGCTTCGCGTAGACGACGTAGTTGTCGTCGAACTCGCCCGTCGCCGGGTCGTATCCGTCGCATGTGATGAGACGAAGCTCGGGCCCGTCCGTATTCCCATAAACCTTCTGCGTTGGGAAATTATCCTTTGGGTACTGTTCGCCCCGGTCGAACTCGAACACGGCTGTTGTACCGTCCTCGCGGCTGACCTCGATCAGGTCACCTGCCCCGAGTGTTTGGAGGTCGGCGAACACTCCCGGGCCCCCGTCGGTGGCGTTCACATGCCCGAGGAGGACCGCTGGGCCAAGCTCGCCGGGCGAGGGGGAGCCATTGAACCAGGAGGCAGGTGCCCCTGGACCGTCCGGCGGTACTTCCAAAGTCCCGTTGTCGCGTAATCCCAAAGTTAGGAGTTCGGAGTCGGCTCCGGTGGACGGCATGCGGATGGAGATCGGCGTGGAAGCCGCCATGACCTCCGTCGGTACTGACGTTGGCGGAGCCTCACTTAAGGTGGGCTCCGGTGCAGCAGCTCGTGTCTGTTGTTCTGCAGAGCCAAGAAGGGCTGCATTCTGTACCGAAGAGCTGGTGGCACAGCCCGTGAGAAGCAGCAGGGCGACCGCCGCAGAAGCGAAGAAGCTTTTGCGGCGGTCGTTGGTTGAGCTAGTCATCCGGGGTGTCGTTTCGATCAATCCTGGACTACGCCTGGCCGCCCTGACGGCGGGCAATGAGGACGGTTCCTGCTGTAGCAGCGGCAACCAGGCCACCAAGTGCTAGGAATTCCGCGCCGTTGCTGGTCTGCTGCGCGACGCCGGTGTCAGCTCCGCCAACCGGCACCACGGGGATCTGGGCTACTGCGGAGTTGGCCACAGTCTCCGGAGCTGATGTTACCGATTCACCGGACTGCTCACAGGCGATACCGTCTTTGTCGCTGTCGAGGTGCGCGCCGTAGCCTGGCGTTCCAATCGGGATGTTGAACTGTCCCGCTGCTGCTGCATCAGCGCAGTTGTCGAAGGCGCTGTTTGCCGGGCCGACCGCTACGGGAGCTGGTGCCGCTTCGGGGGCAGGAGCCGGTGCTGGCGCGGGTACCGTGCCGATGGGCTTGCTGGAGTCCTCGCAAGCGACGCCGTCGCTGTTGCCATCAAGATCGATGCGGTAAAGGGGTGAACTAGCCGGGATGTTGTAATAGCCTGCGGCCTTGGCTTCAGTGCAGTTTTCAAAGCTCAGGGCGCTAGCCGGGCTTGCCGTCAGCGCTGAAAGTCCTACGGCCGCGGCAACAGCCAGCAGCGAAATGCTCTTCTTCATTTATGCCCCATGATTTCTTATGCGTTATCGCTTGCGCCGGTTCTTAGACGGCAGGGGCATGCCGAGAAAAATAAGTCCCCCGCGCCCAGGCTGTCTGGCGCACCAATGGCTTCTGCCAGAAACCTTTATATCAACAAACTTGAAGATTCATGTGAAATAACAACTATGTGACAGGCAGCGGTTGGGTCTGTGGCTAGCGAGCAGGTATAGCGGTCGGCCCCGTCGATTGTCCGCCCTCCAGCGTGCACATCACTAGCTCCTGCCGCAGCTCCGACGCCCGGCCCTCCAGCTGGTCGATCAGCGCCTCCACACCCATCCGGCCCAGCTCGACGCTGGGGGAGGACATGACCGTCAGCTCAGGGTCCGCCATTGCTGCCATCTCGGCGGACGATCCCACCGACAACACGGACAGGTCGCGCGGAATCTCGATCCCCGCGTGCCGCAGGCCGCTCACGAACCCGGTTGCCGCGTGCTCGTTCTGGATGATGACGCCGGTGGTGTCCGGGAAGTCGCGTAGCAACTCTGCCGCCGCAGCTTTCCCTGCTCCGGGGTTTGCTTCGCACGTGAACGACGCCGGCTCCAGCCCCTGACGCTTCATCTCGGCTTCGTAGCTGTCCCGGGAGCGGCCCACAGGGCCGAATTCTTCGAGATCGCGGCTGCCCACGGCGTCGTCCAGCAGCACAATGCGCGAGTGTCCCAGCTCGGTGAGGTGCTGGACCGCGGCTACGAGGGTGTCCTCGAAATTGATGTCCACGAAGGTCAGGGCACTCGGATCGCGCGTACGTCCGATCAGGGCAAACGGCGTCCCGGACTTCTCCAGCTCCTCGACGCGCGGATCATCCAACTGGACTTCCATGAGGATCACGCCGTCCACCAGGCCGCTTGAGGTCAGCTCCGTGGTCTGGCCGGCGTCGTTACTGATGGGCCACAGCACCAGGTTGTAGCCGAGCTCACGAGCCGCAGCCGCGGCGCTCGTAAAGAACTGCACGATGGTCCCGCTGAAGGAATGCTGCAGGGCCGGGAAGAGAAGCGCAATGATCCGTGTGCGCTTGCTGGCCAGGGCCCTGCCGACGACGTTCCGCCTGAACCCCAGCTCCTGCATCGCCGCCTCGACCTTCGCCCGGGTAGCAGGGGAGACCGGCTTGGTGTTGTTGATCGTGAAGGACACCGTCGCGATGGACACGTTGGCGCGCCGTGCAACGTCCTGCATGGTGGCCACGGGAACCGTCCTTCGGGTCAGCAATATGCCGCGGACCTCTGATTCGGCTCCGTCCGGCCCTTCCAGTAAAGCGTTTAAATTTTTCCTTGACAAGTCCCGCTGTGACGGACCACACTCGATGGTGGCGGTCGAGTTAAGCGTTTTACTGAACCGATACCCAGCCCAAGACACAGAATTCACAACGAAGGAGTTGCTCCATGCCGCGATCCCTGAGAGTCGCCCTCATCGGCTACTCGTTCATGGGCTCCATCCACGCACAGGCCTGGACCACGGCGCCCCGCTTCTTCGACCTCGGCGCCGCACCACAACTTGCCCTCGTCTGCGGACGCAATGCCGACGCCGCGGAGGAGTTCGCACAGAAGTTCGGCATCAACCGGGTCGAGACCGACTGGCGCAAGGCCGTCGAGGACCCGGAGATCGACGTCGTCGACATCTGCACTCCCGGCAAGCTCCACGCGCCCATCGCCATCGCCGCGCTGAAGGCGGGCAAGCACGTCCTATGCGAGAAGCCCCTCGCCAACACCCTCGAGGAGGCACAGGCCATGACCGACGCCGCCGAACAGGCTGCCGCGAACGGCACCAGGTCGATGGTCGGCTTCAGCTACCGCCGCACCCCGGCGCTCGCCTACGCGAAGCAACTGGTCGACGACGGCCGCATCGGCACCATCCGCCACATCCGCGCCGCGTACCTCCAGGACTGGATCACCGACGAGGACTTCCCGCTCGTCTGGCGCCTCGACCGCGAGCAGGCCGGCTCAGGCGCCCTCGGTGACATCGGCGCCCACATCCTCGACCTCGCCCAGCACCTCACCGGCCACACGCTGACCGGCGTCAGCGCACTCACCGAAACGTTCGTGCCCATGCGGCCGCTGCCGTCGTCGTCCTCCGGACTCAGCGCACAAAAAAGTGACAGCGGATCAGCGAACGACGGCGGAACCACCCAACGCGGGGAAGTCACCGTCGATGACGCGGCAGTCATCCTCGCACGGACCGACGGCGGTGCGCTGGCCACCTTCGAAGCCACCCGCTTCGCCACCGGCCGGAAGAACGCGCTGCGCATCGAGGTCAACGGCTCGAAGGGATCGTTCGCGTTCGACTTCGAGAAGCTCAACGAGCTGCAGTTCTACGACAACACCCAGCCCGCCACGAGCGAAGGCTTCCGGCGAATCCTCGTCACCGAACCCGATCACCCCTACGCCGGCGCGTGGTGGCCGCCGGGCCACGGCCTAGGCTACGAGTCCACCTTCACGCATGAGATCGCCGACTTCGTCCGCTGCATCGCAACAGACACAGCACCGGCACCATCCTTCCGCGACGGCCTGCAGATCCAGCAGGTCCTCGCGGCCGTCGAAGCCAGCGCCGCGCAGAACGCGGCCTGGCACAGCATCCCCTCCCAAAAGCAAACCCGTCCATCAAGAACACTCCCGCAAGGCAAAGGAGCCCCATGAAAAACAACCGGAAACTCACAACCCTCACCGCGATGGCAGCCATCGCACCGTTCGCACTGACCGCGTGCGGGGGAGGAGGCGGCGCCGCCGCGGAGGCAGGCGGAGACGTCGAGTCCCTCACCGTCGTCGACTACTACAACAACGAACCGGACAAGACTCTGATCCAGGAGGCTATCGACCGGTGCGCCACCGAACTGGACGTCACCATCGAGCGCGAAACCGTACCCGGCCAGGACCTTATCCAGAAGGTGCTGCAGCGCGCGTCGTCGCAGACCCTGCCGGACGTGCTTATGATCGACAATCCTGACGTCCAAGAGATCGCCGCCACCGGCGGCCTGTCCCCGCTGAGCCAGTACGACGTCGACACCTCCGGTTTCGCGCAGGGCATGCTGGAGGCTGCCACGTACGAGGGCGAGGTCTACGGACTGGCCCCGACCGCGAACACGCTCGGCATCTTCTACAACACCGAACTGCTGGAGGCCGCTGGCGTCGAACCGCCGCAGACCTGGGACGAGCTCAAGACTGCAGCCGAGAAGCTCACCCAGGGTGACACCTACGGCATCGCGTTCTCTGCCGTCGCCACCTATGAGGGTAGCTGGCAGTTCCTGCCGTTCATGTGGTCCAACGGCGGCGACGAAACCGACCTCACCAGTCCCGAGGTGGCCGAGGCCCTCGCGCTCTGGAAGGACCTCGTCAGCAGCGGTTCCGCGTCGGAGGCCGTCATCAACTGGTCGCAGGGCGATGTGAAGGACCAGTTCGTCGCGGGCAAGGCAGCCATGATGGTCAACGGCCCCTGGCAGATCCCCGGCCTGCAGGAGAACCCCGACGTGAAGTGGGACTCCGTGCAGATCCCGGTCAATGAGGAGGGCCAGACCTCCGTGGCACCGCTCGGCGGCGAAGTCTGGACCGTCCCGGTCACCGGCGACGACGCGAAGCAGGCCAAGGCCGCCGAATTCGTCGAGTGCATGAGCAATGACGAGAACCAGCTCGCGCTCGCCGAAGCCCGCTACACCGTGCCCACCAAGACCGAGCTGGCCGAAGAGTACGTCGCCAAGGTCCCGGAGATGGAGTCCTTCACCGAGCAGGTCGCCAACGCCCGCTCGCGCACCGGACAGCTCGGCGAGGACTGGCCCGAAGCCGCCACCACCATCTACACCGCCATCCAGCTTGCCCTGACCGGCAAGGCGGAGCCCGCCGAAGCGTTCGAGCAGGCCTCGGCAGGATAGCGAAGAGATGGGCAGGACACTCACGGCGATGCGCAGGAAAGGACGGCTCTCATGACGCAGATCGAAAGCGCTCCGGCGACGACCTCCTCGCGCAGCCAGGACACACCACCAACACCAGTAGGACGACGGCGGCTCGGCCGCGAGGGGATCACTCGCCTCCTGTTCGTGGCACCGGCGGCCCTCTACCTGGTGCTGTTCTTCGGCTACCCGGTGGTCAAGAACATCACCATGAGCCTGCAGGAGTACACCACCAAGACCTTCTTCACCGGAGAAGCACCCTGGGTGGGGTTCGCGAACTACCAGGCGGTGTTCAGCAGCAACCTGTTCTGGCCGTCCATGACCAACACGGCTCTGTTCACCATCGGGTCCATTGCGGGGCAGTTCATCATCGGTTTGGCGCTCGCGTGCTACTTCAAGCGGCGCTTCCCGCTGAGCAACTTCCTGCGCTCGATGCTACTGCTGCCGTGGCTTCTGCCGCTCATAGTCTCGAGCGCCACATGGCGGTCCATCCTCGACCAGGATTCCGGCATCCTCAACCAGTTCCTCGGCAACTTCGGGGTCTCGCCGGTTCCGTGGCTGACCAGCCCGGCCGTGGCGCTCCTTGCCGTGATCCTGGTGAATATCTGGGTGGGCATTCCGTTCAACGTGACCATCCTCTACGGGGGTCTGCAGGACATCCCGGACGAGCTCTACGAGGCGGGCGCGCTGGACGGCGCCACGGGGTGGAAGACGTTCTGTAACATCACGCTTCCCAACCTGAAGCCGGTGATCAGCGTGGTGCTGGTGCTCGGCGTCGTCTACACCATCAAGGTGCTGGACATCATTCTGGGCCTGACCAACGGCGGGCCGGCGAATGCCACGCAGACGCTGTCCATCCGGTCCTACCAGGAGTCGTTCGTGAACTTCGAGTTCGGGGTGGGTGCCGCATTCAGCAACATCCTGATCGTGATCTCGCTGGTGTTCGCCGTCATCTACCTCCGTGCCAACCGGCGCGCAGTCGACGAGTAAGGGGACAACCGTGACCACTATGGATACCGCCGTCGTGCCCGTCCCGGCACAGCGCAAGGCGGGTAAGCAGCGCACCCGCTCCGCCACTTATACCGCGCTGGGGATCCTGTTCCTGGCCGTGATGCTGTTCCCCGTCTACTGGATGGTGAATGCGTCGCTGCAGCCCTCCGGCAACACGCTGGCCGCCGACTTCTTCCCGTGGAACCCGAGCTTTGCAGGCTACGAGAAGGCGATCGCCGAGCAGGGGCAGAACCTCGTGACCAGCCTCATCGTCTCGCTGGGGACGGTGGTGTTCAGCCTGCTCGTCGCGGCACCTGCGGCGTACGCGCTGGCGCAGTTCCGGTTCCGCTGGGTGAACATTGCGTTGCTGGCGATCCTGATTTCGCAGATGATCCCGGGCATCGTGATTGCCAACGCGTTGTACGCGGCGTACAACGACCTCGGGCTGCTCAACAGTATCCCCGGCCTGATCCTGGCCGATGCCACGCACGCCATCCCGTTTGTCATCCTCATCATGCGGGCGTTCATGATCGGCATTCCGACGTCGATCGTGGAGGCCGCGAGGGTCGACGGCGCCGGCCTGGTCCGCGCGTTCGTCTCGATTGTGCTGCCGATCAGCCGGAACTCGCTCATCACCGCGGGCCTGTTCGCGTTCCTGTTTTCCTGGAGCGACTTCCTGTTCGCGCTGACCCTGACCACCACCGACGAGGTGCGGCCGGTGACCTTGGGCATCTACCAGTACCTAGGTACGCAGGTGTCCAACTGGAGTGCTGTCATGGCCACCGCCGTCCTGTCTTCCCTGCCGGCGATCGTGCTGCTGATCCTGGCCCAGAAATACATTGCGGCCGGTGCCACCGGCGGGGCCGTCAAGTGACGCTTCACGCTACTGAAAGTGAGAAAACCATGACCACCACAGACACCCTGCGCGTCCTCGTCTGGGGCGAGAACCGCCACGAGCAGGTCCAGCCCGAAGTCCGCGCCATCTACCCCGACGGCATGCACAACACCATCCGCGAGGGCATTGAGGAAAACCTCGGCGCGCTGGCTGTAATTAGCACCGCCACCCTCGACGATCCGGAGCACGGCCTCACCGAGGACGTCCTGGAGAACACCGACGTGCTGGTGTGGTGGGGGCATGCTGCGCACGGGGAGGTGGCGGATTGCGTCGTCGAGCGCGTCCACCGGCACGTGCTGGCGGGGATGGGGCTGGTGGTGCTGCACTCGGGCCACTGGTCGAAGATTTTCGGGAAGCTGATGGGCACGTCGTGCACGCTGCGGTGGCGGTCCGAGCGCGACCGCGAGATCGTGTGGACCGTGAACCCGGCGCATCCGATCGCGCAGGGCGTGCCGCACCCGTTCATCATTCCGGAGCAGGAGATGTACGGGGAGTTCTTCGACATCCCGGCGCCGGATGAGCTGATCTTCCTCAGCACCTTCAGCGGCGGCGAGGTCTTCCGCAGCGGCTGCACGTTCAAGCGCGGCTTCGGGAAGATCTTCTTCTTCAGCCCGGGCGACCAGGACTACCCGGTCTACCACCACAAGGACGTGCGCCGCGTGATCGCCAACGGCGTCGAGTGGGCCAAGACGCTGCGGCCCGAGCGCACGGACCCGGTGCTGCTGCGCTACGAGACCGAGGACTTCTACACCGGCCACGGCTACCAGGGAGCGATGAGCAATTGATCACCTTCAAGACCGTTGAGACCGCCGGCCCGCTGCGCGTGGTGCAGGTAGGCGCCGGTGGGATGGGCAAGGCCTGGATCCAGACACTGCAGGCGAACGACGACGTCGAACTGGTCGGACTCGTGGACCTCAACCTGGGTGCCGCGCAGACAGCGGTGGTGGAATTCGGGCCGCAGGATGTTGCTTTAGGTACCTCCGTGGCCGAGGTTGCGGCTGCTTCTGGGGCTCACGCCGTCGTGAACGTGACGGTGCCGGCGGCGCATCATCCGGTGAATCTGGAGGCGATGTTCGCCGGGCTGCCGGTGCTGTGTGAGAAGCCGGTGGCACCAACGGTGGCGGAGGGTCTGTCGCTGGCGGCGGCGGCGGAGGTGAGCGGGCAGCTGCTGATGATCAGCCAGTCGCGCCGGTACTTCCAGGGGCTGACGCAGCTCAAAGCTTTGACCGCTGAGCTCGGCGACATCGGTGCGGTGACGACGGAGTTCTTCAAGGCGCCTCATTTTGGTGGGTTCCGGGAGGAGATGGCGCATGTGCTGCTGGTGGACATGGCGATCCACCAGTTCGACGCGGTGCGGTTCCTGTTGGATCAGGATCCGGTGTCGGTGTATTGCGAGGAGTTCAATCCGTCGTGGAGCTGGTACGACGGCGCTGCTGCCGCCACCGCGGTGTTCCAGATGAGCGGTGGTGCCCGGTACGTGTATACGGGGATCTGGTGTGCGGACGGGTTGGAGACCTCGTGGAACGGGTCGTGGCGGGTGAACGGTGCCGGCGGGTCGGCAGCGTGGGACGGTGCCGGTACGCCGGTGGTAGAGCTGGTATCCGGTGCTGCTTCCGTTCCGGCGGTGTCGCATGAGGAAGAGATCGGCGGAGCGCTGGGCGAGTTTGTGGCGGCGTTGCGGTCCGGTGAGGTGCCCTCGGGGGAGGTGCACTCGAATGTGTTGAGCCTGGCGATGGTGGAGGCCGCCGTGCAATCGGCGGCGTCGGGGCAGCGGGTGCTGATCGACGATGTCGTGGAGGACGCGTATCGGGTCGCTGTGGAGTCGGAGCGGCGTGCGGATGTGCGGGCCGCTTTGGAGTCGTGGGGTTCGGCGCGGAACAAGTAGGGGAGCGCGTGAAGGCGACACCTCTGTGATTATCTCGTACGGTCAGTCTATTCTGCCCTCGGTGGCCTTCGACCGAGGCGGGCTTCTAGCTTCTATTGGGTATCTCGTGAACCGTTTAATGCGCTCGTAAAGGCCTCGGCGAGAGAATCCGGCGATGGTGGAGCCTGCAGTGCAGTCCGCGTGGACAGGCCAGCGGGTGCATCGAGGACGTTGTAGTTGTAGAGGACGCACCGGGTAACGGTGACATCGGGGCGGTGTGCGGATGCGCGGCAGGCGCTCGGGAGCTGGTGTCGGGCGGCCTAAGATAAGAGACGGAACGCGCGCTTGGTGATTCAGCTACGAAAAAGCGTAAACGAAACCTGCGATGCCGCCTCACGCCCACCTTAGGGGTACAGGAATGCCGGATTTGTCGGCCGACGGGCCAATCCTATACTCGAGGTTGCGGCGTACTGCGAGCAACTTGAGAATACTCGTCCTGCAAGTTGACGCTGTCGATCCAACACCTGCTAGTTTAGCGAGGAAAGCGGATCGAAACTTGGCCTTGGAATTCGTTCGTCTGCGGACCGAACAGTTCTAAAACGGGGGCTTAGGTTCACGCGAAACGGGCGCCGAATCCTTTCTGTTGATGAACTCCAGAAGCTCAAGGTCAAAAACGTCGGAGCAAACAATCTGCTCATTCGTCGTCAGGCGCAGAAATCGGTCTGCATTCTGCCGTGCCGAATCCTCGATTGTGAACGGATCATCTCGAAGTTCGATGGAGATGTCATGCTGATTCAACGGTCTTTGGATCCGGTGCACACTTCCTGCTGAATCGACCAGCGACGTTTCCACGTAGACCCCCATGCTATTTACTACGATCGTCGTCGAACGAACATCTGACCGGATCAGGTTGCCGTGTTTTTGCCGGAGTTCGGGAAGGATTTCGGCTCGACTCGTACTATTAGCCGGTCTGGCTGTAGAAGCATGTGCTGCTTCGTCCATCAGCGCCCTGATCGCCTCCTGCGGCGCAATGGAGAAGAACTCCCGCCCAGGATGTACCCGGAACTCAGCGAAACGTTGATGCAATATGGTCTCTATGCTGTGCGGATTGGTCACATACTCATCCCACAGGGCAAGAAGTGGGCGCGATCGTCCGGTAGTGAATAGCTCCTGAACCCGCTCACCCACTGTTTTCGTGGTGTATCCGATCTTCACTTCCGAAGGGTTCGAGGGATCTAGGAGCACATACACGTACCCAACAGAGGGTGTGTTTTCAGTCATACTTCATTTGATCCTCATTCCGAACGGAAACCAACTCCATTCGGTGAAGCCGAAGTGCGCCCCCGCCGAGAACCGTGGATATCGGCAGCGTCGCCCGGTTCGAAGCACCGCCCACATGCACAGCTGCTCTGCACACCCGCAGGCGCAGGTTCGGTCAGGAGAAGCGCTGAACTGTATGAATTTTGAAGGAGAACAAGGCATATTCCGGGCGAAGCTGTGTAGCGCGGCGACCTGCGCATCGAAGTTCTTCTTGCTAAAGCAGCAGTTGAGTAAAGGAGTCCCACCGTATGCCGCACAGGAACAGCCACGCTTCCTGACCATTAATGATGTCGCAGTCGAGCTGGCCACGAGCGAGAACCAGATCCGGGCGATCATCAACTCCGGTGATCTGCCTGCAATTCAGATCGGCGGCCGAGGTTATCTTAAGTTCCGATCACTCGTAGCTGAGGAGTTACGCGTCTGACCTGCTGAAACGGTTGCTCCTGGCGTTCCTGGGCGTGTGAGTATTGTGAGGTTCGACTAAGTCAGCTGAAGCTTCGAAGTATCCGTAAGATCGTGTTTCATGGACCCGGTCGTCGGCGGTCAGCCGAGAGTGAAGCGCGCGCATCTTGTTGATCTGCTCCCCTTGAGCTGGAACACCGCATTGGCCCTAAGTCGAGGGAAAGGTCCTCGGACGCACTGGTGGAAACGTTCGCAAGCCGTGATGATGTTGCCCATTTTCGTGCTTCTCTTTCTCATGTACATGCCGGCAGGAGACGTGATCACCACGCCGTCGCGCGATGCCGTGATTCTCTTGACGGAGGCCAGGAACACTAAGAAGACCCTGCAGCGTGTCGGGTCTATCGTCATCGTCTTCTTCGGTGCCTTATTTATGTTTGTTATCTGGCTGTTCGCTCTGATGGGTCTAGATGATTCGGTGGAACCATGGGTTGGCTTGCTGTGGCCGCTTTGGTTCGTGATCGGACTTCTACTCATAGTGTCTTCAACCGGCGGCGGCGGGAGTGTTTCTGGCTTAGTAGAGGCGCTGGCGACACGTCCGCGAGGCTCCTACTGGGTGGCGCAAGCCCTCGCGTCCGCACCCGGTTCGCAGTGGCGCGGTCTGGAGTTCGCCAAGGCCGCTATCGAGACCTTCGTCCCCGTCGGAACTCCAGTCGTTGCCACCGCAGGGTCGGAGAAGACTGCTGTGATCTATGAACGGTTTGGTTTTGTACGACAAAAACCTGGAAGCCTGAACCTGACTCGCTGACCTCTAGACCGCCCCTGATAATCGATCCTCGAAGAGGACGGTGCAGGCCGAGAATCGAAAGTCATATTGCTCGATTCTCACGATCCTCGTGCCCTATATTGAACTCGAGATAACCGCGGCCAATGGCGTATCGAGCGCAGCAAGCTCGAGCAGTACATCACCGACTGTTACACGCGGGCAGCGGAAGCAATTCGTCGCGGAGACTTCACCAGTGACGCCAAGCTACAGAACACCACGGACTAAGGCTTCCCAACACCGGAATGCATGATTTTCCCTTGCCCTGATACTGGCCAAAACCGGCTGGCGGCCGGCACTGTCAGGGCTGAGCCGCAGGCTCACCGCACCGCGGCGCGTAGCGGCCTTGACTGGGCCGGGTAGAAGCCGATGATGGAACGCCAGGGCAATGAACGTCACCACCCAGCGGTCAGGTTTTGCCCTTGTCCTGTGGTGCCGGGGTGACGGCGCTACGCCACACCCATCCTTCCCGGTGAATTTCGATCTTTGGTTCGAAGAACCAGATCCGTATTGCTGTCGCTGTCCACGCTGTCGCGTGAGCCTCCACGAGGTAGGCCTGGGAGGGGTAGCGGATCCACGCTTTCACGAGGCGGGAGGGCTTAAAGTCCTGGGCTGGGTGGTGTTCGAGGTCGATCTCCGCTTCGGTGAGCATGATCGGCTCTTCGCGCATCACGAAGCGCTCGATCCACTGATCCAGCACCCGGTCGTAGTAGGCGCGGTAACGAACATTTTCACCCGTGGCTGACCACCCTTCCTGTAGCTAAATCAGTGTCCGGGGGATTACTGGCACGCTACTCGGCGCAGCTGCCAACCCTCGGACCGGTGGTCTGTGCTGATATCAAACTCGAGGACGTGGGATTCCGGGTTCAGTTGCGCCTGGAACCGCCAGAACCGCGTAGCGGCCTCCACTTCCTGCCCGCCGGCCTGGAGGTCGCTTGGCTCGCACGAGCTGCCGGCGCTGGACCATTGCACGGGATCCCCGACCACATGCCAGACATTGGCGTACCACCGAACAGTCAGAGGGGTTCCCCGGCTGTCGAAGCTCACCACCGGCACGTCGGGTATGCCTGGCGCTACCCGTTGCTTGAAGCTCAGAATCTGCGCCGTCATGGTGCAAACCCCTTCCCTGTGATCTGTAGTCTGTGATCTTAGAAATTAGAACACGTGTTCGAGTATGGGAAGTGGGGGAGCTGTACGGCACAATGAGCGGTATGTGCGGGAGATTCGTGGTCGCCGGAACGAAGCAGGCAATGTTAGACGCGTTCGAGGTCAACGCCGACGACAGTCCGGACCTACCGCCGTCCTGGAACGTGGCACCGATGCAGGACATTCGGTTCATCACTGAACGCCCCGACAGTGACGGAGCGCTCGAGCGCCGGCTGGAGACCGCACGGTGGGGGCTCGTCCCGGTGTGGTCCAAGGATCCCAAGGCCGGCTCCAGGATGATTAACGCACGCTCCGAAACGATCACGGAAAAACCCTCGTTCCGGACCGCGGCTGCCAAGCGCCGCGCGCTGATCCCAATGAACGGGTACTACGAGTGGCAGAAGAACGCTGACGGATCCAAGACTCCGACCTACCTGCACCCCGAAGATGAGGACGAGCTGCTGGCCGTGGCCGGCCTGTACGAGTTCTGGCCCAACCCGGACCTACCGGAGGACCACCCGGAGAAGTGGTTGGTCACTGCCGCGGTGATTACGACGTCGGCCACCGACGCGCTCGGGCATATCCATGAACGGTCACCGCTGATCATTCCCAAAGACCTTCAAGCCGATTGGCTCAATCCGTCGACGACGGATAAGAACGACGTCCAGGATTTGGTCAACGCTATGCCGGAGCCTCGCCTGGTGCCCCGCGTCGTGAGTAAAGAGGTCGGTTCAGTTCGCAACGACGGACCCCGACTCGTCGCACCCTTGTCGTGAGCGATATTTTGAATCAAGTTCACGCGGCCGTCCAAGACGACGTGGTGCAGGTTGAGCTGATCAATGAATCTGCTTGGTGGTCAGACCCACTGCCATGGGTTGCAATTGCGATATCGCTCTTCACTCTCGGCTGGACTATCTACGATCGGAGGCGAGGAGCATCCAAACTAGTTGCTCGCGACTTCTCCTTTACGTCGGGCATGCTCAAAGATGAAGCGATGCCGCTTGTGTCCTGCAGAATCGAGAACAAGGGGCTGGTTCAAGCAACTGAGATATCGTCGATCGACTGCTCGTTACCTGATTACCATTCGAGCACGCCCGGGTTTTGGATGATTGTGGTGAAGGGGCTTACGAGAGATCTCCCTTTTCGAATCGAGCCCGGCGCGAGTGTTGAGCTCACGCTCAATCAGAAGCAGATTGTTTGGTGCTTGGAACCCGGCGTGAAACTAGGGCAACGGTGGCGGCGCCGTCGACAACTGCGTAGGGCCGTTATCGAAGTAACCACCGGGCATGGAATCACGAAGCTTAGACTCCCTCGGTGGGTAAGAGCTGACCTTTCGCGGCAGGGCCAGCGGTTCGAAAACAGGAACCTACCCGGCTTCGTCCCTGGCGGAACCAAAGAAGAGGCAAAAGCGAGGCATCCTTCACAGCGGGGAAATCAGCAGATATAGGCAGATTGTCGTCCTTAGGCATAAGCATGGGGTCACAGTCCCAAACAACGATGGATATCGCGGAACAACGGCCGTAGCGAAGTATTTGGATATTCGAGTGAGGGACGCGAGGCATGGATTCACGAACAACTTCGACCAGCGATCGAGCGGGTTCCGGTGGTTCTTCAGCTTCCTTGCCGCGTTTATGTCAGCGATGGTCGAAAAGTGAGCCGTTTTGTGGGTTGAAAAGTGAGCCACTTTGACTTGGTTATTCTGCCGTATTTTCCGG
>NZ_JBZCNB010000014.1:0-40134 GCF_058269075.1 Arthrobacter sp. TJ-270 | reverse complement strand
GCCTGCTCCGCGGTGACAACATCCATGATGACGCCGCCCTTGAGCATTTCCGCCATCCCGCGCTTAACACGACTGCTGCCGGTCACTGGCGCGGTGGTGGAAGCTTCTTCAACAGTGGACACAGTTTGGCCCCTCGGGTAGAGAAAAGATAACAATCCATGATACGCCCGCCGGGACCCCGGAATCGCCGGTCAGCGACTATATGTAGCCGCAGCGCGGTTGTGCATCCGGACAGGAGTCGGCGTTCAGGAAGCCGTGGCCTGCAGCCGCACGGTCATGAAGCGCTGAACGATGGTGATGATACTCGCAAGGGCCAGCAGGATCAGGACAACCAGGAGAACCACTTCGGGCAGGCCGAGTCCGGTGAGCCCGGTCACCACCAGCACTGAAACCAGACGCTCAGCGCGCTCGGCAATTCCCACGTTCGCGGTAAACCCAAGCGATTCGGCCTTGGCACGCACATAGGAAACGATCATGCCGAGCACCAGGCATGCCAGGGCTGCGAGGGCGATCGCATTGTTGCTCCCGCCCATGAAGAACCAGATAGCGACACCGGCAAAAAGGGCGCCGTCTGCGATGCGGTCGAGTGTCGAGTCGAGGAAGCTCCCCCAGGATCCGCTGCGGCCTTGAATCCGCGCCATGATCCCGTCGATGACGTCCGAGAACACGAACAGGGTGATGAAGACTGTGCCCCAGAACAGCTGTCCCTGAGGGTAGAAGATGAGTGCGCCTCCGGCCACACCGAGCGTCCCGACGATGGTGACCGTGTCCGGTGACACCCTCCACTTCAGGAGCAGCGTGGCCAGGGGTGTGAAGAGCGAGGTGAAGAATGACCGTGCGTACTTATTCAGCATGGGTCGCCCCGGCGTCTGTCGAGGCGGCAGCTTCATCCCACGCAGCTGCGAGTTGGGCCCGCACCTCGTCGAGGGTCTGCGTGATCGCCTTGGTCTGGGCAATGATCGGAAAGAAGTTGCCGTCCCCGCTCCACCGTGGGACCACGTGCTGGTGTAGGTGCGCTGCGATTCCCGCTCCCCCGGTAACACCCTGATTCATCCCCAGATTGAACCCCGTTGGCCGTGCGACGCTGCGCAGCGCATGCATGGCGGACTGCGTCAGCTGTGCGATTTCGACCGTCTCCGCAGAGGTGATGTCGGTGTAGTCGGGCACGTGGCGGTACGGGCACACCAACAGGTGGCCCGGGTTGTACGGGAACAGGTTCAGCACCACGTAAGCGTTCCGGCCGCGGTGAACGATGAGGGATTCCTCGTCGGTCCGGGAAGGTGCGGCGCAGAAAGGGCAGTCCTCCTGCTTGCTGAACTGGCTCTGGCCGCCCTTGATGTAAGCGAGCCGATGGGGGGTCCACAGGCGCTGAAAGGCATCGGGGACTCCGGCCAGCTCAAAACTGTCCGTCACTTCCCCGTCGTGTTCCTGCCCAACAGCCTCTGTGTGGTCCTGCATGTGCGGCTACTGTTCCCTGTTGCGGACGGCTTCCACAATCCGCTTCACGGCTTCGTCGACGGGAACCTGGTTCTCCTGGCTTCCGTCCCGGAAGCGGAAGGAAACCGCACCGGCGTCGGCGTCATCTCCACCGGCGATGAGGACAAAGGGAACCTTCTCCTTGCTCGCCGTGCGGATTTTCTTGGGAAAACGGTCGGAACTGATGTCGACCTCCGCACGGATGCCCTCGGCCTTGAGCCTGTCAACGACGTCGAACAGGTAGTCGTTGAACGCGTCGGCGACGGGGATGGCGCGCACCTGGACAGGGGCCAGCCAGGCCGGGAACGCACCGGCATAATGCTCGGTCAGCACGCCGAGGAACCGCTCGATGGAGCCGAACAGCGCGCGGTGAATCATGACCGGCCGCTGCCGGGTTCCATCTGCCGCCTGGTACTCAAGCTCGAAGCGCTCCGGTAGGTTGAAGTCCAACTGGATGGTGGACATCTGCCAGGTGCGGCCGATCGCGTCGCGCGCCTGGACGGAGATCTTGGGTCCATAGAACGCGGCGCCGCCGGGATCGGGAACGAGTTCCAGACCGGATGCCTCGGCGACCTCGGCCAGTGTCCGTGTTGCTTCTTCCCAGGTCTGGTCGTCGCCGACGTACTTCTCCGGGTCCTTGGTGGAGAGTTCCAGGTAGAAGTCGTTCAGACCGTAGTCCTTCAGCAACCCCAGAACGAAGTTGAGCGTGCCGGTCAGCTCATCCTTCATCTGGTCGCGGGTGCAGTAGATGTGGGCGTCGTCCTGTGTCATGCCGCGAACTCGCGTCAGCCCGTGGATTACGCCGGACTTCTCATACCGGTACACGGAGCCGAACTCGAAGAGCCGCAGGGGAAGTTCGCGGTAGGACCGACCGCGCGAGCGGAAGATCAGGTTGTGCATGGGGCAGTTCATCGGCTTCAGGTAGTAGTCCTGGCCGGGCTTGCGGACATTGCCGTCGGCGTCCAGCTCGGCGTCCACGTGCATGGGCGGGAACATACCGTCGCGGTACCAGTCCAGGTGGCCGGAGACCTCGTAGAGGTGGCCCTTGGTGATGTGTGGGGTGTACACAAACTCGTAGCCGGCCTCAACGTGCCGCTGGCGCGAGTAGTCCTCCATAGCCTTGCGGATGATGCCGCCGCGGGGGTGGAAGACCGGCAGGCCTGATCCCAGCTCGTCCGGGAAGGAGAACAGGTCCAGTTCGCTGCCGAGCTTGCGGTGGTCGCGGCGTTCCGCCTCGGCCAGTCGCTCCTGGTAGGCCTTGAGATCATCCTTGGTGGGCCACGCAGTGCCGTAGATCCGCTGAAGCTGCTTGTTCTTCTCGCTGCCGCGCCAGTACGCCGCGGCTGAACGCGTCAACGCGTACGCATTGGAGATCAGCTTGGTGTTGGGCAGGTGGGGGCCGCGGCAGAGATCCTGCCAGACGACGTCACCGGACTTGCGGTCCACGTTGTCGTAGATGGTCAGCTCACCGGCACCGACCTCGACGGAAGCACCGTCGTCGTCGGTGATGTCCCCATTGCCGCCTTTGAGGCCAATCAGTTCGAGCTTGTAGGGCTCGTCCTTCATGGCTTCGCGGGCTTCGTCCTCGCTCGCGACGCGGCGCTGGAAGAGCTGGTTCGTGTTGACGATCTTCAGCATCATTTTCTCGAGCTGCTTCAGGTCATCGGGAGTAAAGGGCTCGTTGACGTCGAAGTCGAAGTAGAAACCGTCGGTGATGTAGGGGCCGATGCCAAGCTTCGCGTCCGGCCGCAATTGCTGCACAGCCTGAGCCATCACGTGGGCGGCGGAGTGACGAAGGACGTTCAGACCGTCCGCCGAACCGATGGTGACCGGCTCCACCCTCGCGCCGTCTTCCAGTTCGCGGCTCAGGTCCCACAGCTCGTCATCTACACGGACTACGACGACGTCGCGCTGCTCCTTGAAGAGGTCGGCTCCAGTCGTCCCTGTGGTCACCCGCTGCTCTTCGCCGTCGACGATGAGGGTGATTGATGGGGGCGCTGACACTGAGGTCTCCTCTTGATAAGGGTGAACTGGTTGGATAGCTGATCGATCAACCGTACCGGCGGGCAAGGACGAATGAGTGCCCAACACTCCTGCCGCGGTCTTCTCGATGGTATCCGTTGCGTGAGCGGCCAACCAACCAACCCACCCGCTGCGCCGCGTTCACAACTTCAGTGGCAACAGCAGCTAAGGCGTTCGGCGAACTTTCAGTTCATACTCGATAAACGCGTCGATCATCGCCCGGTAGGTCCGCTCAACCACGGTGGGATCGACGTCCTGTTTCTCGGCGAAGGCACGCACGTTCGCGATGACTTGCTCCACCCGGGCAGGCGCGCGTACGGACTCGTCGTCGTCCTTAAGGGAACCGGCCCGGCGTATCAACCGCTCGCGGCGGGAGATCAGGCCGACCATCTGTTCGTCGACCTCGTTTATGGCAATACGGACAGCCTTCAACTGTTCGGCGTGGACCGATCCGGGTTTTGCAGGGTCGGGCGTCTGTGGGCTTGGCATACGGTGAGACTACGCGAGAGCCTGCCCGGCGGCACCGTTGATTACGACGTGGGCAGGGAATGCAGGCGGGCCCCCAGGCGTTACATCTGCGGACAGAAACACTGACTATCCAGCGAACTCGACGAGTCCGCGATTCACCGAAGGAGCACCGTGGATTACACACCCCCTGCCGGCAGCATCACCATGTTCAGCACGACCTGGTGTGGCTATTGCCGCAGGCTGAAGTCGCAGCTCGACGCGCAGGGCATCGGCTACCAGGAAATCAACATTGAGGAAGTGGATGGAACCGCGGAGCTGGTTGCGTCATTGAACGGCGGGAACCAGACCGTACCCACCGTGATCTTCCCGGACGGGACCACGGCCACCAACCCGTCGGTGACCGAAGTGAAGGCGCGCGTAGGCGTCTAAGCCCCTTCACGAGAAGGCAGGACCGGGCCCATTCCGGTGGGGACGTGTCCTGCCTTTCGATGCGGCACGTTCTCGCTCGAAGGCGCCACCCGGGCGCTGACCGGAAGCAGAGTCAGCTCATTGCACCGTATCGCCATAGACGGCGACGACGGCGTCCGCCACCTCACCCACAGTGAGTCCGGGTACGAGGTCGTCCGCCGCTCCGGCCGTTGTCGGGTTCCATTCCAGGTCCAGTGCAGCGTAGGTCTTCTCAAGTACGGCCCGGATGGGCGGCGAGTTTTCGACCACGACGACCGACGAAAACAGCCACGCTCCCGAAATGACGCGCTGGGCTGTGCCGACCAGTTTCACCTGTACCTGCCCGTTCCCGTGGACACTGAACTCTCCGGGACAGTACTCGCCCGGGATTTCGCCGACGGCGGCGTCGACGCCGACCCGCCGGAGGGCTTCCGCCAGGATCTCGCCAAGCAGCCCGAAGCGGGAACGCGATCCGGCGATCGCGTCGTCGTGCGGCTCTATGTGATCCACGATCAGGCAGCCCTGGTGGTAGGCCGCCGCCCGTCCGCCGGCCTTGCGGATCAGGGGTTCGAACCCCTCCGCCCGGGCCGCGTCGGCGGCCGCGCCGAAGCCGGGTAGCCGGGCATCCCGCTGGCCGAAGGCAAGGGTCGGGAACGGTCGGTACAGGCGAAGCGTCGGCGGCAGTTGCCCGGACGCGGCGGAACGCAACAGCGTAAGGCCTCGTTCAAGATCCGCGGCAGCGCCAGTGGACGGATCGCGAATCAACGCAAGCTGAGCGTACGACCAGGGGTGGGTACTCATCCAGCCCAGCTCCTGTCCATGGTTTTCCTGAGGCTTCCACCCCATTTATATCGCTGCCGTTGCGATCTCCGAATTCGACGGTGCAAAGCTCACGCAATCAGTCACCGGCTGAGTGCGAGCGCAACAACGAAGCCGTCAGGCAGCTTCAGGTCAGCGGGCGGCACGTCCCTCACCGCATAGTCGCGGGCGCCCACCCGGGCGACGGGCATCAGGACATCGACGGCGGCCGGATTCACCATCAATCCGGTCCCTGCTGCCTTGAGCACTGCTTCCTTGCGGGACCACAGGGCGGCGCGGAGGCCAGGCCTGTCAGGTTCCCGTACGCCCTGAATCCGCGCTTGTTCAGCCGGAGTGAAGACGCTTTCATCAAGTTCCGAGCCGCCGAACCGGCCGATCTGCTCAAGGTCGATTCCCACGGTGGGCAGCGAGAGGGACGTGTCCACGACCGCCGCTGCCCAGCCTCTGCTGCGGCTGAGACTGGCAGCTATGGGCAACGGTTCCCCATCAATAGTCCAGCCCGGCTGCCCATGGTCAACCGCATTGCAGGCCGGACACGTGAACCGGGCATCCAGGCGCCTGCCGTCGATACCCGAAGCTTCACTCAGCAGATGACGTAGCCAGGAGCGTCCGGCGAGGAATCGGTGACGTACCGCCGGATGCACGATCATCGCGCCGCGTGCGCGTTCACCGGCGTCCACGTACCCCACGCTCCGGACGTCCAGGTGGACCGCATGCAGGTCCAACGGGCTAGCGTCCGCCGTCGATGTTCCGGCTTCTCTGCTCCACTCCGGGGGTCCCGTACGGATAGTCGGCAAGCTCCGGAGCGCTGACCTCGGAGAGCCGGGCGATCTCGTCAATGCTCAACGTAAGCGTCGCCGCCCCAAGATTGTCCGCCAATTGCTCCGTGGTGCGCGCACCGAGGATGACGGAGGTCACCGCGGGCTGCTGCGCGACCCATGCCAGCGCCACCTGGGATGCGCTGACCCCACGCGTCTCTGCGATTTCCAGTACGACGTCGATGACCGCCCATGTGCGCTCCTGCGCGTTGCGCTTCTCCCACGCTTCCATGCCGCGCTCGGGATTCTCACCGAGCCGCGTAGCACCCTCGGGTGCGGTGTCCCGCTTGTACTTGCCTGTCAGCCAACCACCACCCAGAGGCGACCAGGGCAACAACCCCATCCCGGCGTCGAGCGCAGCCGGAACAATCTCCGGCTCAATCCCGCGCACCAGCAGGCTGTACTGCGGCTGAAGGGTGACCGGGAGGTCCCAACCGCGCGCCTTCGCAATTCCGACCGCCTTGGTCAGCTGCCATCCGGTGTAGTTGGAGAAGCCGTAGTAGCTGATCTTGCCGGCGCTGACGGCGTCGTGCAGGAATCCCAGCGTCTCCTCAAGTGGAGTGAGTGGATCCCAGGAATGCATCTGGTACAGGTCGATGTGGTCTACGTTGAGCCGCTTGAGCGAGGCATCGAGCGCCAGGCGAAGGTGCCTGCGGGAGAGTCCAAGATCATTGGCACCCTTCCCCATCGGGAAGCGGCCCTTGGTCGCCAGGATCATCTCTGAAGCGGAGGAGCTTTTCGCCAGCCATCGCCCGATGATTTCCTCGGACGTTCCTGCGGTGTAGACGTCGGCGGTGTCAATGAGGTTGCCGCCGGCGTCCGCGTAATCATCGAGAATGGCGTGCGACGTTGCTTCATCGGCTTCAGCGCCGAACGTCATGGTGCCCAGCGCATACGCCGAGACCGATGTACCGCTGCTGCCGAGGTTCCTGTACTCCATCAACACTCCTTGGGTTGTCGCACTGTGAGCACGGTTACACAGATGGCCAACGACGACGGCGGCTGCCGCATTCCCTGCGAAGCCTCAGGACAGTTTCCGCAGGGTCAGGATCTGTTCGCTTCGCCCGAACGGTCCGTCGAGGTCGTGGAGGACGGACGAGGTCAGACCGATTCCATCCCGTCCGAATGTCACTCGGGTGTCCAGACCCAGCCACTCGCCTGCGGGCTGACGGTGAAGGTGCACCTGCAGATCCACGTTGGGGAACGCCCAGCTTCCCGGTCCGGGAGGAACCCGCGTGGCAATGCCGTTGGCAGTGTCAATGAGCCCGATGAGCCGCGCCGAACCCGACGACGGTTCACCCTCCACCAGTGGGTGCGGCGTCCTGAGCCATACCCTCCCCCGGCCGGCTCGGTGGCCCTCAACCTTCCGGACTTCGATGGATTGGATATAGCCGCCGGGCCATTCAGCTACGGCGTCGTGTTCCGTGCCCTCGTCAGGCCCCGGCATAGGTGTGTCTTCCAGCGCAGCGACCGACGACGTATCGCTGGTGGCCAGCCGCCAGGCGCGGGCGCGGATCGCCGTCCGGCCGCCGTGCTTCATCTCCGCCTCAAGCAATTCGATAGTTCGCCCGGGCCTGGCCATGCGGGTCGCTACCTCGACGGTTTCCAGCGGGATGAGACCGAGTATCTCGTAGGAGATACGCGCCATCTGCAGCTCTGCCCGCGGTTCGAACTGCTCAAGGCAGTGGGCAAGAAGCCCTGAGGCCGGCGCCATGTGCTGCTCGTGCTCGTTCCAGGCGCCCTGTGCGTGGATTGTTGCCTCGAACTGCCCGTCGCCCAGCGGACGATAGTAGGAATCTGCCATAGTGCTGATGAACACGCTCCTCAGGGGATGATCCGAAAGGGCGCGCACAGGACGGCCCTGGTGCGAGGATACCTAATCCCTGCTGCGGCGTGCGCACCGCTCAGCGGATCAGTAGTCCGGATCGCTGGAGCGCCCGTGGGCCTGCCCTGTGGGGATGCCGAAAGTGACCAGCTCCGGTTCGGAACAGCAGCCGCCGAGATCGGTGCTGCACACTCCTGTTTCGGGTAGTTCGAGGTGAACAGCGGAGGCGCCTGCTTGGTCCCCCGCAATGGCGGCGACCACGGACCGGACCTGTTCGTATCCGGTGGCCAGGAGAAAGGTGGGTGCGCGGCCGTAGCTCTTCATGCCAACGAGGTAGAAGTCCTTGTCCGGATGCGCCAGCACATCGGCCCCGTGCGCCGGAACGGTTCCGCAGGAATGGAATTCGGGGTCGATCAGGGGTCCGAGCGCCCGAGGCGCTTCCACGGCGGGGTCAAGTTCCAGCCGGAGTTCGCGGAGCATACCCAGATCAGGACGGAAGCCGGTTGCAGGCACGAGTACGTCCACCTTGACAGTACGGGCGCCGTCCGGGGTTGAGGCGTGAACGGTAAGGGCGCCGTCGTCGGCCGTCAGAGAGGTGATGGTGAAGGAGGTGATCAGCTCCACGACGCCGTCCTCCACCAACGAGCGCAGGCGGCTGCCCAGGGCGCCTCGGGCCGGGAGCGCGTCGAGGTCACCGCCCCCGTACAGCCGCTGTGCAGATCCGGCCCCGCGAACGGCCCAGAAGAGACGGGTTCCTGGTTCGGCTTTGGCAACCTGACCAAGGCTCAGCAGGGTGTTTGCAGCCGAGTGCCCGGCACCGACAACCATCACCCGTTTGCCGGCGAAGGTGGCGCGGTCCGAGCCGGTGACGTGCGGAAGGGGGCCGGTGATGAAGGGCTGCGCAGCGTCTTCGCCCGGTGCGGCGAGGCCCGCCTGACCGAGCGGGTTCGGTTGGCTCCAGGTGCCGGAAGCGTCGACGACGGCACGAACCAGATGATCCTCGAGTCCCTCCGGGCCCAGGACCCGAACCAGGAAAGGCTGATTCTCGCGTTCTGTGCTCCGCGTCTTGTCCATGCCGTGCCGCGTGACTGCCAGGACCTCGGTGTTGAGGCGGAGCGCTGCCGCGATGGCGGGGACTGCCGCGAGCGGTTCGAGATAGGACTCCACCAGCTCGGCGCCGAAGGGAAGCGCAGTGCCGCGTGGAGCCTGCCAGCCGGTGGACTGCAGGAGGCGACGGGCGGCGTCGTCGACGTTGTACTGCCATGGCGAGAACAATCGAATATGGCCCCACTGGCGGATGGCGGCGCCCACAGCGGCGCCCTTCTCAAGGATCAGCGGCGTGAGTCCTCGTTCGAGCACGTGTGCAGCGGCTGCCAGGCCAATGGGGCCGGCTCCGATGATGGCTACGGGCAGGTGGTGCTGATCCGACATCGATGGTCCTTCCGTTCCGCGTATCCGCAGGGCGATCTATATTGATCTTTATCGATATGAGTATCCGGTTTTATATCGATAGTTGTCAATGTTGTCATCCGGTGTCGATGCGTGCGCACGTGCGCACTCAAAGTTTATATTTGCACTGTGCTGACGGTTCTCCGGGTTCCTGCCTATCGCAACCTGTTCTCGGCGCAGGCTATCGCGCTCCTTGGGACAGGCCTGCTGACAGTAGCGCTGGGACTCCTCGCGTTCGATCTTGCCGCCGGACGGGCCGGTGCGGTGCTCGGTACCGCACTCACGATCAAAATGCTGGCGTACGTGTTCGTTGCGCCCCTCGTGGCCGCGCTCGTTGAGCGTCTGCCCAAGAAGACCGTCCTGATAACAGCTGATGTCATTCGTGCAGCAGTTGCCCTGATGCTGCCATTCGTTGACGAGGTGTGGCAGATCTACGTTCTGGTCTTCGTACTGCAGTCGGCCTCTGCCACCTTCACCCCCGCGTTCCAGTCCGTCATTCCCGTGCTTCTGCCGAAGGAGCGCGACTATACAAAGGCGCTGTCGCTCTCACGGCTTGCCTACGACCTTGAGTCCCTGGTGAGCCCCCTGCTGGCGGCTGCGTTGCTGGTGGTCATGAACTACCACAATCTGTTCGTGGGCACGGTCGTTGGGTTCCTGGTCTCTGCCCTCCTGGTGATAACGACGAGACTGCCCGCTCCCGCACAGGCCGATCGAACTGGCTCCCTGCTTCACCGGACTACGCTTGGCGCGCGGATCTTCCTACGGATACCCTCGCTTCGCGGACTCCTGGCATTGAACCTGGTTGTGGCGTGCGGTACCGCGCTCGTGCTGGTGAATACCGTTGTCTACGTCCGGGACCTGTACGGCGGAACCAACGCTGAAGTGGCAATCGCGCTCGCCTGCTACGGCGCCGGATCGATGGTTGTGGCGCTGACGACGCCGGCCCTCCTGGAGCGCTACCGGGACCGCACACTCATGGTGGCCGGCAGCATCCTGGTTTCGGCAGGTGTCTGTTCAGCAGCCGTTGTCGCCATGGTGCAGCCGCCGTGGCCGGTGATGCTCCTGCTGTGGGCGTTCCTCGGGGCCGGCACTTCCATGATCAATACCCCATCCGCGCGCCTTCTGCGCCGCGCAGCGAGCGAGTCGACCCGGTCCTACCTGTTCACCGCCCAGTTCTCCCTCTCCCACGCCTGCTTCATTGCCACCTACCCGGTGGCGGGATGGGTCGGAGCCGCCGCCGGCCAGCCTGCGGCGGCGTTCATTCTGGCGGCACTGGCTACACTTGGCGCAGTAGCAGCATTACGTCTCTGGACTGCCGAGCCGCCGGCAAAATCCGGCGGGCACGTCGATCGTCGACTAGGAGTACATCGTTGAGCGATGATCCGATCGGCCCGCGTCCAAGCCTGAATCACCCGAACAATCCGGATGAAGCCCGGCTCGACGTCGGTGCGGCCCTTTTTCGAATGCTCGCCGACCCCACCCGGCTCCACATCCTCTGGTTACTCTCCGAGGAACCGGGCGACGTCAGCTCACTGGTTGAACGCACCGGAGCGACCCGCACATCTGTCAGCCAGCATCTGGCCAAGCTTCGTTTCTCTGGCCTGGTAACCACCCGGAAGAGCGGCCGCAATGTCATTTACAGCATCGCGGACGGGCACCTTGCGCGGCTGGTACGGGAAGGCCTCAACCACGCCGATCACAGAGTCACGGGCGAGCCGGTACACGACTGAGCACTGCGATTTGTTAGGGGACCCACGGCTCCAGCGAGCAGCGTCAGGCGTGGTTCCTGCAGGTCTGGATAACCCCTACCCGCTGTGTCGACAAAGTCCGAGAGTCAGACGACAACCGGCACTGGGTGCACTTCGTCCGGCGCGTGACCTGCACGCTCATGGATGCGGCGCACGGCGTCTGCTGACGGTGCCTCGGACAGGCAGTACACCACTCCGCTGTCCGGATCTGCCCATGCCTGCTTGAATACGACATCCTCTTCGGACTGAATATCGAGGTCGGCCTTGTGCGCAGCCTTCAGCTGTTCCGCAGTAATGCCTTTCATATTGTGATGGACGTCCATGAATTCGGCCATGACCGTAATCCTTCGAATAACGGGACTAGCAAGGGTCCCAAAGCCTGTTCTCGGTGGCGCGGGCCTCAGCCCGCGCGCCTGCGCCGACGGGAACCCCTAGCTGGATGGGGCTCATCGGGTAGTGCGGAGGCTGGGTCGGTGTCTCCGCTGCTTGGCCGGTCGGAACATGTGCTCCAAGCCGGTAGGCACATTGTCCCGCTGCAGGGCCAGCGGCACAATGACAAATTCTCAGGTGCCGCAGAATGTCCGGTAGGAGCCGAAGTCCTCGGGCGCCCCGGAGGCGTACCGCTCGAGCCCCTCGCGCTCCTCAAACGGTGCCGTCACGGCGGCAAGGAGTTGCCCAAGGGGTTCCAGGTCTCCGTCGGTAGCCGCTGCAAGTGCTTCCTCCACGAGGTGATTCCGCGGGATATAGACCGGGTTGACCCGATTCATCACGTCGGCTGACGGGTTCAGCGCACGCCACTCCCCCAGCCAGGCATTGATACGGGCGGTGTCGGTGAAGAACGCGCGCGCGGTCTCAGCGTTGCCGCGGGCGGCAGCGCTGAGACTGCGCAGGAAGGACGTGTAGTCAATCTGACCCTCTTCCAGCAGGGTCAGGAGCTTGCCTGCGATATCGGAGGCATCGACGTCGTCACTGAGACCCAGCTTCACGCGCATGCCGTCGGACCAGGCGCCGCTGTATTGGGACGGGAACCGGCTCAGCGCCTCTTCGGCGAGTTTCACGGCGTCGTCCTGGTTCTCGTGAAGCAGCGGCAGGAGCGTTTCGGCGAAGCGGGTCAGGTTCCAGTGGGCGGCGGCAGGCTGGTTCGCATAGGCGTAACGGCCCATCGCGTCGATGGAGCTGTAGACGGCAGAAGGGTTGAAGGCGTCCGTGAAGGCACACGGGCCGTAGTCAATGGTTTCACCGGAAATGGTCATGTTGTCGGTGTTCATGACCCCATGGACGAATCCCACCAGCATCCACTGGGCCACGAGTGACGCCTGAACTGCGATGACCGACTCCAGCAGGGCGAAATAGCGATTCGGTGACTCCGCAGCCTGCGGGTAGTGGCGTGTGATGGCGTAATCCGCGACGCTTTCCAGCAGTGCCATATCGCCGGTCGCCCGCGCGTACTGGAAAGTACCGACGCGGAGATGGCTGGCTGCCACCCGGGTCAGGAGGGCACCCGGCAGCACCTCTTCGCGCTGCACGGGACGGCCGGTCGCGACGACGGCGAGTGAGCGGGTGGTCGGGATGTGGAGCGCGTGCATCGCTTCGCTGACAATGTACTCGCGCAGCATGGGGCCAAGAGCGGCCAAACCGTCGCCGCCACGAGCAAACGGCGTGCGGCCCGAGCCTTTGAGGTGAATGTCCCGGAGCCCACCCTCGGGGTGGGTCACCTCACCCAGGAGCAGTGCGCGTCCGTCACCGAGGCGAGGACTGTACCCTCCGAACTGGTGGCCCGCGTAAGCCTGCGCGACGGGGGTTGCGCCCGGAGGCACGAGATTGCCGGTCAACAGGCGAACACCGTCCGGACCGCGAAGGAATTCAGCGTCAAGGCCAAGTTCGGTTGCGAGCTGCTCATTGAACACAAGCAGCTCCGGATCGGCGACATCTGCAGCCTGCCAGGACATGCCCATTTCGGGCAGGTGGCGGGCGAAGTGATTATCAAGGGTGATGGCTGGCGCGGTTGAAACAGTCACCCTATTGACAACAGGAATGGTGGCCTGATTGTTCCCGGCGAGCGCTCGCCGTGGTGCCGTGCAGACGGTGCCTTTTCGTTATCGCTTTCCTCATCGGCCGGGCGTATTTTGGAATTATGTCGGCGATGGGCCGTCCGCCCGGCGCCGTTGGGGTACGGAACCGGAAAGGAGCCGGAGATGTCCATTTTTCGACGAAAGGGCAAAGATCCAGAGAACAAGGAAACCGACGCTGCACCCGCCCGCCACAAGGACTTCCGTGAGGGGTACGTCCTTGTCCATGGGAACGAGAAAAAGGCCGACGAGCTCGCTATGAGGGCATATGGCGACAGTGATGGCGACGGGAAGCCGGACGTTCCGTTCATGCCGTTCCCTGGGTAGCACCAGGACAGGGGACGTCGCCGCCCGACCCACGGGAGTTTCCCCTAGCGGCCGATTGGTGTCGCCTTTCCGTCCGGACCGTCGAGGAGGTAGGTGACCTCCGACGGGTCAGGCCACCCGTCGAGCAGACTCTCGATGTCTTCGGTGTTTTCCGGGTCCGCGACGTCTATGGCGAGGTGGTCGAGCTTGCCGTCGAATACCTGCAACCGGATCTCGAGCGGAATCCCTTTCGCACCCGTGAATCGGCCACGGATCGGGAACACGTAATCGTGTGGGACTGCGCGCGGCAACTCATCCGGAACCTGGAACTGCACCGACTGGGAGAACCTGTCATCCCAGTAGACCTCCTGAGCGGTCTGCAGTTGCGCGAGAAGCTCAGGTGCCCCTGCTATCTCCGCTGCTCCCAGGATGCCTTCGACCAGGCGCCGAACCATAGGATCCAAAGGCCGCACCTGCTCCAGCTCATCGAGCGGCATGGCTTCGAACAGGTCTTGTCTGGCTGCGGTGCGGTCACCGAGAAACCCGGCGAAAGTAAGCGCTGCCGCGCCCGCTGCCATCCAACGGCGCGGGTGCTTCACTCCGGCCAGACGCAGCTTCTGCTCCAGACGCGCGTCGATCGAGTCACCAGCGTCTGCGAAGCGCAAAGTGACACCTGCCGCTGCAAGCCCGGCTACGGTCCTGAGAAGGGCACTCTTTCTACGGGCACCGCCAACCGTGAACGCCACGTAAGCCCCGGTCACGACCGCTGTTGCAACGCGGGTATCGCGCCGCTGCGTGGTGTTGAGCTTTGATGGATCGATGAGGGTAAGTGCCCCCATTACAGCGGTGGATACGACGCCGAAAAGCGGCGACGTCGCAATGGTCGGTGACTGCTGATTGGCTCGGGTCATCGTGCACTCCTCAACTCAGGGGTTTTCCTTCCAAAAGTATCGGGCTGCGCGCGGGACAGCCAGTGTCGAGCTGACGAAAGGGCCATGCTTGCACGAGGCATCGTTACAAGGTGCTAGTTGGCGGAACTTTCGAGTGCCCGGTTGAGGAAGCGCGCGCCGTCCGCGAACGAAGCGGGATTGGGTCCGGAGTAGTTGAGGCGAATGTACGGTCCGGGTGGTTCAGTTGGGAACCATTCAGTACCCGGTGAGATGAGCACACCAGCAGACTCGCAGTCCCGGGTGAATCGCTCGAGGTCCGTTCCGTCGGGCAATTGTGCCCAGAGGTTGAGGCCGCCTTTGGGCAGGTGCGCAACGTGAAGGCGCGGGGCGTGTTGCCGAAGACTGGTCGCGAGCACATCGCGGCGTGACTGGAGTTGGTGCCGTAACCCGCGGAGGTGCGTTTGCCAGGCTGGTTGCGTGACGACGTCGAGGGCAGCCGATTGCATGATGCCGCTGACGTACATGGATTCGGCTGTCTGGTCGGCGAGGATACGATCGCGCGCAGGCCCTCTCGCGATTATCGCGGCGACACGGATGGCAGGAGAAACAGACTTGGTGAGCGAGCGGAGGTAAATTACGTGCCCCGCGTCGTCTCGTGCAGCGACGGGAACCGAGGTCGTGGTGATGCCGAAGTCATGGGCCCAGTCGTCTTCGACCATGAACGCACCATGCTGACGTACCACTTCCAGCACCTGTTCGCTTCGCTGGCGCGACCATTGTGCCCCGGTGGGGTTGGCATAGTTGGGCTGCGCGTAAAACAGGCGCGCGCCGGTCTCCTCGAAGGCACGACCAAGCTCCTCCGGGTTCGGGCCGTCTGCATCGCTGGGAATGGGAGTCACCTCGACGCCGGTGTGTTCTGCTGCTCGGATGGCACCCCAGTAGGTGGGCGATTCCATGAGAACGGGACGCCCGCTGCCGGCCAAAGCGCCAAAAATAGAGCTCAGTCCGCTCTGGCTCCCGGGCACAACGATCACATCGCTGGAGGCAGGAGGCGTAACTCCAGCGGGAGTAGCACTACGTAGTTCATTCGCGAACCAGGACTGGAGTTCGGGCAATCCTGCGGTAGACGGTTTGAAGAGGGCCGCGTCGCTTCTGGCTGCCCTCGCTAGGGCGGCGCGGATGAGCCTTTCGGGGAGCAGCTCCCGGTCCGGGTATCCGGAGTGGAAGGCGACGACGTCGTTGGGGGCGGTGCGCATCGCAGCAGTGGTCGGACGAACAGGAAAGCGCAAGGAACCCAAAGCGGCAGTCTGCCAACTGAAATCGGATGGCCGCGCGGAGGGGGCTATCCGGACAAACGTTCCCACGCCCGGCCGGCTCTCGATGAGCCCCTCGGTGCCGAGCTTTCGCAGGACCTTCTGAATGGTGACAGGACTTGCTTGATACTGGGACACCAGCTCACGCGTTGACGGTAGACGGGAGCCGGGCGGCGCGCCAGCGATCCATTCCCTGAGTCGCACGGCGATTCGTGAACTGCTATCGTCAGACATGAGAGACAAGAGTAGCGCTACTGCAGTTTATTCGCCAGTGATATCGCGATTTCGAGGTTCCGGCGTATGGTGGGGCCTTCTCGGTGTCGCTGCGTTTTCCTTCACAGTTCCGTTCACCCGCATCGCCGTGGAGGGTCTATCGCCACTCTTCATTGGTTCAGCGCGGGCCGTTGTCGCCGCGGTTCTGGCCGCTGGCGCCCTTCTCCTTACCCGCCAGCGACTGCCGCTACCGCAGCAGTGGGTTCGGCTCGGAGTTATTGCCGGTGGAATCGTTGTGGGCTTTCCACTTCTGACGTCGTTCGCCCTGACCTCCGCAGACGCCAGTCACGGCGCCGTGGTGATCGCCCTGCTGCCGGCAGCCACAGCTACGGTCGCAGTCCTCCGCGGTCGGGAACGGCTACCAACCTTGTTCTGGGTCGCCACTGCTGCCGGGGCGGTCGCGGCTCTTGCCTTCGCCTTCACCCAGTCGGGCGGCCCCGGGCCCTTGAGCTGGGCCGACCTGTTACTCCTGGGAGCGGTCCTGGCGGCTGCCCTCGGATATGCCGAGGGCGGTCTCCTCGCTCGGGAATTAGGTGCGTGGCAGACCGTCTCGTGGGCGCTGGTCCTGGCATCACCGCTCATGGTGCTCCTCACTGTCATCTCGGTAGTGCAGCAAGCACCCGCAGGAACCAGAGGCCAGTGGATGTCTTTCGCCTACCTGGGCGTGGTCAGCATGTTCCTGGGGTTCTTCGCCTGGTATCGAGGGCTGGGCATCGGGCTAATAGCGCAGGTGAGTCAGATCCAACTCGTCCAACCGGTGCTGAGCATCTGCTGGGCGGGACTCATACTCGGGGAGAAGCTGACGATCACAACCATCGTCGGTGGGCTCGCGGTCATCCTGTGCGCGGGGACGGCCGTCCGAGTACGGTTGGCTCCTCACTCCAAGCGGAGGGTTTGAGACAGCCGCCGTCTACAACTGTCCGGCCGGAATCCGGGAAAGCGGCCATCTCCAGGCCGTCACGCGGGCGGCTCTGAGATTGTACTTTCGGTCCATATGGCCTTCGGCGAAATTCTTCCCAAGCTTCCCCGCAGTTCCGCCTAAAACCCAAGCGCCGGCTGCCACACTCATTTCAGCGCCCGCTCGGGGCGCGCCGCACTGCAGGGAACATTATGAGATTGAAATCCGCGCTTGTCGCCGCGCTTACGACCGGCCTTCTCTTCACCGGGCTCGCTGCACCGGTCGACGCCGCCACCACCTACACGACTAATCTCAGGGCCGCGGTACGTGCCTTGCCCCTGGCGGTGGAGAACAATGCTGGCTATGACCGGAACCGTTACTTCGGCCAGTGGATCGACCAGAACAAGGACTGCCAGAACACCCGCGCCGAGGTTCTCATCACAGAGAGCAGGGTCGCCCCGAAGTACACGACCATCAAGCCCTGCACCGTCGCAAGCGGCAAATGGGTGACCACCTTCGACAACAAGACTCACACCTCAGCCAGCACCGTCCAGATCGACCACATGGTGCCCGTCCACGAAGCCTGGGGATCCGGTGCCAGGAACTGGACCCAAGCCCGTCGGGTCGCCTTCTACAACGACCTCGGCTACGCCGGTTCGCTGAACGCCCAGACCAGCAGCCTCAACTCCTCCAAACAGGCCTCCGGGCCCGAGCAGTGGATGCCACCGGCGAACCAGTGCGCGTACATCGCCCAGTGGACCGTCGTAAAGGCACGCTGGAGCATGACCGTCGATAAGGCGGAGAAGGCCGCGCTCATCAAGTGGGCGGACAAGTGCGCCGCCATGCAGCTGAGCATCACGAGGGTCTGATCGGAACGACCGGTGTCCGTCGGGAGAGGCGAAACGGAATCACTCTCCGAGAGCCGGCTCGCCTCCTGGAGCAGACGTCTGGCCGGCACGCGTTCAGGATCAACTAGACGGTTTCGCCCTTGCAGTCTCTCCTTTGGTGCCGGCCTCTTGCCAGCTCATAACAAAAGTGGGAACCTGCTCGGAGAAGAGAGATCCGAGGGTCCATGGCACAGGGCGCGGAGGTCGACGGTCGCGCTGTCGACGAAATTCAAACATCTTTTCGGGGTGAACTCGTCCGTCCCGGTGACGTCGATTATGACAACCATCGCAAGGTATGGAACGGATCGATTGATCGTCACCCCGCGCTTATCGCGCGCTGCAGCGGCGTCGCAGATATACGTGCTGCCCTGAGACTCGCCCGCTCGCAGGATCTGCTGGTCGCCGTCCGGGGCGGTGGTCATAGCTTTCCCGGCCTGTCAGTGTGCGACGACGGCGTCCTCATCGACCTGGCGCCGATGAAAGGGATCCGAGTGGATCCGGAGGCGCGAACGGCACGAGTCCAGGCGGGTGTCCTACTTGGCGAACTCGATCGTGAAACCCAGGAGTACGGGCTCGCTGTTCCCTCTGGAATCGTCACCCATACCGGCGTTGCCGGCCTCACATTGGGTGGTGGCATCGGGTGGGTGATGCGGAAGTACGGACTCACAATCGACCAGCTTGTGTCCGTGGAGATGGTCACCGCCGACGGCGAGCTGGTCAGGGCGAACGAGGACGAGAACGCCGACCTTTTCTGGGGCGTACGGGGAGGCGGGGGGAACTTCGGCATCGTCACGGAGTTTGAGTTCCGGCTCAACTATGTGGGCCCCCAGGTTATGGCGGGTCCCGTCTTCTGGGCCATGGAGGATGCTTCCGAAGTGCTGCGCTTTTACCGAGACTGGATTGAGGATTGCCCTGATGAGCTCATGACGATCGCCGTGCAGCGCAGGGCGCCGGCTTTGCCGGTTGTTCCCCCGGATCTTGTCGGAAGGCGCGTGATTGCGATTGCTGCTTGTTACACGGGGTTGGTAGAAGAAGGTGAACGAATTCTCCGGCCTTTGAAGGAATTCGGGTCCCCTGTGCTCGACCTTTGTCAGCCGAAGCCGTTTCTGGATCATCAAAAGATGTTCGACCCGTCATTCCCTCACGGCTGGTATTACTACGTCCGGTCCTGTGATGTCGCAACTCTTACCGACGATGTGATCGACATCGTTATCGAGCACGGCCGTCGTATCACCTCGCCGGTCGCGAGCGTGGCTCTATGGCAAATGGGCGGAGCGGTGGGGCGAGTGGACAATAGTGCCACCGCGTTCAATGGCCGCCAAGCCGGGTTCACCTTCAATATCAACGGCAACAGTAAGACCGCCGAGGGCTTCGACGCTGAGCGCAGATGGGCCCGCGACTATTGGTCCGCCCTTTCGCCCCACCACACCGGCGTGTACGTCAACTTCCTTATGGAAGAGGGCGAGGAACGGGTCAGGCAGGCTTACGGAGCCGCCAAGTATGACCGACTCAAGGCCCTCAAGCGCAAATACGACCCCACAAACTTCTTCACCCTCAACCAGAACATCAAGCCCAACTGAAGGCCGATGGAGCTCTGAACAGCCCATTTTGTCCGGACCGTGGAAGCACTTACCTGCCTAAGCGCTAGGACGCATTCATGTCCTGCTCTGCGTTCTCCCACTCCGTGACCAACCGATGGCCGGGGTTCAGGTAGGTGTGGTTGTCAGCGATGACCTTTTCAGTCTTGGTCGTTGATACTGTCCATTTGCCAGAACAGCTCTTGCATTTGATTGTTCCCATGTCCGCCCCCGGATAGTCCCGCTCTGCTGCAACACTCTCAGCATTCTGTCGAATGGTTTAGGCGTCAAGGGTTTTGTCCATTCGTGAGAGTTAGTTGAGAGACTCTTGAAGTTACCTTGCAGTAACCGCTCACCCAAGCGCACGTCCGAACATACTTCAATAGGACTTTGCTCAAAGCTCACGTTCATGGAAAACCGCCCGCAGGTTGAGCTTGCGGCGGGTTTGGTGTTCGTGCAGCGCATCGACCAGGACGGAAGCTCCAAGCCATGTCGCACCGAGCTTGTGTACCAGCGACTGGAGGGCAAACAACTGACCACCCGTATCCACGATGTCGTCGACCGCCAGCACTTTGTCCCCGGCTTTGATGAGTCCCTTTCGGATACCGAACACGATGTGGCGGTCGAGGTAGTCGGGCGGGCTCGTCGATGTGATCCACGCGTCCTCGTCGAAGAGCTGGCTTGGGTCCTTGCGGATCGGACAGAAACCGACGCCGAGGTGACTAGCAGCGAGGCCTCCTGCCAGGTAGCCACTAGCGGACGGGCCGATCACCAGTGTGATGTCGTTCGATCGAAACGGCTCGGCGAGTAGCGAGCCGACCCCTGCGAGCACCGTTGAGTCCCGCCACCACGGGAAAAGGTCGTAGTAGCGGTAATCAGACGTGCGTGACGATTTCCACTCAAACAGCCCGGCCATGTGGGCTTTGAGTTGGATGTGATCGGTAGTGGTTCGCACGTGCCGAGCTTACCGGGCAGGCGTGACAGCGCGAGGACCCGGTTGCCGTCGTCGGCGGCGCCATCGGCACAGCTGCCGGTTAGCAGCCTTGCCGGATGACCGATACGTCGGTCTCAGTGATGTGAACGAGAGTGGACGTACCGTTGTTTTCCCTCGATGCTTCAGTCAGCAACTGTTCAGGGTCCGCATCTGCAGCGACGCAGAAATCACCGGGCAGGGTGAACCCGTCTAACTCGACGTACTGGCCCTCCAAATACCAGTCATAGACGTCGACCCACCCCTCGGAGAGCCCTTGGCGTACCTCCAAGGCTTCAGCTTCCTCTTCCGCGCCGCAGTCGAAATTCTCGTCGTCGTACCTTCGCTGCTCGCCACCGAGGTTGCCGTCGTCGCGCAGGCACCATCCTTCCTTGCGCGATCCGCGCCACTCGGTGCTGTCCGCCGGGCGGAGCTGATAGCGCTGGAATTCCTGTACGTGAAAGTGGTTATGACCGTCTTCGACTTCGTACTGCATGATGGCTTCCGTTTCAACTTCCCGCACGCTGCCGTCAGCCTGGAGAATGTTCTGGGTGACCTGCAGTTCGCGTGCCAGCACGCTCGGCCTAACGCCAATGACGTCCAAGGGGCCGTCTCCTTTGTTCACTATGGACGCATCAAAGCGGAGGACCCTGCGATCGCCTTCGTAGGCCATGTGAAACGAATCAAGCGGCAACATAGCCAGATCCGGCAGTAGATCCCCTGTAGCCGGAGCGCTCGCAGCTGGGTCCGGTTCCGCCTCGCTCGACGCTGCCGGACCGACGGTTGCCGCACCGTCAACGCTGCTGGCCGGACCTTCACCCGGTGAGTTATTCGCCGGTGTACAGGAGCTGGCAAACAGTACAACAGCCGTGGCGAGGCAACAGCGCGCCGCTTGCGAATTGGGTGACATGACGGCCCCCTGGGTTCTGATGTTCCTGCGCTGCGGTAGCGCATATCACACATCATCCTCCTGAGGGCGGTTTTATGCACTGATCGATCGTGGTTCTGGCCGCCACTTCAGAGCGCTCATGTTCTCAACAGCCCTAGCCCTGTATTCCGCGAGCGATGCTTTGGAGTGGCGAAGTTCGGCTTGCTCTCTCGAGGTCCCCATCTGCCAATTGTTGCCCGCTAGAACTAGCTATTAGGCCATTACGATAGGAATATCCGTTGCTCGATTCAATCTGGTCGAGGGCTGCGGGTCGGGCAGATGGTTACGCTGGGTGGATGGCGACAGTTCTTCTCGTGCGGCACGGCCGCACCACAGCGAATGCCTCTGGGTTGCTGGCCGGGCGAGCCGATGGCGTCGGCCTGGACCAGATCGGCCGCGACCAAGCGGCACTGACCGCTGACCGGCTTGCGACCGTGCCCATCGTCGGAGTGGTCTCGAGCCCCCTCGAGCGTTGTCGGCAGACCGCTCAGTTCATCCTCGATCGCCAGGCCGGCACCGCACAGGAGCCGATCGATGTCAAGCTCGACTCCTGTCTCACTGAGTGCGATTACGGCCAGTGGCAGGGCCGTACGCTCAGTGATCTCGCGACCGAGGATCTGTGGTCGGTCGTGCAGTCGCAACCGTCCGCTGTCACTTTTCCGGGCGGCGAATCCATGGCCGCGATGCAAGCCCGGTCCGTGGCAGCGATTCGACACCGCGATGCAGCCTTCGAAGCCGAGCACGGGGCAGAGGCAGTGTGGGTGGCGGTAAGTCATGGTGACATCATCAAGTCGATCCTCGCCGACGCGCTCGGCATGCACCTCGATATGTTCCAGCGCATCAACGTGGGCCCGGCTTCTGTATCGATCGTGCGTTATGGCACAAGCCGGCCAAGCGTCTACGCAACCAACACCGACGCCGGAGACCTGTCGTGGTTGGCGAACTTTGTCAACGCCGACGATGCCCCGGTGGGTGGTGGCGCAGGCCACACGGCGCCATCAGCCCGATGACCCTAAAATAGCCCTATGCCTACAACTGTTCACGAGTTCGCCTGGCCTGACCGCGTCGTCGTCGGAACCATCGGCGTTCCGGGGCAGCGCACGTTCTACCTGCAGGTACGTGCAGGGAAGCAGATCGTTAGTATTGCATTGGAGAAGCAGCAGTCGGCCCAGCTCGCCGAGAAGATCGACGAGGTCCTCGATCAGCTCATCACGATCGAGGGCAACCCGTTCAGCGTTCCCACGAGTACGCCCATCGAACTCGTCGACAATGACCAGCTTGAGCCGGTTCAGGAACAGTTCCGAACCGGCGTCATGAGCCTGGGATGGGACCCGACGACGGCGCAGATCGTCGTCGAGGCCTATCCGCTCACCGACGTCGATGCCGAGGAAGACGCATTCCCTGACGACGACGACGACACTGACGCCTCCGAAGTGCTGCGGGTGCGCATGCCGGTCGGTACCGCCCGCGCATTCGCCAAGCGGACCCGGGAGGTGGTGGGTGCCGGGCGTCCAATCTGCGTGCTGTGCGGTCAGCCCATCGACGCAGACGGGCACACCTGCACCATTCCCGAGGTCTGATGCCGGCGCCAGATTTGGTGACCGCCGAGCTGACGCTCACGGGCCGCATCACGACGGCGTCGAACGCCACCTTTCTGGGCAGCATCGGCGCCACGACGGTCGTGTACAAGCCGATGGCAGGCGAACGTCCACTGTGGGACTTCCCCGACGGCTTCCTTGCCCACCGCGAGATGGCTGCCTATCTGGTCTCGGAGGCCCTTGGCTGGAACCTCGTGCCACGCACGTGGCTGCGCGACGGTCCGTTCGGCGAGGGCATGGTGCAGCTCTGGCAGGAGACAGACCCCGACCAACATGCGGTGGACCTAGTCCCGACGGACGACGTACCGAAGACCGGTTGGAAAAAGGTCCTCGAGGGTCAGGACGAGAAGGGTAGGATGGTCGCCCTCGTTCACGAGGACACGCCGGCGCTGAGACGCATGGCCGTGTTCGACGTGGTGGTCAACAACGCCGACCGCAAAGGCGATCACGTCCTTGCCATGGAGGACGGACACCGGTATGGCGTCGACCACGGGCTCACCTTCCACAGTGACCACAAGTTGCGCACCGTGCTCTGGGGGTGGCTGGGCGACCCTCTGAGCGCCGAGGAACTCGACGGCGTCGATCGCGTCAGCGAGGGCTTGCACGGTGAACTCGGCCGAGACCTGGCGGAAGTGCTCACAGCCGAAGAGGTCGGCGCGCTCGCCGCGCGTTGCGCCCGCTTGTGCGCGGGAGGGCGGTTTCCCGCTCCGGGCAGCGGGATGACGGCGGTGCCCTGGCCATTGTTCTAAGTGAATGACTACAGGCATCCACGACTTGGGGTTGATGCGGACGTAGTTGCCTAAAGCCTCGGCTCAGGAAATCTGCCGGGTTCGTCTGGCGCCCCGTTCTCCCTCGCCTTCGACAGAGTGAATATCCCATAGCGCATCGCACCGGTGCGGTACGCCAGGATCAGGCGGGGGAAGGTCAGAACGGAGATGCGATTGCGTCCGCCAAGGGCTAGGCGACGGATCTCACGATCGACGAACATCGCCTTCACAAGTCGACGGGCGCAGATCGTCCACGTGCGCGCGACGCGGCGGCTGACATCCTCATAGCCAACGATCGCAAAACCCGCAGCCATTGCCATCGCCTCATATTCCTCGCGCGTGCCCATCGAGGGCAGCCGTCCTTCCCGGCAAATCGGTTCGAGCAGGTGGCGGACCTTCCAACCGCTAGCATCAGTCTCGGCGAGCCACGCGCAGACGACGAAGCGTCCGCCGGGCGACAGTACGCGATGCGCCTCCGCGAAGAACGCGGGCTTGTCGACCATGTGCTCGCTCGACTCGATCGCCCATGCGGCATTGGCCGAAGCATCGGTCAGCCCGTTGACGAGCCAGTCGCGGAGATGGATGTCCACGTCGGGTGCGGGATGTGCGGCGGCGTAGTGGGCCTGTTCAGAGGAAAGCGTGAAGCCGGTAACGCGGGCGCTGCGTGTCACCGCGAGCTGCCTCGCGGTGGAGCCATAGCCGCAGCCGATGTCCACGCACGCCTCGCCAGGCATAAGCCGCAGCCGATCGCCGACCGCGTCGACAAGCGCCTCGACCGCCTCGACCGGAGTCTCGCGACCCGTCGTCCATAGCCCGTGATGGACGTGCTCACCCCACACTCGACGATAAATCGGATCGAGCTCGTCGTAGTGATCCGCTACCGCCACGGCGTTCTGCGAAATGTTAGGGACGATCACGCCGTCACACTACAACGCCGATCCATGCCATCGGAAGGCCTGGACCGGATCCCACAGAAGATATGGGATTGCTGGCTTGATAACGAAAACCGCCAACTAGCAGACGATCGGTTCGTGCGCCTCCAGTCAGGTAGCGCTATGTTGAACCTCAACCTGACATCCTCAAATCCGCAAACCAGAAGGTACCCGATCTTCGGTCCGTAAGGCACTGCTCGCCGGAACTGCACAGGGCATCCTTGGTGTTACCTCGATGTCACCGAGTTATCCCGCATAGCTCTTATTCAGTAGCACCCAGGGTAAGGGTGCCCACTGTCCGAAATCCCTGGGCAGCCCACATCCTTGTGTGAACGTCCTGGTAGTAACGCGTCGGGAATACCACAAGGCCTCGATTGGATATGGTTCAGGCGCGGTTGCCGATGCAGCTCAACAGGGGACGCCGTAAGCTTTCGAGGTGTCGGCGCCGCCCACGAGTATTCGGCGATCATCCTCTCAGGGCGGGTAGATCGCCCATAACCGCCGCCTTAGGGAGAAAGTCATGAAGGAACGAGAGGCTCGTCAGAAACTGATCGCAAACATCGAGCAGCGACAGTCAGCTATCAGGGTGTTCCTGCGTCATGCACGACCTCGCCGGAACAGGCTGGCCACGACAAGCGTCATTGGTAGCGCGCTAGCTGCCGGTCTCACAGCAGGCCCCGCCTTCGGCGGCACCGAGTTCGCTGCGGGGGTTCAAGAAGCGCTGACGCTGGAACAAAGCTCCGTAGTTTGGCAGGCGCTCTGTCTCACAGCGATGCTGATGTCCGTCGTCGCTGCCATATCGACCGGTTTGGCCAACTCGCACTCAGTGGCCACAAAGGTGAGCGCAGCAGAGGCATGCAATGCCCAACTTGAGGGGCTGAAAGCGGCGCTGGACCTCGGACACCTGCCCCTGCAAGATGCCATTCCGCTCTTTCAGCAATACACGATTCAAGCAGCGTTCGTAGATGATGTGGAAGACAAGGGGACTTCCCCGCGGTGACGATTCTAGATCCGAACCGAGAGTCGGGATAACGGCGGCCCCAGATCTGAACTGTTCTATTTGGTCGATGCCTTGTCTGCCCTTCACAGTCGAGCGCGGCCCGCGTCCCGTAGCTGGCCGGCCAGGCGGAGACTGTCGGCTTCGGTGTAGAGTCCGAGCGCATTCGGCAGCTCCCAGCCCTCGGGGTCGAGACGTCCGTGCCTTCACAGGTGCGATGCTCCTGCCACCGTTCTTGGCTGCCTGGACGGCTAGTTCATTTTTCCCTCGTGCGGCATCAAGCGGCCGCTTCCCATCAAGAAGTCGGACGCACGGAAACTTCCGACCGAGTGGACGCCGGATCAGTTGCTTGCATGCCCGCTCGAGGTGTTGGCAGGGTTCCGTCGCGCCGCCAGAATCGGCTAGAAGTTGGGCAAGATTCATTGAACGAAATTGTTGAAGACCCTGAAGATCCATCAGTGCACTCCAACGGAGTCCAAGGCAAGTCGCGCGGGGACGAAGGCCTTGACACTCCCACCGAATCTGAGGATATTCATGTGTCCAAGAAGTGATTTTCGCTTTGGACGGGGTGTAGAAAATGGGAATTCCTGGCGACGATGGCAGGCTTCCAGTCATTTACGTCCGAGGATTTGCAGGCACGAGTTCTGCCATCAATTCCGCTGTCGACGATCCGTTCTACGGCTTCAGTCAGGGCTCTGTTCACGTACGGGCCAGCAGTAGCGGAAGAGCTGCGTTTCACCAGTTTGAATCACCGATGCTCCGGCTTGTCACCGACCACAAGTACGAAGTACTAGTCCATGGGGACCAGTGGACTTTTCTGAACGGAGTGAACCCAGGCACCGTTAATTCCGCATCAGTCTGGATTCACCGATTTTACGACGACTCAGCGGACACGTTCGCCAAGGACGCCGAGAGCTTCTCGTTTGAGGATGCCGCCCGAGATCTGTTCGAACTGATCAAGCTTGTGCTCTATAAGACAGGCGCACCCAAAGTATTCCTTGTTGCCCACTCCATGGGCGGGCTCATCTGCCGGGCGCTCCTGCAACGCGTAATCCCAGAAAGCCTCACCGCCAACCAGAGTGAGCTGGACCCCGCTGCAGGAACGCGTTACGTCGCAAGAGTCTTCACATACGCCACCCCACACGGCGGAATTCACTTCTCCGGGGGTTTCGGGGTGTTAGAGCGCATCCGAGACGCAACTGGGATCAACGAAGCAGATGTTTTTGGGCCCGACCGCATGTATGACTACCTGACGCCGCCAGCATTGAGGCAGGAATTATCCCGTGAAGACTTCATACCGACCGTCATGCCAGAAAACGGATTCCCGGTAAGTGAACTGTTCTGCCTCATCGGCTCGAACCCAGAGGACTACGACGTCGCCTTCGGATTTTCCTCCGCAGCTGTAGGGGCCCGCAGCGACGGCTTGGTACAAATCGACAATGCAGCAGTCCAGGACGCACCACTCGCGATAGTGCACCGCAGCCACAGCGGACGCTACGGCATCGTCAACTCCGAAGAGGGCTACCAAAACCTCCAGCGCTTCCTCTTCGGCGACCTCAAGATCGAAGTCGAGCTCTTTGGGTTCGCTGTAGGAAAGGCAGCTCCGGCGGACATCGAGTTCCAACTCGATGTCGCCTTGGCAATCCGCGGACTTCCAGTCCTCCTCCACGAGCAAAGCGCAGCCCATTATTGTCCCGTGCGGATTGAGCGCTGGAAAGAAGGAGACCCCATCGACTCCCCTATACCTTTGCTAACGACCTTCCTCTCATCGACAGCACCACGCCCTCGAGTGGGAGGAAAAGAGTTACCGCGACTGCGTCACGCCGTCAAGCTGCGGCTCATGTCCATCAGAGAACGAGAAGGGCACTTCTTCTTCGACGATCATCTGGAGCAGACGGAGGACTGGCAGGACACGCTACTCGTGGACATTGAGCCTCCCTCCGCTAACGCTCCCCTACCCAAAGCATGGGCTGCCTGGAACTCCACGATTCCAACCTCCCTCCGTGACTGGAATCCGGCGCAGAAGGATCAACTGGAAGACAAAGACGGCACAGAATTTCGTTGGGTTGGCCGCATAGCCGTCCCAGAATTGTCTCAGGACTTGCTGGGCCGCAACGCAGGTATCGAAATCAGGGTCACCCCGCGATCGCTCGAACTTTGAGGAGATTCACCACGAGATCATGGCAAGCGAAGCTGACCGACCCTTCGAGACCGAGGGGCGTACGACCATCAGTCGGTTGATGGACAACAACGGGCTTTGGGGTGCTGTCGGAGCTTTACTAGGGGCGCTGATCGGGGGGCTGTTCTCTTTTCAAGCTGCGGTGATGACGATTTCGGCCGAATCGGAACGAAGCCGGCAATCTTTCTTCCTCACGGAGCGTGTGGCTGGCGAGGATTCAGCAGAGGCACAAGCCGCACTGGCGGAGGCGCAGGCGGACTACGACGAGGCGGTCTCCGCAGCGTGGCGGGTTGACATCATGGCCACGAAACCGGTTTGGGATGCCAAACAAATAATTGCGGAAAATTGGACGAAGCAATGAAGCGACTGACGAGCTACACACAGGACGACGCGGCGTACTTTCAGGATCTTGACAATGCAATGACCGAGCATACAAGCCGATTCTCAGATGCGACCCGCAACGAAATGCAGCCCGAGCAGAATCCGAAGGCCGCACCTACGAGCTTCTCTACTCCCTAGCCAAACATCAGCCTTGAACTCGCAGCCCTTCCCCCCACGGCGCCACCGGGGTATGCGCCTGGGATTTGCTTTCCGCCGTTCGCCGAGGTCAACCGAACCCGGGCGGCAGCTAGTGCGACGCCAGAGTCCAGTCCACCGCTGTATGGCCCAGGACGTTACCCGGCTGTCGGCGGCACTGGATAATACTGTGCCGGGCAAGGATGCGTCGAATCTCCTGATTGGGACCTGGAACGTCCGTGCGTTCGGGGATCTGACCGAGAAGTGGACAGCTGGACCCCGGGATTCGCCCAAACGGGATCTGCATGCCATGGCGTGCATTGCCGAGATGGCGTGCCGGTTCGACGTGCTGGCCCTGCAGGAGGTCCGCCGGAACACCACCGCCCTGCACCATCTGATGGCCCTGCTGGGGCCTGGATGGCGGTTCATCACCTCCGATGTCACCGAAGGCGATGCCGGTAATGGTGAACGCCTGACCTACCTGTACGACACGGACCGGGTCCAACCCTCGGGCCTGGTCGGCGAGATCGTCCTGCCGCCCGGAACCGACGGGCCCGTCCCGCAATTCGCCCGCACCCCGTACGCAGCAGGGTTCACCCGCGGCAAGGCAGGGTTCGTACTGACCAGTGTGCACGTGCTCTGGGGTGCCAAGGCCGCTGACCGACTGCCCGAACTGACCGCATTCGCCCAATGGATGCGGGACTGGGCCGAACGCCCTGACGACTGGAACGAGAACCTCCTCGTCCTGGGAGACTTCAACCTCGACCGCATCGGAAACCCCCTGTACGAGGCGTTCGTGTCCACCGGACTGTGGCCACCCACCGAGCTGGACACGGTACCGCGCACCATCTTCGACAACGACAAGACCCGGCACTTCTACGACCAGATCGCCTGGTTCTCAGAACCCGACGGAACCAGCATGCTCCAAACCCTCACCTACACCGGCCGCGCCGGGCACATCGACTTCCTGCCCCACATACTCACGAACCTGACGAAAAACGAGGTGTCCTGGCGGATCTCCGACCACTACCCCCTCTGGACGGAATTCACTGCTTGACCCCCGATCGACCCCCCACCCTTTCGTGATTGACCATCCCGAGCAAGTATCCGGTGAGGACCCGCTAACAAGCCCGTTAATCGGTTACTGGTGAGACCTCGTGTGCAAATGTACGGGACCGTAGCGAGACGCCGCCGTCTCGGTGGGATTCCCCAGGGTGCATGAAGAGAGGCTGGCGGCTCCGCCGTTCATATCTGTTGCACAGGTTGGTCCCGTGGGAAACTATGGGCATGCCTCTGATTGATCTGTCGCACCGGGTAGCGTTCAGTTTCGACAACGAGAGTGAAGCGCGGGATTGCTACGACCGGCTGGGATGCACTTCCGGATCTAACCATTGAGCATCGGATGGGAAAGGACGTGCCCGAAGTCTGGATTGTTCGTTCCGACGTGAACCAGCGTTCGACAGGGGTCCAAATTCAAAGCCTCGCCGACGCAGCTATCCTGTTCGGACCTGTCGACTCGCAGGCACGGAAGGTACTCGACAGCGAGATAGATTGACCACGAGTCGCAAACTCTCTACCTGTTGGGCCGGGGAGGTGCCGACGGAACCGGCAGCGCAACTGCGGAAAGGCAATGATGCCCATTGACGACGATAAGCTCTCCGACTATCTCGGCGATCATTTGCTGGCCGCCGAATCCGGAGTGCGCCTCTTCGAATCGGTAGAACGTACTTGGAAGGACAGTTCCTACCAGTCCGTGTTCGATCAGCTGCGCCGAGACATCGCAGCTGACCGGGACGCTCTCTTCACGTTGATACAACGCCTTGGCTATAGCCCGGGTAAAACCAAAATGGGTTTGGCTTGGGTCGGTGCGCAGCTCAGCAAAGCCGGTCCGCTGAATCCGTTCCACAAAAGCGGTGGCATGAGCGGCCAACTCGAACTCGAGGCCCTACAGGCAGCTGTCCGGGGCAAAGAGGGCCTGTGGGCATCATTGATTGCTTTGTCCCGGACGGATGAACGGTTCGATCCGGAGGACCTGCAACGTCTGAAGGATCGCGCCAGCGCACAGCAGGACCAGCTTGCCGAGATCATGGACAAGACGATCCTCGAGCGGTTCCGTACCTGAAATCATCTCGCCGAGCTATTAGGACTGCAGCTGTAGCGGCCGCGGCGGCAGGCTGAAACCACGACTAAAGGGACATTGGCGGGCACGAGATTGAGCGTGCCGTTCGTGCTTCAAGCCGAGCTTCGATGCTTGCCGCAGGCGAGCACTGCCACATGCACACCGGTGGTGACAGTCTAAGTGGCCGACTGATCTCGTCTCTGCGGCCGGCTGCTTCACGCTCAGCGACAAAACCCACGTCCGCGCACAAGGCTGATCAGCCCTGCGTCGGTGTCGGCTGGGTGACGTCGTGCAGTTGAGGTGCGCCTGCGAACTGTCCGTGGTGAGCAGGGTGAAGGCTAAGGTTGGGGATAATTTGACGAGTTCTACGACGGGGATTGCGGTCGAGTCCCGGGCAGGTTCCGGGTTCGGTGAGCTTGGACAGCGCAAACGCCCACTCGGGACGAGTGGGCCCTTGACTCCGGAACCTGGGGCTTCGTGACCGGGGCGGGTGGGTTCGTTCACGCCGGTAGTCCCAGTGCGGGTGCCATGATCGACGTGTTCCTTTTTTGTTCCTCTTGAGCAGGCCCGCCAGGCCCAGAAGGCCAAGTAGACCCCACAGACCCGCGTCGCCGTTGCCTTCGTCGCTCTGCTGGGTTTGCTCAGTGGCGGGTGGCGTCTCTTCCGCGGCAGTGGCAGGAGCTGCCATGCCCATCAGTACGGCCAGGGATAGGGCGGCAGTGGCTGCAGTCTTACGAATCATTGCTCTCCTTAGGTTTCGGAATGACCCTCTACTGAAGGCCTGATCATCAGCCTGCTTTCTATCTGGGATCTCCGCGACCGAAGGGCAACCACTGCCCCGCGCAATCGGGCGACGCAGAGGCTGGAAAATTCCCCTTGTGCGCTGCTGATCGAAGCTTGGAATCTGACATGATCCTTGGTGTCGTCGCGGGATTTCTCCCATGATCACAACAGAAGGTAAGCTTGCTTATCATAAGGGTCTGCCTGGGGCTAATCCGGTTCCCCAGTGGAGTTTCCCTGAGCACGGACATGAATCGTTTCCCGTCGCACGCTAAGTAGGCCTTTTCTATGACGCAGCAAACCCAACAACACAGCACCTGGCTGGCAGCACACGAGGCAAATTTGACCGCCAATGATCTCTGGCTGCATTACTTCAGTGTCGGCGGCAACCTCAAAGCCTTCGAGCTGGACGCCTATCTGAATGGCATATACCCGCTCCCGGTAGGAGAGCGGAACATCGTCGCTTTGGCACTCAATGAACTGATCGATGACCTGCCTCAGCGCCGAAAGGCGGAATTTGTGTACGACCTGCGGCAGGACTAACGCCTCTCCTCCAAAACAGTGCACCCGCCGCAGACGTGCACCCCGGCTTCTATACACAGACCCTAGTGTCGCGATCTCCAGAAATGGCACCTAAGCCGAACGGCCAGCGAGCTCCGTCGCGTTGAGGGAACCTCCGGAGACGCGCCGTGGCGACCTCCTACGGCGTCGCGGTGTCCTACCTGAACCGGGTGAACCTCGCCGCCCGTAACCAGTCGACTGCCCCATGATCAACCGCGTCTCCAATCCTGAAAGCACAATGAGCCAACCACAGATCTCGCCACCCCTTCCCGCAATCGATGACAAGGCTGCGCAGGACGGTCTGTCCTGTCGAGCACACAGGTCCCGGCGAGCTCCGAACCCGGGGACGGTCAGACCGGTTTTTGTGATGGTGCATGGGATCGGGATGTCCCACCGCTACTACGACAAGCTACAGCGCACGCTCATTGACTACGGTGACACCCTCATCCTGGACCTGCCAGGTTTTGGAGGAACACCCAAACCCGACCGCCAACTCAGCGTCGGGGATTACGCAACTTTGATCGCGCACACTCTCGATGAGGAAGGTGTGCAGGAGTGCGTACTTGTCGGCCATTCCATGGGTGCGCAGTTCGCGGCGGAGGTTGCCATCATCCGTCCGGACCTGGTCTCGCATGTGGTGCTGATCGGTCCTGTTACTGACACCGAGCACCGGTCTGCGCTCAAGCACACCCTCATGCTCGCCGCGGACACGCTCATCGAACGACCCGTCACGAATCTGATGGTCGCCACCGCGTACGCGCAATGCGGGATCCCCTGGTACCTGCAGGAACTGCCGGTCATGCTGGGGTATCGCCTGGATGACAGGCTGCCCCTGATCCCCCGCCCCGTCCTGGTCATCCGGGGGACCCGGGACATCATCGCCGGGCATGACTGGTGCGAGAAGCTCAGCCGCAACGCCCAAAACGGCCACCTCGTGGAAATACCTGGCCAGCCGCACGCCGCGCACCGGGGAGGCGCTGCCCCGATCACGGCAGCAGTCCTCCACCTCATGCGCGACTATCCGGCCTCGCCGCAGTTGCCCGCTTCCGTGGGCGTGGTCGAGTTACCCTCACCCTCTTCTACGCCTACCTACTCGGATCGCACGGTCAATTCCACCGTTTCAGAGCTGCACTCTGCGACGAAGGTCCTTGAGCTGCGCAGCATCACGGTCCAGGACCGGCAATGTCGGTCCTACTTCATCGACCACGGCGGTGCCTCTGATCGGATCAACCCTGTGGATGGAACCCCGGCTCCGGTCTTTGTGCTGATCCACGGCATTGGAATGTCCCACCGATACTTCCGCCGCCTCGGCGCCCTGCTATCTGTCTACGGCGATGTCCACCTCATCGACCTGCCCGGCTACGGGTGGACGAAGCGGCCGGCGCAAGAAACAACCACCAAAGCGACCGCGGAGATCCTCGGGCTACTCCTGGAGGAAGCTGGCGTGTCTTCCTGCGTGGTCATCGGCCATTCCATGGGAGTCCAAAGCGCCACGGAACTCGCCATCCAATGCCCCGACCTTGTGTCCCACCTCGTCCTGATCGGCGCCGCCGTCGACGTGAAACGCCGCACCGTCCACCAGCAAGTCTTGACCCTGGGCCTCAATTCCATCCTCGAAAAACCGTTACTGAACTTCCTGCAATCCCTCGACGTCCTACGGTGTGGACCGCGCTGGTACCTGGCCCAACTAAAGCAAGCGATGAGCTACCCGCTCGAAGACCGGCTACCCCTTGCCCAGCAACCCGTTCTCGTACTGCGCGGCTCACGCGATGCCGTCGCCGGCGCCGCCTGGTCCGACCGTCTCGCCAGCTCCTCCCTGCAGGGCGAAGCAGGCACCATCGATGGTGCCCCACACGCAGCACACCACAGCGCCCCTGACCTCGTGACCACCGCCATCACCGCACTCCTTCACCGCACCGAAACCCACCCGACATCAGCTGCTCAAACAGGTCCGAGTTAGAGACTGAAGCGGGCTAGCCAGGGCCCAAGGACGATGTCGGCTGAAATCCACCCTCATTTCTAAGCGAGCGAGCGCATCCCGCTCCGGGGACACATCATCACCTTGCCGGGCGCTTTTCGATGACTCTCCGGGCGCCAATGGTATGCCACTGCGGAGTACCGATGGTCCCGAGACGTGCTGCCGCGCACCTTCGCCCACTACTACCGCTCCTCATCAAGGAGTTCAGCGGAATGTAACCCTCCGCAGCCATCACCTCAGGTAAGGACTTACCCTGGCACGAGCCAGCGCCGCAGGCGTCAGCCTAAGTACCCCCGGCAGCTGACAATTTTGCACCAATCGGCGGAATCCACCGATATGTCTTCATCAGACTGGCTGAAGACTGGTGACTGCTGGATGCCCCCGGCGGGGCCGAGGGTGTGGGTACTTGTGGTTTCAGCTGTTGTAGGGTTTAGCCAGACTGTCTTCGTCCTCTTCAAGAGCGGGAGTTTTCGACAGTTCTTCAAGCGAGGCGTCTGCTTGCTCCGCGTCGGCCGCTGGGCTTCACCGGAGGCTTTTTGCTCTACGGGATCCTACGCGGGGGCGCCGAGATGGAGACCGAGTTCAGAAGGGAAGAACTCACCGAGGAACTGGACCGGCGTGAGGACAACGAACAGGCCCCCGGAGTGTTCAGCAGCCTCTCATGCTAGGGAGCAGTGCCACCTGAGCCCGCCATCCGATAAGTGCCATCTGGAAGGTGAGGGATGAGCACAAGACGGCAGGCTCATCCCGGCGCCTCCTTAAGAAACAAATAGTAAGCTTGCTTTGCTTTCGAGGGTGCCGGCGGGTACTGTCGAGAATGCAGAGGTTACCCGTGGAGCAAACTGCGGCAATCTGAACCTCCCCGCCGGAGCGCATCTCTAGCGCCCGCCACCGGCTTTGACGCCAAATCCATTCACAGGAGACACCCCTTGTCTACAAACACTTCCAATAACGCTGCCACCACCACCGATCACACCACCAGGCGCAGCACCGAAACCAAGGCTTCCACGAGAACCACCGAGTTCTTCGTCTACATCGCGGCCGTCCTGGCTGTCATCATCACGGCTGCGGTCGTCGGTGACGGCACTGAAGGCTCCGACGCCAGCGACCTGTTCGACGCCAACCAGGCCATGCAGTACATCACCTACCTCACCATCGGCTACATGATTGCCCGTGGCCTGGCGAAGTCCGGCAGCCGCGAGCACTACACCGACTCCAAGTAGAGCTGCGCTAGCTCCCGCCAATCATTAGGCTCGCCGGAGCTGACCCATCCTCATTGTGCGGTCAGGGTCGGATCGGCCATGTTGTCTGAGCGGGTCCACTTGGGCGCATATTGAATAGTTGACCGGGGTGGAGCACGACGCTCGCCCCGGTCAACTTGTTTTTGAAGCACAAACACAGCCCTCACAGCCAGAAGCGCTTCGACTAACTCCTGCTCCTTGTGCACAGATGCTAAGCATGCTTGTCTTTGGAGATAGTAAGGTAGCTTCACTTTCCGGTTCAGGTCGCCGGTCGCACGTGCAGATTATGCTGTTCCCCCGGTTCAGCACCCGACAGAATTGAAGGAAAACGATGACTACAGATTGGTCGAACGACCCACTGGTCGCACCAGCCACACCCGCACCCACAACCGCCACGGGCAGTGATCAGCCACCATCCTCAACAACGTCCGCGGCGAAGGAACAAGCTGCGGAGGTAGGCCATGAAGGTGTCAACGCCGCGAAGAGCGTCGCGCAGACCGCTGGCGCTGAAGCGAAGAACGTCGCCCAGGAAGCCGGCACGCAGGCCAAGAACCTCCTGGGTGAGGTTGGTTCAACTTTGAAAAGCCAAGCCGGCACGCAGCAGCAAAAAGTCACCGAGGGCATCCGGTCCCTCAGCGACGAACTGTCCTCCATGGCTGAAAAGTCCGATGAAGGCCCCGCCCGGAACCTGGTGCAGCAAGCAGCACAGCGCACCGGAAATGTGGCCGGTTGGCTCGAGGGCCGCGATCCAGGTTCGCTCCTGAACGAGGCAACCACCTTCGCCCGTCGGCGTCCGGGCACGTTCCTGCTCGTGGCCGCTGCAACCGGCGTCCTGGCCGGCCGGTTCACCCGCGGAACCACAGGCGGCGGGAACACCACGAAACCTCAAAAACTGGCACCGGCTTCCACCAAGCCGCCCGCAGCTGTAAGTGCCTATTCCGATCCCCAGCTGGTAGACCCCTATCAGCCCGGAACGGGCTTGCGGCCATGAGCTCCTCGGTCCGTGGCCCGAGTGCCACCTCCAGTTCACAGACTTTCGACGACGCCGACAAGACGTCGCTGGGATCACTGCTCGGCCAGGTAACGCAGGACCTGTCCGCCCTGATACGCCTGGAGCTGGAACTGGCGAAAGCCGAACTGCGCGAATCCGGCAGTAAAGCTGGAAAAGGCGCAGGCCTCCTCGGCGGCGCCGGCGTAGCAGGACATTTCGTCCTGCTGTTCCTCTCCCTTGCACTGATGTGGGGACTGGCCGAGCTGGTCGGCCTCCGATGGGCAGCACTAATTGTCGCCGTCATCTGGGGCATTGTGGCCGCCGTCCTGGCACTGCAGGGCAAGAAGGAAATGAAAGCAATCCGCGGCATGCCAGACACCGTCGCAACCGTCAAAGAAATCCCTCCGACCCTGAAACCAGGTGAGCACACACCATGAGCCAATCACCAGACCAGATCCGTGCCGACGTCGAGCGGACCCGCGCCGAACTCGGACTACCCGTCGACGCGACAGCCGGAACCGTCCCCACCGTCAGCACCGATGAAGCCGATCAAGACCAGGGCGCGCTGCACAGCGCCGGTGAAGCGATCCACGACGCACCCCACACCGTGAAAAACAAGGCACAGGGCAACCCGCTCGCGGCAGGACTCATCGCCTTCGGTGCCGGCCTGCTTGCGGCCTCCCTCATTCCGGCCAGCGCAAAAGAAAAAGAAGCCGCGTCGGCCTTGAAAGAAAAGGCCCAACCGCTCGTCACTGAGGCCACGGACGCTGCAAAGCAGGTGGTCGAAGACATGAAGGAACCGGTCAGCGACGCCGTCGAGTCGGTGAAGCAGACCGCAACCGACTCGGCCCAGACGGTCAAGGACGAAGGCACGCAAGCAGCCTCGGACCTGAAGGACAAGACCAGCGACGCCAAAGACAACGTCCACGGCAGCGGCTCCTAACCGGGGCCGATCCATTCACTTTCATCAAAGGGAAAACCATCGTGACAACAGCAAACAACTCAGCCGCAGGCGACAGAACGAGGACGAACATCCAGAAGGCCGCCACCGCGGTCGGAGCCGTTTTCCTTCTCGTCGGTGTTTTGGGCTTTATCCCGGGCGTCACCAGCCAATACGACCAGATGAGTTTCGCCGGACACGACTCCGAAGCGCTGCTCCTCGGCGTCTTCCAGGTCTCCGTCCTGCACAACGTCGTCCATCTGCTCTTCGGTGCCGCCGGCCTCGCGATGGCACGCACCATCTCAGGCGCGCGCAGCTACCTCATCTACGGGGGTGCGGTTTACCTGATCCTCTGGATCTACGGCCTCATCATCAACCACGACTCGGCCGCGAACTTCGTACCGGTCAACGACGCCGATAACTGGCTGCACCTGTTCCTCGGAATCGGCATGATCGCCCTCGGTCTCCTCCTGAGCCGCAACCGCGACAGGACCCACACCGCTCACTGAGTGGGAGATGACTGCTTCGGCCGGTATGGGGTACAACCAGTTCCCTGCACCGGCCGACGCTTCTTAACCGGCCGGACACGCATCCCTCACCCGACCCTGGAATCACACGAAAGCGCAACCCATGTCGAACCTGGATCAATGGCCCACCGCGCGTCTGATAATCACCGCCGGACGCCTAGTGGAGAACGCATACAACGAAGACCTGGCCACCTACGGAATCACCTATGCAGGGCTGACGATCCTGTCTGTCCTGGCCATCCGCGGGGCACTCGGTCAAAGCGAGCTGGCCGCGGAACTGAAAATACAATCCCAAACGCTGGGCAAAACGGTAGAAGGGCTCGCCCGGAAAGGCTTCGTGACCCGCTCCCGTCACTGGCTGGACCGAAGAAGCCAACTCGTCGACATCACTCCGAACGGCCGACACCTTCTGGAACAGAGCAAGTCACTCGACGAGAAGCTCAAACTAGCCGGTGCCTCCCGCGAAACCACCCTCCGAGACCACGCCCGGACCGTCATCCAAGCCTTCGAACGGAAGCTCCCCGCGACGACATCGACCCGGAAATCATGAGAAGATCAGCTCGCTTATGATGGTTGGTGGGCACCCACTGCTGCTGATGAGTAGCGATCCTGAAAGGTCCTCCATGGATTCACCACGGCGGTTTGATTCGATAACGATCATTTACAACCCGAATAGCACCGGCGATGCCCCCGAACTGGCTGAGGGCCTCCGCGAGGAACTCTCCTCCGTCCTGCCGGCCGGCTCGCGGTCATTGACCTGAAACCTACCGAAAGAGCAGGACATGCGGTGGACCTTGCCCGTGAAGCTGCGTCAGACGGACATGTACTCGTGGTGTCGGTGAGCGGTGACGGTGGCTACAACGAGGTTATCAACGGCGTCATGGCCAGCGGCAATCCAGAGGCGGCGTGTGCTGTGTTGGCAGCGGGGAACGCGAACGACCACAGCCGGGTGGTTGGCCGGAAACCACTCGCGGAGGCGATCACCGAAGGAGCCGCTCGCCGCATCGACTTGCTGCGCATCACGGCTGGTATTGGCACCGAACCGGTGTACGCCCACTCCTACATCGGCTTCGGTCTGACACCCATCATGGCCATTGATCTGGAGAAGGGAAGCAAGGGAGCGATCAAGGAAATGTTCTCCGTGGTGCGGACCTTCCGCAAGTTCAGGCCTTTCGAGATCAGGCAGAACGACGGCGTGCGCAGGAAATTCGACAGTCTGATTTTCGCGAATATCTCCCAGATGGCCAAGTACGCAACACTGAGTGAAGCCGATGATCACCCGGCAGACGGGAAGTTCGAGGTCATCACGTTCCCCCACATGGCGAAATGGCGCATCCTTCTCAGAGCCGTCCGCGCGACGACGCAGGGGCTGGGAGACCAACCCAGCGTACAGAGGTATGAATTCTCTACGCTGAAGCCGATCCCGTACCAGATCGACGGGGAAGTTAGATCAGCGGGTGCAGGAACGGCGATCACAATTGAAAGCGTTCCTCGTGCCCTACCAATCATTGGATAACCAGCACCTGATCGGTCCAGTCCTCTTTCACGGACGCTTCTCGGTACGGATTTCAACGGCCGCGAGCAATCACCATCCCGACCGGACCGCTTCCAATTACTCGTCAGAAGGTCCGGGCCGGTCGGGAGGGCAACCAGCAGACCACGGCCTGGATGCGCGACCGAAAGCCTGAGTTCCTGCCCCAGTCAGGTGTGCCTGGGCTACCTCGTGGCGGTTTACACGGTTCTGCCATCCGTGCTCGAATTGTTAATTAGCAGTGAAGCTGGTTAAGCAGATAGCCCGCTCCGCTGTTTGGTGCGGACCGGGCTATCTGCTCCGGGTTATCCCAGCGATGTCTTGCCGACACGGGACAACCCGCCCATAGAGCAGAAGGGCATTACGTCTCGGTCCCGGTGTGTGCGGGGGGTCAGAAATTAGTGTCCCAACACATTGCCTGACTCCCTGCACACTCTCCGGTTACGTATTTCCCTCCTCATGCTTCGGAGCGAACCCCATCCTGGATCGCCCAGCGTCGGAGGGTGTTGGCCGTAGGTGGGTGGAGCCGCACATAGTCCACTATGAAAGGAACCAGACATGCCTAGAGGGGACATCGAAACATTCCACGAGGACGGGCGGTGGGGAAACTGCCGCGAAACCATCGACGATCATCCCTGGGGTTACGCGGACACCAAAGAGGAAGCAGTCGCGGCGGCCGGCAGGTTGCTAAAGCCGAAAAGGTCGAGCACGTCATCCGGAACCTCGACGGGACCATTGGTGAACGCAACTCCTACGGACACGATCCCCCTGACATCAAGGGTTTTTTGGTGAGAGGGTGCCCGCCCGGTTTGGCCCCACCGGTGCAACTGGCGCTGGCGCGTGAGGTGCGTCGATCCCGGCATTATGTCTTGCCCGGAGGGTGCGTACATCAGCCGTAAATGGGACGACTACCGGATAGTCATCGTCAGCTGTCCAGGACGCCACCGAGCTGCGGTCCCTGCGGGGCAAGGATCTCACCAATTTTCCGGACCTGCACGAAGCAGCAGGTACCAAGATCCTGGCCCGGAAGCGGATGGCGTCTTTCAATGTGTTCGATCTACTCGCCGTTGCAGGCATTGGACGTGCGGTAGCTGGCCCCGGGAGGGTCGGTGCGAGCTGCTTGAAGAGCTGCTTCTTCATGGAGCCACCGTTGAGCTTCTTCCCCGCCACCACGGACACCATTGCCCTCGGCTCGTCGAATCCCGGCGAAATGTCGGTGACGGTCGAAAAGTGAGCCATTGTGACGGTTGAAAACTGAGCCACCTGTTCCAAACGATTGGGTGGGTGATCACAG
>NZ_JBZCNB010000013.1:0-50113 GCF_058269075.1 Arthrobacter sp. TJ-270 | reverse complement strand
TCCGGCGGAACTCCGTCAGGCGTGGCCGGATCAGTGGGCTGCATCCGCCCATTCTCCACCGCCCGACAGGGATTCGAAACCCGCGCGGGTGGTGAGGCCGGACCAGTCGCCCGTCAGCCTCGGGGAATCTAGAACTGACGCACCAGCGCGTATCCGAAGGACTCCAGGTGCACCTTGTCCACGGCCTCATCCGTCAACAGGTCCGTACCGGATACCTCGATTGCGACGGCGTCCGCACCATGGTTGATCAGTGTCACCACATCGCCGCGCTGGGCGACCTCCACATTCTCGGGCAGCCCCTGGAGCACTGGCACGACGCCGGCACCCTCGAACACCTGCGCACTCACCAGGCGTGCGCCGTCGTCGTCTGGCACTGTTGCGAGGTAATAGGCGCGGCCGGCGCCCGCAGCGCGGCCGGTGAAGGCAGGCAGACCCTCCGTGCGGCCGCCGCTGAAGGAAGCAAGCACTTCAGCGTCCACGGCGGCGATCTCCTCGGCAAGGTACAGGCCGTCGAACGTATCCGATCCGAATGCCACGGGCGCCGTCCGCTGTCCCGGGCCGGTTGACTGCGGCGGCACCAATGCGCCGAACTCCTCAAGTGATACACCGAGCAGCGGACCCAACTGGGTGAGGTACCCGCCCTCGCGGAAGCGGTCGTACTCGTCAACGACGTCGCTGAATGCGGTCAGCAGCAGATGCCCGCCTCCCTCGACGAAACGCGTGAGGTTCGCTGCGCCGTCGTCCGTCAGCAGGTACAGCTGCGGCGCGATGACGACGGCGTACTGCGCCAGGTCCGACGTCGGCTGCACGAAGTCAACCTGCACGTGCTGACGGTGGATGGCGTTGTACCAGCGCTGCACGCACTCGACGTAGTCGAGGACAACCGGGTGGTCGGGATTCTCAATCGCCCACCAGTTTTCCCAGTCGAAGACGATGGCCACGCGGGCGTCCCTGGAGCCGGCGGGAAGATCGGGCAGCGACGCGAGATCCTGACCCAGCTGGACAACCTCCCGCCAGGTCCGCGTGGAGGTGCCGGCGTGCGGCAGCATCGCGGAGTGAAACTTCTCGGCGCCCGCACGGGACTGCCGCCACTGAAAGAACAGGACCCCGTCGGCGCCGCGGCCGACGCTCTGCATGGACAGCGCCTGCATCTGCCCGGGGGCCTTCGGCGCGTTGGTGGGCCGCCAGTTGAGCGCGTTAGTGGACTGTTCCATGAGCAGCCAAGGGGTGTCCGGCTTGAAGGAGCGGATCAGGTCGCGCTGGAACGCGCCGGCACGGAAGCTCTCGGGTTCGTTGGGGTCCGGGTAGCAGTCGTCGGAGATGACGTCCATTTCCGCCGCCCACTCCCAGTAGTTGGCGGGCTTGAACGCACCCATGAAGTTGGTGGTGACGGGCTGGGTGGCTCCGGAGGCACGGATGATGTCCCGCTCCATCCGGTAGCACTCAAGCAGCATGTCGGAGGTGAACCGGCGGAAGTCGAGCAGCTGGCCCGGGTTGTGGCTGTAGGGCGCCTTGCGCGGCGGGAAGACGTGATCGAAGGACTCATAGTGCTGCGCCCAGAACCACGTTCCCCAGGCGGCGTTCAGCTCTTCGAGTGTGCCGTACTTGCGCTTCAGCCAGACGCGGAAGGCATCCCGTGCGGAGTCGGAGTAATCGAGGTTCAGGTGGCATCCGTACTCGTTGTTGACGTGCCACAGGACCACCGCCGGGTGGTCGACGTACCGTTCGGCGATACGCTGCACCAGTGCCGAGGCCAGCCGGCGGTACGAAGGCGACGACGGGGCGTAGTGCTGCCGGCTTCCGTGCCAGTACGGTGCACCGTTCTCGTCAGCGGCGAGGATGTCCGGGTAGGCGACGGTCATCCACGGCGGGGGCGACGCCGTCGCCGTCGCGAGGTCGACTGCGATGCCGGCCTCGTGCAGCATGCCGATGATGCGGTCAAGCCATTCGAAGTCGTAGACGTCCTCAGCGGGCTGGATCCGGGACCACGCGAAAATGCCGAGGCTCACCATCGTGACCCCGGCTTCACGCATCCGCTCGATGTCCTCGGGCCAGACTGACTCGGGCCACTGCTCAGGGTTGTAATCGCCGCCGTAGTGCACGATGGTGTTCCTTTCAAGAGTTGGAAAGCTCTAAAGCTTGCGCTCGCGTTCCTTCACAACGAGTACAGCAAAAACAAGGCAGCCCATTCCGGGCACGATCAACGGCGGCAATTGCCACGTTACGACGACGGTGAGCACCAGCGCGACGATCAGCGGGCCAATCGCCCCGCGGTCCGCAACAAAGGCCTGCAGCCCGTCCCGCACGGCCTGCCGCCAGCCCTTCTCGGGACTCCAGCGGACAGCGGCCTGCAGCAACGCCAACGCGAATGCGGTCAGTGCCAGCAGCCCGACAAGAAGTACTGCCTGCCAGCCCGGTAGCACCTGGGTGCCGGCGAGCAGGAGGTTGAAGAGCAGGACCGCGGCTAGCACCGCCGTCGCCAATCCCACAACCCAACCGGTACGGAGGGCGGAAAGGAAGTCCGACCACCACTGGCCGAGCGTGGATCGCTCGGCCAGCAGATAGCGGTGTAGGTGCCGGGTGGAGGCTGCCATCGCCGCCGGAAGGGTAATAAGCAGCAGTCCGCCGGCAACGGTGAGAATGCCTATCCACAGCACTTCCGCGAACAGCGCGAACTTCCCCTCGGCGCCCGGCCACTTGAGCTGGGTGCCGTCGAGCTGGGGTCGTTCGCGCCGTTTGCGTGCGCTGCGGGGTGTCATCCCTTCAGGCCCTGGGTGGCAACGCCATCCACGAGGAACCGCTGGAAGATCACGAAGAACAACATGACCGGCAGCAGAGCGAGCACGGCGATCGCAACCGTTGCGCCGTAGTCCGAACCACTGGTTTGGTCATTGAAGACACGCAGTGCCAGCGGAAGCGGGTAGTTCTCCGGCGAGTTCAGGTACAGCAGCGGGCCGAGGAAATCGTTCCAGCTCCAGATGAACGCGAAGATCGAGGAGGTGATGAGCGCCGGTTTGATCAGCGGAACGGTGATGGACCAGAAGATCCGCCAGTGGCCGCAGCCGTCGATGCGTGCCGCTTCGTCGAGTTCCTTGGGCAGGTTGCGGATGAACTGGACCATGAGGAACACGAAGAACGCTTCAGTGGCCAGGAACTTGCCAACCAGGAGGGGGAAAAAGGTGTCCACCATGCCGAGGTTACGGAAGATCATGTACTGGGGAATGATCAGCACGTGGAACGGGAGCAGAAGCGTCCCGATCATCATCGTGAAGAACAGCGGCCGGCCCTTGAAGTTGAGACGGGCGAAAGCATAGGCAGCCATTGAGGAGGAGATGACTGTGCCGATCACCGCGCCGATGCCGAGGATGGTGGAGTTCCAGAAGAACTTCCAGGTGGGAATGCCTGCTACACCCTCCATGACCTTGACGAAGTTCTCGAAGGTGGGGTTTTCGGGCAGGAGGCTATTGTTCGAACCGAATTCGGCGCTGGGCTTGAAGGAAGCCGAGATCATCCACAGGAGCGGATAGAGCACCAGCGCAGTCAGCAACACTATGCCGACAATCCAGGCCGCCGTAGCCGCAGTCTTGCGTCGGGGCTGGCGGCGCTTGCGATCGGACTGGACCGGGGGTACTGCCGTGGGGTTGGATTCGATCGTGGTCACTTTGTGTCACCTCCGTAGTGCACCCAACTCTTGGAGGTGCGGAAAAGAATGAACGCGAGGATGCCTACCGCGATCAGAAGCACCCAGGCCATCGCCGAGGCGTAGCCCATCTGATTGTTCGTGAATGCGCGGGTGTAGAGGTAGACGGTGTAGAAGTTGGTGGCGCCTGCAGGGCCGCCGGTACCCGAGCCGATGATGTAAGCCGAAGCGAAGATCTGGAAGGCGCCGATCATCTCGAGCAGCAGGTTGAAGAAGATCACCGGGGAGAGCATCGGCAGCGTGACGCTGAGGAACTTGCGCCATGCCTTCGCGCCGTCCACGGAGGCGGCTTCGTAGAGTTCGGCGGGTACCTGCTTCAGGCCGGCCAGGAAGATGACCATGGGTGCGCCGAACTGCCACACAGCCAGGAGGATCATCATTGGCATGATCAGGGTCGGCACGCCGATCCAGCCGCCAAGGTTGATGCCGAACAGGCTCAGTCCGCTGTCGACGGGACCGTCGGCGGAGAACATTGCCCGCCACACGATCGCGATGCTGACCGAGGCGCCGATGAGACTCGGTGCGTAGAACGCCGAGCGGAAAAACGCGGTGCCCTTGGTCTTGTAGTTCAGCAGCATGGCCACGGCGAGTGCTGCTGCCAGCTTGATAGGTGTTCCAACGAGGACGTAGATCAGGGTGATCTGTACCGATCCCCAGAAGACGGTGTCACCGGCCATGCGTTCGAAGTTGCCCAGGCCGGTCCACTTAGGTGCAGTGAAGAGGTTGTAGTCCGTAAAGGCGAGGTACAGCGAATAAAGCATCGGGCCCAGGGTGAGTGCAAAGAGCCCGAGCAACCATGGTGAAAGGAAAGCGTAACCGGCAACGGTGTCCCTGCTGCGTTTGCGTTTGGGCTGCCCACCCGTCCGGCGGTTGCCCGCCGGACGGGTGCCGGGTTCGGCGTTGGTGCGGGTGTTTGTTGGCGCATGCGCCGATCCCGTGGTCATGAACTGCTCCTAATAGCGGTGATAGCTAAGGTCGATGTTCAGCTGCCGAGCGTAACGGCGGCCTCGTCAAAGAACTGCTGTGCGGCTTCTTCAGGAGTTGTAGCGCCCAGGCCGATTGAGGTACCCAGCGTGAGGAAAGTGTTCTCCAGTGCGCCGTAGCCAACAACCGGAGCGGCGGGGGGATCACCAATGCGGTCAGCAACCGAGTCCAGGTATTCCTTGACCTCAAGCTCGGGGCCTTCAAGGGCTGCGCCTTCGAGGGCAGTCTCCGAAGCGGGGACGCCGAGCGATGCGCCGAAGATCTTGCCGACCTCGGGGCTGTTGACCAGGAACTCGACAAAGGCGACAGCAGCTTCAGGGTGCTCGGTTCCAGCGGATACTGCGTGCAGCATGGACGGCTTCTGGTAGAGGTCCTTCACTGACGGATCACTGGTGGGAGGAGCGAGAATGGTCAGATCTTCTGCTCCGGTGTCACCGAGGTAACCGCCCATGAAGTTGGACCAGGTCATTTCGCTTGCGGTGAGGTTCGAACCGAAGCCTGACTTCGGGAGTACTTCCTCCAGCGTGCGGGCGGGGATGACTGCTTCGCTTTCGCGAAGCTCAGCCGTGCTGCCCCAAAATTCGGCCAGCTCTTCCTGGGTGAAGTTGAGCTGACCGTCTTCGGTGAAGAGTTCGCGGCCCTCCTGGCGGAGCTTGAGCTCAAAGTTCTGGATGCGGCCGGTGTAGTCGGTTCCGCCCCACACCTCGTCGCTGGCTTCGCTGACGCGAACCATGTACTCCTCGTACTCTTCCCAGGACGTTCCGCCCTCGTAGCCTTCGACGCCGGCCTTCTCGATGAGTGCCGGGTTCTCGAAGAGCGACCAGGCGTTGTAACCGGTGGGAACGCCGAGAGTCTGATCCTCGAGCTTGCCGGTGGCCAGCAGGGTCTCGTCGATCGTGTCGGTAGTCAGGCCGTTGCCGACGTACTCCGACAGGTCGAGGAGCAGTCCGTTCTGCCCGTACTGGCGCAAGTAGCTGTAATCAAACTGCATGACGTCAGGAAGACCGCCGCCTGCGGCTTCAGTCTGGCGCTTCTCCCAGTAGGCGGGGAAGTCCATGAACGTGCCGTTGATGTCGATGTTCGGGTTTTCTTCCTCGAACAGTGCGATGGCCTCGTTGTAACGCTCGGCTCGGTCGTCATTGCCCCACCAGGTGAAGTTGAGGGTGACTTCCTCGTTCGGGTCAGGGGTGCCGCCGGCTTCGCCGCCGCCGTTGCCGCCACATGCCGTCAGCATGAGAGCTGCTGCGACAGTGACTGCTACGCCGGATCCGGCGCGTCGTGAGATCTTATTGAACATCTTTGTCCTCCTGGGAACGGCTCAGATATGAGGTGAAGCTCTTCGGTCCGCTGGTACAGTGGTGCACATCACGGAAAGCGCTCTCCAAAGAGACTAAATTGAATCGTCTCAATGCGCAAGACCTATTCCTAGAATAGTGTGACTTGTGATACTTCCGAGACCGAAAAGAGCGAAGGACTCCTTACATGCCGCAGTTTGATCTCCCTCTCCGCGAGCTCGAGCAGTACGCGCCGGACCGCACTGAACCCGCGGACTTCGACGCCTTCTGGGAGAAGACGCTCGCCGAAGCCTCGTCCTTCGCTCTAGATGCCCGCTTCGACGAGATCGACGCCGGCTACTCCGAGCTGGTCACCGAGGACGTCAGCTTCGCAGGCTATGGCGGGCACCCCATCAAGGGATGGATGCTTCGGCCCCGCTCCACCTCCGCCCCCCTGCCCACCGTCGTTACTTACATCGGCTACGGCGGCGGGCGGAGCCTCGTCGGCGAGTGGACCGCCATCCCGAGCGCCGGTGTCGCGCATTTTGTTATGGACCTCCGCGGACAGGGTGCCGGCCACAGGAGCGGCGACACCCCTGACCAGGGCGTGAGCGGCCCTCACGTCGGTGGCCACCTGACCCTCGGCATTGACTCACCGGAGACGTATTACTACCGGCGGCTGTTCACCGACGCGGTGCGGGCTGTGGAGGCCGCTCAGTCGCACCCGTTCGTTGACCCGACGAAGGTGCTCATTTCCGGTGGCAGCCAGGGCGGGGCCATCGCGCTCGCATCGGCTGCACTCTCCCCCACCGTCCTTGAGCATGCACCGCTGGCCGCGATTGTGGACGTGCCGTTCCTCTCGCATATCCGGCGCGCAACCGAAATCGTCGACACTGCCCCGTACGGCGAACTTGTGCGCTACCTCGGGATCCAGCGCGGACGGGAGGAGGAAATCTTCAACACCCTGAACTATTTCGACGGCGTCAACTTCGCCGCCCGCGCCACCATGCCGGCGCTCTTCTCGGTGGGCCTGCTCGACGACGTCTGCCCGCCGTCGTGCGTTTACGCCGCCTACAACCACTACGCCGGCGAGAAGTCGATGAACGTCTTCCCCTATAACGGGCATGAGAACGGCGGCGCGGCCCAGAACGCTGAGCACATCCGTTTCCAGCGCGAGGTGTTCGCTTCGGCCTGAGGTCAGGTTCGAGGAGCTGAAGCCGTCCTGGCAGTCCCGGATTTCCGCGGACGGCCCGGTCCGGGGATCATTGATCGGTGCCCGATAGTGCCCCACCGCTTCTGACGCTCGGCGTCGTCGTACCTCCATCCCTTGACCCGGCGTCCGTGCAGGAACTGGGCGAGGCCCTCCCCCGGCTGCTCCATGAGCAGCACCCCGGCGTCGGGTGGCGCGTGTCCGTCGCGGTCGAAACGCTCGATGGCCGGGCGCCGTCGGAGCTGCTGGAAACGGCGCGGGACCGGCTGCTGGACGAGGACTGGGATCTCGCCGTCGTCGTCAGCGATCTTGCCCTCCGCAGCGGGCGGAAGCCGGTACTTACCCAGATCAGCCCCGTTCACAGGGTGGGGCTGGTGGCGCTGCCTGCATTGCGTGCAGTTGGCCGCAAGGAGAGCGTTCCGACGGCGGTGGCGCGGCTGGTCGGCCCGCTGGTCGGCTGGGACGAGGACGACGAGCCCGAGGACCGCGCCCGCTACGCCCGCGAGCTGGTGGAGGACCTACCCGACCTTGCGGATGAAAACCCCATCCAGTTCACCGGGCGGGTGGTGGCGGGGAACGTTCGCGTGCTGCTAGGGCTCATCCTCGCGAACCGGCCCTGGCGGTTGGCGGTCACGCTATCCCGTGCACTGACGGCCGCGGCTGCCGCCGGCGTGGTGACCCTTGCGACGAGCGACCTCTGGCTGCTGGCCACCGCCTACGGGCCGCTGCGGCTCATCCTGTTGACCGTTCTTGCGGTCGGCGCGGTCACGCTGACCCTCATGATCGGCGCTGACCTGTGGGAGCGTCCGCGGCGGCGTATTGAGCGCGAACAGGTGGCGCTGTTCAACCTAGCGACCACCGCGACCGTGGTGGTCGGCGTGGTCACCTTCTTCGGGGCGCTCTTCGTCCTGTCCTTCCTGGCAGCGGTGCTGCTGGTGGACTCCGGTGTGTTTGCCGCCGTCGTCGGTGAGTCGGTGGGCTTCGCGGAATACGCGCAGCTCAGCCTGCTGACCGCAGCGCTGGCGACGGTGGGCGGTGCGCTGGGAGCGGGTCTGGAGAACGACGACGTCGTCCGCGCCGCCGCCTTCACCCGCAACGACGTCTGAAAATTGCACAGATAGGGCGGGTCCAGCTGCGCCGGACCCGCCTTATCTGACAGAAAGTTCCGGAAGCTACCGGACCATATTGAGGACCGTCCGCACTCCGTTGTCGAGAATGGCGCGGGCTGAATCGGACACAACGTCCGGCTTCTTGCCCTGGTTGAGCGCCTTCTCGAAGCGGTCCATCGCCTTTCCTACCTTCTCGAGGTTGCCCTGCTCGACCGCCTTCTGGGCCTGGGCCAGCGACGTTTCGAGCTGCTTGGCAACCGGACCGGCAACATCACCGCTGGCAATCAGCGACTCAAGCGTGGCCTGCAGGTAGGCGATGAGCCCTGGGGTCCAGGCATCGGGTACCGGAACGTTCGCGAAGTCCATGTCCGACGCCAGATAGTAGCTCGTGTACGACGGCTGGTTGTAGGTGGTGTTCTGGCGGGCCACCTCCGCGCGGTGCTGCGGGTCCTGCATCAGCGTGGTGAGCTTGTGCTCGGTGACCTCGGTGCTGAGGTACACGCGGATTGCGGAGCTGTCATCCGTGCGGACAAACAGTTCCTCGCGCCAGTCGCCGAATGCATCGGCCACGAGCGAGGGGTTGCCCTTGGTGCCGTTGTTGGTCTGGGTACCTTCCGCTGTCAACAGCGTCCCGCGGGCCCAGTCGTCAATGGTCGGGTTCCCGTTCTTCGAACGGTTGACGATCTGCGTGGTCAGGTCCGCTGCCCACTTGATGCTCATGTTGGTGCCCGGAGTCTTGGAATCGACTCTCTCACCCTCGGCGCTCAGCAGACCCGATCCGTCGCTGCCGCCCGGCATACTGGCCCACACTTCAATGCCTTCGACGTCGGCGCGCACATCGCCGATCATGCCGCGGCCTGTGTCCCGTCCCGAGTACGCACCGAAGAGGACCTCACCGGTTGCGGCGTCGCGCATGACCGAGCCGTAAGGGGCCCAGCGGCCACCTTCGTGAACCGTCCAGATTTCCTGGCCGGGGCGGTTGGGATCGATGTCGGTCACGTGCATGGCGTCGCCGTGGCCCAGCCGGGCCTGCGTGCCCGGCGCGCCGCTGCCCTCGGGCATCTCGGCGAACGAACTGTAGAGGAGCGAGCCGTCGTCGTCGATTGTGGCAGCGCCATAGACGATTTCCTGCCGCCCATCCCCGTCGACGTCAGCTGCGCTCAGCGAATGGAAGCCCTGCGTGGTGATGGAGCCGAACTCGGGGTCCGTTCCGTCAACACCGTGGGGACCGTCGTTGAACGGGTTGGTCATCGGCGTCCAGCCGCTGTCCACGTTCCAGACCTTAGAGAGGTTCTTGCCGTCCCAGTTGTAGGCGACAAGGGTGGAGCGGGTGTAGTAGCCGCGGGCGAAGACCGCCGACGGGCGCTGGCCGTCGAGGTAGGCGACGCCGGCGAGGAACCGGTCCACGCGGTTGCCCGGCTCGATGCGGCTCATGGCGTAATCGCCCCACATGAGGCCGTCGTCGTGCCGTCCCGGCTCGTAGTCGACGGTCTGGAGCTCTTCGCCGGTAGCGCCGTCGAACACGGTGAGGTATTCGGGGCCGTCGAGGATGAAGCCCTCGAACGCGCGGAGGTTGTTGCGGGTGCTGCGGCCCGGGGCGTACTCGTCGATGAAATAGTCGGCCATTGCACGGGCGTCAGCATCGGAAAGCGGGTACTCGTAGCGCTCCTCGATACCGAATGCCGCCTCGAGCGTTGCAGGCCAGTTGCCGGCGACAACCTCGGGGTGCTCGTGCCAGCCGGCGAACATGTCGACCACGTGCTCGTAGTAGTCGGCCGCGCTCTTCCGGTAGTCGTCTTCGTTGCTGTAGCCGGCGGCGATGTCATCGGCCGGCATGGTGATGAAGCGTTCGTTGGTGACGTTGCCGGCGTCGTCGTAGGTGAGAACCTTGGTGCCCGGCGCGGTCTTCATCATCATTTCCGTGCGGCCGTCGCCGTCGAAGTCGTAGACCATGAACTGCGTGTAGTGCGCGCCGGAGCGGATGTTCACGCCGAGGTCGATGCGGTGCAGTAGCGTGCCGTCCATCGTGTACGTGTCGATGTAGGTGTTGCCGGTGTACCCCACCTGCGAAACGTCCTTCGAGTTCGAGGGATCCCACTTGACGACGTACTCGTATTCGCCGTCGCCGTCCGCATCACCGATGCTCATGTCATTAGCGGAGTAGGTGTAGCTCTCACCGGCGGGGGTGACGCCGTCGGCCGGCTTCTGCAGCGGGATGTCGGTGTGTCCCTGTGCCCAGGGGCTCACCTCTGCGCTGCGCTGCAGTTCCACACCGTCGACGACGGCGGCAACCTGGTAGGTCGCGTCAGCCGCGCCTTCAGCGTCGATGTAGTTGGTGCTGTCGGTCACCGTGGCTATCTTCTCGCCGTTGCGGTATACGGCGAAGTCGGCTCCGGTCTGGCCGGTCTCACTTGCACCGGTGACTTCGGTGGCGAGGAGTCGCCAGCTGAGGAACGTGCCCTCCGAGGTACTGGCCGCGACGAGCCCGCGGTCGAGGTGTTCGAGTTGGATGCCAATCTGGGCATCGGGGGCCGGCGCTGCAGCGGCCGGAACGCCGCCACCTCCGGCGATCAGGGCTGCACTGAGAGCGAGCGTTGCTGGTACGGGGATGAAGCGAAAGCGCGAGTTCATCTTTGAATCCTTTCAACGGAAAGCGCTTTCTCAACATTAGGCGAACTGCAGGAGGTGGTCAAGGTTTTTATAACGTTGATGTGTATCCGGTTCGGGGTTCCCGTCAAGGGCCGTTATGGGACGAGCTTGACGTCCTCGCCCAGCAGGTTGGCACGGAAACCGTCACTCTGGACGGCGACGTCCTGGAGCACTAGACCCTCGGGCAGGCCTTCGATGTCGTGCTCGATGGTCACAAACCTGCGCACGACGGTGGCGATGACATCGGACAGGAAGTCCGGCCCGCCAATGTCAATCGAGCGTGGCTCCATAACGAGCCTGCCGGCCTCAACCTCAACTGTCCCGGTGGCGGTGACACGCAACTCGCGACCCAGGGCCTCAACGGTGCGAACCACCGTGGCCTGGCCGTCGTCGGCGGCGCGGACCTCGGTCCCGTCGCCGAGCTCATCGGCAACAGCCCCGAACGGCACTGTTGCGTCTACGGTGAGCCGCGTAGCGATCAACCCGTCCGGACCCGTGACCACGTCCTGCCCGACGGCCCGAACATCGCGGAGCGTCGACCCCGAGGTCACTACCGTCCCAGCGTCCAGTCTGAGGTCAGCGAACCACACCTCATCCTCGCGAAGGTCAGCGGGAGGCTCTTCGCTCGGAGGGCCTTCCGCGCCCACCGTCGGGGACGGCGCTGGTCCCCCTTCGTCCCCGCCGACCGGGTCGCTCACAACCCACCAGAAGATCGCGACCGTGACCACCAGGAGGAGGAGCATCCCAGCAGCACCGATCAGCCAGTCCTTCGCACGCGTCCACTCCATGAGGACAGTCTGGTGGCTCGCCGTCCAAGGCGCGAGTCCCAATCAGGTCACGACTCAGCGCTTCCACCGAGCACGTCCACGTGCACGTGGTCGAGATGCCGCAGGATCTCATTGGCGGGTTCGGGTGCGTCGTAGTCGTGCCATTGCCCTCGAGACAGGTGTGCGCTCCAGAACCGGTCGTCGAAGATAACGTACTGAATGTTGAGGTCCTCGGCATGAGCGACGAGCCAGTGGGCCAATATCCACCCTTCACGCCGGTTCTCTTCGGTGACCGGACGGAAGAAGATATCGATGGCCCGGCCGTCGTAGTGCGTCGAGTCGGCTCCGTGTCCCCGGTCAACGCCGCCCGGGGCGAACCCGCCAAGACTTTGCTCACCGAACACTTCGGTCATCGCCTCGAGCAACTGCTCGGCGCGCGGTGTCAACCCCGTGGCAGTCATCTGCTGCTCCGGCAGGTCACTTGCCGCTGAGCCTCGACAGGTCAAGCTGGGACCGGCGTCTTCCGGCGGTCCGTTGGCCAGCCGCTCCAACACCCGTTCGTCGATGCCGGAGGTGTCCGGGGCCTCCAGTCCTCGGGCCGAAAGCGCCACGGCCGTCGTGGCCAGCTGCGCCTCATCACGGTCGAGTCCGACTTCTCCCTCCGAGGTCTCGACGGTGCACTCCGCGGGTGCCGACAGGGGGCCGCCCTCGGTGCGCAAGCCGGAACTGCAGGACACCCCTACAAGCGCGAGCAGCCCGAGCAGCAAAAGGGCCGCGAGCCAACGAATGGGATGGCTCCTGCCACGATGCGTCTCGCCGGTCCTCATGACAGGTGCAGACGTGATGCTCTGACTACGATGACGTGCCCTTTCGCCGCGGTGAAGTACTCCAGTAATCGAAAGAGGAGGGAACCGCTACAGGCTTAATCGACAACTGGGGCTGTTAGTTCCCACGCGGGGAGGATGCACTACTCCTTGTCCACGGCAGGAGCGAGTCCGCGGTCGGTCAGCTGGCGGGATCGTACTGGAACGCACGCACCTCCTGCGCGCATCGGCAGGCGCCTGCAATCTTCGCAGCCCATTCCAATGCTGCCTCACGGGAGGGCAATTCCAGTACGCTGTAGCCGCCTTCTAACTGCTTCGTCTGCGGGTATGTGCCCTCTATTACGGTCCCGTTACCATCGACCATGACAGGCGGAACGCTCTCATCGATGCCGCCACCGAACACCCAGACGCCGGCCTCCTTCGCCTCCTGCACGACTGCGTGCGCTGCATCCGAAACTGCCTCCAGATCCTCGCCGGAAACCATCATGGCGCTGCTCGGGAACGAGATCAGGTACTTCGTCATCGCGTGGACTCCTTCTTCGCACTATAGGGATCGTTCCATCGTCGTCGATGCGGGTACGCTGCGCATCAGATTCGCTTGCAGTTCTGCAGGATACGCTGACCGAGATCCAGACGATTGTCTGCGGGCACACGCACATGCCGTTCATGCGGCTCGCCATCGACCGTATAATCATCAATCCCGGCAGCGTCGGGCTTCGTTCGCCGTCCTGCAATCGAGACCGACGCCCTCAAAGCATTCGGACCCCGAGATGGGCAACCGTCCTGATAGGGCACCCCGTTGACGGCCGCCAGCACCTATACTCTGAGCATGCCAATCACGCACCTTGCCCGTGGCACCTATGCCCAGCAGACCCCCCTTGAGCAGTTGGAGGGCGGACTGTGAGCGGCGGTCTCGTCGCCCTGCTGGACGACGTCGCAGCGCTGGCCCGCATAGCCGCCGCCTCGGTTGACGACGTCGCTGCCGGCGCCGCCAGAGCCGGCACCAAGGCAGCCGGCGTAGTGATCGATGACGCCGCGGTCACCCCGCAATACGTGTCCGGTGCGGATCCGTCCCGCGAACTGCCGATGATCAAGCGAATCTTCTGGGGTTCGCTCCGGAACAAGCTGCTGATCATCCTGCCGGCGCTGCTCCTCGTGAGCGCCTTCATACCCTGGGTCATTCCGTTCATCCTCATGCTGGGCGGCACCTACCTCTGCTACGAGGGCGCAGAGAAGGTCTGGCACAAGTTCCGCGGCCACCACGCGGCCGAAGATGCGCCGGCAGTTGAAAAAGGCCCTGAGGCCGAGGCGAAGGTCATCAAGGGTGCCATCACCACCGACTTCATTCTGTCCTGCGAGATCATGGTCATCTCCATGAACGAGGTCGCTGCTGAGTCCCTGTGGGCCCGGGCAATAATTCTGGTCGTCGTGGCGCTGGCGATCACAGTGATCGTCTATGGTGCCGTCGCACTGATTGTAAAGATGGACGACATCGGCCTGCACCTGACCACCAAGGATTCCGCGGGCTCCAAGCGCTTCGGCGAGATGCTCGTCAAAGGGATGCCCGCCGTGCTGGCAGCGATAACCCTGATCGGGACGGTCGCCATGCTGTGGGTTGGTGGTCACATCATGCTGCAGGGGGCATACGATCTCGGCTGGCATCTGCCGTATGACCTGGTCCATGCCCTCGAGGCCCCTTTCGTCGGGATCGCGGTTGTGGGCGGCTTCCTGGCCTGGCTCGTGAACACCCTTTGCTCCGCCATCCTGGGACTCGCCTGGGGCCTCATCGTCATGGCTATCGTGCACCCGTTGCTGAAAGCGCTGCCGTTCGGCAAGGAAAAGGGCGAGCACGAAGAGGGCGACGTCCGCGCCGCGATCGCGGGCCATCGACCGGGGAAAACTAACGTCGATCCCGCCTCTTAGCTCGAACCCACTAGTGTAGTCAGACTTTCCCTAACGGTTCAGTGCCGGTGCCCGTCCTTCTCGGCTGCGTAATCGAGCATCTTGCAGACATCTTTCGCATGGCGGATGGTGTTCTTGACGATCTCCACTGAAGTGGGCGCGACTTCCGGATTCTCCACAATGCTCTCGGGGAAGTCGGCCTCGAGAATGAGCTTGCCCCTCTTGTAGTAGAGGAACTCGGGTAGGCCGGCGTCCCGTAAGGACTCAGCTTCAAGGTCGCTCAACGCCCAGACGATGGATGGTCCCTTCAGTAGAATTCTTAGATTGCGTTGATCTGAGGAAAGCCGGTCGCTACCTGCGCCTGAGATGTCGAGTTCGTCGATGAATGCTCCATCAGAGGCCCGGAGCAGATCAATAGTGGCATCCCCTCGGTACTTCACAACCGTTGTGCCGTCCCACCTCACTTTTTCTTTCATCTCCACCTCCCGGACATCGCCAGAGGTGAGAGTGACCATGGTGCCGCAAGCCGAGATCTCAATGGGGTCGTAGTACTCAGCCGGGACTGGTAGGAAACCGCCCGAATGCTCGTGCCACTCTTCATCGTGCCCGACGGCAGCGGGAGGCGCGCCGACTGTGAAGGCGAGCGCGAGCAAAAGGGGAAAGCAAAGGGTTTTCTTGGGGTTTTTCACGGGGACTCCTGTGCACCGCAGGATCCTGCGTCCGGGTCCTGCCTGATGGATGCAAAAATCGGTTGCCTGCAAGGCGACGCCGAGACCAGTGACTGTGGAGCAGAACGGCCCTATGGCCGACGCGGCTAATCTATTCCTGCCGCCAACCCTTGTCAACGAGGCCACGGACCGCTCCATTGCGGTCCCTGGGAACGCGGATATAGGCAAAGCGCACCCCCGGTTGTGGTGATCCTCAGGGGGATGGTTAAGAATGAACTCATGGACATCACAGACAACGGACCAAAGCCGAACGCCTTCGACATCGAGCGCGCCACAACGGAGAACGCTGACTACCGCCGGGTCGCCTGGACGGGCAAGCACTTGCAGGTCACGCTCATGTCAATCGAGCCGGGAGGTGCGATAGGTCTGGAAGTGCATCACGGCACCGACCAGTTCTTGCGCATCGATGCAGGCAAGGGCCGGGTGAAGATGGGACCCGCTAAAGACAATCTCTCTTTCCAGCAGGATGTCGAGGACGGCTGGAGCATTCAGGTACCAGCCGGCACTTGGCACGACGTCGAGAACACCGGAGACGAACCACTTCGCCTCTACACGATCTACGCGCCCACGCACCACGCCCAGGGCATAGTGCAGGAGACGCCGGAGGACGCCGAGAAGGACGAGGACCAGGGTCGCGACGAACCGCCGTCGTGGGTCGAGGAAGTCGACGACAAGGGAGAAGAGACCGCCTGAGCCGCTGCAATTCGAAGACGCCCGCAGAGCAACTGCGGGCGTCTTCGCGCGTCAGTTTTGAATAGGTGGAACCAGGCCCAAAGGTGATCTCGTACCGAGCGTAGAGTCGAGATATGACACGTTTCCTCGTATTTGTCAGCCTCGTGTTTTTGGGCTTCGCCACAATCGTGGCGGCCTCCTTCGGTCCCGTAGGCTGGCTGGTTCTGGCAGTCGTGGTAGTGGCCATATTGGTGATCGGCGTGTGGGACGTGGTCCAGATCCGCCACTCAGTACTCCGGAACTTTCCCGTCCTGGGGCACATGCGATACCTGCTGGAATCGATCCGGCCGGAAATTCAACAGTATTTCGTTGAACGAAACGTCGACGGAAAACCATTCAACCGGGACGTGCGATCACTGGTATATGCGCGGTCCAAGGGCGAGAACAGTCACAAAGCATTCGGTACCGAGCGGGATGTCAACCAAATCGGTTATGAATACCTCATCCACTCCACCGCCCCGGTCGCTCCGCCAAATCAGCATCCACGCGTCCGTCTGGGCGGTCCGCACTGCACGAAACCTTATGATATTTCGCTGATGAACATTTCTTCCATGAGTTTCGGCTCGCTGTCGAAGAATGCGGTTCTGGCCATGAACAAAGGCGCCGCGATTGGCGGTTTTGTTCATGAAACCGGCGAGGGCGGGCTAACGGTATACCACCTCAAATATGGGGCGGACCTGATCTGGGAGATAGGGTCCGGGTACTTCGGCACCCGGGATGAGACCGGGCACTTCAGCCCCGAGACATTCACGGCAAAGGCAGCCCGGCCCGAGGTAAAGGGCATCAGCATAAAACTCTCGCAGGGCGCCAAACCCGGGCTGGGAGGTGTTCTTCCGGGCCCGAAGGTCACTCAGGAGATTGCCGAAGCGCGCGGAGTGCCGGTAGGAGTGGACTGTGTCTCCCCTGCCAGCCACAGCGCTTTCGGCACCCCGAGAGAGCTGATCCGCTTCGTAAGACAGCTACGGGAACTCTCCGGCGGCAAGCCGATCGGCTTCAAGCTGTGCGTGGGCTCCCGAGTGGACGTGCTGGCTATCTGCAAAGCCATGCTCGAGGAGGACACAGCACCGGACTTCATCGTCATCGACGGATCCGAAGGTGGGACCGGCGCCGCACCGCTGGAGTATCAGGACAATGTCGGCACGCCCCTGACCGAAGGTTTGATGCTCATGCACAACGCCCTGGTAGGTGTGGGTCTACGCCCCCAGATCCGTATCGGCGCCGCCGGTAAGGTAGCGTCCGGCTCGGACATCGTAAAACGCCTGATCGAAGGGGCCGACTTCACTCTCAGTGCGCGGACCATGATGATGGCCACCGGCTGCATTCAGGCCCAGAAATGCCATACCAACGAATGCCCTGTTGGAGTAGCCACCCAAAATCCTCGGCTCATGCGGGGGCTCAATGTTGAAGACAAAGGCGAACGCGTCTTCAACTACCAAAAGCTCACCGTCGACGAGAGCGTCCAGATCATGGCATCGATGGGCTGCGCCTCGCCAGTCGAACTTTCGCCACGAATGCTCCGCCGCCGGGTGGACCACCTTACAACGCGCTCCTACGCCAACATCTATAAATGGATGGAACCGGGGGAACTGCTCAGAAACCCTCCCGGGAGCTGGGCCGAGGACTGGAACCTCGCGAATGCAGACTACTTCCGCGAACCGCCGAAGGAAGCAGAGGAGGACGAGCAAAAAGCGGAAGCGGTGGCAGGCAGCCCGAAGTATGATCAGGCCCGGATCCCCGGGACCGAGCACCAGCCCGAGGGCCAAGTGGGCAGGCCCGAAGGTGAGCCGGGACAGTAGTTCAGGCCGTCCAGCCCAGAACTGCACCGCCGAGCCACAGCGCACCGACCCACGTCGCCACCGCGACAACAGGAACAAGAAGCACCCAGTATGACCGGCGAAGGGCCAATCGAACCCCGATAGATGTGAGCACCAGCCACCACACGAGGAACGACAGGACCGCCCAGCCCGGGGCGACGAGACCGCTCACCAGGTACAGATACCCAGCGCCAAGCTGACCGGCAGCGGCGAAAACAGCAGCGACCACAAAGAGCCAGGGGCTACCGCCAGGTCGGGGTGCCAGTCTGGACTCATGCATGACTTGCTACGTGCTCCCCGCTGGAAGCACGCGGAATCAGGGTTGGCAGTGCCCGTCGGATGGGGTTCTTTTGATCAGATGATAGGAGCAGCTCGAAGGCGGTGGTTGCAATTTGATCGAACGGCACCCGCACGGAGGTGAGTGGCACTGGGAGCGTTTCGGCGAGGGGGATGTCGTTGTACCCGACCAATGCCAGATCGCGTCCTATCTGCATGCCGTATTTGTGTGCGGATGACATCACGCCAAGAGCGAGATTGTCGTTCGCGGCGAACACCGCCGTTGGCTTCTCGGCGCGCGCCTGGAAAATCAGTTGCGCGGCCGCGATGCCGTGCTCGATGCGGTAGCCCTCCCCCGCTACACGATCTTCGGGAAGCGCCAGCCCGGCCTCGAGGAGCGCTCGTCGTGCGCCCGTCAGGCGATCGCGGGCTGTTGATGCGAACGCTGGTCCGGTCACCAGCGCAATGTCTCTATGACCGAGGTCTATCAGGTGACGAACCGCCAGGTATCCGCCCGTTTCATCATCACCGAGTGATGACGGGCTCTTTCCGTCGGTACGGAGAACCAGGGCGTAGGGCACAGCCGCCTGATCGAGAATCTGCGGGAAGGTGTCGCCGAGAAGTGTGGAGGCGAGGATGAGTCCTTCGACATTGCGATTCAACAGGGTTTCCGCGGCTGCTTTTTCTCCCTCAGCGTCATCGCCGCTGGTGGCCACGATCGTTACGTACCCGCGCAGTTTTGCTGCGCGTTCAAGCGCCTCGTACATCAAGGCCATGACGGTATCGCTGAGACGGGGAACGACGACGCCGATGGTTCCAGTTGTTCCGCGTCGTAGGACGGACGCGAACACATTCCGCCGGTACCCCATGGACTGGGCAATATGTCTAACCCGCTCGGCGGAGGCAGAACGGGAGTGCGGAGTGCGCTCGTCCAGGATCCTGCTGACTGTGGAAATGCTGACGCCGGCCGCGTCAGCAACTTCCTTCAAAGTCACGGGTTGCCGATCACCCATGGCGGCTAAGTTTCGGTTCATTGGAGCTCTCCATCATTGGCGAGTGTATCCCTCATAGGGACCGCGGATGCGGCACGAAAACAATTCTCTTGACATCGGCGTGCTGTAAGTCACATACTTGAAAACGTTCCTGCAAACGTTCTCATCAGCTTATACCGCCGCTAATTTCTCGACCAGAAAGAAGATCCGATGTCCATCGATCTCCGGGGCCTCACTCCCGCCCCAGTAACACCCTTCACCACCGATGGCGCCGTGGACCACGACGCGATTCGCCGGCTCGGTGCATGGCTTGCCTCCGTTGAAGGCGTCAAGGGCCTAGTCGTCCTTGGTCACGCTGGAGAAGGAACCTTCCTTACCATCGAGGAGCAGGCCGAGGTCATTGCGTCCTTCAAGGAAGCAGTCGATTCACGAATTCCGATCATTGCGGGTATCACCGGCGAAGGCAGCAAGGTCGCTGCTCTCGAAGCGAAGCGTGCCGTTGATGCCGGCGCATCCGCGGGCCTCGTATACCCCTCACATGGCTGGCTCCGTTTCGGCTTCCAGGACGGTGCTCCTCAGGACCGGTACAAGGAAATCTATGAGACCAGCGGCCTTCCGCTGATCCTCTTCCAGTACCCTGACGTGACCAAGGCCAGCTACAACCTTCAGACGCAGCTGGACATCGCCTCCCAGGAGGGTGTGTTCGCAACGAAGAACGGCGTGCGCAACATGAAGCGCTGGGATACCGAGATTCCTGTCCTCCGCCGTGAGAACCCCGACCTGCAGATCCTGACGTGCCACGACGAATACCTTCTGCACACCATGTTCGATGTTGATGGGGCCCTCGTCGGATACGGCGGACTCGCCCCCGAGCCGTTGGTCGAACTGATCGCAGCCGGCAAGGCAGGCGACTACCGCGCGGCCCGCGCTATTCACGACCGGCTCCTCCCCGTTACTAAGACGGTCTACCACCGCGGCTCGCACATGGAAGGAACCGTCGCTCTCAAGGAAGGCCTCGTCGCACGTGGCATCCTCGAGCACGCTACGGTCCGTTCTCCCCTGCTGCCGCTGGCACCGGGCGCCGGAGCGGAGATCGCGGAAGCGTTGAAGTCAGCGAACCTCGGCGACGTTACTTCCCGGGTCTAACATCAAGGGGTGGCGGGTTCAGATCAGCCCGCCACCCCTCCTTTAGCTACTCCCCCACTTGGTCAATGACGACCCACAGCAGCGACGCTGTAGAAGGAGGACTCGCAGTGAGCGAGCAAAACAACCACACGATCCATTCCCCTGCAGCATCAGAGCAGAGGGCGCCATCGAAAGACACCAACCCTCAAGCGACGCCCGCCAAACCGGCCAAAGGCGGACACAGAACGCTACTGGGCTACCTCGCCCTTATGGGGCCCGCGTTCGTGGTCGGAGCATGGCAGTTCGGCCCCGGCAATCTAGCCACCGCAGTCCAAGCCGGCAGCGGATACCAATACGCCCTCGTCTGGGTCATCGCCGTATCCACCGTACTGATGATCTTCTTCACCGACATGAGCGTCCGGCTAGGCATCTCCGTACCAACCTCGCTGATCACCTCGATCAAGGACCATCTGGGTAAGCCCGTCGGCCTCCTCGCCGGCTTCGGCGTCTTCGGCATCACCCTCATGTTCTCAGTGGGCAACGCGGTCGGATCCGGTCTCGGGCTCTCCCTAATATTTGGCGGCTCCCCCGTATTCTGGAGCGTCGTGTGCACCGTCGCGGTCGCCATAATCCTGGCCTTCCGGAACGTCTACGGCATCGTGGAAAAAGTCCTCCTGGTCATCGTCGCCCTCATGGCCTTCGCATTTGTGGCCAGTGCCTTCGTCGCCCAACCCAACTGGTACCTAGCTTTAGAAGGGATGGCACCACGCCTCCCAGCCGGCAGCGAAATACTCGTTGTCGCGCTTGTCGGCACGAACTTCTCCATCAACGCCGCGTTCTACAACTCCTACGGCATCAAAGAGCATCGCCGCACGCGCGCTGACTACCGAGACATCACCCTGGTCGACACCATCCCCGGAATCGTAGCCCCCGGAATCATGACCGCCCTCGTCATCATTGTCGCCGCATCCGTCCTAGGCCAGACCGGCGAAGAAGCAGCCACCATCAACGCCCTCGCATCAGTCTTCGCCCCACTCGCAGGACCGGTCGGAGCCACCATTTTCGCCCTCGGACTCTCCGGAGCTGCCTTCTCATCAATGGTCGCCAACGCAACCGCCGGCGGCACCATGCTCTCCGATGCCCTCGGACGTGGACCAGCAGCCGGATCAGTCACCGCACGAATCGTCACCGGAACAATCCTGGCCTTCGGCCTCACCATCACACTCGCCTTCCAGACGTCACCAGTCGGACTAATCGTGATCGCACAATCACTGACCGTCCTTATAGCACCCATGCTGGGTGTCCTGCTGGTCATCATGAGCAACAAGTCCACCCTCATGGGAGACCTCCGAAACCGCTGGTGGCACAACATCTTCGCAGCCATCGGCCTAGTCGCCATCCTGGCATTGTCGCTCCGACTCATCACAACGCTCTTAGGCTGAATACCTGAGTCAACCAGAGGCCCTGCGATTCTGATCGCAGGGCCTCTCCTCGTCGAAGTCATTGTTTGCTTACTAGGTGATACGAAATGCAGGGACCATGGGTGTTCAGGAATATCCCTCCGGCGTCTCGTCTTGTCGCCCGTATGACTATTAGCGATGCGGCAGTACCCAGTGAACGGCGGACGGCGCTCGTGGTGGGGGCCACAGGGATCGCAGGCTCGGCCCTGATCGACACGCTCACCGCGGAAGGGTGGCCGGTCCTGGCCCTCTCGCGCACACCCGGGTCGAAGCGGGACGGTGTGCGCTGGCTCTCGGCGGACCTGACCTCGGTCGCGTCGCTGGAGCGGGTCCTCGCTTCCGAGAACCCGACGCATGTGTTCTTCACGGCGTGGTCGCGGCAGGACACCGAAGAGGAGAACATCCGGGTCAACGCAGGGATGGTGCGCGACCTTCTGGCCGCGTTGCGCGGCAAGGACGTGGCCCACGTGGCCCTCATGACTGGGCTGAAGCACTATCTCGGACCCTTCGAGGCCTATGCGGCCGGCGAGATGGCGGACACCCCATTTCACGAGGAGGAGCCGAGGCTGCCGGTCCGAAACTTCTACTACGCGCAGGAGGACGAACTGTTCGCGGCGGCGGCCCAGCAGGGATTCACCTGGTCCGTGCACCGCGCGCACACCGTGATCGGCCACGCAGTGGGCAACGCCATGAACATGGGCCTTACCCTCGCAGTGCAGGCGGCACTGTGCAGGAAGTCCGGTGAGCCGTTCGTCTTCCCCGGCTCGGAGACGCAGTGGAACGGTCTGACGGACATGACCGACGCCGGGCTCCTCGCCGAGCACATGCTCTGGGCCTCCACCACACCGGCCGCCACCGACGAGGCGTTCAACATCGTCAACGGGGACGTCTTCCGGTGGCGGTGGATGTGGCCACGGCTCGCCGAGTACTTCGCCGTCGCCTGGGAGGGGTATGAGAGCGCCCCCCGGCCACTCGAGCAGGCCATGGCCGGGCGCGAGGACGAGTGGGCGGAGCTCGCGGCACACCACGGGCTCGTCGAACCGCGTCTGGACCGCGTGGCGTCCTGGTGGCACACCGACGGCGACCTCGGCCGGAACATCGAGGTGGTGACGGACATGGGCAAAAGCAGAACCGCCGGGTTTACAGGGTACCGCCGCACCCTGCACGCCTTCACCGCGCTCTTCGACCGCTACCGCGCAGACGGCCTCATCCCCTGAGGCACCACGCCATCTGCCTGATCCGCGGGGAACAAGCAATAGCCGCTGATCCTGCTGGCTAGGTTCAACCACGGAACCAAGAACGCGAGGTATCCCTCAGCCCTGTCGGTCTTGGCATGCAACGATACGGCGACGAATCTAGGGATGTCACGAGAAAAGGTTTGGGGCTTCCTCATACTGGGGAAGTGAAGCGGCAGGAATTAAGGCTCGCACCCGGCAGGCATACCGCAGCATTGCTCACAACCTTTGCGCTCTCAGGAATTGCCGCCGTACTAGCCGGTTGCAGTTCATCGTTCGTGGGAGCGCCTCCTTGTCTGCCGCCGCCCTACTCCGTGAGTCCGTCGAGTGCGGGGATTGGCGAGACGGTGACCGTCGAAGCGCAGGACTCGGATTGTGATCCTCGCTACGGCGAGAACGCCCGGGTCAAAGTGACGGTCACGGACGCGGGAGGACAGAAGATCATCAATGAAACCGCACCGATGAACGATGCCGGCGGTTTTGCTTATTCCTTCCAGCTGCCGGCTACTGCCACGCCCGGGGAGGCGGCCGTTGAGGCTTACCCGCACAACATCGACTGGTGTGATGACACAGGAAGGAACAACCGCGTCGGTGGCGCAGAGGAGCCTTTCATTCGAGCATCGTGCGCAGCTCGAATAGAGCCACTCGTAATCACGGATTCGTAATGAGCCGACAGGCACGGCGAGGGATCCTCCGTCGGCGACAGGTGTAGCGGCGCTGTGGAAGGCCGGAACCGTGGTGGGCCAAGATTCCCAACACGCCGTCTGGCTGCTGCCTCCCGTTCTAGCGAATACGAGCGAGATCCCGTCGTATGTAGCGCAGGTGCGCCCACTCCTCCTCCAGGATCACGCGAATGCAATCGCCGACGCTGGGACGCCAGTCACCGCCACCCCATGGGTCCTCGCGTTCCTCCGCGAGCAAATCCGCCGTGGCTGTGACCAGGAAATCCGTTACCTGTCGTTGTCGTTCCGCTCGAACCGCGAGAATCTCCTCGTACGCCGGCGGGTCCACGCGGAAGATCGACATGTCAAAGCCCATCTCGCCGGCGCCGGTGAATATCTGTCCGATCTCGTGGAACGGCTGCTCCTTCCGCAGGATCCCCCCGCGCAGCCAGGCATCGGTCGCCAGGATGAGGTGCCGCAGGGTTTGAGACAAAGACCACTCATCCTCTACGTGCGCGTCCACTAGGTCCAGCGGTGTACCCGTCACCGTCTCCTGCCACGCAGACTGCACTGCGGTCCACCCCTCACGCAGGCCTTCAGGCGTCTGCGCCTTCTGCAGCTCGCGGCCCGGGAACTGCCGGTTGAGTTCGGCGTCCACGAACGGCACCACGTCGACCCCGTTGACGAAGAGGCTGCCGAAAAACAGGTCGTGGCTGTCAATGTCGAGTCCGTCCACGTCGACGCCGCGCATCGACACACCGCTGACATCGGAGAATCGCAGGCTGGCGCCCTTGAAACTCGCCCTGACAAAGGTCGCGCCTTCGAACTCCTTCGTGCCGAAATAGGTCTTCATCACCTCATTATCCGGTGACGGGGCGCTAAGAGCTACGTCAGCAAACCACCACAGTTTTGGGCAGGCCCACTGGCCCAGTCTCCACCATGGACTGCCGGCGGCCCGATGAGTCTCACAGAAAGCAAAAGGGCAAGAATCCCAGCTGGGCCCAAAGGCGGTCCCGCCCGGCGCCCGTAACGACGACGGCGTCGCAGGTTCCATCCCGATTGAACCGGGAATCGACAGTGGTGAAGTGTCCGCTCAACAACTCCTCCACGGCGAACCATTCGGGACTGTAGTCTTCGTCGACATTCTCGTGCATTCCGTCGGTCCAATGCACTTGATTCCACATGCATTCGAACTTCATTGGTCGCTTGCAACGTGGCCTGCCATGAAGCGGTTGTATCGGACCTACCGGAGTGCCACGATGTCTCTTATCGGCCTGCACAAGCAGAGGGTCTTCGGAGATGAACGATTCAGTTGGAGCGTTTGCGGGAATTGGAAACACGCCCCTGGTGGAGTTGCGCAGGGTGGTGCCGGCTAACGGCGCCCGAGTCTTTGTGAAGTTGGAGTGGGCCAATCCGACGGGGAGTATGAAAGACCGCATGGCCCGTACGGCGGTTGAAGGCGCAGTGCGGGATGGTCGGCTTCAGCCGGGAGGGACGGTTGTCGAATATACGTCTGGTACGACCGGCATTTCGCTTGCGTTTGTATGCGCTGCGCTCGGCTTCGGCCTTCACGTCGTTTTCTCGGATGCGTTCAGCGAGGAAAAACGGCGGACGATGCTTGCCTTTGGCGCTACCGTCGAGGATGTTCCCAGCGACAATGGCGCAATCACCGAAGCGCTGATCAAGCAGATGATCGCCCGTGCCGCTGAAGTATCCCAAGAACCGGGCATGTGGTGGTGTGACCAGTTGAATAATCATGATGCGATAACGGGGTATCTCCCCATGGGGGAAGAAATCTGGGCGCAGACAAAGGGCAAGATCGACACCTTCGTGCACGCGGTTGGCACCGCGCACTCTATTCACGGGGTCACGCGCGCGCTGCGCGCGCATAACCCGGACATCAGCGTCTTCGCGGTGGAGCCGGCCGAATCCGCTGTCTTGTCCGGCAAATTGACTGGAGCCAATCGAATTGAGGGCATCGGCATCGGCTTTGTTCCCCCGCTCTGGGAACCGGAAAGCGTCGACGACATCCTCACCGTATCTGCCGACGAGGCGATGGATATGGCGCGGCGCCTCGCCCGGCAGGAGGGGCTCTTTGCCGGAACTTCCTCAGGCGCGAATGTCGTCGCGGCTCTTCGGGCCGCTGAACGTATGGGCCCGGGGTCGACAATCGTCACTATTCTCTGCGACTCCGGACTTCGCTACCTCTCCACCGACCTTTACCGGCCCGAGAAAAGCAGTTGATCGCTCCACAGGAGATTGTGACAGTGCACTTGGGTCTCAAGTCCGTCGCGATTGACCCGTCCGAGCACGTTGAGGGATCCTGCGGGACCAGCCGCCGGGTTCGGCAGTTAGGGGCAATCGAAGACTGCCCCTAACTGCGGGAGCGCTACGGCCGCCAAGCCTGCCAATGGCCCATAGAATTTCGCCATGACAAGTGATGAAGAGAAGGATCCTCCCGTACCGTCTTACCTAGAGGGAATCTCCCTGAAGCGGGTGCACAACGATCAGGGCGCAGAAGAACACGACACCGACGACATCGATTCCCCACTGTTCAACGGCCCGGACAAATAGACCAGCTTCCCCCCGGCCGCGCCCCTCTCCATGAACACATCGTTCAGAAAGCACCGGCGCCAGATGAGGCAGTCCGTTGCAATCAGGTCCGCGTGGATAGACGCGCTGACGAATTGACTGCGTTCAGCTCTTGTTCAGTTCCTGGGCGAGCATCACAATGATGCCGCTGGGGCCGCGGACATAGGTGAGCTTGTAGACGTCACTGTATGTTGCGACGCCGCGCAACGGGTGGCAGCCGTGCCTTGCGGCAATCTCGAGGGCGTGGTCGATATCGTCGACCGAGAAGGCAACGCGGTGCATGCCGATCTCGTTGGGCCGAGTGGGCTCCGTCTCAATCGCATCGGGGTGGATGTACTCGAAGAGCTCGAGGCGACCGTTGCCGTCTGGTGTCTGGAGCATGGCGATGTTGGCATGGTTGCCGTCGAGACCGACGGCGGTGTCATTCCACTCCCCGCTGACCGTGTCACGGCCAATGACGGTGAGCCCAAGGTCGGTAAAGAAAGCAATCGTCGCGTCGAGGTCGCGGACCGCGATGCCGACGTTCTCGAGTTTGATGGGCATGTGCCACACGTTATACCAAGTCGCGGTGAGCTCTTGGTGGCCGTGAACTGCCCCCCCTCGGGCTCGGCCATGCGCACATTGGTGGCGCTTATGCCGGGGTCGGGACCGCGGTGCGTTCAGCTCCGGCCGCCGCCGAACTGCCCAAGTCGCTTCCCTGCAGCGTTTCCTTCGTGTTCACGGCGTTGGTCCACGCGTCGGTGGTGGCGACGCGCGCCCAGTTTGAATTCAATAGGGTGAGCAGGGTGGTGTGTACGGTCTTCGCATCAACGAAGCCTGCATCATTGGCGAGACTGACTGCCCCGGTCGCGTCGGAGAGCACCTCGGTCGTGAATCCGATCGCTTCGGCTTCAACGGCCGAGGCGAGGATGCAGTTATTGGTCATGTAGCCGGCGAGGGTCACCGTGTCGACGTCGTTCTGCCGCAGCCACTCGGCCAAGTCCGTGCCGGCGTACACGGACCCGTACTGCTTCACGACGCTCTTCCATGCATCCGTGCGGCGGTTCTCGACCTCGGGGTGCAGGGCGAATTCCGCGGTGCCGGGCGCGAAAACGGGAGCTCCTTCACCGGCGGTGTGCTGAATGACCGCGATAGGCATGCCCGCTTCAGCGGCCGCATCGATGGCCGCTGCTATACGCGGCAGGGACTGCTGGTGTGGCGGGTACTGGATCTCAAAGATGCCACTGAAGTACTGCTGCTGGACATCGACAAGGATGAGGGCGCGACGCGGGGTAGCCATGATTCAAATCTCCTGGGTAGTGGTGTCAGGCGGAGGACCGTAGATCAATCCTCCCGTGAGACGTCGGGCGCGAACAGTGGCACAACGGCACATATACGATGAATTCAGGCCAAAGATAGGAGAGCCCCTTGCAGATCGCCGTATACGCCTTTGACGGCGTAACGATGTTCCATCTCGCCGTGCCGCAGATGGTGTTTGATGAGGTCGCCCGGCAGGGGCTTGCAGGGTGGTCAACGGTGCTCTTCTCGGACCGGCCGGGCTCGGTCCGTACAGCGGAGGGCTACGAGCTAGCAGGTGTACAAGGACCAAAGGTTGCAGAGGATGCTGACGTCGTGGTGGTGCCGTCATGGTTTGACGACGGCCGCCCGATCAGCACTGCTTTGCAATCCGCGCTGCAAAATGCGGGTGCACGCAACACCGCAGTCCTCGGACTGTGCCTCGGCGCGATCGCCGTGGCGGACGCTGGCCTGCTCGTCGGCCGTAGGGCCGTCACCCACTGGCAAGCGTTCACCACTATGGCCGTCCGACACCCGGACATCTCCCTCGATCAGTCCGTGCTGTATATCGACCACGGTGACGTCCTCACCTCAGCAGGGACTGCATCAGGGCTGGACGCATGCCTACATATCGTGCGTGACCGTCTCGGAGCAGGCGCCGCTAATCAAGTGGCACGCAGTCTCGTTGTCGCGCCACACCGTGAAGGTGGACAGGCGCAGTACATCGAACATCCAGTCCCAGAGCGGTCCAGTGACGATCCGATCACGTGCCTCCTTGAATGGTCGCTAGCCAATCTTCGGGAAGCACTCACAGTCGAACGGCTCGCTGATCAAGCACACATGAGCCGCCGCACCTTCGTCCGTGCATTCCGCTCGAAAACAGGAACAACACCGGCAGCCTGGGTCCGAGTTCACCGGCTCGATGCGGCCCGGCGACTCCTGGAGACCACGGACCTGTCCATAGAGCAGATCGCGACCGACTGCGGTTTCGGGAATGCCGTAACCCTTCGCCAAAACTTCGGAGCAGCCTTCTCAACCACTCCCACCGAGTACAGGCGCCGATTCACCACACGCCCGAGCATCTGAGCGCCGCAAGGGCCGCGTTGGACTAACCCGAGAGACGGCACGGCGAGGGATCCTTTCCCAGGGGAGCATCTGCTCTGTACAACGAATACCGCCTCACGGGAGACTGACGCCATGCGCAACCTGACCTTCGGCATGAATGTGAGCCTGGACGGTTACATCGCCGCGCCCGGCGACAATCTCGGATGGAGCGTACCGAGTGACGAGTTGTTCCAATGGTGGTCGGACCGGGTGGGAGCGACGGGCCTGGCGTTGTACGGGCGCAAACTGTGGAAGACGATGAGCTCCCACTGGCCGACCGCCGACCAGCAGCCCGACGCCACACCTGCGCAGATCGAGTTCGCCCGCCGCTGGCGAGACATGCCGAAGATGGTGTTCTCCTCGACGACCAGCACGGTTGACTGGAACACCCGCCTGGTCACCGGCGACGCGGTCATCGAGATCACGCGGCTCAAGGCCGACGACGGCGGCTCAATGGACATCGGCGGTGCCACACTCGCCGCGGCGGCCATGCGGGCCGGTCTGATCGACGAGTACGCGATCGTCACCCATCCGGTCCTGTTGGGCGGCGGCACGCCGTTCTTCACAGCCCTGGGCAACTGGGTGAACCTGAGCCTGGTGGAGACCCGGACGTTTCCTAACGGTGTGCTCCTGACCAGATACGTGACCAGGCGCTGAGTGCCCGGCTTCGGATCAGCGCCGACTTCGCGTCACCCAAGGGGATAGGGATCGACTGGATTTACCTCGGCGGCTGCTCTTACTAGTGCTTCACGCTTTGACGTGTTTGTGGAAGAGCGCCATCAAGAGTCCAGGTGAGGGTAGAAGTGATGGAACGACGACGTCCGCTAGGCACGAGCGTCAGACCCACCCCAAAAGAGCTCGGTGAAGGATCCTTTCGGAGGCCAAGCGCGGACCGCCTCTGACAGGATGTTGACATGCGGATATCAGGGGCCATAACAGCAGCGCTCGTTATGCTTACTGCCGTAAGCGGATGTTCCGCTCCTCCGGCGGTCACGGCATGCCCAGCAATAGCTCACTCAACGGTAATTCCTGTCGAAATAAGCGGATCCCGCGCTAGCTCAGTGGCCGCAGTGAAGCTCTGCTCCGATGAAGAAGGCTGCTCGAGCGGAGTGCCTATTCGGCCACCACAACAACAAACCGCCACGCCTGTACCTTCGTCTCCACCAGATACTTTTGCGACGCCTGCACCCCAACAATGGCAACTTACTGGGCTCTTCTCTCACTTCATCACTTCGCGCATCAGTGAGGAGAATTGGGAGATCCAAACCGGCATGGTTCAACCTGCTGAAGTCACAGCACAAGCTCTCGACGCCAGCGGAACAATCCTGGCGAGGACCGAAGCAACCCTGGAATGGACAAGGATCGGTGGATCTGAAGAGTGCGGAGGACCCTCGCGTTCCACCCCAGTCCGTCTCGATACGAATCAATAAGCGTCAGCGCAAAGAGTGCACCAACAAGCCACCAATGTCCGCTGAGGACTCGGATCCGATTGACGTTTTCCCCGTCTCAGGCGGGCGTTACCGTTCCGAATTCCACTTTGACGGGGCATCCGAACGTTTCAGCATAGGTACGTTCCAAGCTGTCGATGTCGCTCTTTGACTCAAGCGACGGATCCAGCAGTAGCTCAACGCTCGACCCATCAGGCGTCAGGGCGAAAGCCTTGATTGCTGGATCGGATGTGAACAGCTCCTTACCTTTCGCTCGCACCTCTCCGGGCGAACAGGCGGTGGCTTCAACCGCAATCTCTACATCAGGAAAGCGCCCTAGGAGGTTCTGCAACCGAGAATCGACGGGACCGTCCCAGTGAACGACGATCTTCTTCCCACCAATGACTTCTACAGAGGCGAGTCGGTCGTCGTCTTGCAGCGCTCCGCTTAACTCGCTCGCCGCATGCGCGACCTGCTCATTGGCTGGGGAGCCCTCACCCAGTTGCAGCGAGTGCGGATCCTCAGGGGAAGGACCCTTTTGGACCTCAGATGTTCTCGGAGTCTCCGGGGGCGGGCTGGGCGGTGCTGAACCGGCCGCCGCACACGATGTCGCACCTAAGACAACACCTGCCAGCAGAAAACGTCCTAGCTTCACACTCCACCCCATGTGCTTCCATCAGGCCTATCTTCATACGGTAGCCCAGGCCAGTAAGAGGATCACGGGATCGGAAGGCGCGATGAGGGATCGAGATCGGTCTTGCTGCCCGAGGAACCGAGTCTTGCTAAGGTCCGCTATATGAGCGATTTCGACAAGGACGAGGAACCTGTGGAAAGTCTCCCACCTGTGCCGGCGCTCCTGCCTAGCTCTGCTACCGCCCAGTGCGGAGAACAATGTCGTCTGAAAGCTGCCCCGCTCAGGACCCGCCCAGCTTCCCAAGGTACTCGGCAAGGGCATCGAGGATCGGTACCTGCCCCTTCGCCAGTTTCCTGCGCGCCTCGGACTCTCTGAACCATCTGGCATCGTCGATTTCGGGATACTCCCGCACAACACCGGAACCCTTCGGCCATTCCAGCGGAAACGTGTTGCTGGTGATGTGCTCTGGCTGGAAATCCGATTCGGCGGCAAAGGCGGTGATGACCTTCCCCGAAGGCTGGCGGAAAGCGCCCAGCTCAAGGTAGTCCGCCTGAGGCGCCGGCGTCCCGATTTCTTCGGCGAACTCCCGCAGCGCGGCCACCAGAGGGTCCTCCGCGTCGAGGTATATTCCCTTTGGAATTGTCCAGGCGCGGGTGTCCATGCCGGTCCAGTGGGGGCCACCGTTATGGGCGATCCAGACCTCCAAGTGCCCTTCTGGGCTCCGCCGGTACAGCAGAATGCCTGCGCTGCGAACTGTCATACGCCCTCCACATCCCTAGGCTATAGAGATTGCGGGTTCTTGTCCTGCGGTGGCGGCATCCTGTCGGTCCGTGCGCGGTGGTGCACACCCCCTGTTCTTCAACTGGAGACGAGTACACGTCTTTTGCTACGTACCGCGTCCGTGGACGTGGACGTGGTCGGAGTCGCCATTCGCCGAACACATCAGTTGGATCCCCTGCGTGCTGGACGATCTGTCGGAAGATTTCCCGTTGGGGATCACTAGGTTGTTCCCTGAACCCCAATCCTAGGTGCGCCTCAGGAGACGCCTGCCGATCCCTCAGCGGTGGGGCCCGCTGAGGGATGGAAAAAATACGGTCCGGGGGACCTACTTGGACTTCCGCGCTTCACCCGAGGGCATTCAGGAGCGCATCCGATCCCTCTTCTTCAGAAAGGGGTAGGCAATGAGCCAGGCCATAGCGATGACGACTCCCGCTCGCGCGCTTCCCCAGACAGTGTTTTCCGGCGTGAGGACTGCACCCACGACGACAGCCGTAAGGACCATGGCAATGGCCGCGGCGAAGAGCGCCGCCCCGACCAATAGTCTCTCGAACCTTTTCACGGTTATCCCCCAACGTTTCCACTTTCGGCTGGGTACAGCATAACGAAGACGCTAGTTGATCACGCTTCGTGCGAGAGCATAAAAATCTGATGAAGAGTCAGGGCCGCCGGCGAAAAATAGAGTACAGCAGCCGTGATGTCGTCCAAATGAGAAAGCCAGCCAAAGCGATGTGAAGTATGAGGAGTGCCACTGCTTCATCGCGTGAGTAGGGGATAAGAGATGACTGAATACTAAGGGACCCTCGCTGAGGGTACTAGCTGGTGGAACCGCACGTCCCGTAGGAACAGAGAGATACGGGTTCGTGCCTGATTCGAAGGCAGCTTTGAGCAGGATGCTGATAAGAGGCGGAGGGTTCTGACGTGAAGACGACGAAAAGATAGCGGCTCATGGTCTCGCTTGGTTTATGGGCGTCCTTGCAGCCGCCGCTGTCCTTACTATCTTCGAGGTCCCGGCGAGAAGAAGCTATTGGTCCAGCTTGGCGATGATTGCTGCACTGATGTTGACCATGGTCGTCGCTTCATGGGTACGGAACGAAAAGCCAACGAGGGGTCTCGGGCTTGTAGCGATAACGCTTGCCCTGGTCATTCCGTCGCTCGTTCTCCTATTCGCCTTCGGGCCGGGCCATGCGGTGGGCGCTCTAGCTGGCGGCCTCACGGTGGCGCTTATCTTTACCTGGTCATATCTCGCAGGTAGAGACGAGCATCATCAGCTTGCTGGTCCGGCCAAGCAAGACTGGCCAATTCGGAATACTTGCGGCCGAAGCGTTGTGCGTTGAGGGATCCGCTCGTGGGGCCTCTGGGCTGAACCTAGTCAAGTCGCTGCTGTGGCGAGGTGCTTTCGGGGCTGCTTCAAATCAAGCCAAGGATTTGAAAGTAGGTCTACCGACAACATCGTGATGCCGGCTATCAGAATGAAGGCACAGAGAAGGACGTAAAACTGCGACAAGCCGGACGCAATTTGCTCCTGCCGTGTGTCCTGCGAACGGAGGAACGTGGCGATGATCAACGCTTGGCGTTCGGCGATTTTGCTTCTGAGGACGAACCACACAATAGCGAACGCTATGAAGAACAGACCCGGAACCAATTCATCTCCTCTGTTTAGGAAGTAAATAAGGGCTCGAGGGAAGGTTTAGGCCGTCCCGGCGGGGTCAGCGAGAAGCTGGGCAAATGCCAGCTCGGCGGCGCCAACCAATAGCAATTCGGACCCGAGAACCGTCCTTTTGATCTTGACGTCCGCTCCGAGTCCCCCGATCGTCTCCCCGGCCACGGCCGAGATAAGGCGCTCGGGGTCCAGGGAGAAGATAGAGCCCAGAAACCCGCCGAGCACGATCATTTCGGGGTTGAATATGTTGACAAAATTCGTCAGTGCCACCGCAAGGAGGTCGATCTGCCGTTCAACTTCCTTTTGTAGCTCCCGGGATGGAGGCTCGGCAATGGCCCGCTCCAGCTCGTCCTGATCCGCCCGGGCAAGGCCGAGCGGGGCGAGCAGCCGTTCGAGGCGGACTTCGGCATCCAAACACCCGGACCTTCCGCAATGGCACTTTTCCCCGTTGGTTCGCACCAGAGTGTGTCCAAGTTCGCCGGCAAAACCTGCAGAACCCCGCAAAGTCCTGGCTCCGGAAATGACGCCACCGCCGATGCCGCTGGCGCTTCCGTTCAGATACACTACGTCCGAGATCCCTACGGCGGCCCCGTAAATACTTTCGGCGAGCGATCCCAGAGTGGCATCATTCCCGGCACGCACCGGACGGGCCAGGGCTTGCTCAAGGAAGGCCGCCAGGGGCTCATCGGCCCACTGGAGGTGCGGTGCCAGTAGTATCTGCCCGTCGGACGATCTGACGAGTCCAGGAACGGCAAGCCCAACGCCTGTAATCCGATCCATGGCGTCCAGGTCGGCCTGCATTCCTTCTACAATCGCCCGGCTGATGTTCACTGTTTCCGTTACGGAAGGTTGCGTGGCGGCCTCATAACGAATCCTGCGATGAACGTGACCGCCGAGGCCGACAAGCCCGACGGTCACGGCATCTACATCTGGATTAATGGCTAAGGCCGCGACCTTTTCGTTGGGATGAACGAGGGGGCTTGGCCGTCCGACACGCCCTATGGCAGGCGGTTCTGTTTCGTAGGCAAGCCCGAGGTCCCCGAGCTCGGCGACAAGGGCGCTTATAGTTGAGCGGTTCAACCCCGTCCGCTTCGTCAGGTTGGCACGCGACAGCGGTCCTCCCCTGTGGAGCAGGCCCAAAATCAACGACAAGTTGGTGCGCCGGATCGTGTCCGTGCTCTGGAGCGGCGCCGCCTTGGTTCTTCGCGTACCGTCCAGCTTGGTCAGCTGTGAAGCCGTCAACCCTATGCCTCTCGAAATCAGTTGTAGTCGCTGCTCATCTTCCCCCGGAACGGCGCTTGTTGAAAATACCGAAGGCGACGGCCAGCAGAAGCACCAGGCCCTTGATGGCCATTTGCCAGGCGGCATCGACGGAGAGAATCGACAGGCCCATATTGAGCACGCCCATAACGAGGCCTCCGATGACCGCCCCGATGATGGTTCCTATTCCGCCCTGAACCGCCGCACCGCCGATGAATACCGCTGCGATGGGATCCAGCTCATAGTTCTGCCCGGCAGAGGCGACAGCACCGCCCGCCCGGGCCGTGCTGACAACACCTACCAGTCCCGCGCAGAATCCCGCGGATTTTCGCGGTTCTCATCATTACAAGCCTATGCGCTGGTACGGATAAGTACGGGCTGACAAGTGGTTGAACCAGCGCCCCTCAGCGGGTCGACGTCCGATCGTGGTGAGTGCAACTCCCCCAGACGAACGGTGTCACTACACGCGGCGTTGGTCCGCCGTCGGTCAGGTCAGCGGAATCGGACGGTGGCCGTTTCACGCCCCCGCGAGAGCGAGACCGGTGCACTCTGCCCGTCGCGCTTGATCACGTAATCACCGAAGAAACCCGTGATCGACAAGCGTGCGTCATGATCCGTGCGCATCGTCGTTCGCGGCAGCCACCATTCGCCCTTAATCAGCGACCGCAGTGCGTAAAACGAGGGTTTCGGCGTGCCGTCGGCGCGAACAAATCCGCCCGGCGCACCGAGCCACGCTCCGTCGTCGGTGAGCCCCCAGTACGTGATGGCCTGCACGGCCGGGTGGCCCACGAGTGAGCGATAGTGGCGGACGATCTCGTCCGCTTGCCTAGCCTCTCCCTCGGGCGTCGATGGCCAGGATGGGATCTGATAGTCGTTGAGGTCGACGACCTCCGGCGGCATGAGGTCCCCCGACAGCAGAGTCGTCTCGGTCAGATGGAGGGGCAGCCCGAAGCGGGCGAATCGGTCGATCATCGCGAGCATGGTCTCTTCTCCCCAATACCCCTGATGCATGTGCGTCTGCAGGCCGATCGCGTCCACAGCAATCCCCGCCTCAAGCACGCCCTCGATCAGAGCTTCGTAGTCGCTCGACAAGTCGAAGTCGTTCAGGACGAGCGTCGCCGAAGGGTTCGAGGCGCGAGCTTCCTCGAACGCGAGCTGAATCATGGGCACGCGACCAATGCTCTGCGCAAGCCGGGTGATACCGTTTTCCTCTGCAGTGAACACGGGCATGATGACGACTTCGTTGATGGCGTCCCACGTGTCGATGACCCCAGAGAAGTCGGTCACCTCGCGTCGGATCCTCTCGCGTTGCAGCCGCTCGATCTCCGCCACCGGTAGACCGGTGAGCCACTCGGGCGCGAGCGTGTGCCAGGTAAGCGGATGCCCCTTCACCGTCACTCCGTGCTCAGCGAACCACGAGGCGGTCCGGAGAAGCCTTCGGGTGTCAGGCTTGCCGCGGGTCGGCTCGAATCCTCGCCAGTAGAACGGAAGGGTCGCAGTGTTGAAGAGATCGAGCCACATCGTCTCGAGCTCCGGCAGGCCGGCGAGCCCTGCCCCGCCGAAAACGGGCTCCGCCGCGGCATTCTGCTCGGTCTCCCCATTGGCGAGCGGGATGAAGTCGAAACCGATGTTGCCGAAGGCGAAGTCATGACGCTGCTGTTCGACGGTGACATCCGCGTTGCGCACAGGGTTGCCAACGGAGTCCAGCACGGTGACCTGCGCGGTCACCCGGCGGTGATCGACACTCATGAGGCGCTCCGTGCGATCTCGTTGAAACTCGGGTGGAAGGCCCGGTCGAAGCCCACGACGCGGGCTTCACCGGAGAGCTGCACCGAGTGCGTGATCCGTATGTCGGTGCTCGACGCTCCGAGACCAAGGACGATCTCTCCCGGTTCGACGACCCGCTCGCCGTTTCGGCCGGTGAAGCCGGTGACATCTGCGGGAACGTGTATCGAGAGCTCGACGGATTCGCCCGGCTTCAGGTCAACGCGCTGATAACCGACCAGACGCTGCACCGGGCGCACTACTGACGCGACCGGATCGTGGACGTAAATCTGGACTATTTCTGTCCCAGCACGGTCCCCGGTGTTGCGGAGACGGAGGCCGAGGGTCGCCGTGCCGTCGACTCCGACCGTACCCGGACCGTGCTCGCCGGCGCTCCAGTCAAAGGTCGTATACCCGATCCCGTGCCCGAACGCGAAGACCGCGGTCGGGTCGATGCTCGACACTCCGTTGGAGCGTGCCAAGGGAGCGGCCAGGTATGTGGACGGCTGCGTTCCCTCTGAGGCCGGGATGCTGACAGGCAGGCGTCCGCTCGGATTGACCCGGCCGGAGAGGATGCCGACGAGCGCGGCGGTTCCTTCTTCTCCTGTGAAGAACGCTTGCACGATCGCGCTGGCGCCCGTGACAGCGGATCCCAGCGCGTACGGTCGTCCAGCGAGCAGGGTGACGACGGCAGGAGTCGATGTTGCCAGGACGGCGTCGAGAAGGTTTTGTTGGGCACCGGGCAGGCGGAGTGACTCGACGTCGCAGCCCTCACCGCTCGTGCCGCGGCCAAAAAGCCCGGCCCGGTCGCCGAGGGCGACGATGACGACGTCCGCCCGCGTCGCAGCATCCACCGCTGCGGAGATCCCGGCGGTTTCTCCTCCGTCGATCGTTGTGCCTGGCACGTATTCGATGTCGGCTTCAGGAAACTCGATGCGGAGACTATCCAGCAGGGTAGGCAATTCGATACCGAGGGGTGTGTCAGGATGCTGCACGCCGACATGCGCAGGGAACGAGTAGCAGCCGAGAACGGCGAAGGGGTCGTCGGTCGTCGGCCCGACGACAGCAATCCGGCGCGGGGCGGCGAGCGGAAGGGTCCCGTCGTTGTTCACAAGCACGATGGACTGTTCGGCGATCTCGCGGGCGACCGCCCGATTGCCGGCGTTGTCCAGGTCGATGGTGCCGCGGATGCCTTCCGCGTTGTCCACGTCGACGTCCCGCAACGCTTCGGGCGTGGCATCCCAGTCAGGATCAAGCAGTCCGAGTTCGACTTTCTGGCGCAGCACACGCCGGAGGGCACGATCTATGACCGCCTCGGGCAGGTCGCCCGACCGGACCGCTTCAGCCAGCGGCGCACCGAAGGTCTTCACCGTCGGCAGTTCGACGTCCACGCCCGCAGTGAGCGCGAGAGCAGCGGCCTCGCCCCACGAACCCGCGACGCCGTGAAGCAGTTTTAGGAAGGCGATCCCGAAGTAGTCGGCCACGACGGTGCCGTCGAAACCCCAGGTGTCGCGCAGGACTCCGGTGAGCAGCGACTCGTCAGCCGCGGATGGCACGCCGTCGATGTCGGTGTAGGAGTGCATGACCGAACGCGGCTTGCCTTCCCGCATGACCATTTCGAACGGGACGAGCAGCACGTCAGCGAGTTCACGCGGACCGACCGAGACCGGCGCGAGGTTACGGCCGGCTTTCGACGCCGAGTATCCGACGAAGTGCTTGAGAGTTGCGACGATTCCTGCGGACTCGAGGCCACGGACGTACGCCGTTCCGATGGTGCCGATGAGATACGGGTCCTCACCGATGGTCTCTTCGACGCGACCCCAGCGGGCATCCCGCACCACGTCGAGCACCGGGGCAAGGCCCTGGTGGATGCCGACCGAGCGCATGTCGGACCCGATGCGGTGTGACATCCGCTCAATGAGCCCCGGATTGAACGAGGCACCCCAGGCGAGGGGCACCGGATAGGCGGTCGCCCCCCAGGTGGCGAAGCCGGCAAGACACTCTTCATGCGCAACAGCCGGGATGCCGAACCGGTTGGATGCCGCGATCCGGCGCTGGCTGCGGAGGAGGGACAGCGCCCCGAGCGCCGGGTCGACCGGAGCCGAGCCGAACGGCCGAGTCAACTGGCCGAGCCCGTTCGGCAGGAGCGCATCGAGGTCGACGACGTCGTCCATGTCGTTCTGATGCGGGGCAACGTCCCCGCCCTCGCTGGACGCACCGACCCAGACGCCGAACAGCTGGGCGATCTTCTCCTCGAGCGTGAGCTCGGTGAGGAGTGCTTCGACGCGGTCGGAAGCGCATGCGGTGACGTCGTGCCATGCCGGCGTGGTCGTCGTGGATGTTGTGGTGCTCAAGGAAAGTCCTAACCTTTGACGGCGCCGGTGAGTCCGCCGACGATGCGACGCTCGAACAGCGTGAAAAATATCAGTGCCGGAATCATGGACAGTGAGGTGAAGGCGAGTACCTTCGCCGTGTCCACCGAATACTGCGAAGCGAACGCCTGAACACCGAGCGGCAGGGTGTACGTCGCCTGGTTACTGAGGATGAACAGCGGCAGAAGATAGCTGTTCCAGCTCGCCACGAAAGCAAGGATGCCCGTCGTCACCACGCCCGGCAGCGACAAAGGAACGACCATCCGGAAGAAGAAGCCCAGCCGGCTGGTGCCGTCGATCGACGCAGCCTCTTCGATTTCATCGGGGATGGCCTTGAGGAACGGCACCAGGATGATGATCGTCACCGGCAAGCCGAAGGCGATCTGCGGGAGAATCACGCCAGCCAGGCTGTTCATCAGGCCCAGGTCCCTGACGAGGATGTAGAGCGGCGTGATCGCCACGGTCATAGGGAACATGAGCCCGGCGGCGAACAGTGAATACATCGCTCCACGACCGGCAAACGTGTATCGCGCGAGAATGAAGCTCGCCATCAGGCCTAGCACCACCACACCGATGGTCGTAGCGATCCCGGCAATCGCCGAGTTGCCGACCTGCTGCCAGAAGGTCGGGCTCGCGAGCACCTCAGCGTAGTTGTCGAAATTCCACGGGTTCGGGAATCCCGCGGGCGAATTGGTGATCTGCGAGTTGTCGCGGAACCCACCGAGGATGATGTAAATCACGGGTCCGAGACAGAGTGCGATGAAGACAAACGCGATGAAGTAGGTCGCCGGGCTGCCCCATGGCTGGCGGTCACTCGGTCGACGCTTTTCGCGCGTAAGAGTGGGAGCTTCGAGAACAGTCATCACTTCTTTCCTTCCGTGAGGGCACCGGCGGTGTCGCGTTGGAGAACGAACCGCTGGTAGATCAATGCGATGACGAGGGAGATCAGGAACATGACGACGGCGACAGCACTGCCGTAGCCGAAGTTGCCCGATGTGCGTCCGTTGGCCACCATGTAGGTGGCCATGGTCGAGGTACCGGCAGTCGAGGCGACGTACTGGCCCCAGATGATGAAGACCAGGTCGAACAACTGCAGCGAGCCGATGATTGACAGGAACGCCCAGATCCGCACGGTCGGCCCGAGGAGCGGCAGCGTGATGGTGCGCTGGGTCTGCCAGTAGCTGGCGCCGTCGATCGCGGCCGCCTCAAACAATTCGTCTGGGATGCTCTGCAATCCGGCGAGGAAAAGGATGACGGCGAAGCCGATGTACTTCCACGAGATGATCACCATCAGGGACCAGATGGCGATGTTCGGATCAGAGAGCCAGTCTGCCTGGAAAGCTCCCAACCCGATGCTTTCGAGCAGCCCATTAACGGCGCCGGATGTCTGCAGCATGAGACCCCAGCCGATCCCGACGATGACCTCGGAGATGATGTACGGGACGAAGATGAGGACGCGGATGAGCGAGCGGCCACGGATCTTCCGGTTGAGCAGGAGGGCGAGGCCGACCGCAATGGGGCCCTGGATGACCAGGGAGAGCACGAGGATGAACCCGTTGTGGCGCAGCACGTCGTGGAACGCGCTGTCCTGAAAGATGATCAGGTAGTTTTCGAAACCGACGAAGTCGGTGGCTGGCCCAAAGCCCTTCCAGCGGAAGAAGCCGTAGTAGCCGGCGAGGACGACCGGGAAGATGACGAAGCCGACAAAAACGACGATCGCCGGCCCGGCCAGAAGCATGATCTCGAGGCGCTTGCGCCAGTCCGTTGGACGCCGTTTGGGCCGCGGTGCGGCAGGGGACGACGCGCGAACGCCGTCCCCTGCCGTTACCGTGCCCTGCGGCGGCTGCTTGTCGGTCATCAACGGAGCACCCACGGCAGGTTCAGTCATTATCTGCTGCTATCCCTTTGCTGCTGCGTCGTTCACGGCGGAGACGATGTCTTCAGCTGTGCCCTGACCGGCGAACATGTCGACGACACCCTTGTTCAGCGCGTTCCCGACGTTCTGGCCGAACAGGGTGTCCAGCCAGACCATGACGTACGGTGCGTCGTTGTACGCCTGAAGGATCGACTGGAGCGCCGGGTCAGTGACAACCGCCTGGGCATCCTGGTTGGCGGGGAGAGTCTGGAACGCCTCCGCGTAGGCCTCCTGATGTTCCTTCTGCATGAAGAAGTTCAGGAACGCAGTGCACTCTTCCTTCGGGGCCTGAGCGGAGCAGGTGAAGCCGTCGACGCCACCCATCATGGCGCCCTCGGCGCCTTCGCCTCCGTCGACCTCAGGGAACGGGAACCAGCCAAGGTCAGGCAGCGGCTTCTCGTCGGGGGTCAGCGATGCGATGACACCTGGGTTCCATGCGCCCATGAGTTCCATTGCTGCTTTTTGATTCGCAAGGAGACCCGCAGAGCTGCCTGCTCCCTGCTGCGCCGATGTGGTGAGGAATCCGTTGTTGAACGGTTCCGTTTTCACGAACTTCTCCAGCTCCTTTCCGGCCTCGAGCCAGCATGGGTCGTCAAACTGCTTCGACTCGGCCGCTTCGTTCATCGCGTCCTGCGAGCATGCCCGCAACGCGAAGAAGTAGTACCAGTGCGCTGCCGGCCACGCATCCTTCGCGCCGACGGCGATGGGGTCGATTCCTGCACCCTTGAGCTTCTCAGCAACGGAACCGAGCTCGTCGATGGTCGTCGGTGTTCCTTCGACGCCCGCTTCGGCGAAGAGGTCTTGGCTGTAGAACATGCCACCAGGCAGCACAGCGGTCGGCATTCCGTAAATCTTGTCCTCGACCTCGAAGGCGCTCAATACACCTTCGGGCACAGCGGCCCTGGTGGCGTCGTCGATGGAATCCGTGATGTCCATGGCCTGTCCGGCCGCAACGACATCCGCAAGCTTGCCGCCGCCGCGCGCCATAAAGATGTCGGGTGCATCGCCGGAGTTCAGCGCCGTCTGGAGCTTCCCGTCCATCTCCTCGTTCTGGATGGACTGCATCTCAATCGTGACGCCAGGGTTTGCCTCCTCGAACGCTGCGACCGTCTTCTCCCAGTACGCTTTGCCAGCACCCGTCGTCGAGTTCTGCCAGAACGTCATGGTGACGTCGCCACTTTCTGATGCTCCATCGCCGGAGCCACACGCTGACAGGCCGCCGAGAGCGACTGCTGTCGCCACCCCAACGGTCAGCAGCTTCCTGGTGCTGTGCTTGTTCATCCTTGAACGCCTCTCGAAAGTTTCGACATTTGCGTCGAAAGTTGTTGGTATGGTGTGAGCCTAAACACTGCCCCGGTGAAACGCAAGAGTTTTCCGGCAACAAATAGAGATCCTCGCAACAAATGCGTGCCGGGTGCCCGTTGACTCGTCAATCGACTGTCACGACGATCTGCAGCTCGCTCCGCGATCCGGTCCGGTCCTGTTCTCACAACCGCACCCAGTCCCTCGCGGTGGTGGCAGAAATATTTGTTGACAGCCACAACTTATCTGGCTAACTATGGGTAGGGGGAGGAAGATGCCAATCGACCCGCCCGCCACGCCCTCATACAAAGGAGTATTTATGCGCACAACTCGTCCCCTACTCGCCAGCGTCCTGGTGCTGGCCTCTGTGGTGATCGTCCCGAGCACCGCCTTCGCTGCTCCAGCTCCGCCGTCACACCCGAAGGCGTCAGAGCACTCGTCCGTCATCAGTGAGAACAGCCTGCGCACCCTCGCCGACGACGCCGGCATCAAGATCGGCGTTGCTGTGAATGCCGACCTGCTGGAACAAAACGGCAAGTACCGCAACATCGTCAACACCCAGTACTCCAGCGTCACCGCCGAAAATGTGATGAAGTGGGAGGCCCTGAACCCGGCTCCCGGCGTGTACGACTGGGCCGCGGCGGAGGCGCTGATCGCCAACGCCGAGGCGAACGGCCAGGTCGTACGGGGGCACACGCTCGTGTGGCACAACCAGCTGCCCACCTGGCTCACGACGGGGGATTACAGCGCCGAGGAGCTGCGCGTGATCCTGGAGAACCACGTCCGGACAGTCGCCGGGCACTTCTCGGGCGACATCCAGCAGTGGGACGTCGTCAATGAGATCTTCAACGACGACGCCGAGGGTAGCTTCCGCGAGACCATCTGGTACCAGGCATACGAGGAACTCGGCCTGCCGGGCGAGCAGTACGTCGCCGACGTATTCCGCTGGGCGCACGAGGCCGACCCGAATGCGCTGCTCTTCTACAACGACTACAACCTGGAGTTCACTGGCCCCAAGAGCAACGCCGCGTATACCTTCGTGCAGGAACTGCTCGCGGACGGGGTGCCGATCCACGGTGTCGGCTTCCAGGGGCACCTCGACACGCAGTACGGCTACCCTGACCTGCGCAACAACCTGCAGCGATTCGCCGACCTGGGTCTGGAGGTCGCGTTGACTGAGGTCGACATCCGGACCTACGTCGCCCAGAAGCCGAACGGCACCTACACCAACACCCCGGTGGACCCTGCCGAGGCCGACCAGCAGGTTGACTGGTGGGCACAGACCCTCGAGGACTGTCTCGCGGTTGAGGCGTGCAACTCGTACACGGTATGGGGCGTGTCGGACGCGAATTCCTGGATCCCCGGCTGGTTCACCGGCCAGGGCGCAGGCCTGCTGTACGACATGTACAACAACCCGAAGCCACAGTACGAGGCGCTGCGCGAGGTTCTGCGCGACGCAGCCTGACCAACACCCGATTCCTGCTCCGGCGGCGTCACGTCGCCGGGACAGACGAGGGGCACGTCCTTTTGGACGTGCCCCTCGTGCCTCGTCGGCATGGCCAATACATGACCTTGGTCTCGACCCCACTCCTTCCCATTGGCCCAGCATGACTCCGGCCGCCCGCTTAATCAGCGTCGCGGCCGTCCGCCGCTAGGTATGCGTGTGTATTCATCGACATCGACGCCCACCGCGACGAGTTTCGCGCGCTCATCTTCAACCAACGCGCGGAGCAACAGCTCGTAATTGCTCAGGGGCGCGAGAGATTCGGTGTCAGTACCCACCGAATCTCTCGCTTGTCGACGTCGACAACACTCCACTCTGACAACTTTGATCCACGACTCACGAGCGTCGACCCTTACGTGAAATGTTTCGTCACCCTGCTTGCCGAGGACCTCCGTGCTCAACTGAGCGATACCTGGGCTGCCGGTCATCGAGCCGGAAGGGTATTTCACGATCGTGCCCGGCGAGACGCACTAACCCGCCCACCATTCGGTATACGAGTCACTGTGGGTGAGATCAGCTGGCGGAAGTGAGTTCGCAGACCCATCCGGCCCTCGGTGTCCACGGTGATGTCCCCGCCGGCGGTCATCCCGCCGGACACCGTTCGCCATGCCGCATCCAAGGTCCCGGCGTGCCCCGCGAGCAGACTCGGGCTGCTCCGGCAGCAGCAAAGCGCCCAGCGCCGGGCCCTTCGCGTTCTCCCACGCCGGCCCCGACAGTAGCCGGGTCCGGGGATCTGACCAGGGGTCGGAGGTGGCCGCGAAGATGTCGCCGGTGCTTGAGCGCGGTGTGGAATTTCTCCAGAACGCAGAACACGTAGGCGTTGCGGTCCACCGTTTCCTCGGGCCTGCCGACGGGGAATACCAGCTTCTGCCACCAGCCCTTCGGCACCACCGACAGGTCGACCTTGCGCGGTGCAGGCATCGCTCGCACCATGTTGCAACTTCAACGTGAAGGACGATTGCTTTTCGCAGCAGCAAACCAGAACCATCGACCGGTCGCAGAAGGCCCGCACGAGAAACGGCACGGTGAGGGATCGGATCGGACTCCCTACTGTTATCCGACGATGACTACTCCACCCTGTTCTATACCTTGTGTCACGTTGTACTATGCGGTACATGGTAACCACCGAACGCGTACTCACGAGTCTTCGCAGAGGACTGGTTGAGTTCTGTGCCCTCGCAATATTGCGGGACGGTCCCACCTACGGGCTGGACATGGCCCGCCGCCTCGAAGCTGACGGACTGATTGCGGGAGAGAGCACGCTATATCCGCTGCTCGCACGCTTGTTGACCTCCGGGCTCGCGGAAAGCGAATGGCAGGAATCGGAAGCTGGACGACCCCGAAAGTACTACACCCTCACCCCAGCAGGTCGCGACGCTCTCGAAGTGTTCGAGAACTCGTGGATCCCTCTTCGGAACGCAGTAGATCGCACCCTCAGGAGACCATCGTGACGCACAACGAACTTCCCGCCGAAGCAGTAGCCTGGCTCGCCGCAGCTGAGCAAACTCTTCGACGTGCATCGGCGGAGCAAACGGCTGAGATTATGGATGGCTTGCGCTCCCACATCACTGAGGCGCTTGCACGCGGAGAAGCCGTTGACGACGTACTGACGCGCCTGGGCCCGCCGACGGATGTCGCAGATCCGGTGCGCGAGGAGATTCCACGGCGACGCCCCGACATCGGGCCCGCCCAGGTGCGATCGACCGCTTCGCCGGCACGTCAGGGGATCAGGGGCTATATGACTGCAAAGCGCACAGCGCAGATCATTAGTTTCGCCCTGGCGCTCCTAGCCACTGCAATCATCTCGCTGCGCACGGGGTATGTCGGTTCCACCATTGATCCAGACACCGGTGAAGTCATCAGCACAACCACGCAGCTCGTGCTGTTCAATATGGACCCCAAAATCGCAGTAACACTCATCGCAGCACTTCTCCTGACGGCCGTACCGCCCTTCGTACGGGGACGCAGAATGCCACTAACCACTGCTTGCGTCGCAGGCATCATGACCATCCTGGCGATTACCACCACAATATGGATTGTCGGATGGTTCATCCTCCCCGCATCCATAGCAGCGGTCATAGCCGCAACTATCCCCATCGCCCCCCGAGAGCGACGCGCATTTCGCCAACAACCAGCAGGCGCCTAAGTAAACAGCCGCCCTCAAGTCACGGACGAGCACGGTGGAGGATCAGCTTTCGCCGCACGTCGCGAATCCAACTGATATCAGCGATGTCCTTGTTCTGCATTCTTTCTCACAACTATCGACACAATCACAGCCACAGCCACGACCGTCGGAAGTATCCACAACTGCGAGCCGGAGGGCAGGAATCGGGACAGCAGCACTCCCACAAAAGCAGCCGAGACAATGAGGGCAACCGAGCCAATGACGATCGTCCTCCACGAGAGTCTCGTCATCCTCACAACCTAACTGGCGGATCACTAATTTGACTGAAACCGCTCGAAAAAGGGCAAACATAAGGATCAGCTTGCGACTGTACGGTAAGGGATCGCCTACTGGGACGATTTCTCGAGGGCCTGCTTGACCTAGAGGGAAAGAGCTGGCGTCATAGTGGCTGGAATTAGTGGAAGGAACTTGGCGGCATGAACGGTGGAAGTACAACGCGAAGGAAGCTTGGGTCTAGCTTCACGATCCTCGGAGGTTTACTCGCCTTCAGCGCCCTAATAGCGCTAAGCACGGGCACTGGAACGTGGTTTGTTTGGCAGATCGCGATCGGTCTCGCGCTGATCGCAACAGGCGCCCTGCTCTATGCCGTGGACGCGAGAGTGCGCATTCAAAACACTAGAGAATGAGCCCTGAATCTATGTCACTGACGCGGAGACCATGCCTGTTTCCGTTAGCAAAGAGGCGTGCGGTGGAGGATCCTCTAGTTGTACTGACCGGAGACGTTAGTCGACCGCGAGGATGACCGGGATGCGTTTTGCGGAGGAAGAATCGCCTAACTCCGCCTCCACATGTTTAGCCACGAGCACGCTCGCGGCATGGGCGTTCGACGGGCGAAATGCATGTCCTCTTCGGTCTCGAAGTAGTTGATGACGCCGCGCGAAAAAAGGAAGAAGCTCTTCCATGAGCTATCGAAGCCGTCCTCTCTCCACTCGAACCTCACGCCCACATCTCTGATGAACACCCCGGTGACGTACCCAGTCAGTCGACTGCGATCCGCCGACAAAAACCCGATGCCTGCCGTTGGGTGCAGGAACGTTCCGAGATCGGCGAGCTCTGCCAGCATCCCAAGCTTGGCGAAGCCGAGGTGAACATCCGGCATATCAGGCGCGCCGTCGAGAAAGGAGCGCATCGAATCCGGAACATCGAAGCCATCGGCGACCATTCGACACCCGAAGTGCTTGGTGAAGTAGCGGGCCAAGTCGACGCGCAAGGTTGCTGCTCCCGCTCCATAAAGCTTAGGGAAGTCTAGAGATTGCCTGCCCGACAAGCCTCCGGAAGCCACGAACTGGCTGTACTTGTCATAGGCCCGATCAAATGGCTGTGAGTCAGCGTTGTTGCAGGCGAAGCACAAGGAGGGCGAGAAGGTCAAGACACCATGACGGTCACGGCCGATGGCCTTCTTCCCGCCGATGTGTCGAGGTCCGCCATCTCCGAACCAGTAGAGCCCTCCGTCGTCCCAGAGGGCCTTGAGGTCACTGGCCTTGTACTTATGCTCTCGACTATCTGCCGGACGTCGCCGACACCACCAGCAGACCCCATCGGAGCCAGCCGCAAGCGATCGATCTCCTCGCCAGACGCCCAAGGCTGAAGCTCGTTCATGCTTCTATCGTGTCATCGGGGGAACGGTCCTGCTCCAGAAACCATCGGCCGCTGTCGCCAGCTATGTGGGCTGGAAGGTCAACTGTGAGATTGGCGGCTGATTGCCGCAGGCGGTATGCGGCCGGTGGTGGTTGTAGTTGCGCAGCTAGCCTTCCAGCTCGCCGCGTCGTTCGGTCTCGCTGGTGTAGTAGCGGGCGTAGGCCCATCCGTTTTTGGCCGGAGCAGGTAGATTTTGCGAAAAGTGCTTTTTGGTGGCTTGCGATGACCGTTCGTAGTTGGTGAAGGACTTATGGATCTTGAAGTTTTTGTGAGGCAGGCCAGGCTGTGGAACCGGGATCCCGGTCCCCAGCACGATGCGCTGGTGAAGAAGCTCAGCTCTGAGAGAGCTGACATGATCATTGATCTCTTCGGGCAAGCCCAGCGCAGCGCGTCCGAGTTGTTCATCCAATGGGAGGCTAGGCCCGAGCCTCAGGCACTCTTTGCGGCAAAGACCGTTGAACCGGCCATGAGTAACCCGGCGACCCCGCAGGACTTTGACCCCGCAGCCCCTCCACTACTGGGCAGGATGAATGAGCCGCAGCCCTTCAGCTACGAGCAGTGGCTGAACGGCTGGTGCCTGTACCAAGTCCTCGTCGGCAATGTCCCACCGCCCGATGGACACTTTCTCGAGCAACCGGATCGGCCTGCAATGTTCGACTTCTTCGAGGGCATGATTGGGAACGGACTCCCAAATGCCTTCGAGGAAGCCTATGAGCGCAACACCAACACACTGTGGCCCCTCAAACCCCGTGAAGACGAACCGCGCTTCCTCGAATATGCAGAACAGCTTGAACATGCTCCTCACCGGGTGCAGTTATATCGGGCAACCATGAGAGAAGTCGCCATGGACATCAACGCATCCGAAGCGTGGCGGCAATGGTGGCTGAGCGGGGCCCCTACGGGCAGTGGAGTTCGGGATCGCCGAAAGTCGCGCCATGTACCCCGGCGCTGCAGCTATGCACACTGGACAGGAACCAACGTCCACGCGCATGCGCAAGAAAGGTCTCAGGATCATCGGCCACATCACGCCGAACCTGAACCGGATACTGCAAACGGATGAATCAGACATACCGAAACTCGTACTAGCGGACCTGACCATACTGCTGCAAAAGGTTCACCAGAAATACGCTTTCACCGGGCAGATGCCCGCTGCCAAATAGAAGGGCCACGCCCACCCACTGATCAGCGGGCATTCCCTTTCAGAAGGTGCGCTGAGGGATCCGCTTCCTGGTGAGAGCGGGATGTCGTGGTCATTTCGCCGCCGTGTCTGCTGAGAGAATTCGATTTATGCTGCAGAGGGTCGAGAGCACTAATCACAACGGTATCCAGTCGTATTGGCTGGATATGCAGCGTCGTATATGTGCGGGCACATTGGTCTTCGGGGTCGGACTCCGCGATGAACCTGTTGCGCTGGCCGGCATCACGCATTTGATCGAACACATCGTGTTGCGTCGCGTTCAACCGATTACCGTGCGCCATGGAGGAAGCGTGGATACGAACACTACGGAGTTCCACGCCTCCGGCAAGCCGGATGCAGTAGCTGCCTTCTTCAACAGGATCGCTGAAGTCCTTTCCGATTTCGCTGCCCTCACAGAGGACGACCTTGCGCTGGAGAAAGCGTCCATCCAGGCGGAGAACCCATGGGCATTCCAGAACCTATCCGCCGGGCTGCTGACCTACCGATTCGGAGCCCAAGGACTTGGGATCGGTCAGATCGGCGTCCCAACGCTATCCGCTATCACTGCAGATGAGGCTACCGATTGGGCGAAAAGCTGGTTTTCCAGCGCGAACGCCGCCCTGACTTTTGTCGGCCCCATGCCAGCTGCTCTTGATGTCCGGCTGCCCTCTGGCAGTCCAACAGTCCGCGACGAACCGATCCCGGTTATCACAGAGCCGACGTTGGTCATGTCATCGAAGGTAGGCATCGCCCTGTCCCTGATCGTCCCTATCCGGCAAGGTGCGCTCCTGGCCAGCGCGATGGACTACGAACTGCGGAAGCGGCTGAGCCACGACCAGGGGTTGATCTACTCGGTTGATCCAATTATCACCGTCCTCGGCAGAGAGGCCGTGCAGCTTGATCTTGTGCTCGATCCGATTGTGGAGAACACCCGCAAGACTCTGAACGCCGCACTCGAAGCCCTGAACGACATTGCCGCGTCCGGGTTCAGTGCTCATGCGGTCGAGTCCGCCCACAACGATTACGTTATTGATCTTGCCTGGGATGAAACCGTGCCAACGGAATATCTGGACCAAGTCGCCATCGACGGACTCTTCCAAAGAAAAACGCCTACACGCGAGGAACTGCTCGCCCTAGCAGACGAAACGGGGGCAGCGGCCCTTACCGCGACACTGAAGGCCAGCCTGAAGACCTTGGTCATCGCAATGGACAGCGACGTCAAACCCAAGAAGAAGAAGTGCCGAGACGCAGGTCTAACGATCGACCCATATGAAATCTGGCAAGACCATGACACAACCGACCCACAATCGGATCAAACTGGCCGTCAATCAAATGTGTGGCCGAACAGATCGAATAAGAGCGTTCTGCAGCTCACCGAGACGCATCTGATGAAGCACCGAAGCTCCAAAACAAAGGCCATCAAATTGACAGATGTCGTCCTGGTCGGAGACCGCAGCAGCGGGGGAATCGCTCTACTGGACAGTCGAGGACGAAGCACCGAGCTCGACGTCCACCAATGGAAAAACAGTAAGAAACTCCGACGCGCCCTACTATCCGCCTTTCCGCCCGAAATGATCCGCGCCTTCCCAGAAGCATGGTGATCGCACTGTGCGCCGTGCGTTAGGCCTGGCCGAGGAAGGGCACGGTGGGGGATCCTCCACCGTGCGCTTTCTCGGGAGGGTCTAACGGACAAGTCTTCCCCTGAGAGCCTTGATTCCGTTTGGGTCATTCCTCATACCGGTCTTCTAGACGAAGGGCAGAAGCCAGCTTAGACCGATAAGGATGAGCACGATGCTGAAGACCACCCAGGCTACTTCGAGTAACCGTCGAACCGTCGCGAGGTGGCTCTTCATTGGTTTTAGCCCTTGGATAGATAGGAGCTGAAGTTTGATGAACCGTTCCCTGAAAAGGAACAGGCCTAGTCCAATGAGTACGACTACAACCCCTGCTATCACTTCCTGGGTCGTGGTCATTTGCCTTTCGCTGGGGAGGGTCAAGAACTGTCGGTGACGGTCGAAAAGTGAGCCATTGTGACGGTTGAAAACTGAGCCACCTGTTCCAAACGATTGGGTGGGTGATCA